>NZ_FORD01000022.1 GCF_900113925.1 Nitrosomonas sp. Nm34
GCACTCAATATCAATGCGGATGTGTTTCACGAATGGGCGATGCAGGACCTGTTGCCTGAATTGCCGTCACATGCCGTCGTTGTGATGGACAATGCCACTTTCCATAAGAGGCAGGATACGCAAGAGGCCATACAAAACGCTGGGCACACCCTTGAATATTTGCCCGCTTATTCTCCTGATCTTAATCCTATTGAACATAAATGGGCACAGGCCAAAGCACTGCGTAGACAACAAAACCAGACCGTTGAGATGCTCTTCAAATCCTATACATTCTGAATCATTCTTAACTGGTTAGACTATACTTCACTTATTCCGTTAGCCATTTTTCCACTGGTTGGCGTTTTGCCGAAAGAAGAAATCGCCAAAGCCTACGGCAACGACATGATTTTACTGATGCTGGGTGGATTCATGATTTCTGCTGCGATGGCGCATTCGGGAACACATTACCGCCTTGCCTTGGGCTTGATAAGGTTAGTGGGAGGAAATAGCAGCCGACGCATTGTGTTGGGTTTCATGTGTACATGTGCCTTGCTGAGCATGTGGATCTCCAATACGTCAACCACATTGATGATGCTGCCGCTTGCGCTGGCTGTGATTGATCAAAGTAGCGATAAAAAGATCGCTTTACCTCTTCTGTTATCTATCGCTTATGGTAGTAGTATTGGTGGCTTAGGTTCACCGATTGGCACTCCTCCTAATCTGGTTTTCATGCAGGAATATCAGAATTTCACCGGAACAACCGTGAGTTTTACACAATGGATGAGTTGGGGGATGCCCGTTGTTCTGCTAATGGTGCCACTGGCAGGATTGTGGTTGACGCGCAACCTGACTTATGTCGGCGAACTTTCCATGCCTCAGCCTGGCCCATGGCGGCTAGAAGAGCGACGTATTCTGATTATTTTTGCTTTTACAGTGTTGGCCTGGGTCACCCGTACCGAACCCTTTGGGGGCTGGAGTACCTGGTTGGATGTGAAGGGAGCCTCAGATGCGACTGTTGCACTGCTTGCTGTCATTGCCATGTTTCTGATTCCCAATGGTCGTGACGGAAAATTATTGGATTGGCAAACGGCGGTGAAAGTGCCTTGGGGCATTCTTATTCTGTTCGCTGGGGGCATCGCTATAGCTCAGGCATTTGTGGCATCTGGATTATCCAAGTCGATCGCTGAACAATCCACAGTGCTATCCCATCTGCACCCGTTGATTATTATCGCGACCATTGCACTGATCGTGACCTTTCTGACTGAAACGACCAGTAATACCGCAACCACTGTCTTGTTGATGCCGATTCTTGGCCCGGCAGGGCTAGCTGCAGGCGTTGAGCCGGCACTGCTGATGGTACCTGCCGCCATGAGTGCGAGTTGTGGTTTTATGATGCCAGTAGGAACCCCACCCAATGCGATTGCCTTTGGAACCGGCATGATTCCGATTGATCGGATGGTACGTGAAGGTCTGGTGCTTAATTTTATTGGGGTATTGGTCATTACCTTAGTATGTTATACATTGGTTCCGTAGTGAGTTTCTCAGCGTATCCATATATTTCAAGCAATTCAACTCTTAGGATAGAAGTAGTATCGTTGAAATATTCCCTGGCGAGGAAAGTGATGGGTTCACAATTCGACTTGTGTGCCCAGCTCAATGACACGGTTAGCTGGAATCTTGAACAGCGTCATGGCACTGGAAGCGTTGCGCGCCATAGTAATGAACAGCTTCTCGCGCCATCGTGCCATACCTGGGAAAGAGGTGGAAATAAGTGTTTCTCGGCTGAGAAAGAATGAGGTCTCAAGCATATTGAATTTTGGCCCTAGCAGTTCACATTGTGCCAGCGTTGCGGGTACATCCGGTTGATCCAGATAGCCGAAGTGGAAGAGTGCGCGATAAAAGCCGTTCCCCAGTAATTTAGTCTCAATGCGTTCATTGGCCGGTACAAAGGGTACATCAGCAGTGATTACCGTCAGCAGCACTATTCGCTCATGCAGCACCTTATTGTGCGCAAGGTTGTGAAGCAGGGCATGAGGCACGCCTGTGGAGTTGGCGGTCAGGAACACGGCTGTACCGGGTACTCGGGTCGGAGGTTCCTTTTCGATGTTGCTAAGGAAAAAATCAATATCGATTGCATCCGTCTGAAGGCGTTGCATCAGAATGCTGCGTCCTTTCTTCCATGTGGTCAGGAAAGCAAGAATAACTGTGGCGATGAGCAGCGGAAACCAGCCGCCGTGAAGGATCTTAGTAAGATTGGCACTGACAAAGGCGAGGTCGACCACTAGAAAAAGTAGAATGATGAGGATGGCTGCTAACCAATGCCAGCGCCACAGGCCATAAATCACAAAAAAGACCAGCAGCGTGTCAATAGCCATCGTGCCGGTTACAGCGATGCCGTAAGCTGCTGCTAGATTACTTGAGGAACCAAACCCAATTATCAGTACTACTACACCCAGCATTAGGAACCAGTTTACAAACGGAATGTAGATCTGTCCTATCTCGCGCTCTGAAGTATGTAGTATCTGCATGCGAGGAATATAACCCAGTTGGATCGCCTGTCGAGTGACCGAGAAGACTCCGGTAATGACTGCCTGTGAAGCGATGACTGTGGCCGCGGTAGCAAGCGTAATCACGGGATAAAGCGCCCAGGAAGGGGCCATTAGATAGAACGAGCTGCGCGCTGCCGTCGGATCGCTTATCAGCAATGCTCCTTGCCCAAAATAATTTAACAGCAGTGCCGGCCAGACAAACCCAAACCAGGCAAACTGGATCGGCCTGCGACCAAAATGCCCCATGTCGGCATAGAGCGCCTCAGCGCCAGTCACCGCCAGCACCACTGTGCCTAACACTAAAAATCCAAACCATCCATGGTGTAACAGCAGATCAAGGCCATAGGCGGGGTTTATCGCCTTGAGCACAACCGGATACTGAATGATGTTGATGATTCCCAACCCCGCCAAAACCAGAAACCAGGCTACCATGACTGGACCAAACAATTTCCCTACCCCAGCGGTGCCGCGTGGTTGAAATAGAAACAGCATTACTAAAATAATGACTGCAAAAGGAATGACCCAGGATTCCAGTGCTGGCGTCGTAACCGCTATTCCCTCTACAGCGCTCAGTACTGAAATAGCCGGAGTAATCATTCCGTCACCGTAAAAGAGTGCCGCTCCAAACAACCCAAGTGAAGCCAACAGCCAGCGTAATCGTGAATTAGCTTTCCCTACCCGCTGAGTCAATGCAATGAGTGCCATGATGCCACCTTCACCTTTATTATCTGCGCGCATCATGAAAAGTACATACTTGACAGATACCACAATTGTGAGTGCCCAGAAGACCAGTGAGAGAAAACCCAGTATGTTCTGTGGCTCTGGTGAGAGCGCATGGGTACCGCTAAAAGCCTCCTTCATGGCATAAAGCGGACTGGTGCCGATATCACCGTAAACGACACCTATTGCTCCTACCATAAGTGCAAGTATTCCCTTGTTGCTGGAAGTTTGATGAGAGTGAGATATGGTCATGATAGAAAATAGTTTTCAGACCTTCGATTGTGTGTGGTTTCTAATCCTGACCCTTGAAACGAAACTGATCCTGTCTTGTCTCATGAAAGGTTATCAAGAAAATGTGGTAAAAAGTTATTATTGGAAGAAATGTAAATGCTTGAGCAGAAAATGGAATAATAAAACTTTTGGTTGAGTGAAGTTATTTATATCTTACCAAAGATAGCACTTTTAAGAAGTAACATTTATGGAAAATACTCCTTTTGCAAGTCAGCAATTGATTAACAGCCGTTATGTTAATCATCTTATTTTTCTCTTCGGTATTGTTTATTTCGCCCAGGGTATTGCTCAATCGGGGGGCCTTATCAGCCTGCCTCTTAACTATTATCTTAAGGAAGTTATGCAATTGGACGAGTTAGGTGCGACTAATTACCTGGCCATTTTAACAATTCCTTGGGTGATTAAGCCTGTTTATGGCTTAGTTAGCGATTTTATTTCTCTGTTTGGATATCGTCGTAAGTCTTGGCTGTTAGTTTTAAACCTACTTACTTGCATTGGCTATTTCTGGTTAGCTGAAATAGCAGATAGCGACCAATTAATTATGGCACTTCTTCTAACCGCCATAGGAACAGCCGCCGCAGATGTTATTATTGATGCTTTAATGGTAGAAAACGGCCGGAAATTTAATATGACTGCTCATTTTCAGGCTGTGCAGTGGTTTTGGCTTTGTGTCGCTCAAATAATTACTTCAATATTAGGCGGATGGTTAGCAGAAATGGCTGATCCTGGTACAGGTTTACGTACAGCGGCGATCATTACTATGGTCGCTCCCGTAATCATAGCCATTCTTAGCTGGCTGATAGTAGAAGAAGAAAAAACTGCAATGGATCTCGCTTCATTGAAAGCCACTGTTGCGGGTTTACGTGAAACTTTTCGGAGTCGATTACTCTGGGCCACGATATTATTTTTAATTTTATGGAATTTTAGCCCAGGCTTTGGCATTCCTATCTACTACTTTATGACTGACACGCTCAATTTTTCACAATCATTTATCGGCCATCTAGGAGCGATAAGCTCAGTGGGCTCAATTCTAGGGGCTTGGCTCTATGGGAAATACATGAGTAACCGCAGTATGGAGTATCAGCTCGTTTTCAGCATTCTTACAAGCGCGCTTAGCACGTTTTCCTACCTGGGTGCGATCATGCCAACTTCTTACAGTGGCCTGTTGTTCATTGCTTTGTCTTTCTTCTTTGGTATTACGAGTATGGTCGCTCTGCTAGCTGTTCTTACCCTTGCAGCTAGAGCCTGCCCTGAGAGATCGGAAGGCTTTACTTTTGCCTTGCTGATGTCGATAGTAAATGGCTGTGCTCAGTTATCCGCTATGATGGGTTCCTGGATGTTGATTAACTGGTTTGAAGGATATTTAGCGCCCCTCATTATTCTCTCAGGTGCGGCTACTTTATTTTGTTTATTCCTTTTGCCTAGTTTCAAGATTAAAAAAATGGTTGTAGTAAGTCCATGAACATACTGAACGTAGAGGTTGTGTCGTTCGAACCACTTCAGTCTCATGCTATACAGCTTGCTCAACATTAAGCTTGCGCAAAGATAGAAGCGGCATAAGTATATGAGCTTTTTTGTGCTTGCCTGATTTAAGGCGCATTTTATGCTATTACCTTGCCAACCATAATACAATACGTTTATTCAAAATATTCAGGCAATCAACCTTGCCTATTAATTCATAGAATAGTCCCTATTCCATTTCCAGATCAAGGCTGACTTTGTCGGTTTCTCCTTGCCGTATGATTGATACTGTCTGCGGCTCACCGGCGCGCCATGTTTGATTTGGAAATGTAATGAAGCAAATTTATCCTTGTGATGCATCTTCCCTTCAGGTATTTTTGTTCAATGTCAATTTAATACTTATGTGAAACTTCCATTAAATATTGATTTAATAGATATTCAAGGAGGAAGATTGGTGTAGTGAAAAAATATATTAAAGTTGTTTTTGGAATACTTTGCCTGATCTCAACGCTGTCCCTTGCCGCTACACCCGATTTCGGCTCGGATGGTCTCAAAGATCTGGATAGTGATCAAAGACAACGGCTTGCTAGTGGCGAGATTGTGTTTACTATTAGTCATTTGACTGGGCATGAACACTCGAGATTGATCCAGGCTGCCGTTATCTTTAATCAAAATACTGAAAAGACGTGGGAATTACTTTCTCGTATTGAAGATCAGGTTAAATACCTTGAAGAGCTCGAAGAGGCCAAAGTCATCGCTAAGCGCCCTCAACAGGAAACGGTTGAATTTAAAACCAGATTCGCCTTCTTGACTCTTATTAACCGTGTCAATCTTACCTTTGATAAGGAAGGGCTTAATTTCTTTTGGAAGCTGGATCCAAAATTTGATAATGACCTTACAGATTTGCGCGGCCTTTGGCGCTTCTATTCGTTTGGTCAAGCCAAAACCCTGGGTCGTTACGGTTGTGTAGTATCGCTGAAAAATGTTCCGATCTTTATCGAAGATCTATTCAAGAAAAAACTGATAGCACGTACGCTGATCAGCGTGAAAAAGTATGTTGATTTAGGCGGCATGGAGGAGAGTACTGATCTCTTTTAGCACAGCAATAAAGATATTGCCTTTCGTGGCCCATATTTCATGACCACTGACAAAAATGATGAGTAATAGCACATGGAGATAAAATACAGTGTAAAGAGGTATTTAAGCCGGATTTACTTTATTTTATGCTGAATCAAACCTGAATCCGCTATTCCTAAATCAAAGCTGACTTTGTCGGTTTCACCTTGCCGTATTATTGATAGTGTCTGCATTTCGCCTTCGCTTCATTTTTGATTTAGAAACGGAATAACAAATACTGCCAGATTGACAGATAACCGTATAACTCAGCATGCTAGCTCGGATAAATCGATTGAAACTCGTGATCGTAATCCTTGATTAGAACAAACGTGTCTGAAAAAATGATATGAATAAAAACTATCCCCATAGTTGACAGCAGCTATCCATTCCCAAGGTAGGCCAGAGTAGTTGAGATACTAATCTATTGCTTGGATAAATTGCCAAACTATCTAAGCAATATTGTTTTCTTGCAATATATGTTATAAAGCAAATGCGTGCTACGAATCTGAGAGAGCTACTCAGTAGCTGATTCTTTTCCAGAAGTTGTGGAGTTGAATGGCACGATTGTTGCGCGTGTTTTGACATGATTAATCTTTAACCAAATAAGGAGTAATTGTCATGAAAACAATATCAGCTATTTTTTCAATTGCAATGTTGGCATTTTTCTTGAGCATCCCCGCTTATGCAAAAGATACAGAAGATGGAGCTGGAGAGTTTAAAAAACATAAAGCAGATGCAACACGACATCTTGAAGAGGCGATAAAGCACGGAAAGATGGGTCATGCCACAGAGCTGTCCAAGCATGCGAAGCAAAGCCTGGAACATGCTAAAAAAGCTAAGGAATCGGGTGCTGATGCTCATATGGATCAGGCGATTGAGCATTTAGAAGAGGCCATTAAGCATGCTGATATGGGGCATGCCGAGGAAGGAACCAAACATGCCGAAGAAGCCTTGACTCATTTGCATGAATCTAAAGCGAGCAAAAAGGATTAAATGGTAGAAAGTAGGTGCTCCTCAGCATAGCTGAGGAATGGTGGAGGGGTATCTTTTCCCAACCTGGGCCATTTAACGTGGATGTTTCAATTAAATAGAGTAAAGTTGCGTGGTTTTGCGAGTGCAGGGCAAGGCGCAACGATGTGGAATAGTCGTGTCATTCCAAGGAGTTGTAATATAGCCATGTGCTTGCAGAATCACCAATCCGTAACGGCGCGAAATACCCAGAAGGTAAGAATGAAATCTACAGGGCAGTTAGCATTATCACCCTCATTAGCCGCTGGGGGTATTCTCAGTCATTCAGCTCGAATGCTTCCAAGCGAAAGTAATATGAATCTCAGCCGTGTAAGTATGCTTCATACGAAACAAACTGTGCTGCAACCGTCCTGCTTTCTCTGGTGGACCACACTAATGTAACAAATAATTGGTAATGAAATTCACAATGCCTACTTTCCTGATGAACCGTGAACCTTAGGCTGTCTCCTGCATTTTTAATTGGAGAGTTAAACCATGCCCTATAGAAGCATTTTGAAATTTTCTCAATTATCAGAATGGGGCAGCTATGCATGATCGTATATTGTTCCAGGCATAAATGCGGTGGCGTCTTTGGTACAGGAAGAGGCCGTGCGGTTCATTGCGCTTACCTCGCCTCGGATTACTACATACCGACCCGTTTCCACGGTTTACCTTTGCGTCATGTTTGATGTGAAAATAAAATGATTTACAATTTGGAATAATTCCATGTCATCTAAACTTTTGTTTCTGTCTGGTGCATCAGGTGATACCCAGTTCTGGCTGCCTGTGGCTAATTTACTTACTTATCCTGCAGAAAAAGTTTATTTGGAATGGCCGGGGTTGGGGTTTATGCCGTCTGATCCCAAGGTGAACAGCATGCATGGTTTGGTAGATTTAGTGGCTGCCGAAGTAGATCAACCTGTTGCTATCATCGCACAGTCGATAGGAA
The DNA here is from genome assembly GCF_900113925.1 of Nitrosomonas sp. Nm34. Taxonomy (GTDB): domain Bacteria; phylum Pseudomonadota; class Gammaproteobacteria; order Burkholderiales; family Nitrosomonadaceae; genus Nitrosomonas. Next base: position 8,074 of record NZ_FORD01000022.1, read on the forward strand.
GCATCATGGCGATCCAGGCCACACTCAAGAAACCTGAACTCATCACTCATTTGGTATTGGCGGCTACCTCAGGCGGTATAGATTTGGAGAGCTTTGGGGCGCAGGATTGGCGTCCACTCATTCATGCTGCTCATCCGTCTTTCCCTCGTTGGTTGCCGGAATACGATGAAGACTTGACGCCTCAGCTCCACAAGATCAAGGCTCCCACCTTGCTGTTATGGGGTGCTGCCGATCCGATCAGTCCTGTCAGTGTGGGTCTGCGCCTTGCTGTGTTGATGCCAAATGCCAACTTGCACATTGTGCCAGGCGGTGACCACAATTTGGTCATGGTCCATGCTAAAGAGATCTCGCCGCTGATTGATGCGCATCTTGCCAAATCAACCTCAGTTACCAGTCAAGTTTAAACAATGCTTCACATTGTTCATGCGCCAGCTTTCATTGCGTTAATCATTCTTATCGTTATCTGTGGCATAGCAGTGATAGCTATCGGTATCATGGCTGGAGGTGAGCTCTGCCGTCCTGCACAACGATCCGTCGGTAGTCCCCCGGCTGATTTGCCTGTCGAAACATTTACATTGCAAAGTCCTCCAAATGAAACGAGCGAGCTGGTGGTTTCAGGATGGCTCATACGTGGAGCACCTGGAATGGGTGTGGTTTTGCTGTTGCATGGTTTGCGCAATGATCGACGCCAGATGCTGGACCGTGTTAGATTTCTAGTGCGGGCAGGCTATTCGGTCATGCTGATCGATCTTCCTGCCCATGGTGAAAGTAGTGGGGAATATATTACTTTTGGTTATCGGGAGGCTGAGGGAGTCGAGGCTGCCATGCGAAATCTGGTCGAGTCATTTCCACATGAAAAGATTGCTGTGATTGGCGTTTCCTTGGGCGCGGCATCGCTCGTGCTCTCGAAAGCATCTCCTGCTCCGAGTGCTGTGGTGCTGGAATCAATGTACCCGACCATTGAAGAAGCCATTGCGCGCAGGTTGCAGAAGCGGCTTGGTCCACTGGGAAGTTTGCTTACGCCGCTATTCCTTTGGCAATTACCCATCCGGCTGGGCGTTACAGCTGATCGGCTTCGTCCTATCACCAATCTTGCTGCCTTACATAGCCCGGTATTCATCATGTCAGGGTCAGAAGATCTGCACCCCACAGTTGCAGAAACACAATGCCTGTTTGAATCCGCTAATTCACCTAAAGAACTGTGGATCGTTGAAGGTGCCGCCCACATTAACCTCCACGCGCATAATCCCAAAGAATACGAAGCCAGGGTGTCTGCTTTTTTGCAAAAATATCTGCGGGATGGAGGTTAGCTTTTAGCGTAATTGTGGCACAAAGAAAACCTGCATTTGGAGTGGCTTCTTCTGTTGTTTTATTGGTCAAAAGAATCTAAGGGTGATAATGCAATTCGTAAGAAGTCGCTATTTTGATAATTTTTGAAAAGGGAAGTTTGATCGTGATAGCGCAGGTAGATCACACTACAGAGTCGCATCCATCGGAAGATTTATTGGCAAAGACAGAAGGTCAGTATTCGACTATCCTGGCTGATCCGCCTTGGCAGTTTCAGAATCGTACCGGCAAAATGGCACCAGAGCACAGACGGTTACTCAGATATTCTACCATGGAATTGAAAGAAATAATGGAACTTCCTGTTTTCCAGCTTGCAGCTGCCAAATCACATCTTTATCTTTGGGTGCCGAATACTCTGCTGCAGGAAGGCCTTAAGGTAATGGAAGCATGGGGGTTTACCTATAAATCAAACCTGGTTTGGTATAAGATTCGCAAAGATGGCGGCCCAGATGGACGAGGGGTGGGTTTCTATTTTCGCAATGTTACAGAACTGGTTTTATTCGGTGTACGTGGCAATCTGCGGACCCTTTCTCCAGGGCGCACGCAGGTCAATCTTTTTTTAAGCCGGAAACGGGAACATTCTCGCAAACCTGATGAAATCTACGATTTGATCGAATCCTGCTCGCCTGGCCCTTATCTTGAGTTATTCGCACGCTTTCGTCGTCATGGCTGGCTTCAGTGGGGTAACGAAGATGTAGAAGATAACACGCACTATGGAGTGGCTCGTCGCAAAGGCCATATTGATACGCAACAGCGATTGTCAAAAATAGCAAACGGTTACAAGGGTAAGGACGAGTAGACTCCCTTTAGGGTGATTTTGTATATCCGGCGCTTGTCTCGTGTGCGGTGGCACTATATTTTGTGGTCAGTTGCAGCGTCATTACCTCTGATTGCGGATTCATTGATGAGTTATTCCGGTGCAGCAGAGGAAATATCATTTTCATCGATTGCTCCTTATGCGCTGCATATTCTTCTGGCAGGAATATGGTTTGGTGCGCTGCCAGCTTTTCTATTCATTATATATGACAGTCTTCGGGCTTTACTCTCAATTAAATGCAGCATCTCTGAAGACATCTTCTGCGACTGCTTTGCCTGTGATGCTGCTGATAATAGCAACGGGTTTAATAGTGGCAGACTGTATGGTGACAACTTATTAGCACGCATTGGTTGCTAGTTCCTATGGTTGGCTGTTGAATTTCAAGCTGACCGTATTAGCCTGAATATTGCATGAAAGGAAGTGGCACTTCCATGATAGTTTTTTATAATTCAGTTACCTATACTGAATAAAGAAAAGGGATTACCAGTAACAAAGTGTACCCAGGAATCGTTTAATTTTCCAGATGTAAAAAAGCGTACTGTTGAAGTGAATTTCGAGGGTGGAGATATCACTTCAGATGGTAGCGTCATGTTATTGCGGCAGGTGGATAAGCACATTGGGCTGAGCAAAGCGGTTGCTCAGGCGCTGGAAGATAATCGTCGGCAGGCAAGTTGTAAGCATGGTAGTTTGACGCTATTGCGCCAACGAGTTTATGCATTGGCATGTGGCTATGAAGACCTCAATGATCATCAGCAATTATGCTATGATTTAGCGATTCAATCAGCGGTTGAACGCGAAGAGGTGTTGGCGAGCAGTTCCACCTTGTGCCGCTGGGAGAATCAGGCGAATCGACAAATCCTGGCATGTTCATCAAGTGATGATAGATCGGTTTATGGCTTCCTTCGAGCAACCACCCAAAGAACTGATTCTGGATTTTGATGCCACCGATGATGCGGTCCATGGCAAACAGGAGGGCTACTTTTTTCATGGCATGCAGATCATTACTGCTTTTTGCCGCTGTATGTATTTTGTGAAGATCAACTGCTGGTGAGTTACCTGCGGCCAGGCAATATTGATGGGGCAAAATATGCCTGGGCTATTCTTCTGTCATTGCTGGTAAAACGGTTCAGGCAAAGCTGGCCTGCAGTTCGTATCATTTTTCGAGGTGACAGTGGCTTTTGCCGCCGCAGAACTGGCATGGTGTGAGCGGCATGAGGTGGGTTATATCGTGGGTATCGCCCAAAACAAGCGACTGAATGAGATCACTGCGCAATGGCAGCAAGCAGCAGAGAAGCAATATGCCATATCAGGTGAGAAAGTACGCTGGTTTGGTGAATTTCACTATGCTGCCAGGAGCTGGCAGCAAGCAGCTATGGCGCATCATCGTTAAAATCGAGCATACTGAGAAAGGCACTCATCCACGTTACGTGGTCACCAATCTGACCGGTAAACTGCAGCTTTTCTACGATAAGCTTTTATTCTCCACGCGGTTAAATGGAAAATCGCATCAAAGAACAACCGCTTGATCTGTTTGCTGACCGCACCAGTTGCCATCGCTGATGGTCAAATCAATTTCGTCTGCTGCTGTCCTCGCTGGCTTACATCCTACTGGAACCATACGGCGCCTTGCCTGCAAGCCACAGAACTGGCTCAAGCCTATGTGAGCACACTACGCGCCTCAAACTAATCAAAATCCGTGCTGTCATCCTAGTAATACTCGCCGTATTCGCTTTTTACTTGCAAGCAGCTGTCCCTGCCAGAAACTGTTCTTGCAAGTTGCAGCTCGACTGACTTCTGGGTAATTCATTTCCAGGATTCAGGGTTATGTTACTGCCGTTTACTGCATAAAATAGCTATGTGGTGGATGCGCTATGCCTACTATTAACTGAAGAAGTTGCCATTTTTTGGCCATAACTCCACCAGAAAACATAAAAAAGCATAATGCTTAACAACAAATTCTGACTAGAAATACGATTCATCTAATCTAAATTAAAAATGAATTTCTGGCAAATTCGCTCTTATTTTGAATGCTCGTGCAATATCCGGGCTAGTACGTGCTAGCACGTATTTCTTTAATCAAAGTATTGCCATAATCTATTGCAATATTAGAGTTAAATAAAAAAACATTTATTTTTTCCTATACTGCATGGTCCTGGTGCACATGATTAAAGTTGCAAACCAGCCAGGGATGCATGAAGGATGCATAGCGCAAGGGTTTGACTCATTCGCTATGTACTGGTTATCTTCAATGATGGAGGACAAAACATGGCTAAACAGACACGCACTTCCGTTAAACAAAACAGCGATCCCAACATTACAGGGCAAGGAAGTTACAGTCCAGAGCAGCGCGAGGCGATGATTCGCGAGGCTGCCTACTACCAGTATGCGAAGCGTGGATACGCTTCGGGGTATGAGCTTGAGAACTGGCTTGCCGCTGAAGCAGAATTTGAGCGCAGAATGCCAGAGTCTGAGAAATCGCTACCGAATATAGAGTTGCAGGAAAGCGGCACTCATGGGCGAGCGAAGGATGATAAATTGAAGCGGATGGTCAAACAGCATCCACATAAAGCTATTCCGCAAGTCGAGAGTATCGAGCCGGAAGAGGCACCTGCCAAGGAATGACACCGAAGTAGCAGCGCGGCGTGAGTGTTTGGTGCTATGAAATTAACATAGCAGATGGAAATAATTTTGCTGTATATTTTCCACTTAGAATTTGCTGCTATTTGCTCATCAGATGCTGATGAGCAAAAGGTTTATTGTCATTATTTTTGATCAATTCCTGTCAAACGGCATAGTACATAATGATACTCTAGAAGGGATTTATCAATCTCTCTTCTAGTTCTCAGCTAACCATCTGCGGTCAATTCACGAATTGGGTGGCACAGTTTTTCGCAGTGGCTTTTCTCCCGTAGTGTTCTCAATCAACCGCTCCACAAAAGAGTGCGGCTGAACTTAAAGATGCTATTGATGAACCAGCTTCCGGCCTCAATGCGACCAATATAGTCTAGCCAGTTAAGAATGATTCAAAAAGAATTCTCATCTAAACCAAACATGACGCGACGGCAAGCTGTAGACAATTTCAATAATACGGCAAGAAGAGCCGACAAAGTCATGTTTGATTTAGCTGGTAGGATGCAATAAATGTAACGCATTGCACCAGATGGTAAGGTACACATACGGCGCAATGCCCGATGGTTATTGCACCCTAGTGTACCCGGCATGGGCTAAAACTTGTTATCTGAAAAGAGATAACCGGAGGTAGTAACGACAACCGTAGCAAAACGCAAGGGGAAAACTGAGCTTGCGTAGCATTTGATGTTTTTTTTGCCAACTGCTACCAGAGCGCATGGAGATCTTGTCTTGCGAACTTTGAGTAACTCAGCGATTCCTGCTTTTTCGGGTATATTCTTATCGGAGTGAGCAGGGTGTGATTGGTAGTCTTGGCTGGGAAAATGCCAAAAATTAGCTTGTCTTAGAGACATTATCCTCAGCTTATGCCATCATTATTTTATGACAAAACTGATACAAACACTAGGGATTGCTTCTTGCCTAGGCGGACCGATGCGTACTTGCGGTAACGCAGCAGAACTGCTGCGGGACGAGTTTGCTAAACTGCCAGTAACGCAAACCGGCTTGCAACTGCAATGGCATATGCTGTATCCCGAAAAGACAGGCACAAAAGAGGTCAGATTAGCCCATCTCTACCAAAAAGCGAGTCAGTTTACCCGCTACTGGACTGAAAACCACCACCCTTTTCTGGTAATCGGTGGGGACCATTCTTGTGCACTAGGTACCTGGTCAGGCGTACTGCAGGGATTGCCGCACAGCAGCGAATTTGGCTTAATCTGGCTTGATGCACACATGGATGCGCACACTTTTGCCACTACACCTTCTGGTAATATACACGGTATGCCTGTTGCCGCGCTGCTAGGCAAAGCGGATAAACGGCTGGGCGCAATTTATCCAGCCTGCTGCTTTATTCAGGCAGAAAATCTGCTGATGATCGGTATTCGTAGTTATGAAGCGGGGGAATACGCTTTATTAAAACAGGCAAATGTCAAGATTGTATTTGCCGATCAAATCAGCGATTTTTCACAGACGCTACTTACGGCTACCGAGCAATTAAGCAGAACCTGCAAAACGATAGGTATCAGCCTCGATTTGGATTTAATCGATCCTGAAGATGCACCTGGCGTAGAGACGCCGGTATCGGGTGGAATTAAAGCTGCTGCACTGCTGGAAGCGCTTGCCTTGGTGAAGCATCATGCCAAGTTTTTTGGTCTGGAAATCAGTGAATTCAATCCGAAAAGTGATCACCATGCTAAAACGCTGCTTCTGATGAAATCAATTGTGGAAACGTTTTATGCAAATTAATCATCGGCTTATTTATTGTCAGGAAGAGGTTTTATTCCATCTCTAAATTAAAATTGACTTTGTCGGCTTCGCCTTGCTGCATTATCTTTATATTGTCTACGGCTCGCCGTCGCGTCATGTTTGATTTGGAAATGGAATTAATACACTGAACAAGTCTTTAGGGTCGCCTGGCTCAGGCAGCAACGCGATCTCGCTACCTAATTGATGCTCTAAAGCCAATTCATATACTAAACGCAGCGCTGCAAAATCCTCCACCGCAAAGCCAACCGAATCGAACACGGTAATATCAGTAGCGTTTTCCCTGCCTCGTTTGCGCTTGGTGACGAGCTCCCATAATTCAGCATAAATATCGCTTGCATCACATTGCTGTACTTCACCTTCCTTGAGTGTTTGCGGAATAAATTCAACCATGATTTTCGCTGCCTTTAGCAGGGCCTGGCTTAATTCGGTTTTACCTGGACAATCGCCGCCCATGGCGTGAATATGGCTGCCTATTGCGACATCCTGCAATTCGAACAATCTCATCCTCCTAGTTGTTGCCGTTGCAGTAATAATAATATCGGTATTGTGAATGGCCTCCCGTACGTTGGCACAAGGTATCAATTCAAAAGCATAGGATGCCAGATTATGTGAAAATTTAGCCATCGCCGCTGGATCAATATCGAAGTAGCGTATTTGTTGTAATGGGAAAAGCCTGTTAAAGGCTATTACCTGAAATTCCGCCTGTGCGCCGGTACCAATAATTGCCAGAGAGCGGGCCTCTTCTCTAGCTAAATACTTTGCTGCCAAAGCTCCGATTGCTGCCGTGCGCAAAGCGGTCAATAAGGTCATTTCACTCAGTAGCAATGGGTAACCCGTAGCGGCATCGCTTAACTGGCCAATGCCGATCACGCTCAATTTACCTTGTGCTGTATTGCCGGGATAGCGATTGACATATTTGATTGCATAGAATTGGTCATTTGCACAAGGCATCAATTCAATAGCCCCTTGCGCAAAATAAGTCGCATGCCGTACAGATTTATGGAAGGTGTCCCAACGGGCGAAATCGCTTTCCAGAAACATAATCAGTCTAGTAAGGAAGGCTTTCAAGCCGATAATTTTGATCAGTTTTTGGATATCGTTAATACTCATAACCTTCATTGTGCGGCTCCCGATAAATCAAATCAGCTTTTCTATCAGTAAAAAGTATCAAGCTTAAATAATTCCATTTCCAAATCAAAACCAACTTTGTCGGCTTCACCTTGCGGTATTATTGATATTGTCTACGGCTCGCCTTCGCGTCATGTTTGATTTGGAAATGGAAGGGTCATTTACCGGAATAGTGAGGCCGTTACGGGGCATCATTGCTGTTCCAGGCAACGAAGGTGGCGTTATTTTTCGTAGCAGGGGCTGGTCCTGCGGCCATCTAACACTTGCCTCGCACCTGGATCGACTGCTGTATCATGTGAAATGATATGTCAGTCATTAACCAGTATAATCAAAGAAAATCAGCTAGATTGATATTACTGGTTTAAAGAATGATGTGAATTTCCTATTGATTCACTGTCAGCTTGCATCTTTTTGTCATTAAACAGAATTTTGTTATGGTTATTGTGGCTATCGTCAGTCAAACGCATAAATATTCCAAGAGCAGCCAGCAGTATCGCGGCACTAATAATGATAATGGCCGGATAATTGAGATTGCTTGCCGGTCCAAGTTGACTGTACTTGATAACTAATAATAACCCTTCAAGAACAAGCGCGATACATACAATACTGACAAAACGGGGCACTGTACGTCTGAGCACAACTATGAGGTTTTGTTCACCTTCTTTGCACGCATATTCCTTATTAACTACCAGGCCAAGCTCAAAGATTGCTAGTGCGACAATAGCCATGTTGATAGATTTAATAACGGCTTCTACCAGCCCAATATTGCCTACGAATCCTTGAAAAAGGGCTTCTCCGGTGAGAAAAGTGAGTATTAACGCCACTAGGAAAAAAATAACAGAGAAAATAGTGGCCATAAATTGCCTGAAAACAGTGATATTGAGTGCCATGGACTGTCTAAAGGCAGTGTGATTGGATGACATTAACATTTGTTCCTCCTTGCGCCTACAGAAAATATACAATTTTTGTGAGCAGCATGCGCATTGATTTGATTAGACAATGCCTGAACTGTTGATTTATAGCATTTAGCACTAGTTAGTGCATTGAATAAAGCTCTATCGAATCAATAAAGTAAAAAATAATCAGAAAAATAAATTAGAGCAACTCTTGAATAAAGGTCGTGAGATTGAGTGACATAGATATTGGTTTCTCCTTGAGCCCATATTCACACCTTCAATATGCAGTCTTAATGACAAAACGCATATTGATTTGCTTAGACACGGCTCGAACTAGATTAGATTCATAAAATACTAAGTCTGGCGTATTGAGTAAAGCTAGAAAGATCGGTGCCGTAAACTTTATTTGATTGACTGACAGCTTATAGAATTAAATTTTTATACTCATTGTCCCATCGGACAGGTGATATTCCTGAGCAGTTGAAAAAGGGTATGATGGTTGGGCAGATAGAATTTACGATGATCGTTCTATCTGGTTGTGCATTGGATAAATAGCATGGTTTGCTAGACTAGCAGTCTTTAGTCTACATGCGGTCAAGCTTTCGATAGAATCGACATTCTCGAAGATGAGATTGAAAGGATTATTATGCGAAAACATATAACCAACCAATAACCGACAGATATCCTGCTGCGTTGTTATACTTTATACTTGCATAGAAGAAGTATTTATCATTATGTTGTAACTTACTATTTGGTTCAATGAATTTTGATCAAACCTGCCCGAATAATAACTACTCAAATAATCTAAATAATGCCATTCAGCTTGGATAGTTTTTATGAAGCTAACCGCCGCATATTGATCTGGCTCATCCTGATCGGTTTGCTTTGGTTATTGCGTGACTTTTTTGGACTGATTTTTATCACCTTTGTTCTTGCATTTATTGCTACACCTCTGATTCGCCTCGGCCAGAATAAATTGAAATTGTCTTACCGCCTCTCTCTGGCGTTGGTATATATCTTTTTTCTGGCAGGGTTGGGAAGCTTTTTTCACTATGTCACACCCAGTGTGATCGGTGAAGCCAGTCGGTTTATGAATAACCTTAGTGAACTGCAGTTGAAGCTGCTGGAACTAAAACAAGATATTGGCAGTAAATACCCTGGTATAGAACGCTCTTTGCACGGTTATATCCGAAGCATACTGAATGAAGATACTCAAAAGGTTATTGATAGGGAGCTTAATTTGTTCAAGAGAACCATCAATCTTTCTGAGTTCGAACAGCCGGAAGACACTGAAAATGAAGAAGACGGCAACATGACGGAAAAGATGCAGGAGAAGCTGAAAAAATACTACGATAAGGAAGCCGAGCTGCTCATTGATTCTTTGATGACTAAACAGATGGATAAAGCTCGTGAGCAAGTGCCTAAACTTATCAATTATTTCTACCAAGCCACCGGTACGATGCTGCTGGCTCTGTTATTCAGTTTCCTGATCCTGTTTGATAGCGTTCGCCTGGGAGATCTGATGAAAAGCTTGCATGATTCACGCTTGCGTGATTTTTATCAGGAAACGGCACAGCCGGTAGTCCGCTTTGCCTATGTAATTGGCCGAGCTATTCAGGCACAGGCAATGATCGCATGTGTGAATACTTTCTTAACTCTGATAGGCCTGATCATACTTGGGATTCCTTCCGTTGCACTTTTATCTTTGATTGTGTTCGTGTGCAGCTTTATTCCAGTATTAGGCGTGTTTATCTCTACTACACCGATGGTGCTGATTGCATTGAATACGGGTGGATTGACTCTGGCCTTAGCAATAGTAGTGATGATTACCGTTATCCATATTATTGAGGCCTACGGGCTTAATCCTTTAATCTATGGTAAACACTTCAAACTCAATCCGGTGCTGGTATTAATCATTTTACTGATTGCTTACCACAGCTTCGGCCTGTGGGGAATGATACTGGGTGTTCCGGTGACTTATTACTTTATTCACGATGTATTTGGTGTGCCGTTGTGGGATGAACGGCGCTTGGAACCACCAAATACAACTTTAGAAGCAAGCGTAAATGAATGAATCTATGATAAGTTGTCAATGAATAATCTGCTTTGCTCGACTTTTGTGCAGAGAATCCCAGAACGTTTCAATGTGAAACAGTTTTGGTAAAAAAATTTAATGATAGTTCGGTACTTGGAGGCAGGTTTAATTAGCCATTCTTGAAAAATTTTCAGGGATGGCTCCTTATTGGAGCTCAAATGGTATTTTCAGCCAGGTAGTATTGGCTAACCAGAGATAAATTCGACTAGCTCGAGTCATTTATTGGGCTAATTTTCAGCTGATGGTACTCAAAAGTTGATGTTGCAAGGGTGTTTGCGATTTAGCTGCAGAGTTAGCGTCGCACAATCCAAGAGAGGATTCTTATGCTGAAGTGCCGGATGCAGCTTTTAACCAAATTACAATCCACATAATACCTTAATATGGGCGGTAGCGCTTCTACCGAGCGCATGCAGCGCATAGCCGCCTTCGAGCACAGAGACAATGCGTTTTTTGGCATATTTGCCAGCGATCATTTTAATTTGTTCAGTGACCCAGGAATAGTCCGATTCGATCAGATTCAGATGAGCCATATCATCTTCTCGGTGGGCATCGAAGCCTGCAGAAATGAAGATGATTTCTGGCTGGAAGCTTTCCAGCGCTGGTAACCAATACTGGGTAACGGCAGTACGAAAAGCCAGATGATTTGTACCTGCAGCAAGCGGTACGTTGATGATGTGAGGGCTACTGCTATCAGCGCCACAAAACGGATAAAATGGGTGCTGAAAAGTAGAACAAAGCATGACACGAGGGTCATATTTGAAAATATCTTCGGTGCCATTGCCGTGATGGACATCGAAATCTGTGATCGCGACCCGCTTCAGCTCATATTGTGTCAAGGCGTGCGCAACACCGACCGCGACATTATTAAAAAAGCAGAAACCCATGGCCCGATCGTGGGTAGCATGATGGCCGGGCGGGCGGATATTACAAAACGCATTTTCTACCTTACCGGTCATAACGAGGTCAGTGCCCAGCACTACGGCACCGGCTGCGCGGTATGCCGCTTCCAGCGTAAAAGGGTTCATAAAGGTATCAGGATCCAGGCTGATCAATCCATGTTGCGGTGCAACTGCTTTAATGGATTTGAGATAGCTTTTCGAATGTACCCGCGCGAGTTGCTGAGGCATTACACAGGGTGCCTGATGTTGCTGCAACAGCGGAAAAATACCCGATGCTATCAATTGGTCTTCAATCGCCCTCAGTCTGGCGGGTGACTCTGGATGATCAGATCCCATGCTATGCTTAAGGCAGGCGGAATGGGTAATGTAGGCTGTCTGCATTAATTGCTTCCTATGTTTGCAGTAAGTAGTTAATCCTTTCGCTTAAGCGACTCAAAGCTATCTCGGTAATCCGCAAGCGGGCGAATCGGTTCGATGAGGTTTTCACCACCGGCGGATGTTTTAATGTGCAGCGCTACATGGCTTTTCCGGTAACCATATAAAAAATAGACAATCAAGCCGATTCCCGTCCAGATCGGGAATACCAGTTTGGCATCCGCTGGCAGAAAGAGAAAGAGCGTTATGCAGCCGACAATAGCGAGCGGTCCTACCACCCAAACGGCTGGTGTCTTGAAAGGCCTGTCACGATCTTTATCTTTGATGCGCAAAATCATGACTGCGAGTGCCACGACCAGAAAAGCAAACAATGTGCCGGAATTGGAAATATCCGCGAGTTTGCCAACCGGTAGGAAAGCAGCGGCAAACGTTACTCCGATACCGGTGATCATGGTGACAATGTGCGGTGTTTTGAACCTTGCATGGATGCGGCTCAGTACTTCCGGCAGCAGGCCATCACGAGACATCACAAAGAAGATGCGCGTCTGACCAAACAGCATCATCAGGATAACCGAAGGCAATGCCAGAAAAGCGGCCAGGCCAAGCAGATTGCCGATTTTTTCCCAGCCGATTTCACGCAGTGCATGCGCGAGCGCTTCACGTGAACACACAATGGGCTGCTGTCCGAGAGCGGCAAGTGAGTGGCATTGCTCGGCCAGTGCTAATGAGCCAGGCATAAGACCACGACCGCTAGCATCTGTCAATGGCTGTGCCCCAATTGCACCGATCACGCCGGCTGATACCAGAAGATAGAATAAGGTGCAGATCGCCAGTGAGCCGATGAGAGCGAGGGGGATATTGCGTTGCGGATCTTTCGTTTCCTCTGCAGCAGTCGAGACGGCATCAAAACCAACATAGGCGAAAAAAATAGAAGCAGCTGCCGCGACCACCCCAGAGGTACCTAACGGCAAGAACGGCTGGAAATTTTCCAGCTCAGCAACAGGTAGTGCCAGCGCGATAAAAGCTGTAAGGGCAACAATTTTGACCGCCACCAGCGCGGCATTGAACGCGGCACTTTCGCGCGTACCGATGACAAGCAGACCCATAATCAGCAAACAGATGACCACTGCTGGCAAATTGATCATTCCGCCGGCAAAGGGGCCATTTGCCAGAGCAAAGGGAATTTCAATACCAAGAGAATTATTTAATAGTCCAACGAAATAGCCGGACCAGCCTACAGCGACTGCGCTAGCAGCGACGGAATATTCAAGGATTAATGCCCAGCCTACCATCCATGCTACAAATTCACCCAATACCGCATAGGAGTAGGTATAAGCAGAGCCGGATACAGGCACCATTGAAGAAAGCTCAGAATAGCAAAGTGCCGCCACGGCACACACAAAGCCAGCGATAATGAAGGCAATCATCATACCGGGGCCTGCTTTCTGTGCGGCTTCAGCAGTCAAAACGAAGATACCGGTCCCGATGATGGCACCTACGCCCAAGAGTGTCAGTTGCCATACTCCCAGCGAGCGGTGAAGGCTTCTCTTTTCGGCTGTAGCCAATATGGCATCTAGCGATTTTACGCGCCAGAAGATCATGAATTCCCCCTTTTAATTAATTGTATATTTTTAATTACTCTAAATGCTATGCAGAATAGTGTACAAGAAATGGTGCTACTATAAGAATAAAATAGGCGCTTAAGAGCGAGATCAGTCTGATATAACCGATATTCAAAAAGAATCCTTTATACTGCCGCCAGGAATGTTAAGGTTTGGGAGAACTTTCAATGAACAAACATTATCTCAGTCTACTTTTTTCCCCTCGATCGGTAGCCGTGATTGGTGCGAGTAACCGTATAGATTCCGTTGGAGGTGTCGTGTTTAAAAACATGCAGGAAAGCGGTTATCAGGGCAAGCTCTATGCAGTCAACCCGAACCACCCTGAAATCCAAGGTCAGCATGCCTATGCGGGCATTGAGCAGATTGAGGAAACAGTTGATCTGGCTGTCATCATCACACGCGCAGCAATCGTGCCAAATATTATTGAGATGTGTGGTAAGCACGGTGTGCGGTTTGCCTTGGTGTTGTCGGCAGGTTTTAGTGAAACCGGGCCACAAGGCGCTGCGCTGGAACGCGCTATAGTAGAAAACGCACGGCGTTATGGTATGCGGCTCATCGGCCCTAATTGTCTTGGCATTCTCTGTCCGGAGACAGGGTTGAATGCCACCTTCAGCAAGGGAGGGGCAAAAGCTGGTGGATTGGCATTGATTTCTCAGTCTGGAGCTTTTTGCACTGCAATTATGGACTGGGCGCGACCCAATGATGTTGGTTTCTCCAGTATTATATCCTTGGGTGCTGCAGCAGGGATGGATTTTGGTGAAATACTCGATTACCTCGCATCTGACCCACATACCCAAAGTATTCTACTCTATATCGAGGGTATTCAGCACGCACGCAGCTTTATCAGCGCGCTGCGTGCGGCGGCTAGAGTCAAGCCTATCTTCATCGTCAAAGCAGGTCGCCATGAAGCCGGCACTAAAGCGGTATTTTCCCATACGGGTGCACTGGTCGGTGCGGATGATGTATTTGATGCTGCCTTGCAACGCGCAGGTGTTGTACGTGTTGATACGATCGTGCAATTATTTTCTGCAGCCAAAGCCCTCTCCACTCATATCTGCCCGCGCGGCAATCGGTTAGCGATTGTGACGAATGGGGGTGGGCCCGGTGTCATGGCGACTGACCGAGCTGTTGAGTTGGGGGTGACTATGGCTACACTTTCTGAAAATACATTAACCCAATTAAATGCAGTGTTACCAGCTACCTGGTCGCATAGTAATCCGCTCGATATCATCGGTGACGCAACTGCAGAACGTTATCATCATGCTGTCACATATTGTATGCAGGATGAGGGGGTGGATGGTGTGCTAGTAATACTAACACCGCAAGCGATGACTCAACCACTGGAAGTGGCGCAAGCGGTTATCAAAATCGCTGGTAAGTTTGACAAGCCGCTTATCGCATGCTGGATGGGAGAGGAGCAAGTGGCTGAAAGCAGACAGCTCTTCAACCAGGCAAAGATATCCACTTTCCGTACACCAGAACCCGCCGTTGAAGTATTTTCCTTCATTTCTGCTTATTATCAGAATCAAAAGCTGCTCATGCAGACACCCTGCCCGATATCTCAACGCAGTATGCCGGATAAAGAAGGTGCCCGCTTATTGATTGAAGGTGTATTGGCAGATCATCGTAAAGTCCTGAATGAAATGGAATCCAAAGCGATTTTGGCAGCATTTCATATCCCTATTGCCAAGTCCATGGTGGCACGTACCCCTCACGAAGCTTTATTAATTGCTGAAGAACTAGGTCTACCCGTCGCTATGAAAATCAATTCCCCGGATATTTCACATAAATCAGATTCAGGTGGAATACGTCTCAACCTTGGTAATGCACAGGCAGTCCGGTCAGCCTATCACGACATTATCCAGTCGGTGCAAAAGAAAAATCCCAATGCTAGGATTGATGGCATCGTCGTTGAGCCGATGGTGATCAAACCCAATGGTCGGGAATTGATGATCGGGGTCATCACTGATCCGGTATTTGGCCCTGTTATTACCTTCGGGGCAGGGGGAATACTCGTTGAAGTGATGGGTGACCGCGCGGTTGCGCTTCCACCACTTAACAATTATTTGGCTAAAAATATGATTCAACGCACACGTATTTCGAAACTTCTTTCGACCTTCCGTAATATGCCACCCATCAATATGGAGGAGCTTGAAAGCATACTTTTGCACGTTTCGGAAATGGTATGTGAACTTCCGTGGATCAGGGAAATGGATATCAATCCTTTAATTGTCGATGAAAGCGGTGCCTGCGCGGTGGATGCGCGTATGGTCGTGGATTATCTGCCACCTTCTGTCGACCGCTATGCGCACATGGCGATCCACCCTTATCCCACTCACCTGATTACGTACTGGCAGTTGCCAGATGGTACCGACCTGATGATACGTCCGATTTGCTCGGAGGATGCACAAATCGAGCAGGAATTTGTACAAGGCTTATCGGATGAATCAAAATATTTTCGTTTTATGGATGCGTTGAAGGAGCTCTCACAGAATACACTCCTGCACTTTACGCAAATTGATTATGACCGAGAAATGGCATTGATTGCCGTGCTCAAACAGGATAATCAGGAAAGGGAGCTAGGTGTATGTCGCTATGTGGCCAGTGCTGATGGCTATTCCTGTGAATTCGCGCTTGTGGTAGCAGATGAATGGCAGAGAAGAGGTATTGGCAATAAACTCATGAATTGCCTGTTCGATGCGGCTCGTGCCAAGGGAATTAAAACCATGGAAGGAGAAGTATTGGCAACCAATCAATCTATGCTGGAGTTAGTACGCAAACTGGGATTCAAAGTCAGTGGCAGCGAGGAAGACACTGCCGTTAAGCACATCGTCAAACAGCTTTGACATGATAGTTGGAAGATAGATTTTATTTGCTTAGATACCTGAAATAAGTTTCTTCAAAGAGGTTGAGGCTTTATTTAATAAAGTCGGCTCGTTAAACCATGCAATCATTTTGTTAATGATCATCGCTGTTACTACATTACGATGATTATCAGGGTTTTTATTTGGTGTCTCATTCTAATTTTCAGTGGGAATACATAATCCGGACAGATAAGCCTACGTCATCCGTTATATGATTTTACTCATAGCGCTCATTCATCACCAGTTCAGCTTAGGACGGGTATTCTTGCAATTCAAATATCATTAAAAAGGTAGTAGATCAGAATAAACAGTTATTTTACCCATCAAGGATTTGCATATAACATATACCATGTGCATTCAAATATGCTTTGATGAGATATCAGGTTATATTCTCTAAAGCTTTGATGATAAGTAACGCTATTTAATATATTGATCAATTTAATTTAAACAGGACGTTTATTCTATGAAATTGAAATACTTTTTCTTGGCACTTGCTCTGGCAGCGGTGGAAGTGAGCGCAGATAACTCCACACTTGATGCAGCCATCGGTGGGGCGCTAGGTGGAGCGGCTGGAGCAGCACTGGGTAATGAGATAGGTGGTCGCAATGGTGCGATTATTGGTGGCGCTGTGGGTGCAGGGGTAGGATCAGCGATTACTACAGATGATGATCATCGTCATGCGTCACGTAAAAATCCATATTATTCCGCTCCCCCAGGGGGTCAGTATTATAATGCGCCACCTAGTGGTGTTCGCCATCAATATAATCATTATGACTATGACCGTGGCTATCACTGCCCTCCTGGTCAAGCAAAAAAAGGTCGTTGCTGATTGACAGAAGAATTTTAAGGGCACCTCTAAAAATTCAGAGTCCTCACCAGACAAGGCGAAAAAAAGTTGACGCAGCCTATAACTGATAGGTAAGGAAACATTTTTGTGAACAACGAAGTATTGTGACGAGACGGGGTAAGCAGGCAATCCGCGAAGCGGATGCTCGCAAATATGAATTTTTAGAGGTGCCTTTAAATCATTACATCTAACTTTTTAACTAATTCCAGCAATCATTGATTAATCCATGAGTCAAGTTATGATGGCTCATGTTTTAATCGGTCTTCTTTTCTTTAATTCATTGTCCTGCAAAACGACTTCCTAGGACGACAGTTAAATCTTTTTCTTAGCAAATCAATGATGCGGATGGCGACACTTAAATTATATATTGGTTACCATCCGAGAGATTTATTCTCTTTCCAAATCAAAAATGACATGAAGGCGAGCCGCAGACAATATCCATCATACGGCAAGGTGAAGCCGACAAAATCAGTTTTGATGTAGAAATGGAAGTAGATGCTGAGGAATAAAATTGTATACAAATGCATTATTGCCTGTGTGAATGTTATTCCCTAGCATCATAATAATGTAATCAAGTGCGAAATTATTTTGATTGTTGCTTCTATTTTGGTGTTTGAAGTTACCATTCTAGGTGTGCCACTCGTGCGCTAGTTTTAGCTATAAGTCTAGTTTGATAGTTCAAGCTTTATCTATCGGAGCAATAACAAGTAGCTGATCAAGCAGCAAATCGGTAGACAAGTTTTGATAGACAATAACTCGATGATCATGATCTGGGAAGCGCAAAGATGTGGCGAGCATCTAAAACCGCAAATTCTCAACTGAATATATAGAGATAATGAATGAGTAAGTGTGCCACTAGTTATCCAATACACGCTCTATTTTTGTGGTATCTACTTGAGCAAATATCGCTATTGTCTGCTACGGAGATTGCGGAATTCATACCAGATACCGTCTTTACCATGCTTAAGCTTGAGCCGGATGAAGTAGCTGATCTTGAGCGCGGTAAAATCGTCCCGTTTGAGATAAGAGAAGCAACCACTCAAAAAGAATTGATGATGGGTCTGAGTATGTATTTTCCATTTCCTCCAGCAAAGCTGGCAGCTTTTTTCAATCGTAAAGATGTGGCGACAGCCGATCAAGATGCCTCAGCACTGGGCGAGATATTCCCACCATCCGATATAAAAGCTTTCAAGAGATTCATTTTTACGCATGAGCAGAGCAATGAAGCCCGCAATTTGCTCGCAGTGACCGCGGGTGATCAATTCAATTTGTCTGCCGAGGAAATGGATAGCTTTGCTTCTCTTAGGGAAAAATTAACTGATGCTGACGGAACGGCCCCGGTTGTAAGCGTATCGCAGCCTTACCGGCATATTTTATGGCAGCGCTGGCACGCTTACAGTAAGCAGGACCTGGCTGGAGTTGCAGCTTACGCACGCAAACGAGCAAATACCAATCTTACTGACGAATTACGCATAGCAGCAGCTAACAGTAAATTGCTGGTACACTTTTCTCCAGCTCTACAAGAGATCTGGCTAAATTATTCGACTCAGTTGTCAGCCGATACTGAAGAACGATTTTTTTTGGCTCAATCGGCAAGTGCAAAATCGACTTACGGTAATTCTCAATCATCGTATGATGTTGATGACTGATGCGGCCTCGGTCATTATCACCAGGCAATTCTTTGTTGGTCATTCATATAATTCCGGTCATATGATCTTGGGTTGGGTGCCATACGGTCATGGCTCTGTCTTGTTTTATACACATAGAACTTCCACTGATCAAGTTCAAGGCAACAATTTGAAGCGCAGCATCGGTCGCCAGCGGCTAAAGCAGCAAATGATCAGAAATTTAAAATTTCTACGCACTGCACTTGAATCCTCCTAAACCTAGAAGATTTGACGCCTGATTTCGAATTAACCACGCATTTCGGTGCGAGTGCTGACTAGAATCGAGTAACAAACCATTACATCTTATAGTGGGAGCGGATTATCATGAATAATTCCATTGCTAAATCAAAATGACCTTGTCGGCTTCACCTTGCCGTATGATGGATATTATCTGCGGCTCGCCTTCGCTTCATTTTTAATTTGGAAAGGGATTAAGGTATTTATGGTTGTTTCATTTATATAGATCACTCATGCATCTAAGAGGAGGTTCTAGTCTTATGAAAAAAAACTTAATTGCTTCATTATTGGGTGTGGCATGGCTGATAGCTCTACCTAGTGAAGCGAAAGAAGATGCTATCGCGAATTTGCGGCAGACTAGTAAAGCATTTGCTTCCGTAGCACGCGCCGTTTCACCTTCTGTCGTGTTCATTCAGGTAGAGGGTAAAGCATCAAGAGAGGCTACGCCATTTTTTCCACCATTTGATGATGAGTGGCCATTTAGTGATGATTTTTTTAAACGCTTTTTTGGTGATCGGCTCCCAGGCATTCCAAGCAGCCCGTATTCTGACAAGCCACAAGAAGAACGCCGCATTATGGAGCAGGGATCGGGCTTCGTTTTTGAAACCCGATCCCTGTTATCTGACAAAACTTATATTCTGACGAATAACCACGTGGTAGAAAATGCCGACAAAATCAGAGTTGAATTTCAAGATGGCCGCCAATTCGTGGCCAAGGTCACCGGCCGTGATCCACAATCTGATATTGCGGTGATCGAGATTAATGCGCGCGGCTATCCTGCGCTTACTCTGGCTGATTCTTCTAAGCTTGAGGTCGGTGAGTGGGTGGTAGCGATTGGTAATCCCTTCGGTCTTAGCCACACACTGACCGTAGGCGTAGTCAGCGCTAAAGGGAGAACCAGTCTTGGCATCAATGATTACGAAGATTTCATTCAGACTGATGCAGCTATCAATCCAGGTAACTCAGGTGGTCCTTTAGTCAATTTAGATGGTGAGGTAGTAGGCATCAATACGGCCATTTTTAGTCGCAGTGGAGGATACATGGGAGTAGGTTTTGCTATCCCGAGTAATCTCGCCAAGGCAATTACTACTCAACTCATTGAACATGGCGAAGTGACGCGTGGTTATTTGGGTATCGTCATTCAGCAACTAACATCTGACCTGGCGGAATCGTTTGGAATTGAGGCATCGCAAGGAATTCTTGTTGCGCAAGTCAGTAAGCATTCCCCCGCAGAGAAAGCAGGTCTACAGCAGGGCGATATCATTGAACGCTTCCAGGGCGAGCTGGTTAAAGATGTAGGAAGTTTTCGTAACCAGGTGGCGTTGCTTGCCCCTGGCACTACCGTAGAGTTAACTATTCTACGGAATGGCAAGAAAAAAAACGTAGAAGTTGAGATCGGTAAACTCATCAAGGAGAAACTGCCTACCGAACAAACATCGCAGCGTGCCGAAGATATTGGTTTGACAGTGCAGACGCTGACGCCGCAATTGGCAGAGCAATTTGGTGCCACAGCCGGCGAAGGCGTAATTGTCACAGAAGTTCGGCCCGGCTCTGTAGCGGCCATGTCGGGAATCAAGTCAGGCACGATTATCCTGCAGGTAAATCGCAAAGCAGTGAAGAATACTGCTGAGTTCCAGCGCGCGATCAAGGAAAGCCGTAGTGACAAACGCCTACTGTTGCTTATCCGCGAAGGCGATACGCAGCGTTTTGTCGTGTTGAGTTGGTAATCAATTAAAACATGCAGGTGGACGTCAATTTAGCGCTTGAGGAAGGAAATGCAAGTGATAAAGAAGTTTGTTCAGGATCCGCACATAATAGGAATACTCGTTACCATCTGGCTTTGTTTGCCGCAAGTTGCGATTGGGACAGATGTACCAGAAAAGGCTCAGGTACAAGCAAAATCTGTCAACGAGCCGGGCGCGCTTGATCCATCCAATCGTTCGATCACCTCGCATACCTTTCAGACAGGGGATGCAAAATTCAACTATAAAGCGACTGTGGGATCGATTACAGTTTATGATAAACCATCAAAACCTATGGGTCAGATTTTCTATATTGCCTACTCGATGGAGCAACAGGGGGAGCGTTCCCGGCCGCTTACCTTTGTATTTAATGGTGGCCCTGGTGCCGCTTCCGCGTATCTCCACCTTGGTGCGCTCGGACCACAGCGCGTCATGTTCAATGCAGATGGTACAGTACCGCCGATGCCGGCTCAGATCGTGGACAACCCGAAAAGCTGGCTGGCTTTTACTGATCTGGTTTTTGTTGATCCTGTAGGCACGGGTTATAGTCGAGAATTACGAGATGGCAAAAGCAGCAAGAGAGAAGGTGAAGATAGGTGGAAATCGGAATCTTCCGGCCATACCTCTCCGCGAGCGAAAGCTTGGGGAATTGAGGAAGATACGGTTTCGCTATCTCGTTTTATTCGTGCCTATTTGACTGAGGAAAATCGCTGGTTGTCACCCGTTTATTTAGTGGGTGAAAGTTATGGCGGATTCCGAGTTGCACGTCTCTCTAGACGGCTGCAGTCCCAGTTTGGTATTGCACCAACTGGTTTGATCCTGATTTCGCCAGCACTGGACTTTAGTTTTATCTGGGGTAATGAGCGCAGCCTGTGGCCATGGGTGTCCTTATTGCCGAGTTACGCGGCGGTTGCGGCAGTCCATGAGCGTAATAACGAGATACCCTACCGGGCAGGTGATCCCCGTTCTTCGCTAGCGGAAGTGGAGCGTGCCGCCTTGACCGATTATCTTGGCGGACTGGCCGCAGGTTCGTTCGAACAGGAGTGGCTTAAGCAAATCAGCAAATTGATCGGCTTGGATAAGGATATCCTGTTACGTGAGATGGGACGTGTGCCTTCCACGCGTTTTGCCAAAGCGCTGCTCGCCGATCAATACCGTGTGCTGAGTTTATATGATGGATCGATTACCTTGGTTGATCCGGAGCCAGCAAAATCTCTGATTACTGGCAGTGATTTCTATCTCCAGCGGCTCAATGCGCCTCTGACGGCAGCTTTTAACCATTATGTCCGCGATCGCCTCGATTTTAAAACTGATATACCCTTTCTGCTGTTAAATGAAGAAGTATATCAATCGTGGAATTGGCGATCCGGAATTCGCGGGCAACAAGGCTTTGCCGAAGCCCTTTCAGATCTGAAAAAGGCCATGAGCCTGAATCCCGCCATGCGCACGCAGATTATGCATGGTGTGTTCGATCTGATCACCCCATACTATGCTTCCGAGATAATGATCAAACAAATGGCGCTGGATCCGATGATGAGTCATAACATCCAGCTCAAGGTCTACCATGGCGGACACATGCCTTACCTACACCAGAAGACACTTGATAGCATGTTCGAGGATGCGCTACAGTTCTACAAACTGACGCCATAGTTGATTACCTTAGCAGTTGATCAGGTGATGCATGGGCGCTGATCTGAGCGTGATCTGGCTAATTCCCTTTCCAGATCAAATATGAGGCGAAGGCGAACCGCAGACAGTATCAATAATAAGACAAAATGAAGCCGGCAAAGTTAGCTTTGATCTGGAAAGGGAATAAGAGGAAGAACCCTCATCTTTGATTAGGAAAATATAATGAACGAATCTATGCATATTGTTTGTCCACAGTGCGATGCCATCAATCGCATTCCTTCTGTGCGACTGAGCGAAGCGCCGAATTGCGGTAAATGTCATCAGCCACTATTTGATGGTCATCCGGTGGAATTGACTGGGTCCAACTTTCAACAGCATGTTAACCATAATGATATTCCGTTATTGATCGATTTCTGGGCGCCGTGGTGTGGCCCCTGCAAAATGATGGCACCTCAGTTTATTCAGGCTGCAACCCAGCTTGAGCCCAACATGCGCCTGGCCAAGGTCAATACCGAGGCTGAGCAAATGCTGGGCGCCCAGTTTGGTATCCGCAGTATTCCAACGCTGATACTGTTTCACCACGGCCGCGAGTTGGCGCGGCAGTCAGGCGCGATGGGAATGGCAGATATCGTGCGATGGACGCTGAGTCATAGCTGATAAGGCCCTTTCCTCAGATTGTTTATATGCTTGTATCTGCCGTAGCCCAGTTATGGTAAGTTTCCAGGTAATGAAAATGGGTAATGGGAATGGAACATCCTGATAGCTTATGGTATCTGTCTCACAAAACACTTGAGAGCCTGGCGCTCACGACCAAAGATGTCATCGAAAGTATTGAACACCTTTTGCAGGGGCGCAAACAATCCAAGGTCTGGAATGCACCGAAAGCTGTTATTACACCACCGGATGGAAGATATATGATGGCGACGCTATCTGCGGCTGATGAGCCCTCTTTTCTGGCTGTGAAGGCACTTATTCTCAATCCACGTAATCGGCAGCGGGGTCTGCCAGACATTAACTCACTGGTTATTCTGCTCGATAGTGATACAGGTTTGCCGCTGGCTGTCATGGATGGTAACTGGATTACGGCTGTGCGTACAGCAGGACTAAGTGCGGTGGCAGCCAAGCGACTGGCAAGGATGAATGCTTCCACCGCTGCATTTATCGGTTGCGGTACTCAGGCACGCAGCCATTTACAGACCTTTGCTGATTTGTTTCCTTTAAGGGAAATTCGAGTATTCGGTCGCGGAAGCACAAATCGGGAAGCCTTATGTCAGGCAGCAGAAAAGCTGGGTCTATTGGCGATCACCAGCAAGAGTGCAAGGGAAGCGGTGAGGGATGCTGATCTGATAATCTCGACTGTCACGCTCTCACCCGAGCTTATACCTTTTCTGGACGCACGCTGGTTGAAGCCAGGCGCATTTGCGGCAGTGGTAGACTTGGCTGCTTCATGGTTAACAGACAGTATGCCCGCGTTTGATCGCATTATTATTGATGATATCGAGCAGGAAGCGCAAATGCCTAAACCTTTGGTTGATCCCGAGCTAGTGAGCGGTGATCTGGCAGGGCTGGTTAATGATGACATGACTGGACGCTGCTCTGACGATGAGAAAACTGCTTTTGTATTTCGTGGTCTGGCTTTGGGGGATCTTGCCCTCGCAGCGCTGGCTTATCAGCGCGCCCGTCATTTACACAAAGGATCAGAAATTGAACGCTAGCGAAACACTGTCTGGAAAAAGAGATATCAGCCAAAAATCATGCCTCATCCTGATATATAGCCAAATCAGTTAATAATGATTTAAAGAATATTCTCATTGTCTTACCGGACACAAATGGAAGCAGACCAAAGCATTGTGTAAACAACAAAACAAAAAAACTATCGATATATTCTTCAAATTCTAAACCTTATGAATCATTATTAACTGGTTAGGCCATAGACATCATAACCTCAATTGGAATCACGATAAATCATACCGTGCCGTACCAGCCATTTTTCCACTTCGACCGCAAGTAATACTAACCACGGTACTGTGCAGCAGAATAGAAGCTCTTCTAATGATAATGGCGCAGTATTAAAGATGCTGTTAAACACAGGAATATAAATTACGCCTAACTGCAACAGAATGGTTAGCAATACAGCGCCAATCAGGGCTCGATTTGACAGCCAGCCGATGGTAAATAACGATTGTGCTTCCGAGCGGATCGCCAAGACGTGGATCAACTGTGCAAACGTTAGAACAGTAAAGACCATTGTCTGCCAGTTTTCGATATTATTTTGAATGGCCCATGCTTGAGTAAACAATGACAAGGCGCCAATCAACAATCCGATCCACAAAATGTGTTGCCACATACCATGTGCAAAAATACTTTCCTGCGGATGGTGCGGTGGGCGCTGCATGATATTTTCTTCTGCTTTCTCTTGACCCAATGCTAAACCGGGTAAACCATCGGTTACCAGATTAATCCATAATATATGTATAGGGAGCAGCGGTAGCGGCAACCCGAGAATCGGTGCCAGAAACAATGTCCAGATTTCGCCTGAGTTACCCGTCATCGCATACTTGATAAACTTGCGAATATTGTCATAAATCCGTCGTCCTTCACGGATAGCACGTATTATTGTGGCAAAATTATCATCCATCAGCACCATATCAGCAGCTTCACGCGCAACATCCGTGCCCTTTTTGCCCATGGCGATACCGATATCCGCTTTTTTCAGAGCTGGGGCATCATTTACCCCATCTCCGGTCATAGCGACATACTCACCACGCTGCTGTAAAATTTGTACTAGCCGTATTTTCTGCTGCGGTGAGACTCGCGCATAAATTTGCGTATACTTTACCTGGTCGCTTAATTGCTCGTCAGTGAGGCGTTCGAGCTGTTTTCCCGTGATAACGTCGGCATGGTCATGCACTAAGCCAATTCGCTCTGCGATTGCACGCGCCGTCGCTGGATGATCGCCAGTAATCATGACGGGTTTGATCCCGGCTTGATAACATTCCCGAACGGCTGCCGGCGCCTCATCACGAGGTGGATCCATCAGCCCTGCCAAACCGAGAAACGTTAGCTCTTGTTCTACATTATTAGCATCTATGGGTTCAGGTAGCGCTGGCCAGTCGCGATAAGCATAGGCGATGACTCGGTAACCCCGCGTGGCCCAATGGTTTGCAATATCAAGGATAGCAGCATGACTGAATTGCCCATGAATATCACTCGTGCAATGTTCTAGAATCTGCTCTGGGGCGCCTTTGGTAAAAGCGAGTAACTGCTCCTTACCCTGGTGAAAAGTAGTCATGCGTTTCCTGCTCGAATCGAACGAGACTTCAGCTATACGTGGCCATGACTTGCTCAGCGCTGTGTTATCGATACCGGTATCGAGCGCTGCCTGTAACAGCGCAATCTCAGTTGGATCCCCGATCAGTTTGCCTGCCGGGTTTTTTTCCACATCGTGATTCAGCGCTAATGCCTGGATGAAGATTTTAATTTCTGATGAAATAGCATCACGAGACGCGAGTGTAGTATATTCAACGCCAGCTATATAGAATAGCTCTGCATGCATGGCGTTTCTGGTCAGCGTACCTGTTTTGTCGGAACAAATAAAGGTAACTGATCCTAAAGTTTCCACCGCAGGTAAGCGCCGGATCAGTGCATGTTGACGTATCAGCTGACTTGCACCCAGCGCAAACGCAATGGTTACCACCGCTGGTAACGCTTCGGGAATCGCTGCAACGGCGAGACTGACTGCGGTCAGAAACATCATTATTATATCTTCGCCTTGTAATAAGCCGGCTACAAAGATAATGGTACAAATCGCTATGATGGATAATGCCAGCTTGCGCCCGAATACTGCGAGACGCTTTTGTATCGGTGTTTTTTGGATTGTTTCGCTGCCCAGCATGGCGGCGATTTTACCCAACTCTGTTTGCATTCCCGTTGCTGTCACTACCCCAGTGGCACGGCCACGTGTGGTTAAGGTACCGCGAAACAGCATATTATGACGCTCAGCAAGAATAGCGTCCTTATCCTTGATCGAAGCGATGATTTTGTGCACCGGCAAAGACTCACCCGTTAGCGCCGATTCGTCAACTTCCAGATCGATCGCTTCTAGCAGTCGAATATCCGCTGGTACCATATTGCCGGCTTCCAATAACACGATATCACCTGGAACAAGCTCTGCCGCAGCTAACACATGCGTAATCTTATCGCGTCGTACACGTACGATGGTACGTGCCATCTGCTTCAAGGCAATGACTGCTTGCTCGGCGCGAAATTCTTGTATGAAGCCAACCAGTGCATTCAGAATGATGATTACTATGATGGCAATTGCATCAGTAAGCTCTCCTAGTATTCCAGACACGGCAGCAGCAGCAATAAGTACAACGATCATGAAATCAGTGAACTGACCAAGCAATATGCGCCACCAGGGATGTTCCGCCGTTTCGATAATCTCGTTAGTGCCATATTTCTGACGACGGAGTGTGACTGCTTCAGACGTTAGTCCATCTGTCAGAGTGACTTCCAGCAACGCACAGACATCCTCGGCTTCCAAAAGATGGAAGGGCCGAGAGGCTTGATTTTCAGGCGTATCGGCAGTATCCATTAGAGCTTTGTGAAATAATAAATTATTAGAGTTTCTGGCCGCCTTTTGTTTCTATTCTAAGGCAGTCTGTCTGTTATTCATGTTATGACCAAGCATACCTGGTCATTATTGTAATTTCCTAAATTGAAGCGGCATAATTTGTTTTAATTGCTGATAAGTTAGAACAAAGAAAAACAACTTGCCCGCTCCGCATATTTCTGAGTCTGAGTGTTTAACCTATGGTTTTTTTAAAAACAATGCAATATATCGTCTTGACCCTTCATTTTGATAAGCGTAGAGTAAAACAGACAGGATAAAGTTTTAACCCTTCTTAATTTTTTACGTACTTATCCACTATCTATGGAGGATGCTACCATGACTGGATACCATGTACTTCCTGCACGGCAATTAACAGATACTGTTCGAATAGTCCACCCAATTCCGCCTAAACATGTGACAATGGAATCACCAGCGCTCGAAATTATGACTGATTTACGGCACAGTCATGTCGCTGGGATTGATCCGCATGCAACGATGGAATCAGCTAATGCATATATGATGCAAAGGCAGGTTCGTTTATTGTTTATATTAAATAATGATCGTTTTCTGCAAGGTGTGATTACCGCTTCCGATATTCTGGGTGAGAAGCCATTGCGCTTTATTCAGGAACACCGCGTGAAACGTAGTGAGATTCTGGTTTCAGATATCATGACACCCCTCGATTGCTTAGAAGCGATCCCTATCGAGGAAGTGCAGCATGCCAAAGTCGGGCATGTGGTTGCTAGCCTGTGTGATGCGGGGCGCCAGCATACTTTGGTTATGGAGGGAGATGTCAGTGGCGTACCTATGATATGCGGAATTTTTTCGTTGACCCAAATCGAAAAGCAGTTAGGCACTGCTGTGCCACTTTCAGAAGTTGCCAAGACCTTTGCAGAAATTGAAGCGACTTTAGTTCATTGATAGCAGCAGAGTCTAATTCAGCTTGAGTACGATGACCAGATAGTATGGATGCTTTTCGGTACCTTTCAATCTCAATTCATGTCAAAGCATATGATAGTATCTGATAACAATCTCGGAACTAAAGTGCAATTTTTAGGCAGTACTAGGTTTTTTGTCATATATTCAATCCGTTGTGTAAATTTTAATTTCCCTCGAGAAAAATATGCTTAAAATATTGTGTCACTATAGATTATAGAAAAGGACGAATTCAGGGAAATTAAAATGGCAATCGAGGGGATGAACCATTTTACAGTGCTGACCAGCGATCTGGAAAAGTGCAAAGCTTTTTATATTGGCGTGCTTGGGTTAACGGAAGGTTATCGTCCACCTTTTCCTTTTCCAGGTGCTTGGCTTTATTCCGGCGATCAAGCCATTCTACACATCATTGCTGGCAGGCCTTTGCCAGCAGAGTCACAGGGTATTATTGATCATATGGCGTTTACTGCATCCAATCTCCAGTTGGTCGTGGACAAACTAAACTTTTACAATATTGCATTCAAACTCCACCGTCTCATAGAGCAACAGACGTGGCAACTTTTCTGTCATGACCCAGATGGTGCGAAAGTAGAACTCGATTTTGCAGCAAGTGAACCAGAACCCAAGCTGGGTATCGGGAGAGAGAGTTTCAATAAATAAGTGAGAGGGATACCGTGCAAAGTATACCCGACTGCGCTTGCTCGGAGCCTAGTGTATTTCCTGGCTGGGGCTCCGAGTGTTTGTTTTATTATTCCTTCATAACGATTGAGATCGTTTGGAGTTATTGTGAAGCAGTCGCGGTAGTGATTTTGGAAAAGTCACCCGCTTTTATAATTGTCAACTTGTTGAAATCGAGATGGTTGCGTAGTGCTGCAAGAATTGATTGTGGAGTGAGCGCAGCGATGTTGGTTTCAAACTCGATATCCCATTGCATGGTGCGTTTGCGTGTCAGGTAATTAGCCAGACGTTCAGCAAGTGCTTTGTCTTGCCCGCGTGCGATGCGTCGTGCTTGCAGATAACCAGCCTTAGCTGTCTCAACTTCTTCTTTAGTAAAACCATCTTTCATGATGCGCGCCAGTTCTTCCTTCATGGCTGACTCAATTCGTGCACGGTTTTCTGGCGCGTAAATGGCATATATACTGAATTCGCCCTGTTCCTCAAAAGCGCTGGCTGAGAGACTCGAAGCGACATTATAGGACAAGCCTTCTTGTTCGCGGATGCGGCGCCATAGTCTTGAGTCGGCCGAACCACCCAGAAGATAGTTGCCTATAATCAAAGCAGGATAATCAGGATGATTATCACGCAACTTTAGATTCATACCAGCTTGAAATACAGCATTGGCCTTATCAGGTGTTTCAATATCATGATTGATGGGTGTAATGTCTTGATAGAGCACAGGAATACGCTTATAGGGGTGTGGATTATTCCAGTCGCTAAAAAGCTGTTGCAAGAGTTGAGCTACTTCTTCCGGCTCAAAATCACCCACGATAGAAAATTCACTGTCTGACGCACCGAATAGCTCACTGTGACATTGCTTTACTTCGTCAAGAGTCAATGCATTGATGCGTACAATACGCTCTTCTAATGTAGGTGTATAGTGCCAGTGCGAAGCAGGGTAAGGGGCAAGATGACGCTCTATGACCAAGCTTGCCTGGGCGCTAGGTTCACTTCGCTTGCTTTCTATGGATGACAGCATGGCGAGCTTTAGCTGTTCAAACTCTTTTTCAGGGAAAGTCGGCTCACGCAATACTTCGGCAACCAGTCTTAGTGTATCAGGTAGGTTGGCACGGACAGTTTCGATGGAAACGCCTTCAATATCAACCTTGACCTGTGCTTTAAGTTTGTCGAATGCATCACGTAATGCTTCACGAGTATGGTGTTTCGTACCACGCATTAACATCGAACTAGCAATGTTACACGCGGTAGAACGATTTTGCGTACTTTCTTCATCCCCCCAATGAAGTAAAAGTGATGCTACGACGGTACTGCCGCGGGTTTTCTTGGGTAACATCGCGAGCTTCATGCCTCCAGACAGGGTAGTACGAATGATCCTTGCTTCAATATTTTCAGGCGTGGGATCAAAGGCTTCTCCAGTGCTAACGCTGGGATCACCGCGATACCCTTCAAGCATACGGGCTATGTTGGGGAGTGCTGGTATCTCGGCACGATCAGGGGCCGAAGTAGGTATAAATAAACCCAGGGTGCGATTGCTTGGTTTGAAATAGCTATTGGCGGCACGCTGTACCTCATCAAGTGTAGCTTGCTTGATGCGATCACGATGCAGGAACAGTAACCGCCAATCACCCATGGCAATGAATTCAGTGAGCGTGATGGACAATTTGCGTGTATCGGCAAGTAGTTGCTCAATCTCATTTAGTAGGCGAGTACGAGCACGCTCAAGCTCTTCGGCAGTAATCGGGTGATCAGTGAGCGATTCAACGGTATCGATCAGAACATCACGTGCAGTATCCAGCGGCATGTCGGGTCGTAGATTTGCGCTGAAAAAAGCATAACCAGCTTCGCGCAACTGTCGATCAAAACCTAAAACAGTGGTTGCATGTTTAGGCTCTACTAACGCTTTGTGTAATCTACCGCCAGGAACTTCTCTGAGGATGGTGACGAGTAGATCAATCGCAGCATATTCAGGATGTGCTCCAGAAGGAAGATGGTAAAGCGTGGCAGCAATCTGGGTATCCCCCACACGACGTAACTTAACCATGCGTTCGCCATCTTGCGTTGGCTCGACCGTATAAGTTTTTTGCAATTGACGTGTCGGACGTGGAAGAGAGCCAAAATGACGCGCCACCATTTTCAATGCTTCAGCCTCCTCGAATTTTCCGGCAATTACAAGCACAACATTATCTGGCTGATAGTAGTGGCGATAGAAAGCTTGTAATCGCTCAATCGGTACATTCTCGATATCTGAGCGTGAACCAATGATCGAGCGGCCATAATTATGCCAAGAATAAGCTGCTGAAGTCATGCGGTCAGATAGCACGCTGAAGGAACTGTTTTCACCGGCTTCGAATTCGTTACGCACCACGGTCATTTCGCTATCGAGATCCGATTTTGCAACCCGTGAATTAACCATGCGATCCGCTTCCAGGCGGAGCGCCCAGTCAAGATTATCCTCACTGGCGGTAAAGGTTTCAAAATAATTAGTGCGGTCATAGGAAGTGGTACCGTTCCAACGGGCACCACGTTTGGTAAATTCATTTTTGATGTCGGAAAATTGCTCAGTTCCTTTGAATAACAGGTGTTCGAGCAGATGCGCCATTCCTGCTTCGCCATAACCTTCATCACGGGAACCAACGAGGTAAACTACATTGACTGTAATCGAGTCAAGTGAGTTATCCGGGGCAAGCAGTAGGCGTAACCCATTGGTAAGCTGATATTCAGAGATACCTTCAACTGTCGTAATTTTAGTTAAACCAGCAGGAATTTCCACATTGGGTTGCTGAGCGTTAACTTCCTGTTGAGCGTTAATTTCCTTAAAGCAAGTAAGTGATACTGCAAAAGCGATAAATGTAATCAGATGTCGATGCATAGGTGTTTTTTATTCTTGAATTAAGATTAATAAACGATTAAAAGACTGCTTTTTCAGCAGGAAGTTCGATCAAGCTGCCTATTTTTATATTTGCAGAGTAAGCTTGCAGGAGAGTGACTCCATAGTGCAGTTGCCTGGAAAGCTAATCGCTTCTTAGCCATTGTTGCCGTGTTTGGCGAGCATTCGCAAATGTCTTTTCGAGTGCTTCTCCATCGTTATTTGCTAGAATAGTGCGTACATTGGTTAGCTCATTCTGATAAGCATCAATTTGTTTAAGTAACCATTCTTGGTTAGCTAGACAAATGTCGCGCCACATTTCCGGCGAACTGCTGGCAATGCGAGTGCAATCACGAAAACTGCTGCCTGCAAAGCGCAATATTTCTTCTAGTTTATCTTCCACGTTAGTGCGAACATGATTCATGAGCGTGAACGCTAGAATGTGTGGCAAGTGGCTGATAATGGCAAGTATCCGATCGTGCTGATCTGCAGCCATGCAAGAGATTTTTGCACCACAATGCTGCCAGAGCGTTGAGACTAGTTTAATTGCCTGGTCATCATTTTCTGCCAAAGGGGTGATGATCAGATGTTTATCGCAGAACAAATGAGTACTTGCAGCTTCGGCGCCACTGAATTCAGTTCCGGCTATAGGGTGACAAGGAACGAAGTGAGTGAGATGTCGAACAAGATGCGTGCGTGCAGCCAATATTACATCTTGTTTGGTACTTCCCACATCAGAGACAATTGTGCTAGGTCCCAGAAAAGGAGCAATCTGAGCCATGATGTTGCTGGTTTGACCTACGGGCATGGCAAGCAGGACAAAATCGGTGTCTTTCAGTGCAGATATTGGGTTACTCGCTACTTCATCAATGATGCCCAGTTCAAGCGCACGCTGCAAATTTTTCTGGCTGCGTCCGATACCAACGATGTGCTTGACCATGCCTGCCTGACGCAATGCCAACGCAAAGGAGCCTCCAATCAAACCGACGCCAATGACAAGAAGCTTCTGAAGGAGGGGAGAGGCCATGGGTGCGTATCTTTAGGTGGACTTTGGGATGATCGTCATTGCGGATAGGAATCTTCAGAGAGAGGTTTTCAATACTTGTTCCAAAGCATGTAGGAATTTCTCATTCTCAGATTCCAGTCCAATGGTAACTCTTAAATGATGAGGCATGTCGTAAACACCGAGTGGGCGTACGATAACGCCTTGCTCGAGCAAGCTTTGGTAGGTTTTAATGGTATTGGTAGCATCCCCTCTCACGCGGAAGCTGATGAAATTTCCATAAGAAGGGATATATTCCACCCCCAATTGGCGCAGGCCATTGGTAATCTGCAGCATGCCCGCCCGGTTGAGTGTATAGGAACGTTTAACAAATTCGGTATCTTGTAATGCAGCGAGCGCTCCGACTAATCCAATACTATTGACATTGAACGGTTGGCGGATGCGGTTCATTAAATCGGCTAAATCAGGATGAGCCAGCGCAAATCCTACCCGGATGCCTGCTAGGCCATAGGCTTTTGAAAAGGTGCGGGTAATTAATAGATTGGAAAATTTTCTTAACCACGAAATACTATTGGCTTTATTAGCTTCAGGCAGATATTCATCGTAGGCTTCGTCTAAAATGACCAAGACGTCCGGTGAAACCCGCTCAAGAAAGCGTAATAGATCATCAGCATCGCAGAGCGTACCTGTGGGATTATTGGGATTAGCGATAAAGACGATACGTGTTTCTGGTGTGATGGCATTGAGCATGGCAACTAGATCATGGCCATAAAGCCTGGCAGGAACGGCTATACCATGCGCTCCTAGTGCCTGTGCCAGCAATGGATAAATTGCAAAAGCATGTTGTGAATAAACCGCTGAAGCACCTGGTTTCAGAAAAATACGAGCAGCTAGTTCCAGCACATCATTCGAGCCATTCCCGAGTACAATTTGATCGACATTGACGCCATAGTGTTTTGATAAAGCATTTTTTAGCTCAAAACCACTTCCATCAGGGTATCGGGCAATTTCCTGGAGTGCGCTAGTCATTGCTTCGATAGCCAAAGGGCTGGTTCCGAGCGGATTTTCGTTAGAAGCAAGTTTAATAACACCATATTTTTCCAGGCCAAGCTCTCGTACCAGTTCGGAAATGGGTTTCCCTGGCTGATAAGGGTGGATAGCTCGGATACATTCTGGTGCAAGTTCACAAAGTTTCATAAAAACAATATTGAAATAAAAAATTACTAGGATCAGGAATAGATCACATTATTACACGGAAGGATATGAGCCAAGTATTTTAAGGAAAGTCGCTTTGTTGCGAATTTCCTCAAGCGCTTTTGCAACGTTGTCATCTTGTTGATGGCCCTCTATATCGATAAAAAATACATATTCCCAGAGCCCTCTACGAGAAGGCCGGGATTCGAGCCGGTTCATGCTAACTTGATAGCGAGCAAAGGGGGCTAATAGTTCATGGATGGCGCCAGGTCGGTTACTTGTCGACGTGACAATGGAAGTTTTATCTTTGCCAGAGGCAGAAACTTGCTGTGTGCCAATCACTAGAAATCGAGTGGTATTGTTAGGATCATCTTCAATATTTTTGGCGCAGATGGTAAGACCAAACACGTCAGCAGCTTTCCTTCCTGCAATAGCGGCCGCATTTTTGTCTGCTGCAGCCATTCGAGCTGCATCAGCATTGCTTGCGGTATCAATGCGTGCTATGGCTTGCAGATTGGGTAAATGTTTGTTCAGCCAACCAAGGCATTGCGCAAATGATTGTGGGTGGGAGTAAATTTTTTGAATAACTGTTAGATCCGTTTGTTGCGCTATCAAACACTGATGGACTGGCAATTCTATTTCACCACATACAGTGAGTGAGGTTTGTAATAACAAATCCATAGTCCGTCCGACAGCACCTTCTGTAGAGTTTTCCACAGGGACAACACCATAGCTAGCAGTACCTGATTCTACCTTGCGAAAAACATCATCAATCGAATTGCAGGCTAGAGTTGCCACGGTGCTGCCAAAACGTTTGGTTACAGCTTCTTCAGAAAAAGTTCCTTGAGGGCCAAGATAAGCAATAATCAAGGGTTCTTCCATCGCCCGGCAAGCCGATATGATTTCTATGAATAATTGTGTAATATGCTCATTGGTGAGTGGTCCGGGATTTAACTGCTGTAGACGTGCCAATACCTGAGATTCGCGTTCAGGACGGTAGGTTACACCATTCTTCTGATGCCCAATTTGTTGTGCTAACTCAGCACGCATATTGATGAGCCTAAGTAATTCGCTATCAATCGAATCGATTCGATCTCGCAACTGTTTGAGTTGTTCAGTCATGGGAAATCAATATTAGTCTGAATTTTCTGCCAGAATGGGCAAATAACGTACCAGTAAGGCGCCTGTGATGCTAGAAAGATCCTCAATCACATTTTCTGATACTGGACTGTCTATATCTACCAAGGTATAGGCCATTTCACCACGAGATTTGTTGGTCATATTATGTATATTCAGTCCCGCATTAGCCATGCAAGTTGATATTTGACCCAAAAGATTGGGAACATTGGCGTTGGCAATGGCAACCCGGTAAGGTGATCCTCGTTCCATCACTACATCCGGAAAATTAACCGTATTAATAATATTGCCGTGTTGTAGATAATTCATCAATTGATTAACAACCATTATCGCACAGTTTTCTTCCGCTTCCTGAGTGGATGCGCCCAGGTGAGGTAATGTAATGATTGCTTCATGATGCTGTAATTTTTGGCTGGGAAAATCACATACATAATATTTAATCTTACCATTCGTGATGCCAGCGAGCACTGCATCTTCATTAGCAATTGCATCACGGGAAAAATTAAGAAGTATGGTGTCTCGCTTTAAATAGCGTATCATCTCATCATTAATGAGATGATAAGTAGAATCCATTAGAGGCACGTGCAACGAAATGAAATCACTGTGGCGCAACAGATCTTCGATACTGTGGGCTTTTTGTACCTCTGAAGAGAGACTCCAGGCAGATTCAACCGTAATTTTTGGATCATACCCCAATACTTTCATGCCAAGCTTAATGGCAGCATCTGCTACAAGCCGCCCAATTTTGCCTAAACCAATGATGCCAAGCGTCCGTTTGGGCAATTCTACTCCCAAGAATTTTTTTTTGTGATCTTCAACCTGCTTGTGTAAAGCTTTATCATCACCTTGCAAACTTTCGACAAAACGAAATGCAGGAATCAGATTGCGTGCTGCTATTAACATACCGGCTAATACCAATTCTTTAACTGCATTAGCATTAGCACCAGGTGTATTAAATACTGGAACACCACGGCAATTCATTTCGTTAATAGGAATATTATTGGTACCAGCGCCGGCTCGCCCAATTGCGATAACGCTTTTGGGTATGTCCATGTTCAGCATATTGTGCGAACGTACCAAAATGGCATCGGGATGAGCTAAATCACTACCGATATGGTAATGATCTGAGGGAAAACGCTTCAACCCAACTGCTGAAATTTGATTAAGCGTGAGAATATTAAAAATTCTTTGCGTCTGATCAACCATAGATCTTCTCAAATTCTTTCATGAAAGAAACCAGAGCCATGACGCCTTCATAGGGCATGGCGTTATAGATTGAAGCGCGCATTCCACCTACAGAACGGTGGCCTTTTAATTGGAGTAATCCCTGCGCCTTAGCTTGCTTTAAAAATTCATTGTCCAGTGCAGCATCTTTCAGTGTAAACGGAATATTCATCCGTGACCGGTCAGGTCTAGCAACAGGGCATTGATAGAAATCACTAGCATCGATGAAATCATAAAGCAATTTGGATTTAGAGATATTGATCGTCTCCATGGCTATTAATCCCCCCTTTTGTTTCAGCCACTCAAGCACAAGACCCATGATATAAATTTGGTAGGTAGGGGGTGTGTTATACATGGAGTGATGCTCTACATGAGTTTTATAATGATACATGGTAGGAGTACCATTTAGCGGCTTACTTAGTAAGTCCTCGCGTACGATCACAACTACAAGCCCAGCTGGACCGATATTTTTCTGAGCGCCCGCATAAATGAGCCCAAACGGTGTGACATCTAGCGGTCGTGACAAAATATTGGAAGACATATCCGCTATCAGGGGAATATCAGCTCTCCCGCCTTTCACTTGTGTAAGATCGGGTATCCAGTTGAACTCCACTCCGCCAATGGTTTCGTTGGGTGTGTAATGGACATAAGCACTGTCAGGGTCAATTTCCCATTTATCGAGTGTAGGGACATAGGTAAAATGCGCATCTTCTGCTGAAGCAGTGAGATGAACTGTGCAATATTTTTTTGCTTCATCAATAGCTTTTTGTGACCATTGACCCGTGTTAACGTAATCAGCTTTCTTTTTTTCATGCAGAAGGTTCATTGGCACCATGGCAAATTGACTGGACGCCCCCCCTTGAAGAAAAAGTATCTTGTAATGATCAGGGATGATCGCGAGTTCGCGTAAATCTCTTTCGGCTTTGGCGGCGATGGACATGAATTCCTCACCGCGATGACTCATCTCCATGACAGACATGCCGCTGCCATGCCAATCCAGCATTTCATCACGAGCTTTTACGAGTACTTCTTTGGGCAATACAGCTGGTCCGGCACTAAAGTTATAGATTGTGTTCATCGGTGGATTTCTGAATTATTTCAATTTAAATCTGCGGTTTCTCAATTTCAAAGGAGATTGATCCTATGTTTCATCAGTTTCAATCACTCTTTCGAGTCCAGCAAGTTTTTCTCCCTGATCTAAGTTAATGAGTATAACCCCCTGAGTGGCACGACCCATTTCACGAATTTCATTGACACGGGTTCGAATCAATACACCCCCTGTTGTGATCAGCATGATTTCATCATCGGGCTTGACGAGTTGTGCTGCTACCACTTTGCCATTACGTGCGCCCGTGTTGATTGCGATCATGCCCTGGGTGCCACGGTTATGGCGAGTATATTCGCTGATCGGAGTACGTTTGCCGTATCCATTTTCGGTCGCCGTCAAGACAGCTAATTCCTCGTTTTCAGCGACAAGCATTGAAATAACTTTGTGTCCAGCACCGAGCTTCATTCCGCGCACACCACGCGCACTGCGCCCCACTGCTCGAACATCATTTTCGTCGAAACGCATGGCCTTGCCGTTGTCCGAAAACAGCATGACATCATGTTTTCCTTCGGTTAATGCGACACCGATGAGATAATCATCTTTATCGAGATCGATTGCAATAATTCCATTATTGCGTGGCCGTGAGAATTCAGACAGGGGTGTTTTTTTAACAGTGCCGAAAGCAGTCGCCATAAAAATATAACGGTTGTCATCGAATATTTTTACCGATAATACTGCGTTGATTTTTTCATCCTTTTCCAACTGTAGCAGATTATTTATGGGTTTTCCTCGAGAAGATCGACTACCCTGAGGGACATTGTAAACCTTAACCCAATATACGCGCCCTAGGCTAGAAAAACACAGTATATAATCATGGGTGTTGGCGATGAACATATTATCAATGAAATCATCTTCTTTAGTCGTTATCGCTAATTTTCCACGACCACCACGTTTTTGAGCTCGATAATCGTCCATCAGCTGTGATTTGATGTAACCCGCATGCGACAATGTAATGACGACATCGGCTGGTGCAATCAAATCTTCTGTGTTTAAATTTTGGGTATCAATAACGATTTCACTGCGACGTTTATCCCCAAATTGCTGCTTTATACTGGTGAGTTCTTCCGAAATAATAGCAGTAATTCGCAGGGGATTAGCAAGAATATCCAGAAGATCAATGATTTTATCAATGATCTGTCTATATTCATCAGTAATTTTATTTTGTTCTAAGCCGGTAAGGCGTTGAAGGCGAAGATCCAGGATGGCCTGGGCTTGTGTATCAGACAGGCGATAACTTTGATCGAATAAACCAAATTCAGCTGCTAATCCCTCTGGACGAAAAGCTTGTGCATCGATCATTGCTCGCGTGAGCATTTCTTCTACCAACCGGGAGCGCCAAACTCTAGACATGAGTGTTCTTTTAGCTTCGGCAGGTGTGGGTGCAGCTTTGATGAGTGCGATAATTTCATCTACATTCGATAATGCGACCGCTAAGCCCTCGAGCAAGTGTCCACGTTCACGTGCTTTCTTCAATTCAAAGCGGGTGCGGCGCGTCACTACTTCACGCCGATGACGCAGAAATGCTTCTAAAATCTGTTTTAGATTCAATAGGCGAGGTTGACCATTTATCAGGGCTACCATGTTCATCCCGAAGGTATCTTGCATCTGAGTTTCTTTGTACAGATTATTCAAGACTACTTCTGGAATTTCGCCGCGCTTCAACTCAATGACGACACGCATGCCTGATTTATCAGATTCATCTCGTAATTCAGAAATTCCCTCGATTCTTTTATCACGTACTAATTCACCGATACGTACCAATAAATTAGCTTTGTTTACCTGATAAGGTAATTCATCAATGATGATGCTGTGGCGATTACCTTTATCGATGTCTTCGAAATGCGTGCGAGCTCGCATGATTACCCGACCTCGCCCAGTATGGTAACCATCTCTTATGCCTGCTGTTCCATAAATAATGCCGGCTGTAGGGAAATCAGGTGCTTGAATATAATCCATTAACGCATCTATATTCACTTCCGGATTATTAAGTAACAAAAGACTGGCATCGATTACTTCTTGTAGATTGTGTGGCGGAATACTGGTCGCCATGCCTACTGCAATTCCCGAAGAACCGTTGATGAGTAAATTGGGAATCTTTGCTGGAAAAATGAGTGGCTCATGTTCAGACCCGTCATAGTTAGGCCCGAAATCAACCGTATCTTTGTCCAGATCGACAAGTAATTCATGCGCGATACGCGACATTCGAATTTCGGTATAGCGCATGGCTGCGGCGTTATCACCATCAACCGAACCAAAGTTGCCTTGTCCATCGATTAACATATAACGTAAAGAAAAATCTTGAGCCATTCGGACAATGGTGTCATATACCGCGGTGTCACCATGTGGATGATATTTACCAATAACATCTCCTACAATACGCGCAGATTTTTTATAAGGACGGTTCCAGTCATTTGAGAGTTCATGCATGGCATACAGAACTCGCCGATGGACTGGCTTCAGCCCGTCCCGAACATCGGGTAGAGCACGTCCCACAATGACGCTCATAGCATAATCCAGATAGGAGCGTCGCATCTCTTCTTCGAGACTAATAGGTAAAGTTTCCTTGGCGAATTGGTTCATTTTGATGGGTTTTATCGAATTCGGAATTCAGCCCGCCTCATTCATTATTGATGGATTGAGCTGAAAAGTCTGATATGGCTATAAAAATTGATTTCCTGCTAAAACAGTTAGAGCATTAGTTATTATATTTTAGCATGTCATCTCTCTATTTATTTCTTTATAAACCTTGGCTGTAACTTAGCTAATGAAAGTATTAATAAGTTTTGATGACAGAATAGAATATATTAAGACAGAATAAATATATTAATCTAGATTATTGAGCAGATTAAATATCTTAACCATAAAATGTTTTCATGTTAAAAATAACATAAAACCAAAAGGCCCCTTGAAAAAGCTTACTAAATAAGTAAATATAGATTGAGTATAAGGTAATTAACCAATTAACGGCGGCAAATGCCGCTGTATTGTTTTCTTTTTCTTCAAATTTAAATGCGAGAGTGTAGCGCTGTGTCAAACTTGATGAGTACTTATTTGCGACTTCCCGTAACTTTTATCAAAGGTGAGGGAGTCTGGTTATGGGACGATCGTGACGATTGTTATCTGGATGCTCTTTGTGGAATTGCTGTATGTAGTCTTGGGCACAGCCATCCTGAATTGACCAAAGCGCTGTGTAAACAGGCAGGGATGTTAATCCATACTTCAAATCTTTATCATATCGAAAAACAGGAATTGCTGGCTGGTAGGTTGGCTGCTTTGTCGGGAATGGACAGAGTATTCTTTTGTAATTCAGGGGCAGAGGCAAATGAAGCTGCTATTAAATTGGCAAGATTGTATGGTCACAATAAAGGAATTGAATTACCTACTATCATCGTAATGGAGCGGTCCTTTCACGGTCGCACTATGGCAACTTTGACTGCAACGGGTAATCGTAAGGCCCAGGCTGGTTTTGAACCTTTGCTCGCTGGTTTCGTGCGTGTTCCCTATGATGATCTCAATGCGGTTGCTCAGATTGCTGATAACAATAAGCACGTCGTGGCAGTGTTAGTGGAAACTTACCAGGGTGAAGGTGGGGTCAATTTTCCGCAAATTAATTATTTACAAGGTTTGCGCCAATTATGTGATCAGAATGGCTGGTTGTTGATGCTCGATGAAGTGCAATGTGGTATCGGCCGCACAGGAAAATGGTTTGCATTTCAGCATAGCGGTATCATGCCAGATGTTATGACGCTAGCAAAGGGTCTGGGCTCTGGTGTACCGATCGGTGCTTGTATTGCAACAGGTGAGGCGGGAGAGGTATTTAAGCCTGGTAATCATGCCTCGACGTTTGGAGGTAATCTACTGGCTTGTACAGCGGCGTTAACTACTTTGGATGTGATTGAAAAAGACCGTTTGATGCAAAATGCAGTACAGGTGGGTAATTTTATACGAGATCGGTTTAAGGAAAAACTTGCTCATTGGCTGAATGTGATACAAATTCGAGGTCAAGGGCTCATGCTGGGAATTGAACTCCCTGTACCTTGTGTTGAGCTGGTTAAGGAGGCGCTAAAACATCGACTATTAATTAATGTCACTTCGGAAAGAGTCGTGCGATTGTTACCTGCTCTGATAATAAATCAAGCGGAAGCTGAGCAGGTAGTTGATATTTCTTCGGAAATTATTGATAGATTCTTGACAAGTCAAGCTGCGAATATAATCACGCGTGACCGACCTGGTTCATCAAATTAAATCAACTATTATATGCAAATAAAGCATTTTCTCAAGATTAACGATTTGACCCGTAGAGAGCTTGAATATTTGTTCGAGCGAGCGCGTTGGATTAAAAATGA
Organism: Nitrosomonas sp. Nm34; assembly: GCF_900113925.1. Classification (GTDB taxonomy): domain Bacteria; phylum Pseudomonadota; class Gammaproteobacteria; order Burkholderiales; family Nitrosomonadaceae; genus Nitrosomonas. Next base: position 49,741 of record NZ_FORD01000022.1, read on the forward strand.
GTTCAAGCAATATCGACGATACTGGCCGCTGACAGACCGGACTCTGGCGATGATTTTTGATAAGAATTCTACGCGAACGCGATTATCATTTGAGGCGGGGATGTATCAGCTAGGTGGAAATGTGGTTTATCTCTCAACTCGGGATACTCAACTTGGCCGTGGTGAACCTGTAGAGGATGCGGCGCAGGTAGTGTCGCGAATGGTAGATATGGTCATAATTCGTACTTATGAGCATAGTATAATTGAACGTTTCGCTGAATATTCTCGTGTTCCTGTTATCAATGGATTAACTGATGAATATCATCCTTGCCAAATTCTGGGGGATATTTTTACTTATATAGAGCATCGTGGAAATATTACCGGTAAGACAGTTGCATGGATTGGTGATTCCAATAATGTGTGTAATACATGGCTGCAGGCTGCAGAGATTTTTGATTTTAATGTTCATGTTTCAACTCCTCCCGGCTATGAGGTTGAGCTAGAGCGTGCTGGATTGTATAGTGCTGATTATTATGAGGAGTTTTCTTGTCCACATGATGCGGTAAAAAATGCTGATCTTGTGACTACTGACGTATGGACAAGTATGGGTTTTGAGGCCGAGGAAGAGGCTAGAAAAAATGCCTTCGCTGATTTTTGTGTTGATGAAGAAATGATGTCTTATGCCAAAAAGGATGCTCTATTCATGCACTGCTTACCCGCTCATCGTGGAGAAGAGGTGGCGGCCGAAGTATTGGATGGGCCGCAATCAGTGGTCTGGGATGAGGCAGAAAATCGATTGCATGCTCAGAAAGCGTTAATGGAGTATTTATTGCAGGGAAAAGTAGAAATTAAGTAAGCGGATGCTTTAATTAATTGGTAGGGAAATTGTATTGTTGTTATGAATAAAATTAACAAGGTGGTTCTGGCTTTTTCGGGTGGATTGGATACTTCGGTCATATTGAAATGGTTGCAGGATGTTTATCAATGTGAGGTTGTGACGTTTACTGCTGATATCGGTCAAGGTGAAGAAATTGAGCCTGCGCGGGCAAAAGCACGAAGCTTTGATATTAAAGAAATTTATATAGAAGATTTACGTGAAGAATTTGTTCGAGAGTATGTCTTTCCAATGTTTCGTGCAAATACTATCTATGAGGGTGAATATTTGCTCGGAACAAGCATTGCCAGACCACTCATTGCCAAGAGGCAGATAGAGATTGCTCAAGAAACGGGAGCAGATGCTGTTTCGCATGGCGCAACGGGTAAAGGAAACGATCAAGTTCGCTTTGAGCTTGGTTATTATGCATTGAAACCCAATATTCATGTCATTGCTCCGTGGCGTGAATGGGATCTCACTTCACGCGAGAAACTTTTGGAGTATGCGAAAAAACATGGTATTCCCATTGAGATGAAGCAGCAAACTGGGTCTCCGTACAGTATGGATGCAAATCTATTGCATATTTCCTATGAAGGGCGTCTATTGGAAGATCCGGCAAAAGAACCTGAAGAATCAATGTGGCGGTGGACAGTTGCGCCAGAGAAAGCGCCAGATGAACCAGAGTATCTTGACATAGAATTTGAGCGTGGTGATATTGTAGCGCTGAACCAAGAAAGGTTATCTCCTGCAGTTGTTCTCGCAAAACTAAATCAGCTGGGCGGTAAACATGGTATTGGGCGTTTAGATCTGGTTGAAAACAGGTATGTCGGTATGAAGTCGCGGGGGTGCTATGAAACGCCAGGCGGCACCATCATGTTACGCGCTCATCGTGCCATTGAATCTATCACCTTGGATCGAGAAGTGGCGCATTTAAAAGATGAGTTCATGCCACGTTATGCGGCTCTTATTTATAGCGGCTATTGGTGGAGTCCTGAGCGTAAAATGTTGCAAACCATGATTGATGAATCTCAGCTTAATGTCAACGGTTGGGTGCGGGTGAAGCTTTATAAAGGCAATGTAGTAGTGGTTGGTCGTGATTCTAGAACCGATTCATTGTTTGATCCGGCTGTTGCAACTTTTGAAGATGATCGCGGCGCTTATAATCAAGCAGATGCAGCAGGATTTATTAAATTGAATGCGCTTAGAATGCGAATTGCTGCGCAACTCAGAAAATCATTGAAAAAATAAAGGCAAGCGGGTTGACATAAGAAATTATCGGATTGTTATAGGGTAGAGATTTAAGGCCGAGTAAATATTCAAGGAAATATTGAGCGAATCGAAGAAATGGAATTATTTATCGGGAAATTAGGTTGCGCGTTTAAAATAATGGCTGAAATTCCTACGGAATATAGGGTATGTTTGTAAATGAAAATTAGGCAATTTTTATCTTTCTGCCTTGACATGAAACGATAAAACCCCTACAATCCGCAGTCTTTTTAGCCTCCTCTTTTCGAATACTAATACTAAATACACGGTGAAGAAAAAGAGAAATAGATTTAAAAGAAAAAGCAAGTCAAGAGATAGGTTAAATATAAAGTAGTTTGTCCATAACATTAAAATCGTGATGAAGAATAAGACGAATAAGACAAGGGTTTAATTGAGAAATAAAATATTATGCCAACCATAAGTCAACTTGTAAGAAAACCGCGAAAAGCTAAGCGTGTAAAAAGTAAAGTTCCGGCTCTAGAGGGATGTCCACAAAAGAGAGGTGTTTGTACGCGGGTTTACACAACAACACCTAAGAAGCCTAATTCTGCCTTGCGTAAAGTTGCGCGTGTAAGATTGACAAATGGGTTTGAAGTTGCAAGTTATATTGGTGGTGAAGGCCATAATTTGCAGGAGCATTCGGTGATATTGATTCGAGGCGGACGTGTTAAGGACTTGCCGGGTGTGCGATATCATACTGTGCGAGGAAGCTTGGATACTGCTGGAGTGAAAGATCGTAAGAAAGCACGTTCTAAATATGGCTCCAAAAAACCTAAGGCATCATAGAATAATTTTTCAGCGAAGTCTGTTAGTGGAAATGAGTGGAAGTCAATTAAAGTTAACTAGGATTGTTTGGGGTTTGTAAATGCCAAGACGCAGAGAAGTGCCAAAACGTGAAATATTGCCAGATCCGAAATATCATAATGTTGAGATATCAAAGTTTGTTAACGTTTTGATGACGGGTGGAAAAAAATCGGTTGCAGAGCGAATAATTTATGGTGCTATGCAACAAATCGAGAAAAAAACTGGAAAGGATCCGGTGGAGGTATTCACTCAGGCGATGGCAAATATACGCCCTATGGTTGAGGTAAAAAGTCGGCGCGTTGGTGGGGCAAATTATCAAGTTCCCGTAGAGGTAAGATCGGTACGGCGTAGTGCGCTTGCGATGCGTTGGTTGCGTGATGCTGCGCGTAAGCGCAGTGAGAAATCAATGGATGTGCGCCTGGCTGGCGAGTTAATGGAGGCCTCTGAAGGTCGCGGTGGGGCAGTCAAAAAGCGTGAAGAGGTGCATCGCATGGCGGAGTCAAATAAGGCATTTTCTCATTTTCGGTTTTGATAGGGTTTTATAGAGAGTTTGGCTTTGATGAATATGCTTTATAGCGCATATCAGGAAGAGTCATATTATTAAAAATTAGTTAAATTAGTAATTTAAGAGTTTAAATTTAATGTCTAGAAAAACGCCCATAGAGCGCTACCGCAATATTGGAATCATGGCGCATATTGATGCAGGTAAAACAACTACAACAGAGCGCGTGTTGTTTTACACTGGAGTCTCTCACAAGTTAGGAGAGACCCATGATGGTGCGGCTACGATGGATTGGATGGAGCAAGAGCAGGAGCGCGGTATAACCATTACTTCAGCGGCAACAACCTGTTTTTGGAAAGGCATGGCGGGTAACTATCCAGAGCATCGTATAAATATTATCGATACGCCGGGTCACGTAGATTTTACTATCGAGGTAGAGCGGTCTCTAAGAGTATTGGATGGTGCGTGCACGGTTTTTTGTGCGGTCGGGGGAGTGCAGCCTCAAACTGAAACGGTATGGCGGCAGGCCAACAAGTATAAAGTGCCGCGACTTGCTTTTGTCAATAAGATGGATCGTTCAGGCGCGAATTTCATGCGTGTTCTGGAACAGATTAAAACGCGATTAAAAGCTAATCCCGTGCCAATTCAGTTGCCGATTGGTGCAGAAGATAAGTTTGAAGGTATAGTCGATTTGCTAAAAATGAAGGCAATTTATTGGAATGACGCTACTCAGGGTACAAAATTTGAGGAGCGCGAGATACCCGAGAGCTTGAAGAGTGAAGCAAAGAGTTGGCATGAGAAAATGGTGGAGTCTGCTGCTGAAGCTTCCGAGGAGTTAATGAATAAGTACCTTGAAGAAGGTGCTTTGTCAATAGAGGAAATAAAGCAGGGATTGAGAGCGCGTACACTGAATAACGAAATAGTGCCGATGCTATGTGGCTCGGCTTTCAAGAATAAAGGCGTGCAGGCAATGCTGGATGCGGTTTTGGATTATTTGCCAGCTCCAACAGATATTCCGGCAATTCAGGGAACCAAGGAAAATGGGGAAAAAGATGAGCGACATGCAACTGATGATGAGCCATTTTCTAGTTTGGCATTTAAGATTGCTACCGATCCTTATGTCGGTCAGTTGATTTTCTTTCGTGTGTATTCTGGTGTAGTTACCTCAGGGGATACCGTTTATAACTCAGTAAAAGGGCGGAAAGAGAGAATTGGTCGGTTATTGCAAATGCATGCTAATCAGCGAGAAGAAATCAAGGAGGTGCGTGCAGGTGATATTGCGGCTGCGGTAGGATTGAAAGATGTCATCACAGGAGATACGTTGTGCGATACCGAGCATGTTGTAACGCTAGAGCGAATGGAGTTTCCTGAGCCAGTTATCCATGTTGCCGTTGAGCCAAAAACCAAGAATGATCAAGAGAAAATGGGGATTGCGCTTAATCGCTTGGCGCAGGAAGATCCATCATTTCGAGTTCGAACTGATGAAGAATCGGGTCAAACCATTATATCTGGCATGGGTGAGCTGCATCTTGAGATAATTGTAGATCGCATGAAGCGCGAGTTTGGTGTTGAAGCAAATGTCGGAGCGCCACAAGTTGCTTACCGTGAAGCTATTAAGAAAAAAGTAGAGATAGAAGGCAAGTTTATCAAGCAAAGTGGTGGTCGAGGACAATATGGCCATGTTTGGTTAAGAATGGAACCAAATGAAGCCGGTAAGGGATTCGAGTTCATTGATGAAATCAAAGGTGGGGTTGTTCCTCGTGAATATATTCCAGCCGTTGAAAAGGGGTTGCAAGACTCCTTGGGAGCGGGAGTTCTGGCCGGCTATCCAGTGGTGGATGTTAAGGTGGCGTTGTTTGATGGTTCTTATCATGACGTAGATTCTAATGAGAATGCGTTTAAAATGGCAGCCTCGATTGCGTTTAAAGACGGTATGCGTAAAGCCAATGCAGTGCTTCTGGAGCCAATGATGTCGGTTGAAGTGGAAACGCCAGCAGATTTTATGGGGAATGTTGTTGGAGACTTGTCATCTAGGCGCGGCATGATTCAGGGCATGGATGATACAATGGGTTTCAAAATTATAAGAGCAGAAGTACCTTTGGCAGAAATGTTCGGTTACTCCACGATCCTGCGTTCTGCAACACAAGGTAGAGCGACATATACAATGGAATTTAAACATTATGCAGAAGCACCCAAAAGCGTTGCTGAAGCAATTATCAATAAAAGTAAATAATTATTGAAGATAAGGATATAGCATGGCGAAGAGTAAATTTGAGCGATTGAAGCCGCATATAAACGTTGGCACGATAGGCCATGTGGATCATGGCAAGACGACATTGACGGCAGCCATTACGATGGTATTGACGAAAAAATTTGGGGGAGAGGCGAAGTCGTATGCTCAGATTGA
>NZ_FORD01000021.1 GCF_900113925.1 Nitrosomonas sp. Nm34
GCCGTGATGACGCATATCCAACTCAAAGTGGACAATGGCCCGCAAAGCAGCGGGGGTGCGCACCCGGTTCCTCAAGCGCATGGTGGAGTTCGCTGGTGCGACCGGCAAAATTATCCAACTGCTGTACTATCCGCCATACCACAGCAAGTACAATCCCATCGAACGAGGTTGGGAAATTTGGGAACAGCATTGGGATGGAGCCCAACGGGTGGATACCGCAACCATGCTGGCATGGGCGAAAAGCATGATCTGGAGAGGTAGCCACCCGATGGTAAAATTGAGCCGCAGGCTCTACCAGAAAGGCGTTTCTCTAAAGTGAGCTTGCAAGTTATTCTTTTACCTTTGTTAATTTAGGCCTGCCCTGAGCTTGCCTCTTCACTTCTCAATAGAATCAGAAATTTTTGCAGCTTTTCGTGTCCCCAGGAAATGATTCGAATTCTGCATTAAAGTAAACCATTCTGGCTACTCGTCGAGAGTTTTCTGATTTTTAGAGCAAGGTTGAACTGCGTGCGTATAAGCAGGCGTTGTTTGCTGTACAGGACGAACATGCGGCATTGGACATTGTGCAAGATTCAATGATGAAACTGACCGAGAAGTATGCAGACAAATTCGCCTGAGGAATTGCCACTGTTGTTTCAGCGTATTCTGCAGAATACCATTCGTGTTTACTATCGACGGCAGAAAACGCGATCAATATGGATGACGCTATTTTCGTCATTCACATCTAATTCCACTTCCGAATAAAAAAGTTAATAATTTTTTATATAAAAGAATTAATTACAAGAGATTACATAACCCTATAATTAATATTTCTATTGAGAATTAGAATAAACAGGATGAGCAAAAAAATGAAAATCATGAACTGTTTGTCTTTGAGGACAATATTTTCGCTGATTTGAATCCGCCATCGAAGTTTGAAATTGTTTTGCTTGAAAATGCGCCAAAACCACCTAATAATGTCACTTTAACTCAATTCCTCAGAAATCTTCATTTCTTAAATTAGGTGCAACCCCATGTTTCTTATCGGAGAAGAGGGTTTTCGGGCTGGCACTAACTATAGGATGGTATATCAGTAGTTTTGTGGAATAAGTTGGAATCGATCGGAAGAGTAATTATTTTCCAATGCAAAATCGTGAAAAAATCTCACCCAATAAATCATCAGCAGTAAATTCTCCTGTAATTGATGACAATGCGGTTTGTGCCAACCGTAATTCTTCCGCCAATAACTCTAATTCTCTTCCGTTTTCCACCCATGGGATTGCATTATCAAGATGTGTTTTAGCTTTATTCAGCGCTTGGAGATGCCGTTGTCGTGCCAAGAATATGCCTTCACCTGCGATATTGGATTGCCAACCGATTATCTCAAGCATTTTCATGCGTAATGATTCTAGGCCAGCGCCTGTTTTAGCTGAGAGATGAACAATAGGTTTGCCTGGCTCCTTCTCGATTCGAGCACTTTCATTTAATAAATCGATTTTATTAAAGACCGTGAGTAGCGGCAAGCCGACCGGCAAGCTTTGCAATATTTGCTGATCTGCATCTGTCAGGCCATAACGGCTATCGATCAGCAATAGTGTCAGGTCTGCTTTCTTGATCGCAGCATGAGTACGAGCGATGCCACTTTTCTCAACAATATCCGTAGTTTCTCTCAATCCAGCGGTATCGATAATATGCACCGGTATGCCTTCAATCTGAATCAATTGTTGAATGGTATCGCGCGTTGTGCCAGGTATTTCTGTCACAATGGCCACTTCATCCCCGGACAACCGGTTCATCAGGCTAGATTTACCGACATTAGGCTGCCCAACCAGCACGACCTTTACTCCTTCTTGTAGCAGACTGCCTTGGCGGGATGAAATTAGAACGCGTTCCAGTTTTCCACGAATATCCTGCAATCGCGTTGCTGCATGGGCCGATTCCAGGGAATCGATTTCTTCTTCTGGAAAATCGAGCGTGGCTTCGACCAGCATGCGCAAATCGATTAATGCTCGCACCAATGTTTGAATAGTGGCAGAAAACTCTCCTTGCAAGGAGCGCATGGCGCAGCGTGCGGCATCTGCCGTAGTCGCGTCAATTAGATCCCCTATGCTTTCAGCTTGGACTAGATCAAGCTTATTGTTAAGAAAGGCACGTAGTGTAAATTCGCCTGGTTCAGCTAATCTGGCACCCAATTGAAGGCAACGCGACAAGAGTAAATTGATAACAGCCGGACCACCATGACCTTGTAATTCAAGTACATCTTCACCGGTATAAGAATGCGGAGATGGATAATAAATGGCGATACCTTGGTCGATCATATGGCCATTCTCATCAAGAAAATAACTTAAATGCGCATTACGGGGATGAGGAATTGAATCAAGAATGGCTTTAGCAAGAGATTGCAAATTTCTGCCGGAAATACGTATCACACCAATGCCTCCTCTTCCAGGCGGCGTGGCAATGGCAGCAATGATGTCATTGCTAAGCATATGATTCTTCTAGGTAAGGCTTTAAACCTTACTGTTTAAGGAAATAAATATGACTTGCTATTAATGTTTGTAATAACGAAGCTTTTCTAAAGATAGAGTGAGCGCTTATGCAACATAATACATAATACGCTCACTTCTATAGAACAACTTTTTAAGATTTTCTTTTTTCTCTTACTTTCTTTTTGTCTACTGCTGGTGCAGCAGGTTGTCCATACATTCGTGTTATCTGCCACTGTTGGGCGATTGATAGCACATTGTTTACTAATGAATATAATACGAGACCAGCCGGGAAGAAGAAGAAAAATACACTAAACATGAGCGGCATGATCTGCATGACTTTAGCCTGTATTGGATCAGTCGGCTTGGGATTCAATTTAAATTGAATAAACATTGAGATCCCCATCAACACCGGTAACACGTAGTAAGGGTCAGGTGAAGACAAATCCGTAATCCACAATGCGAACGGTGCATAGCGTAGTTCAACAGCGGCAAGCAACGTCCAGAACAGAGCAATAAACACCGGAATTTGTACCAAGATAGGAAGACACCCACCCATCGGATTAATTTTTTCTTCTTGGTAAAGCTGCATCATTGCCTGGTGCATTTGTTGGCGATCGCCCTTGTATTGTTCCTGGATACGTTGTAGCTTCGGTGTCACTAAACGCAGTTTAGCCATGGACCGATAACCTGCCGCTGACAACGGGAAAAATAAAATCTTGACCGTCATTGTCAGAAGGATGATAGCAACCCCCCAGTTACCAACCCATTCATGGTAAAACGAAAGTAGCCAGAATAATGGTACAGCAATCACTGTAAGCCAACCATAATCAACTGTCAGCTCCAAACCGGGTGCCAATTCTGCCAATTTGTCCTGTTCCTGTGGCCCCTCATACAGTGGCATCGTTATGCTAGTTGTTTGACCGGGTGCAATGGTACCAACCGGTGCGATTACACCAGCCGTGTATAAGTTATCACTTATCCGTTTTGCAAAATACTCTCGAGGTGTTTTTTGTTCTGGCAGCCAGGCTGAAACGAAATAATGCTCCAGCATAGCGATCCAGCCATTATCTGCATTTTGTGGGTAATCTGCTTTATTTTTATCTAAATCAGAAAATTGAATTTTTTGAAACTTCCCATCCTCGGTATAAATAGCAGCGCCCAGATAAGTAGGAATCATCATTGTCTCGCCTGCGGGTGGCGCGTTATCCCGCAATATCTGGAAATAAGCAAATGGTCGTATAGTCGCTTCTCCCAGATTTTTCACTTCAAATTGAACATCGATGACATAGCTACCACGATGGAAAGTGTAGATCTTAGCAACTTGTATGCCGTTTACTTCTTGAGCAATAAGGCGAACGACAACCTTGTCTTGATCAGCCGCTAAGCTGTAATTATGCGTATCGGAATCTAGCTTGTATTCCGTCTTATGATTGGGCAGACCATCTCCAATCAGGCCTGATTGTGCCACGCTAATACGGGAGCCTTGACTTTGCAGCAATGCATAAGGAATTTCTTTATTTTCACGGGATAGATGTTTGAGTAATTCCAGACGGCGAAGATCTCCTCCAACAGTATCAATCTCTGCTATCACCATATCAGTAACAACTTTAACTTGCTCGCCTGTTGCCAATAAACGTGGTGTCACAGCTGATGGTGCCTCTTCAGCTCCTGGTACCTGTGCAGTATCTGATTGAGAAGAAGCGAGTGTATCGCCCGGAACAGGTAGCGCATCATGGCTCTGCTGAGACTGTGCATTTTCAGTGATAACTGTACTGGCTGCTGGACCAGCTGCCAATTTATCCAGTCTATCCCGCTCCTTTACCCATGCATCCCAAAGAAATAGCAACGATGTGCTAAAAATGATGATCAATACAATTTTTTTTGTTTCCATCTTAATCTAGTCAAACTAGTTATAGCGATAATCTTTTTTAAAGTTTTTAGGGAACAGGATCATAACCACCATGATTCCACGGATGACAACGTAAAATACGACTTATGCTCAATCTCATTCCTTTGATAAGCCCATATTTTGTCAGCGCCTCGCTTGCATAATTTGAACAAGTTGGGCTAAAGCGACAGGAAGGTGGAAAAAAAGGACTGATGCAATATTGATATAGCTTGATAAGACCTATCATCAACCGTAACATTGTTTTGTCCTAAGTTTATGTATTAGCATTTCAGCTTCCTGCCAGATACGAACAGAGTCAATCTGAGTTAATGAGCGCTGTAGCCGAAAAACACAGTCCATTTTGTCCAACTCTTGCTGGTTCCTACGAAATACCTCCCGCAGCAATCGTTTTAAACGATTCCGCTTGATTGCATGTCGCTCCAGCTTCTTTGCAACGATCAGTCCTAGCCGTGGATGATCCAAATTGTTCGGTTTTACACAGAATTGGAGAAATTCACCACTAACCGTGCACCTAAAACGAATAACAGCCTGAAACTCCGTTGCTTTATGCAATCGTCGTTTCTTAGAGAAAGAATAATTCCTCACCTATCCATTCGATAAAGGTGTGCGCATCTTTTTATGAATTGTCTTCTAGACACTCAAGCGAGTTCGGCCTTTGGCTCTACGCGCACGAATGACCGCTGCGCCACCGCGGGTTCTCATGCGTACAAGGAAACCGTGTGTACGTTTCCTGCGAATAACAGATGGTTGGTATGTACGTTTCATTGTGTTTTATAGGTTATTAATTAATTGGATAATTACTTACTCAATAGAACCGCATATTACAACCTGTTATGGGCATTGATGTCAACTTTATTTTCATGATAAACACCATAAAGACTTGACTGATAACGCTAACTTTTTGTAATACCTGTACATCAGTACACTTGAACTAGCTCAACATTACACAAATAATCTCTATTCATGATTATTTTGCTACCATTTTAACCATTTGCAGCGGAGCATAATTTTGTGCTTGTTGTTGAGAGTGCATACTTTTTGATTAACATGAAGACAATAATTGATCAGCGGTCGCGGGATCGTCGAGCTAACATCCCTTTTTTCTGCCTTTATCACGTGGGGATCAAGAAAGGAAGACGTATTTATAAGCGACGCTCAGGTGCAGGGGCCGCTTATGTTGATTCATATGCGCCCCATCTTGTGTTATGCACAATTGCAATTGTTTTACTAAGTGCGATGGATGCCTTACTAACGCTTAATATTCTAGCTAGGGGAGGAACAGAGCTTAACATCTTCATAGCAATATTGATGGAAGACAGCATAGAAAAGTTTGTTCACTTCAAGCTCGCACTTACTTCATTGGCGCTGATCTTTCTTATTATTCATCATAACCACCAGCTGATTGCGAAACTCCAAGTCAGGCATTTGCTCTACTTGATATTGTTTGGTTACCTCACGCTAATCGGGTACGAAATAGCGCTACTGACCATTCATAACACTTAATAAACAGCTCAACCTAAATTTCTGAGGCAAGCAAAAAATGATGGTGATCAATTTTTTGCAACAAAATAGGTTGCAACCTTTTCTAGATCTTCCAGTATCAGCGTGCCTGCCGCTAGACGCAATCTTAGATAAGCAAGCAGATAATTATACCGGGCTTCTGCCAAATCTATCTGTGCGGAAAAAAGCTGGCTTTGCGCATTCAACAAATCAAGATTGATGCGTACGCCTCCCTTGATGCTTTTCTCGGTGGCTTGTACTAGTAAAAGCGCTGAATCAACAGCTAAATCTAGTGATTCTATTCGCCGAATACTACTTTGCAGCAACTGATATTGCCTACGCAATTCCACAAGAACCCTATCACTCAATGCATCCAGATCAGCCTCTGCGCGCGCTTTGTTTGCTTGTGCCTGATTAGTAGTCGCAACCACTCGCCCACCTGCATACAACGGTAAATTGACTTCTACACCTACCGTCCCAAATTGTGCATCCCGATTAGGGAAAAGAAACGATGCCGCATTCTGTCTGTTCAGGCTTGCAACCAAGTCAACGCGAGGTGCATGGCCAGCACGACTTTTCTTTACCTCAAGTTGATTGGATGTCACGAGATGCCGTTGGCTAACTAACTCAGCATTTCGCTCCATAGCTAGCTCACGCCAGCTCTCAAAATCAGCCGGGTAAATTGGCTGTACTTTAAAATTACCTGCTAATGAATCAAGCTGCACCGCTTGTTTGCCTATTATTGCCTCCAAAGCCAGTCGCGCAACTTCCAGTTCATCTTGTGCTTCAATCACTTTCGCCTGTGATAAAGCATGTCTGGATTTCGTCTCAATCAAATCTGTCTGAGTACCTTCGCCTCGCCTCAGCATATTCTCATTGACATGTTTTAACTCTTCTAGCGCATTATGTTCTGCTTTGGCTAGATTCAGTCGATCTTGAGCAAGCAGCGTATTGGCATAGGCTTCCATCAACCGGACGATAAGTTGATGACTCTGACTGATTAATTTAGCCTCGCTTGAATTTGCACGCGCATAACCTTGATCGTAGCCAGCTACTGCTTCCATATTAAAAAGCGGTTGTCGCAACGTTAGCGTAGTGACCTGACTATCAAAATTCAGAGAAGATGTAGGCGCATTAGCTGTACTTTGCGTTCCTCGGCTCCAGGACTGTAAATGAGTAATAGACAAGGTCGGCAACAACCCAGATCGTCCAAGCGCGATTGATTGCTGACCAGCTTCATTTTCATGGATTGCTGAACGAAAGGTCGGGTCATTCATCAAGGCTGCCTCATAAGCCTCTAATAAACCCATTGCCTGAACGCTCCCTACCTGCCACGCTAAGGTAAGCGCAACAATTGATAATAAAGATGGCTTAAACACACGCAGCGGCACGGCTAATCTTCCACAAGCGTTTTATGAATTCGATCGAGAAAAGGTTTCAACATGTAATTCATCAGCGAACGTTCCCCGGTTTTTACAAAAATTTCTACAGGCATCCCAGCCCGTATTTGAAATTCAGCAAGCAGTTTCATTCCTTCTGGTTTGACCTTGGCTTTTAATTGATAATAAGGATTACCCGTTTTTTCTTCGGTTAAACGATCTGCTGATACATGCGTCACAAACCCAGGTATGCGTGGAATTTTATTTTGATTAAAGGCAGTAAATATGAAGTCCACGTCAAGACCCGCATGCACTTTGTCAATAAGATGAACGGGTACTTGCCCTTCGATGACTAGCAAATCTTCTGTCGGGACAATATCCATCATATTAAACCCTGGAGCGACCACTCCTCCACGCGTGAAGATATTGATTCCTACAACCACACCATCCACTGGGGCTTTTACTAACACGTTAGCCAATTCAAAATCTTGTGCTAAGAGGCGACTATCAAGCGATTCAGCTTCTCGTTGAATATCTGTCAATTGCTGTCGAACCTCTTTTTGATACTCCTCCAGACGCTGGATTCGGTGGAGATTGAATTCTGAAATTTGACGCTGAGTGCGACCGATATTACCGGTATCAGCAAAAATATCACTCATTAATTGCGCATGTGTACCCTCTAGCTCAAGTACACGATTGCGTGGGACATAGCCATCCTGCGCTAGTTCTCGCATATTCTCAAGCTGCTCTTTCAGAAACTTCAACTGTTGTTGTTTACTTGCACGCGAAGATTCCAGATTGCGCAATTGGACACTCAAGCCCGCGATATTTTCATCCAGTGCGGCCAATTCGTGCTTCAGCGCAGATTGCCGCGAAGTAAATAACTGCTTCTGCAAGGCAATGTTACTGCTTACACGAGGATCACCTGTTGCAGAAAGCAGAAAGGGTGGAAACTCGATTTCAGCTTTATTATCACGCTCGGCAATCAGCCGCGCTTCGACTGCTCTGGCGGAGATGAGCTGGGCGCGCGTTACTTCTGCCTGTGCTTTAACCTGCACATCATTCATTTTTACGAGTACCTGCCCAGCCTTGACGACATCCCCTTCTTTTACCAGAATATCATCCACGATACCGCCAGTCTGATGTTGAACTGCTTTACGATTCGTAGCTACCATAACCGAGCCAGATAGCGGTACCCCTTTATCTAAAGGTGCAAATGTTGCCCAAAGTAAAAAACCGCCCACCCCAACCAGCACGATCCACCAACCAAGACGAGCATGGCTTGCTTCATCCGTCTTGACTGGGTTTGCCATATCTATTACTGCAGAGTCAGTCACTTCTTTATCTTTCTGACTAATGAGCTTCATATCTCTCTATTTCCTGCACAGTCACGTCATTTGAGAATGTTTTCAAATTTTCTTGAGGGTTCATTATTTCACTGCTTACCAGCCATGTATGATTATGATCAAAGTTAAACCAGACTCATCGCTCATGCATTTACTCTATATTAAGCAGTCTGAGCACTTTTACTATCTTGCTCCTTAGCCTGTCGTTGCGCTAACAGCGCTTTTTGTGCCTGTTGCTGTTTGCCCAATTCGGCCAGAATCTGGTCAGTTGGCCCAAACATCTGGCGCACACCATCGCGTAATAACAGTAGCTTGGTAGTGGCAGCAATAATACTCGTCCGATGAGTGATTAGAACGATTGTTTTACCACGTTTACGTAAGTCGACAATCGCTGCCAATAATGCTTGCTCACCGACATCATCCAGATTTGAATTAGGTTCATCCAGCACAATCAGTGATGGATCACCATACATCGAGCGCGCCAAGCCAATACGCTGCTTCTGTCCACCTGAAAGGCCGCTTCCACCATCACCCAGTAAGGTGTCATATCCCTTAGGCATGCTCAGGATCATTTCATGGACTCCTGCTCGCTTAGCTGCCAGGATCACTTTCTCAGATTCGATCTCACCGAAACGCGCAATATTTTCACTAATGGTGCCAGCAAATAATTCTATATCCTGCGGCAAATAACCAATATGGGGCCCCAGTTCATCCTTATTCCACTGATATACATCTGCGCCATCGAGTCGCACTTTACCTGCTGCTGCAGGCCATACTCCCACCAGCAATCGCGCAAGAGTTGACTTACCTGAGCCGCTTGGACCAATAACACCCAATACCTCCCCAGCGGCAATACTAAATGCTAACCCTTTGATAACAGGAATTTTTGAATTTGGCGGAGCCGCCATAACATTTTCAACCGAAACTACACCAGCTGGTTGGGGCAATGACATACCAGGCTGACGGAGAGGATTCTCTTCGAGTAATTTTGTCAGCCGTTCATAGGCATTACGCGTACTCCCGAATTGTCGCCAGACACCGATCAGTAGCTGTACCGGAGCAATTGCCTTTCCCATTAAAATCGAGCCAGCAATCATCATGCCGGCAGAAATGCTGTTATCCAGGACCAACAGCGCACCTGCTCCCAGCATCAGTGATTGTAATGTAACCGAAGCCGTTTTAGTTAAGGCACTGACTAAGCCTGATTTTTCACTTGCTTCTGCCTGTAAATTCAGAAATTTACCATGCAGTTTGTA
Organism: Nitrosomonas sp. Nm34; assembly: GCF_900113925.1. Lineage (GTDB taxonomy): Bacteria > Pseudomonadota > Gammaproteobacteria > Burkholderiales > Nitrosomonadaceae > Nitrosomonas. Next base: position 9,859 of record NZ_FORD01000021.1, read on the forward strand.
CCAGCGCGCCTGCAAGTTGGGCAGCATGCCCATGGCTTCAATTACCTCTGCATTACGCAAATTATTGGTGGCCAATGAGGTCGATGCTACTGCCATAGTGCTGGCTTCCGCGAGGGGTTTTCGTGATACTTGCTCGTTAATATAGGCGAGCAACACTAACACAGCCGTGCCGAACAGAGCAAGCACACCCAACCAGGGGTGAAACAGAAAAATGACCAGCAGATAGATTGGAAACCAGGGCGCATCAAAAAAAGCAAATAAGGCCTGGCCTGTCAGAAATTGGCGTAAATTGGTTAAATCTTGTAAGGACTGACCCGCATTACTATTCCCTTGGCGTAAACTTTGCTCAAAAGCTGCGGTATAGACACGTTTGTTCAATTTCATATCAAACTGTGCCCCTACTCGTATCAGAACCAAGCTGCGAATATACTCCAACGCACCCATGAATATAAAAGCGCCCAGCATGATCAATGTTAGCATCAACAATGTCATTTCGTTGTGGCTTGTCAATACGCTGTCATAAAGTTGCAACATATATAAAGGCTGCATCAGCATCAGCAAATTAATTACTGCACTGAAAACACCAACGGTACGAAATGTGCGCTTAAAGCTGATTAATACCTCGGCAAGTTCGTTATAAGGCGTATTTTTTGCTTTCATCTAAAATAGATCAATGAGTGCCAAAATTTCTAGGACTAACAATATGCCAGAAAAATCAGCTGCTCTGTTATAAAAAAAGGAATACATTTTGGAATATTTCTTAGCTTGACTAAAAAGCAAATTTACTATTATTTTTTAGCAGAGCAATGATAGGGTAATTTACGATATCTCTCTCTCGTAAAAGAATGTTTTTTATATCAGCCATTAAGGTAAATCCTCTTTCGCCAGCATGAACGGCCGAGGAGTATAGCCAAAATCACGTGCTGCCTCTACGCACTCAAAAACCAAATCACGATTCATTCGTTCAGCCATTGCTACTGTCCAATGACGATAACGCGGTAATTTTTGCAAAATACTTACTGCTAACTGATAAATCCAGTGAGGTATCGTTAGTAAATAAGGAGGCTGGTCCAATGCTGCGAAAACTCGTTTGATCATTTCACGATAAGTAAGTTTCTCCCCCCCGCTGATATTATAGGCTTGATTGACTACTTTACTTGCTAAAAAAGCAGCAAAGCAGGCAGCAGCAACATCTTCTACATGAACCGGCTGGCGCAAACCATGTGCATTGCCAAGTAACGGGAAGAATTTAAAGCGGCGAATAAATCGGGCTATTTCGGAGACATTTTTATCGCGACCTTGTCCGTAAATAAGTGTCGGACGCAGAATAATCCATTCTATCCCGTACTTTTCAGCCCATACACGTAAATTTGTTTCTCCTTCAGCGAGATGTTGTGCTATTTCCTTTTCTCTTTTATCAGAAGAATTATCTTTGGTAAAGAGACTTGTTGAAGACAATACCACAATTCTCCGTGCCCCATATGCTATCAGAAAATCAAAATAAGTCGGTAATGTCCAGATCGGCGCCAGATACAGCCACGAAGTAATTATTTTACCTTTTGACCCAGATTGTCCCATCTTTTTTATTATGGACTCATGATTAAGCTGGTACCAAGTTACCGTCGGATTGTGTTGCATAATTTCAGCTTCAACCTGGTGGCGGGAAAATGCCGCTGCCTGCCAGCCATGTTGCTTTAACAACGACAATACGCACTGCCCAACAGAACTGGTCGCGCCAAATACCCCCATGTATTGATCAGCCACGACGCAATCTCGCTAAACTACCAAGATAGCCGATCAAGTGAAAGGTTACGACTGCTGCAAAACGCATCCATACCCCTACAAAGATCAGCCACATCAAAACTCTGGGATATTGATCATGAAAAAATTTTCGGTAAAAAAGCATCATCCCTCTGTGTTTATGCCAAGCAACAAAAATCGGGCGGGGCTGGCTGCATACGCCCTTATAGTGCAATACCTGTACATCGGAAACAAACAGTATCTTCCAGCCTTTTTGCCGGAAACGCATGCACAAGTCGAGATCTTCGCAATGCAGAAAATAACCTTCGTCCCATCCGTCGACAGCTTCTAGTGCTTCGCGCCTAACAAGCATCATAGCACCTGATGTGGCTTCCACTTCCACCAGTTTGTCAGGCAGCGGCTTTTTGTGCAGATGAAAGTCGGGAAATAATTTCGGCCAGAAATTTTCCAGGCGATACAAGCCGGAAGCGCGCACAAAAGCACGCCAGGGGGTGGGGATGTCGCGGCGTGCGCCACCTTGTTCCGTACCATCTGGATTGATAAGCTGGCCTCCAACCATACCAAAGCCAGGGTCTGATTCAAGTACGGAAAGCATGCGTTGCAGCGACTGTTTTTGAGGTTCGCAATCCGGATTGAGAAACAGGATGTAAGGTGCTGTTGAGGCCTTAAAGCCAATATTGCAGGCAGCAGCAAAGCCCAGATTAGCATTATTTTGTATCAGCTTAATACGTGACTGTGCTGGAAATCTTTCCGCTAATGTTGTAATGCTGGCATCGGTTGATGCATTATCAACAATCACTATTTCTTCAACTTCTCCTGCAATGGCTGAAACGCAGGCTGTGAGAAATGAACCCGCATTATAATTCACAATAATGACCGAAACTGGCAGCCTCGCATCATCGCATTGATTGGAAGAGTCTTTTTGCAGCGTAATCATGTATTAATAACGATCGCGGGATAGCCAGCACATCAGGCGTAATAGTTCGAGTGACGAACAGACACGCTGATGCTGAATTTTTCTCCGTTTAATCAAGTGAGGAGCTAGTTGGCTGAATGCATCCCATTTGGCGCGTACATAGGGATGGAAGCGGCCGGATAGCGCGAATACAAAACCAACATAGAGCGTCATGATCAGATGAACCGGTAAAAATAGAACCATCAAAGCTATGGGCATGTTTTTAATAAAAGTCCAGGTAAGATTACGGTGTCCATAATAGATTGAAAAAGCGCTTGATCGACCGGTTATTCCCGAACCCACATGATTTACTTTGGCATCAGGCAATAAAATGCATGTCCCGCCCGAAAGACGTAATCGAAAACCAAGATCAACATCTTCTGAGTAAGCAAAATATGATTCATCAAAACCTCCAAGTTGAAGGAAAGTTTTGGTGCGATAAACGGCGGCGGCAGCGCATGCTGAAAAAACCTCCACTGGTTTTATGGGTGTGATTGTACAAGGTGCATTATGCCCGCTGCGCCAGTGCAACCCAGATATATGATAGGTATCACCTATGCCGTCAAGCAGTGACGGCTGTTCTGCCTTGATCAGGGTGCATGCAAAGCAGTCAATCTCAGGTGTCGCAACAATATTTTTTGTGATTATTTCCAGGCAATCCGGTTCAGGATAGGCATCAGGATTCAGCAGAAATAACCAATTGCCTTGAATATAACTTGTTGCGGCCAGATTATTAGCAGCTGCAAAACCAATATTCTTGTCAAGGCGGATAAGATGGCATGGGAAAGTGGTATCCTTAGCCGCCAGCCAGGAGCTATCTGTGCTATGGTTATCGATCACAATGGCTTCAAAATTCTGGTAGGTCTGCTCTGATAAGGCGTTCATGACTTTAGAGAGCATATCACCGGAATTATAGTTGACGACGATAATGGATATGAGAGGTTTGACCATCTGTGTATTTTATGGAATAGATTATTTATTGATCATAAACTAACTGACCAGACCCCGGCCACAATAATAGTCGTCCAGTGTCAGTTTTCCCAGAATTTTCCGCTCAGATTCGGAAGGGTATTCGACAAATGCTTCGAACAAGCTTTTTGCAGTACCAGGCGGCACAATAAAATCACTGATTAACTTATCCCGGACTGCTATGCTGCAATCTACAAAATCCAGAATGCCGCGTTGAATTTCAGCGCGTGTTGCCCTGGTTCGGCGTTCCGCTTCAGTCAATTCTCGAAATTCGGGAAGAGCGTTACCCGTGTTTTCGAGGCGATAGCGAACAATTTGTGCATCATCCGAGCTGAGTAATTTTTCCATGGAAAAGCTGTTTTTGAAGATCAGCGGTGGGTCATTAAAGGCATTGACAAAATGGCCAAAACAGCCCTGCGTAATGCCGTCGTGTTGTGCGGCTACTTTCTGTGCGCGTTCTTCGGTGATCATATAGTAACCGTGAATCGTTTTATTCATGAGGCGATTCAGGCGACCCTGAATTGTGGCAGCATAACCGATATCAATGATTGCCGGTGAATCGATCGTATTGAATCCCAGTTTATCCAGATAGGCTAGCAGTCCAGGACGTTCTTCCTGCGCCTGGGCAAGAATTCTTTCTTCAAGTGCCTGAAGAAGCGGGATCAGATGATCAATATTCCGATCCTCCACAGATACCAATTTGTTTTTCGGCCATAACTTGCGATATGCAAATTCATCGTACACCTCTGGTGATAAAGTGATGCCAAAGCGCTCTTGTATAAAGATGGAAAGCAGATTGGGCGAAAACTGAACGCGTGCTATTTCGAAAATATCGTCAAGATTCGAAATCATCGGGACCGCGACTGTGCGGCGGGATAGCACCAGATAATCGGATGGTGTGGCATAGGCATCATGAGATACCCACCGGTCGTAAACCGTTTTTAAAATCTGGCCTTCGCGTGACAGAAAAAATAAATGCTGAATGCCATCTGCTGCTGCTTTTTCTTTGAGCCACTGGACAAAGGACAGAATCAGCGGTCCAGCCACGGAATATCCTATGGACCAGGGTGATGCAGGAACAAGATCCGATGGATCGAAATACGGAAAAGACAGGGATTGAAAGTTTTCCTGAACCAGGGATCCCATTGTGAGCTGTACGTTCAGATCATCCTGGTAAATAGATTTTTCAACCAGAGGACCGAGGCGGGGGGTTGCTCGTGCCAATTCGACAGGTCGCAGCACATGAAGTAATTTCATTTTCATGTTGCCGGGAATTTGTATATCAGAATGTTCATTATCCCCAACGATCATGACTGCATCCGGAGTGACCTGTTCTTCAGACAGCAAATGGCGGTACAATTCCCCCGTATCTTTTCGTAGACCGAGATCGGAAGACACATACAGCCGATGCCAGCCGGTTATGCCGTTTTTCCTGAGAATAGCCTCGATAGTTGCTTTAGGTAGATACATGTCGCTGGCTAGTACTACGCGTTTGTTCAGAGTAATAGCCAGATGCAGTAACGCGACCACTTCCGGTCTGGGCGCCACAGTCTCCGTTTCAATCGATTCCTCCAGCTGGCGCAGCCTGGTGATAGTGTTGGCCGGTAAACCGGACAAAACCGATAATTCGTCGAAAATCGCGTCCAGACCGATGTCTTTTCCGGCTTTCTGGCGTGCCCGGGACTCTGCTTCTGCGCGTAATTCAAGATAGCGTTTTCCCGCTTCTCCACCGGCACGGTGTGCAATAATGGATTTAATTTTTTCAGGGTAGAGCAGCGGCCGGGTCAGCAGTGTGTCAAAAATATCAAAAACGACCACCTGCACAGAAGGATCCGCCAGCATGGCCTGCAGATTTTCCGGATTGCGCGCGAGGTACTGTTCAAAACGCCAGCGAGACCAGCTGTTTGATGGGATGTCCCTGAGAACGGCGGCATTAAATCCTGATTTGCGGGTGACCAGGACCAGCAATCGTTCCAGACAGTGAGCCAGGGTTGCATCAGTCTGCCCCGCTTCTTCAGGGAAATCTTGAATCGTGATACCTGCTTCGAATAATGGCCGCAGCGCTTCTGTTCGAGCCCAGAACATTGACCCGGCAGGAAAATCAAAATAACCCGTGGGAAAGGTAGTGATGCCGAGCTTATTACACCAAACACGACCCATGGGTTGATTGGATAACCAGGTGTATGCAGAATAGGGCAGTCCTGCGAAATTTTGTGGATAAACCAGTCCGGTTTTGTGTTCGCCGTCAAGCAGTGTGAAGATTCTGCCGATCTGCTGCTCACTGCCGAATAAATTTGTTAACAGATATTCCCGCCACCCGTTGGTGGCACCATTATTGTATAGTGATTTCTTGCTGTGAATATGCGCAATAAAATCATAAGTTTTCAAGGAATCACCGAATGCGCAGAACATCGGCGCGATATCGCGCCCCCGATTGGGAACGACCGAGATAATCAGCTGTTCCATGCGCGGTAAACCGGTAAAGTGCTGTTTGCATATATTGCTGGTGGTTTCGTTGGGCGTGGAAACAAACAGGTCATATGAAAACGGCATATTGCGGAAAAATTTTGCAAATTCAGCAGCCAGGTCGGGATAAAAAATATGCGCATGAATAGCGATGCGTCCGTCAGGTTGAGTTGCCAGTGGCGCAAAATCGGGTAAATTCACCATGCTTGCCAGAAAACCCGTGGCCGCTGTGGAAAGGTGATGAAAAGGATATTTTGAATTTAAACGCCAAGCTTCATAATGGTTTGTATTCGCAAAGAAAGGACCTGCGGTCCGATATGCCAGGGTTAATGCTGTATTACGCCATGAAGCGGGAAGCCGCCAGTAAACCGCTCTTAGGCAGGGCATCAGGCGGCGGCGCAGGCCATCCAGCGCTTCATGATGTTGTCCGCGGATGATGCGGGAGAGAAAACGCAGGGGTGCGGTAATTTTCCACGAAGTCGACTGGGTCAGATCGTTAACCGTTTTGTGCAAAGCAGCTTCACGTGCATGGCCTTTCAGCGCTTCCTGCTCCAAGTCGTTTTGTTGTTTTAACAGCGCAGTAATCTCACGCTCCAGCGCATTGATCTGACACTCCAGCGCATTGATCTGGCGCTCGCTCTGGCGCTCACTGGAGGCCAGTCTGTCTTGCATCTCGGTGAGTTGACCGTGCATTCCGGCTAAATCATTGTGCAGGCCCGTGATGACTTCCTCCCGGTATTCAATCAAATCATCCAGTTGCTCTCCGCTGAACCGGGTCATCCATTTCTCGAAACATTTTCCTCTCAATGCTCTTATAGTATTTTTGTCCTGCTCGAGCCCCAAGCCGGAATGACCGAAATTCCTGTAAACCGCACCAATTTTATCGACGTGCAATAACGACGTATGTTGCGCCAGCTGCAGCCAGAAATCCCAGTCTTCAAAGAATTCGAGCTGTTCGTCAAACCTGCAGCCTTCGGCAACCAATGCGCGCTCAAACAGCATGGCATGTATCGGAATAAAATTTCTGCCCCAGAGTCTGCGCTGGTCAAACGGCTCACTGAATACGGCCGATGTTTCAAACTGTCCGTTAACATAATATTCGACGCGTACGCCGGCGTATACGCTGCGAAAAGTGTTGTGCGCTTGCAGAGCAGCTACCAGATCCGCGATATGTTCCGGATAAAATAAATCATCATCATCCAGAAAGATCAGATATTTTCCTTTTGCAGTTTCCAATCCCAGGTTTGCGGCCTGACTGCGGTGAAGTGATTCGGTATTATTTGAAAAGCGCAGTGGAAAACGCCCGCACCATTTATCTAACGCGCGATGTCCGTCTCCTTTCGCATTGACTAAAACAACCTCGATATTGGGATAAGTCTGCAACGCGACCGAATCCAAGGTATCAGATAAGGTGTCGCGATCCATGCTGCGGATAATGACACTGACCAGAGGTATATCGTGTGTGTCCAGGACCAATCCTGCTTTTTGCTGACGTGTATGTTCAGACTGGTAAAGCTTTAAGGGATCGCCTGCCAGCTCTTCTGTGCTGGTCAGAATATAGGCCTCAGCTGCGGTAACTTCGGCAGGTAAAGTGTAAGTGCGATAGCAGTTGAGTGCGGCAATATGCAGGTCATAGCGCTGTTTGGCATTTTGTGAGGTAAAACAGTGCATGGCTTCCATTTTGCGTGCAGCCAAATCGCTGATATCGAGCAGCAGATTGGGCCGTATCGGTTGACCGATTTCATATAGCGCCAGTTGTATCGGACGGCCGCTTCGGCGAACAGCTTCCAGCGCTGCCATGCCAAGTGCCCGATGATCAGGGTGTACTTCGTAGACCGAGGGAGCATATATAAGATCGGCTTCAGTATCGCGAATCGCTGATGAAATATCTGAGATCAGTTTTTCGCCATAGAATAGTTCGCGGTCAGGATACTGCCAGAAAACAGGCTTTCCATACTTTAGGATGGCGGCGGCAGCAATGCTTTCGTTTTGCCGGAGCTGGATATAGGCGGATCTTTCATTTTGACTGACGCCGTGGGCACCATCCGTTACGATGATGACATGAACAGGTTCATGGTGCGCAACATGGCGCATAATCGCACCGCCGCAGCCAAAAACTTCATCATCAGGATGGGGCGCCAATACTAACGCGCTTTTAGAGGAAATGCAGGTTGTCGCTTGATAGGGAATAAGCAAATTTTCCAATTACTTCTTCTCGCTCAATGAATAAATACTCAAAATGATGAAAAACAGCCAAACTGCTTTTACCTGAAATCCATATCCCCGCTCATCAACCACCAGCGATTACGTAGTGTCTCTACCACTGGACCGGCACTCCACGCATTGGCTGGAATACAGATAGGTAATGCTTGCTTAATGCCCCCTGTCGCAACAAAATACGAAGCAAAATTTTCGGTAATTTGGCAGCTTAACCGATGATGACCGCTCATCCCCGCTATCCTTCTTGCATGTGTTATTAGTAATGGAATTTCCTTTAATGGTGAAACGAGATCGGTGATTTCACAACCTTCTGCAGTATGTCGCAACACTAACACTCCGCGTACTTTCCTGCCAAATCGATTGATTACTAATACAACCTGATAATGCTGGTGAGGATGACTGAGATAGCGATCGCGTAAGTATGTCCAATCGCGCACGCCGACTAATGCTTCCTCCAAATCCGCAGCCATACTTCGCCAACATTGAGCAATCGCCGTAGCAATCCAGACATGATTGATATTTGAACTATCCACAACATGTAATCGCGTTAACCACTGCGGTGCTCTGGCTAGTGGCTGCCACTCGATCTCGCTCATATGCGCCGTTTCAGCATACAATCCTTGTCGCTCGGCTACTTTCATGGCCCGCTCGTTGGGAAAGCCAAATCCTAGCAAATAAGGCTTACCATAGCCTATATAGCGTTCCAGAAACGTTGCTGCCATCAGGAAAAAGGGTCCTTTTTTTGTCAAAATACCGCGTTCTGCTGAATCGACCATAACATCACCAATCTGTACAGCTGCTTGCGGCTGACCAAAATACAAAATATTGCGTCCCATACCGCCATAATGAGCAATCAATTGATCCCCATGCCATACCCCGATTGCACGGCCTCGCCCTGCACCATATTTCCAATGCCACATAGAAGGGGTCATACTATGACCAAAAGTTTGCTTGAATAAGGCTAGCATATCAGGGACCTGATTTTTTTCGAGCAAACGTAACCGCCACCGCGGCGGCTGTTTTTTTCTGAAATGCAGTAATGCATAACCAAATCGTCCACACGCATATTTTTCTTGATATAGCCGGTTGGATTCTTCCAGTTGCTCAAGACACTCAGCATTCATGGAAAGGTCATTCATCAACCGCTGCCGCTGGCGCGTCGTCACTTGGAGCAAATAATCCAGTGTAGGTGCAGCCATAGTCGACAAATCCAGCTGTTCAACCAATTCAAACCCCAAGCGATTGGCTAATGCCAGCATATCACTCAGCAAATGCAGACCTTCCACACCAACCTCGTCTCGACGCAAAGCAAATTCGTCAACTATAAGCAAGCTCCCACCTTCAGTTACTAGATCCAATCCTTTATTAAAAATGACTAATGGCTCGATATATTGGGCAGACTCCTGAAACAGGATAACATCAAAACTATCTTGTGCCGCTTCAAAGTCCTCCAAACGTTGGCAAGCCACCATAACTTGGGAGCCCAAGCGTTTATGTATCAATGCGATTTGTTGGGCATCCGGCGTAATGCCGTAGACCTGGTATCCCTTCTGAATGAGTACAGAAAATGTTGTTCCCAAACCTATCCCCACTTCCAGAATGCGGCAGGGCGCAGCAGGTAAGCGATTCAAAAGCAGATCAGTTGAATATTGCTGTGCTGCTTCAAGATCAGTTTGATTTTCCTGAAACAACCCGTAATGCAAATAATTTACTCGACCCTCTTGGAGTAACAAAGCATGCGCATACACATTAAGTGGAAAAGCTAAATCCTTATAGGGAGAAGCCGTATGAGAGTTTATACAGCCATCATTATTATGGTTAAAAAAAGGAAGGGCTCTGTTTGGATCTAAACAGGACAATTGATCAAGCTGGAACTCCCTATTTTCCATCATCAATTCTCCAGATATGCGGCACAGCAAAATAACCTTGCAATCTTCCTTCCTGCTGCACGCGCAGTGTAGATACCCCGCTTGCTGAATCATAGAGGTGTATGCCCTGCTCGCAAAGTAGAAAGACACTGACCAAATACTCCCCCTTGAGTAAGGGCAAACACTCAAAAACAGCACTAATCTGCCCGGTCCCCTTGGGAGTACGCTCCAGTATAACCTGATCTTCCCAGGTAGCGGCGCTTGTAAGCATACGTCCATCCATGGCATGTAGTGTAACCGCAACAGTCGGACAGGGAATCGCGGGATCAGAAACAAATGATACTTTCACTCTAACCGTGGATTGACCACTTTTGACAATAGCGTCACGAGAGCTTTTTCCCTCGATCTCCACATCTACTTTATCTAAACGCGCATGTCCACTTACATACCCGCCAGCAGGGGGTGTATCCACCGGCATGACATCCTCACAAGGTGCAGTAGCTTGCTCAGCTGTAGCTAGTACACTTCTGTCTAAAAACGTCTGATAAGCAGATACCACCTGCTTTACATCCCCTTCTGCCATCAACTGACCCTGATTGATCCAAAGCGCTCGGGAACACATTGACTCAATCTGGAAAAGAGAATGAGAGCAAAATAAGATAGTCTTGCCCCTTTCCTTTAATTGCATGATGCGATTAAAAGATTTTCGTGCAAATGAACCATCGCCTACTGATAATGCTTCATCAATAATCAAAATATCAGGATCAATGCTTATTGCTACCGAAAATGCCAGCCGGACATACATTCCACTAGAATAAGTTTTGACTGGTTGATCAATAAAATCCCGAATTTCTGAAAAGTCAATAATATACTCAATTCGATCTGCGATCTCTTCTTGAGTTAGACCCAGAATGGCAGCATTTAACCAGATATTTTCACGCCCAGTAAAATCTGGATTAAATCCAGCTCCTAACTCCAGTAAGGCTGCCAAGTGACCATTTACCTCTACTTTGCCACAGGTAGGCGTCAATGTGCCACAAATGAGTTGTAATAAGGTTGACTTACCTGAGCCGTTGCGTCCAATAATTCCTATTACTTCACCAGGCATTATTTCTAAATTGATTTTCTGTAAGGCCCATAATTCCCGGTAATATCGGCGTCTACCACGCCATAAAAACTGTTTTAGACGATCTTTAGGTTGTGCGTAAAGCTGATAACATTTACCAAGATCATGTGTATAGACGGCGGGCTGTAGGGACACTGGTATTTGGCTGATATCCAAATTCATCCACAATTCCTTATACGTTTTTTTTATTCAGAATTTTGTGCTTCCGCTATAAACACTGGCAGGAACGATTGAGAAATAGTTTCAGTTTGATAAACACGGCGCCAACATAGAAAAAGTAAACTTATTTCTTCAAGAAGAATATTAAATCCAAAGCTATCTATTATACTATTGTCGACTACAAAACGACGACCTCTCAAAATTTGGTATCAATTCTCCTCTTTAAAAGTGCAAATTTTGTTCTAATGATCAAGCACTTTTAGAGTTTTTGGAAATGAGATTCCCACGCATATTCAAACATCAGTGTAGAATACACTATGTAAAAATAGCAGTATAAGATAAATTTCAGATTAACTAGAATTTCCACTTATGCAGGCAATAGAAACTTTCTGGTACTCTTGTCTTAAGCATTTCAAGAAAGAGCTAAATGCCCAACAATTTAATACCTGGATTAAACCATTACAATTAGATATCTCTGAAAATTGTAATGATCAGCCTATATTAATTGCACCGAATCGATTCGTCTTACAATGGGTTAAAGACAATTTTATACCTCATATTGAGGTAATGGCTCAACAACATTTTTCTAAGAAAATTCACTTTCAATTGATACTTGGAAATACATTTGATACAAAAATTTCTAATGATGAAAGCTCACATCATGTAAACAACAATTCTCCTGTTCAATCATTAATTACTAAACCTGTACCCAAAAAAAGAAACGCTAGCCATCTAAATCCCAATTTTACTTTTGATAGCTTCGTTACTGGAAAAGCCAATCAACTCGCTCGGGCTGGTGCAATTCAAGTTGCCGAACGTCCCGGGATCGCTTACAACCCTTTATTCATTTATGGTGGAGTTGGTTTAGGCAAAACGCATCTAATTCAAGCTATTGGTAATTATGTTTTTGAAAACAATCATGAAGCTAAAATACGCTATGTTCATGCTGAAAAATATGTTTCTGATGTAGTCAGTGCTTATCAACACAAGTCATTTGATAAATTCAAATTGTATTATCACTCACTAGATGTGTTACTTGTTGATGATGTTCAGTTTTTTGGAGGCAAGAATCGTACTCAAGAAGAATTTTTCTATGCTTTCAATACCCTTGTTGAAGCGCATAAACAAGTCATTATTACTTGCGATAGTTATCCCAAAGAAATATCGGGCTTAGAAGAGCGTCTGGTATCAAGATTTGGTTGGGGATTAACAGTTGCGGTTGAGCCGCCAGAGCTAGAAATGCGGGTCGCTATTCTCTTAAAAAAGGCATTGATAGAAAAAATCGTTCTAGATGAGAATGTTGCTTTTTTTGTTGCGAAGCATATCCGTTCCAATGTTCGTGAATTGGAAGGCGCGCTGAAGCGGATACTGGCTTATTCTCGTTTTACAGGCCATCCCCTTTCCTTGGAGTTAGCAAAAGAAGCGTTGAAGGATTTGTTAGCTGTCCAGAACCGGCAAATCTCCATCGAAAATATTCAAAAAACTGTCGCTGATTACTACAAAATTAAAGTGGCTGAGATGTACTCTAAAAAACGTACGCGCATCGTGGCAAGACCCAGGCAGGTCGCTATGGCTATTGCCAAAGAACTCACGCAATTAAGTTTACCTGATATTGGGGAAGCATTTGGGGGGCGAGATCACACAACTGTCTTGCATGCTCACCGAAAAATTGCAGAATTACGCTCATCTGATCCCATCGTAAGCCGGGATTATAATGCTTTATTACATATTCTACGGGGTTGATGTGGATAATTTGTATATAAAATCTGAATAGTTTGAGGATAATTTGAAAGAAAATTAATTTCTCAAATTTATCCACAAATTATTCAATTAAAACTTTTATTTTATACAAGCCTGAAATTATATTTAAGGATTTGATATTTATTATATTTTTATAGATATACCGGAATTGAATTATATTTATATACTCTTATTAAAGTTTAAATAATATGAATTTAATAAAAGCTAGCCGGGATTTTTTACTAAAGCCTTTGCAAATTGTTAATGGCATTGTTGAGCGGCGTCATACTCTACCAATACTTTCCAACGTGCTTATTAAGCAAGAGAACGGGAAAATCATTTTTGTAACCACTGATCTTGAAATAGAAATTGAAACGTATTTACAAATTTCTGAAACAGTAACCTCACAGGAATTTTCTGCTCTTACCGTCTCATCAAAAAAAATGCTGGAGATATTACGTACTTTTTCTTCCGATACAGAAGTTACTCTGGCAAAAATTGATAATCGACTACAGATTAACGCGATTAAAAGTCGTTTCAGCTTGCAAATACTTCCTGCAGATGACTTTCCGAGAATGCCAAAGGAAGAGATGCCAGAGATCACGCTTACGCTCTCGCAACAAAATTTAAAGAATCTTCTTCACTTAGTACAGTATGCTGTGGCACAGCAGGATATTCGCTATTATCTGAATGGATTATTGCTTTTAATCGAAGGTAAATATCTAAAAGTTATAGCTACGGATAGTCATCGTCTTAGCTATGCTTCAATTGAACTGGAAGATGAATGGGAAAGAAAAGAAACTATTATTCCCAGGAAAACTGTGCAGGAACTTTCAAAATTACTTAATGAAACTGAAGAACCCGTTATTATAGAAGTCTTTCCAAAAAAGATACGCTTTGCTTTTTCAGACATTGTATTAACTTCTAAAGTCATCGAAGGAAAATTTCCAGACTTCAACCGTGCGATTCCCGTGAATAATACCAAGCAATTCAGTATAAACCGCCAAAGTTTTTTGCAAGGGTTGCAGCGAGTGGCCATTCTATCCAATGCGAATGAGAAGTTTCGCGGCGTAAGGCTAGTGATTTCAAATGGCATATTAAGTATTGTTTGTAAAAATAGTGAGCAAGAGGAAGCCCAAGAAGATCTCGAAATTGACTATCAGCAAGATACTATCGATATCAGTTTTAATATTAATTACTTATTAGATGTATTAAATAATCTCAATAGTGATAGCGTTCAATGTGCTTTTGAAAATGCTAATAGTAGTACTTTAATAACTATTCCAAAGAATGATCATTTTAAATATGTTGTGATGCCGATGCGATTGTAAAAAAGAAAAGAATTCCCAAATTACTTAGGTAGGCAAAATATTTTTTTAACAAGTATTAATAAAAATGCAAGCATAATGAACCTGAACGAAAAAAAAATCAGTAAATCTCCTGAATATAATTCAGATAGCATTAAAATTCTAAAAGGACTTGATGCTGTTCGAAAACGTCCTGGTATGTATATCGGCGATACCAGTGATGGCACCGGGCTGCATCATATGGTATTTGAAGTAGTCGATAATGCTATTGACGAGGCTTTGGCTGGCCACTGTGACGAAATTTCCGTGATTATCCACCCTGACAATTCTATTAGTGTGCACGACAATGGCCGTGGCATTCCTACTGGAATAAAGCAAGACGATGAGCTGAAACGATCAGCTGCTGAAATTGTTATGACCGAATTACATGCCGGTGGAAAGTTTGATGATAATTCTTACAAAGTATCTGGAGGATTGCATGGAGTCGGTGTATCCGTAGTAAACGCTCTGTCAGAGTGGTTGCACTTAACCATTCGACGGGATGGAAAAATTCATTATATTGAATTTCAAGAAGGTGTGTCGCTTTCACCGTTGAGTGTGATTGGGGAAACTGAAAAGCATGGAACCGAAGTACACTTTTTGGCGAGTAAGGAAATTTTTGGAGATATAACTTTTCATTTTGACATCTTTGCAAAGCGATTACGTGAGCTTTCTTTTCTGAATAATGGTATCAAAATTAAGCTGATTGATCAGCGTAATGACAAAGAAGAAGTATTTGCTTTCGCAGGCGGTATTCGCAATTTTGTTGAATATATCAATCGAACAAAGACAGTATTGCATCCTGCCATCTTTTACGCTAATGGCATGAAAGATAATATAGCGGTAGAAGTTTCGATGCAGTGGAATGATAGTTACACAGAACAAGTTTTGTGTTTTACCAATAACATTCCGCAAAAAGATGGGGGTACTCACTTGACTGGATTGCGAGCTGCAATGACGCGCACGCTTAATAGCTATATCGAAAAAAATGAATTAGCTAAAAAAGCTAAGGTGGATACAACAGGTGATGATATGCGTGAGGGATTGACCTGTGTTTTATCGGTTAAGCTGTTTGAGCCTAAATTTTCATCCCAAACAAAAGAAAAGCTTGTGTCATCCGAAGTTCGTCCTGTAGTGGAAGAAATTGTGACACAAAAGCTTTCAGAATTTTTACTAGAGCATCCAAGTGATGCAAAAATGGTCTGCAACAAAATCATTGATGCAGCTAAAGCACGTGAAGCAGCTAGAAAGGCACGTGAATTAACTCGTCGCAAAGGCGTATTGGACAGTATGGGGCTGCCAGGAAAACTTGCTGATTGCCAAGAAAAAGATCCAGCATTATGTGAACTTTATCTGGTAGAAGGTGATTCAGCTGGGGGATCTGCTAAACAGGGGCGGGATCGAAAATTTCAAGCAATCATGCCGCTCAAGGGAAAAATACTGAATGTGGAAAAATCTCGCTTTGATAAATTGATTTCTTCCCAGGAAATTATTTCACTCATCACTGCGCTGGGAACAGGCATTGGTAAAGATGAGTTTAATCCTGATAAACTACGCTACCATCGCATCATCATCATGACTGATGCAGATGTCGATGGCTCACATATTCGCACGCTTTTGTTGACATTCTTTTATCGGCAAATGCCTGAATTGATCGAGCGTGGACATATTTACATCGCTCAGCCACCGCTTTACAAAATTAAAAATGGTAAAGAGGAGCGTTATGTCAAGGATAATTATGAACTAAAACAATATATGCTTGGTGTAGCTCTGACCAAAGCTGAACTTTATGCTCATGAAAATAAACCACCTCTTACCGGTGAAACTCTGGCAAATATTGCTCGTGAATATTTGTTAGCAGAAGCCGTTATCGAGCGTATGAGCAGATTTATTGACAGAGATGTTTTATACGCTTTGCTTAAGCATCCTAATATCGATTTAAGTAATGAGATAGCGGCATTGAATAGTGCAGCTAGCCTAGCTTCATTACTTCATAATATTGAAGTGACAGCTGAATTTAATGATGTATCTGAACATTACCGTCTAAAGATCATTCATGTATACCACGGTAATGTTCAGATTAGTTATCTGGATCAAGATTTTGTACAAGGCTCTGATTTCTTGCAAATTCAAAAAACAGCACAAGTCCTTGATGGTTTAATAGGAGAAAATGCAATCATCAAGCGTGGTGAGGAAAAGCAGTCTGTCAAAGAATTTAAGGAAGTGCTCGATTGGTTATTGGAAGAAGCAAAAAAAGGAGTCAATATTCAGCGTTATAAAGGATTGGGAGAAATGAACCCGGAACAATTATGGGAAACCACTATGGATCCTGTTAACCGTTGCTTGTTACGTGCACAAATTGAAGATAGTATTCTTACGGATGAAATTTTCACCACCCTCATGGGAGATGTCGTAGAGCCGCGTAGAGAATTCATAGAAAAAAATGCATTGCGAGTAACCAATCTAGATGTATAGAGGAATTTTGCTTCCAAAGCAAATTCTTCAGTCTCTATAAAATAAAACACATGATCTCTTTCACAAATCAATTTGTAATCATCCTATGATGCCCGCATTTTTTATATTTTTTGGATCAGTCCGCGTTGACTGATAAGCTTAAGCGAGTTAAAATCTCGTACTTTTATATATGCGTGTAGCTGGAAATTTTCGGTTCTAAGCGAGAACAATTATGCCTTGGATACGGAATAAGCCACTGCACGTGGTGATACGCTGGCAAGTATTATTTACAGTATTTATTGCGCTAGTATTTTGGGGAGTATTGGGGTTACATGGGGCTATTTCAGGATTTCTTGGTGGAATGGTCAATGTGGTTTCTTCTACAGTTTATGCATTCATAATTTCTCATCATAAGGGTTATACAGCTGGCGGGGCAATACGTACTGCTCTCAGAGCAGAAGCAATAAAAATAATCGTTATAATAGTTCTGCTTTGGACAGTGTTTGCAGTGTATAAAGAAGTTAATGCTAGTGCATTTATCGGGGTATTTATCATAACAGTCATCATCTTTAGTATGGCTTTATTTGTGCCTGATAATACTAAAAATAGTAAATAACAAAATTAAATAGCAGATAAATTAATAATGGCATCAGATCTTGAGCTTACTCCAACCTCATACATAAACCATCATCTTACTAACTTAACTGTATCTCTGGGAGAAGAGCCGTTTTGGACACTGCATGTGGATACATTGCTGATGTCTATCATTCTCGGCATGCTGGGAATGGGTTTTTTGTGGCTAATCGTCCGTAGAGCTACACCTGGTGTACCTACTAAACGACAGGCTTTTGTAGAGCTACTTGTGGAATTTATCGATACACAAGTAAAAAATACATTTCATGGTGACAGGCATAAATTTGTCGCGCCAGCAGCCTTGACTATTTTCGTATGGGTATTGTTGCTTAATACAATGGATTTGTTACCGATTGATATTATGGCATGGGTTTATGAGCATGTATTTGGGCTGCATAATTGGCGCACTGTTCCAACTACCGATGTGAATACCACGTTTGCATTGGCGCTTTCCATATGGTTCTTAATGATATTCTTTAACGTTCAAGTCAAGGGAGTAGGTGGATGGACGTATGAGCTGTTTTGTACGCCATTTGGAAAAAATCCAATACTTTGGCCGCTGAATTTATTGTTCAACATGATTGAGTATGTATCAAAGCCACTGTCTCATTCTCTGCGGCTCTTTGGGAATATCTACGCAGGAGAGATCATTTTCCTCCTTCTGGGGATGTGGGCAGCTACTGGCGTTACTGGCTCCTTTTTTAGCGTGATTCTGGGCGTGGGATGGTTGATTTTTCATATTCTGATAGTAACACTCCAAGCATTCATTTTTATGATGCTCGCTGTGGTTTATTTATCAATGGCGCATGAGTCACATTAAATATAAATATAAGTTTCTTAACATAAATTTTTTAAAGGAAGGAAAAAAACAATGGAAAATTTGCAATTTCTCGCAATGATTCAAGCTTACACAGGAATAGGAATTGGCTTGATGATTGGGTTGGGTGCAGCAGGAGCATGTATCGGGGTGGGCGTTATGTGTAGTCGCTTTCTGGAGGGTGCTGCCCGCCAACCAGAAATGATTCCTACTTTACAAGGTAAAGTTTTCTTATTATTAGGATTGACTGACGCATCATTCATTATTGCCGTTGGCTTGGCCATGCTATTTGCTTTTGGTAATCCCTTATTAGCAGTAATTCAATAATATTTATTTGTAATTAATAAAACTTACACGAAGCTGGCTATGAATATTAATTTCACTCTCATCTCTCAAGCACTAGCCTTTTCGATATTCATATGGTTTACGGTCAAATTTGTCTGGCCACCTTTGTTGCGTGCAATTGAAGAGCGTCAAAAGCAAATTGCCGATGGTTTAGCTGCCGGCGAGCGTGGTAAAAAAGAGCTGGAGCTTGCAAGTCAAAGATCTTCGGAAGCGTTAAAAGAAGCTAAGCAGCGCGCCACAGAAATTATTACACAAGCTGAGAAGCGAGCAGCGGAGATTGTTGAAGAAGCCAAGGATAATGCAAGGATCGAAGGAGAGCGGATATTGACAGCCGCTAAAGCTGAAATTGAGCATGAAATATTTGGAGCAAAAGAAGCTTTACGCCAGCAAATTGCCAATTTAGCATTAGCAGGGGCAACGAAAATATTGCGGCGTGAGGTGAATGCCAAAGTCCATGCTGATCTGCTTGCATCAATTCAAGAAGAGTTAAAGTAATGGCTGAGGAAATAACAATTGCTAGACCTTATGCTGAGGCCGTATTTAAATTAGCAAAGGAAAAGAATGCATTATCGTCTTGGTCGGATATGCTCAATGCGCTTACAGAGGTGACAACGATAGAGCAGATACGAACTCTTATTTCAGATCCAGGCGTACCAGCCAACAAGTTAGCTGAAATAATTTTGGAGGTTTGTGAAAATAAGCTCGATAGTGATGGAAGAAATTTAGTTAATTTATTGATTGAAAATAATCGATTAGATGTGCTTCCTCAATTGAGTGCTCTGTATGAACAATTAAAAGCTCAGTTTGAAGAAATACTGGAGGCAAATATTATTTCTGCGTACGCTATTTCAGATAGCCAACTAGAGAAATTAGTGTCGGTGCTTGAAAATAAATTTAAATGTAAAATTAAAGCAAAAGTAAACATAGATCCAGAGTTAATAGGCGGAGTAAAGATAGTAATTGGCGATGAAGTTATTGATAGCTCCGTACGCGGTAAACTCGAGACCATGTCTGTTGCCCTCAAAAGCTAGGAGTTATTAAAATGCAGTTAAACCCATCAGAAATCAGTGAGCTGATTAAAAGTAGGATTGAAGGACTTTCTATATCGACTGAGGTTCGTACTCAAGGCACCATCGTATCATTAACTGATGGCATTGTTCGAATTCACGGACTTTCAGATGTGATGCAAGGGGAAATGCTTGAGTTTCCCGGCAATACCTTTGGTTTGGCATTGAATTTAGAAAGAGATTCAGTCGGTGCGGTTATTCTGGGTGCTTATGAACACCTCACTGAAGGCGATACTGTCAAATGTACAGGACGGATATTAGAAGTACCAGTTGGTGAAGGTTTGTTAGGACGGGTAGTTAACGCATTAGGACAACCCATAGATGGAAAAGGACCTATCGCAGCTAAGGGAACAGAGCCTATAGAGAAAATTGCACCAGGCGTTATTTGGCGACAATCTGTTGATCAACCAGTTCAAACTGGGCTTAAGGCTGTTGATGCCATGGTGCCAGTTGGCCGAGGCCAGCGCGAATTGATCATTGGGGATCGCCAGACCGGGAAAACGGCTGTAGCAATAGATGCAATCATTAATCAGAAAGGTGAGAATATGATTTGTATCTATGTGGCAATTGGGCAAAAAGCTTCATCAATTGCAAACGTTGTGCGTAAACTTGAGGAGCATGGCGCAATGGAATATACCATTGTCGTTGTAGCATCAGCTTCTGAATCCGCCGCGATGCAATTTATAGCACCCTATTCAGGTTGCACGATGGGCGAATATTTTAGAGATAGAGGGCAAGATGCGCTCATCGTATATGATGATTTGACTAAACAGGCTTGGGCATATCGTCAAATATCGTTATTGCTCCGTCGACCTCCCGGTCGGGAAGCTTATCCAGGAGACGTGTTTTATCTACATTCTCGCTTGTTGGAACGTGCAGCAAGGGTAAGTGCTGATTATGTCGAAAAATATACAAAGGGAGCGGTTAAGGGAAAAACAGGATCGTTAACAGCGTTACCAATCATTGAAACGCAAGCAGGTGACGTGACTGCATTTGTGCCCACCAATGTTATCTCCATTACTGATGGGCAGATATTTCTAGAAACAGATCTATTTAATGCTGGAATTCGTCCTGCTATCAATGCCGGTATTTCTGTATCGCGCGTCGGCGGGGCGGCACAAACAAAAGTAATTAAAAAACTAGGTGGCGGTATACGATTAGCATTAGCGCAATATCGTGAACTTGCTGCTTTTGCACAGTTTGCATCGGATCTGGATGAAGCAACACGTAAGCAACTTGAGCGCGGGAAAATGGCAACCGAGCTGATGAAGCAGTCGCAATTTGCTACCTTGAGTGTGTCAGAGATGGCATTGACGCTTTTTGCGTTGAATAAGGGATACCTTGATGATGTTGAAGTCAAGCGAGGTTTAGCATTTGAAGCAGCTTTGAGGAGCTATATGCGTAATCAACATGCTGAAATTATGGATAAGATTGAAACAACCAAAAATCTGGATGATGCGACTGAGCAGGCGTTATCTGCAGCAATCGAAGAATTTAAAAAAACTGGGACATATTAACTGATGGCTGGAAGCAGGGAGATACGCAATAAAATCCGAAGCGTTAAGAATACGCAGAAGATTACTCGTGCTATGGAAATGGTTGCTGCGTCAAAAATGCGTAAAGCTCAGGAGCGCATGAGAAAAGCACGACCATATGGCGAAAAGATCCGCAATGTCGCTGCTCATATGAGTCGCGCGAGTACGGAATATCGGCATCCTTTTTTGATCCAACGTGATACGGTAAAACGTATTGGTATTATTGTAGTGACCTCAGACAAAGGTTTGTGCGGCGGACTAAATACTAATGTGCTGCGTAAAGCGGTTAATCAGATGCGTACGTGGGAAACTGAAGGCGAGCAAATTGAAGTCTGTTGTATTGGTAACAAAGGCCTGGGCTTTATGAGTCGTATTGGAGCAAATATCATTTCGCAGATAACAGGTCTTGGTGATATAGCAAATATCGAGAAACTGATAGGTGCTATAAAAATTGTACTTGATGGATATACAGCGGATCGTTTTGACAGGGTTTATCTTTTTTACAATCGCTTTGTGAATACGATGAAGCAAGAGCCCACGATGGAGCAATTATTGCCATTATCCGACGAGCGCATGCGTGCAGGGAAGCAGGATACCGAGCAGAAGAAATTATGGGATTATTTGTACGAGCCTGAAGCGAAACCAATAATAGACGATATTATGGTTAGATATGTTGAAGCATTAATCTATCAGGCCGTTACGGAAAATATGGCATCGGAGCAATCTGCTAGAATGGTTGCTATGAAAGCTGCTTCAGATAATGCAGGTAATTTAATTAATGAATTGACCCTGATTTACAATAAGTCTCGTCAAGCGGCTATTACAAAAGAATTATCTGAAATTGTTGGCGGTGCAGCCGCTGTTTAATCAATATTTTAGTTTTTAGGGAACAATAATGAGCCAGGGTAAAATTGTTCAATGTATCGGTGCAGTGATTGATGTTGAATTTCAGAGGGAAAGTGTTCCTAATGTTTATGACGCACTGATAATGAAAGGTACGGACTTAACACTTGAAGTACAGCAACAGCTAGGAGATGGGATTGTAAGGACAATTGCTCTCGGGTCGTCTGAAGGATTGCGTCGTGGAATGACCGTTGAAAATACGGAAAAGCAGATCACAGTGCCGGTTGGTACAAAAACGCTTGGACGTATTATGGATGTGCTGGGTAGACCTATTGATGAAATGGGAGATATAGGTGCTGATAAAAGCATGCCCATTCATCGTGCTGCGCCTGCTTTTGATGAGCTGACAGCTTCAACTGAATTATTAGAAACGGGTATTAAAGTTATTGATTTAGTCTGTCCATTCGCTAAAGGCGGGAAAATTGGCTTGTTTGGCGGGGCAGGTGTAGGTAAAACTGTGAATATGATGGAGTTGATCCGTAATATTGCGATTGAGCATAGTGGCTACTCTGTATTCGCGGGTGTTGGAGAAAGAACTCGGGAAGGTAATGATTTTTACCATGAGATGAAGGAATCCAAGGTATTGGATAAGGTTGCTCTGGTTTATGGTCAGATGAATGAGCCGCCAGGTAATCGTTTGCGTGTAGCATTAACTGGGTTGACCATGGCAGAATCATTCCGTGATGAGGGTCGTGATGTCTTGTTTTTCGTAGATAACATCTACCGTTACACACTTGCTGGAACAGAAGTATCTGCGTTACTGGGACGGATGCCTTCTGCTGTAGGCTATCAACCTACTCTTGCTGAAGAAATGGGACGTTTACAAGAACGTATTACGTCTTCTAAAACGGGTTCTATTACATCCATCCAAGCTGTTTATGTGCCCGCGGATGATTTAACGGATCCTTCACCAGCAACTACTTTCGGACATCTTGATGCTACAGTCGTATTATCGCGTGATATCGCATCGCTGGGAATTTATCCTGCAGTTGATCCACTTGACTCTACTTCTCGACAATTAGATCCAATGATTGTTGGAGAGGATCATTACAATACTGCCCGTGCGGTACAACAAACCTTACAACGTTATAAGGAATTACGCGATATTATTGCAATTCTTGGCATGGATGAACTTTCACCTGAAGATAAATTAACTGTAAGCAGGGCAAGAAAGATTCAGAGATTCTTATCCCAGCCATTCTTTGTTGCGGAAGTATTTACTGGCTCACCCGGCAAATATGTACCATTGAAAGAAACAATCAAAGGATTTAAAGGAATTGTTAATGGTGAATATGATGATGTGCCAGAGCAGGCCTTTTATATGGTTGGTGGGATCGAAGAAGCGATTGAGAAAGCCAAGACGATTCAATAAATAAAGCAAATATAATATATAAACCAAATGGGAACAATATTTCATCTGGATATTGTAAGTGCTGAAGAATCAATATATTCTGGACCCGCAGAGTTTATTGCGGCACCTGCACTTATGGGCGAAGTGGGCATTTTTCCTAATCACACGCCAATGCTTACCCGCATTCGATCAGGTATGGTGAGAATTAAGGCCCCTTTAAAAGACGAAGAAGCAGTTTATGTATCAGGTGGTATGTTAGAAGTCCAACCAGACGTGGTAACAATACTAGCTGATACTGCCATACGTGGTAATGATCTTGACGAGGCTAAAGCTTTAGAAGCAAAGAGAAGAGCTGAAGAAGCTATGAAGAATAAAATATCTGAGATTGAATATGCGCGTGCACAAGCTGAATTAATTGAAGCTGCAGCACAACTTACTGCCATTCAAAAACTTAGAAATCGGGGTCATTAGAAAATAGAGGCATCTTGGAATGACCATAGGTAGAGTAAGTAGAGCCTAGTTTTTTTTCAACTTTTGCGCATGATGCTACCTGTTACTCCCCTTCTTTGAAAGAAGAAGGGGAGTAAAGAAATACGATGGATATATCAAAGTACCCTTTATGTCGTATTCGGCTCGTAAATCTGCAATGGCTTTCTTTGTTTATTTCCCTTTCTAAAAATAAGCTATACGGCGATATATATATCACAAAGATGATGCATGAATCTGCCATTAGCTCTAATGTTCATTTTTAATAAAAACTATATTAATAATCTAATATTAGCCAATTATACTTTGATTAACGCAGTAATAATGTGCATCAATACTGTCGAGCACGCAGTTTTGTACATATTTTTCTTACAGCTTATCTCAATTATGCTCCTCCGGAACCAGCTCAGGTGAATATGATAGCAGGCATAACTAGCAGAGATTCTCAGACTAATGATTGGCAACTTCATTGATGAAAATCTGCATGTAATCGCTGCGACATGAGCAATACCAAGCTGTCACGGTACCCATTAATGGACTATGGCTTTGTGCCCCATAAGCATAAGTATACTCTTCGTCACCATAGCACTTACCACCGGTCGATCTGGGCGGAGGCACCAACAATAGCACCTGTCTAATGCGGATCAAAGTGAGCTTCATCCTGAAACATCGAGCGTAGCGGTCGATAATAACCCTACGTAGCGATCATTTCATCTAGTCGCTCTTTTTTTCCAATCCTCGCGCAACGCGGCATTTCCCTGAGGGTGATCAGTATCTGGCACAAGGTTACGCCAGCCATGGCGTGCCAGAGCATTTGATAAATTGTTGATAGGGCTAAGCGCTCACCTAGCCGTTCCTCGAGTTTCTCTTTGAGCGAAAGAATAACTAACACGCAGCCTTGCGCCGACCCCTCCCAAACCTTACCTAGAATTTGGGCTTCCTGCTCAAGCGTGGCAATAGCACGCTTATGAAGCGCTCATTTCGTTCGGGGCGCCTTCTCTTCGCCACGAGCGAGAGCGATCCTATGGTAACGAGTGCGCTGGCTACACGTTCATCTGACTGAACGGCTAATGACCTTCGCCGTTTGCTCTTGCGACATGCTCAATTCCGATGGGAACAATACTGCTTGGGCTGTCCTCAATTCAGCCGCTGTTTTAGCTGTTTTCAACAATTTTCGGGCCGATACCGATTGATCTGTTCCACTTGATTTTCCTGCCATGATTCTTTTCCGGGTAATACATGGCTATATTGCTCCATTTCTTCAATTTTTAATGTGAATTAAAATATGTCATTCAGAAAAATATTTGAATTATCTATGAGCGCTGCATCCTCTTGCTTGTAGCATTTCTAGATCGAACATGATCAATCCTTTTCCGCAATCCTTCTTTCCTACTGCTTAGATATGACTATGGGATTGATATATCATAATTTTTGTGAGGCACAGTGAATTTTTACTCATATTCATCTTTTTTAAAACACTTGAGCCAGCCGATTGTAAGCAAAAATTTGAGTTATTAAACTGAATACGGTGGCATGAGCATCATGTTTAATATTCTTAGTTTAAAACAATAAATCTGTGTTTCACAGATAGCTTGTTATTCATGATTATCCGGCACTATAATTCGTTCTCGGCAAGTATGAGATTCAACCGAAAATAATTTTGAGGCATACAAAATGAATATTCTTGTAACAGGTGGTGCTGGCTATATTGGTAGCCACACTATCATAGAGCTGCTTAACAATAAACACGATGTCATTATCATTGATAATCTATTAAATAGTAGTAAAGTAGCGATAAATCGAATCGAGAAAATTGTTGGAAAAAAACTTGCATTTTACGAAAAAGACGTCCGTAATAAGCAAGCACTTGAAGAAATATTTTCAAAGCATCAAATTGACGGTGTTATTCATTTTGCTGGTCTTAAAGCGGTGGGCGAGTCGGTGAGAGTGCCACTCAAGTATTACAATAATAACCTTATTTCCACAATCTCATTATTAGAGGTTATGGAATCTCATGAGGTCAGGCAATTGGTTTTCAGCTCATCAGCCACCGTTTATGGTGACCCAGTAATCGTTCCGATCAAAGAATCTGCCACACTCCCCGCTAAAGTTACTAACCCATATGGTCAAACAAAGCTTATTATTGAGACTATGCTCATGGATCTTGCAATAACCAATAATAATTGGCAAATTACTGCACTGCGCTATTTTAATCCAATAGGTGCGCACGAGTCTGGAACTATCGGTGAAGATCCAAGCGATATACCTAATAACCTTATGCCCTATGTCAGTCAGGTTGCAGTCGGGAAACTCAAGGAGCTTTCTGTATTTGGTAATGACTATTCTACCCCTGATGGTACAGGCGTACGTGACTATATTCATGTAACCGACCTTGCGAAAGCACACGTAGCAGCTCTAAATATACCTGCTACACCGAACGAGTATCGTGCAATCAATGTTGGTACAGGCAAAGGCACAAGCGTGCTGGAGCTTGTTAATGCATTCGAACATGCAAGTGGCGTAAAAATACCTTATAAAATTACTGACCGACGGCCCGGTGATATCGCAGCATGTTATGCTGATCCAAGCCTAGCGCACTCTCTCTTAGGCTGGCAAGCACAAAAATCTCTTAAAGATGCCTGCGCAGATTCATGGCGCTGGCAAAGTGACAACCCTAATGGCTATAAAGGATAATGTTATAAAGCTATGCTATCGAATTGATAGATAATTGTCTTGTTTTAAATATTTAAAATATCCTATTTATTTGGAATAATTCCTTTATCAGAACATTGTCAAGCTTACAAAATGGATTAAGCAGATCAGAAATTTTATAGAAAAAACTGGGAATTGAATGAAGAGCCGGTCCAATTTTTAAGTCAAGTTCACCAAGGCTTAGAAGCGAATAGAGTATTGAAGGCCAACTCCCTTAAAAGCTTGATCAGTCTTACCCCCTTGAATATTACTATAAAATGCTCCAACACTAAGTGTATCTCGGCCAAATAATGAAGTCCCCATAGCTAGCCGGCCGTTATACCCAAAAACATCATTGGGCCATACCCATCCTGCCCAAGCATCTGCAAGAATAAAAGGTCGTCTCAATACACCTTGATCGGATCCTCCATAGCGAAAAGCCGTTCCTGCACCCATCGTACCGAATTTTTGTGTGATGAGTGTTTCCACATTCGCTACAGATGCTCCTAATAACCCATTCAATTCAGAAGGGAGTATTCCTACTAAGTCATTGCTTTCCCATGTACCTTGTAATCTAACTTGCCAATCTTGAATGCCCGTAAGTAGAGATTTTCCCAGAATTCCTTGCAACTTATAGCCTGTACCGAGAGTACCTCTTTCTCTCGTCAGATAACGATGACCATCAATATCCAAACTCATAAATGAGTTTGATGGTAATTGCGTTGTAACATTGAATAAAAGGATATCTTTTGCTCCAAGCGCTCGTAATGGCCCTGTTTCAAACGGTATTTCATTCACTCCAACACGCAAGCTTGTTTTCACTTTATTGGTTATATCTTTGTTGACTCTAGCTGCGCCATAAACTAGAGAGGCATCTTCTCTGAGATTGCCACCCAGATTGAACTGGAGCATTCCTTCTTTAAAAGGATGTTTATATTCTGTACTAAGATCAACTTCAGTATCAGCAGGTAACCTGATGTTGGGATCTGTAGAATTCAAATACGTATTCTTCAGTTCCATGCCAAGTACCCCTTCTAATAGGGGAGTATTAAAACGCGCTCGACCTTCGATAAAATCTATAGCACCAAGACTTCTAAAATCAACATTGCCTATTATCTGCCTGCTTGATTTCACCGCCAATTCATCTCTGGTATGAAAAAGATATGATTGCAACACAGGTGATTGGTCTTTATTTTCCTCGAGAAGGTCATAAGTTAATGCTAAGGCCTCTTTATTTCTATCTAAACGTTTAAGCACTTCCATTTTGCTGATTTTCGTAAGCTTATCGCTTTCTTTTTCAAGAATATGCTCAGCAGCAGCAAGATTGTTTTCCGCCAAAGCTAAGATAAGACGTTGCCAACTTGGTGTTTCTTGCCTGGCAATATGTTCTTGTAGCAGCCAATGCCGAGCAGCAGAATAATTCTTCTGAGACAAATATGCAGCAACAAGAAGCTCTTGAACAAGGGAATCATCGTATCCTTTTTCAAGAAATTTTTTCAAAATAGACACTTCAGCATTTGCGCCTTCCATTTTCTGCACTAAAGCTAAATATTCAGTACGTAAAATATCCTTAATCCTTGTGCCTGGTTCATTGTCAATTTTGTTAAAACGAGATCTTAAGTTAAACAAAACATGTTTCCGCAGGTGCCAGGCTTTGTCTGCATACCCAGCCTGGCTCAAGACATCTGCATAGGTAAGCTGCCACAGATAATCATCAGGGCTGATTTGTGACTTGCGCTCAAGCCAAGACAAAGCTTTTTTGTGCTGACCAATTTTAGCTAAAGCTACTCCATAACTGCCCCATAACAATGGATTTTCCAACGCTTCTGATTGCCACCTTTTAAGGTAAGATCTAAGTGATTTTCTGTCATTTTGCTCAATAAGACTCCATAAAATGCCTTCTTTGGCAACAACAGAAGCGGGATTAATTGTCAATGCTTGTTGATAGTGCTTTATAGCTATTTTGGGATTGTTCTCATGAATATCTAACTGAGCACGCAATAGCCAATACATTTCTGAATCCTGGAATTTCGATTCATTACTTATTGCTATTTGTAAGAGTTGCTTCAGTTGAGCTGACAAACCGGCCTCATTAGCAATATCCATAGAAAGCAGTAGCCAGCGAGGTTCATTGAAACGATCATAGGCTTCTTCACCAAGTGCAATAGCTTCTTCTGCTTTACCTGTATCTCGTAATCTTTGAATTAATCGTTCTGCAACAAGTGTATTAGCTTTTTTCGTTTTCCAAAGAATGTTATAAGCTGAAAATGAATCCTCAGGTCGTTCTAACGCCCAGGAAAGCTCGCCAAAAATCTGCCAGTAATAAGAATCTTTATCTGATGCATTATCTTGATTTGATAACAATAGCGAAAATGCCTTCTCAGATTGGCCATTCTTCCACAATAATTTAGCTTGATGGGCCACAGCATCTGATAGACGATTGAATAGTGATCCAATAGTTTGCCACGTTGCTATGGCCTCGCCTATTTGTCCCGCATTTTCTTGTGCTTTAGCCAATGCTTCCCATACCTGGATATTTTCCGGATAACGCTTTAAATAGGACTTCAAGAAATTAATTTGGTCAGATATATTGCCTGCCTCATTAAAAGCAAACAATAAATTTTCTATTTCTTCATCGGTTAGTTCGCGCATACTTGCTCGTTGCTCTAGCATTTCTATGGTGATATTGAAAAAATAGAGCGCTTTTGAAAGATCAATTGAATTGATCATTGCTGCATCATCTTGTCTATTTCTAGCTAACCATAACCAGGCTTTTAATGCTAACCCCGGTTTATCCGCCCATTCTGCAATACGAGCTAGACTTTCATAAGCTTCATCATCATCTGGATCAATTTCTGTTAACCGCTGAGCTAAGTCCAGAGCTGGCTGAATTTCTCCAACGGCAAGAGCACGATCCATTTGTTTTTTAATCTGCTCTGGATCGTCAGGGTCTAATGCCAAACGCAAGATCCCCAATTCATAGGCATTTTGGGGATTCTTGTTAGCCATATAAAGAGTGATTATTTCATCAAGAAGTGCTGGGTCTTTTGGGAACTTCTGCTGATAGGTGCGAAAATATTCCGCAGCCAGGTTGCTATCACCAACTGCTCGTAATGCTTGAAGCGCTAGAAGCGCAAATTTTTTGGCTTCGACTATATCTTCCGATAATTCATAGCATTTATGATATGCTTCTGCTACTTTATAATGTAAGCCAGATGCGAGATACCATCTCGCTGACTCATTTAATTTCTCAATTCTTTCGGTAGGATTGAGAATCATGGTGGACCATTGGTCATACAAATTTGCAGCAATAACTGGCTGATTAAGCTCCAGGCTAAGCTTAATAACTTTAGAAATTAAAGTTACTGGGATCGGATTTTTACTAATATCAGTGATAATGTTTTGTAGTTTAGTTAGCTCTGTTTTCCGATTTGGGTCTTCTGCCACTAATGAGAAATATTTCCTTAAATCAATTTCTAGCATTAAAAGTTTGGCTTCTAACGCTATAGGACTATTTTCTCCTTTTAATGATTCTAACTCTAAGTGAGCCTTATCGTCTTCTCCTAAATTAATATAGTGGCGGGCAAGTTCAAGACGTAGACCAGCGTTATCAGGATTGATATTCAAAAGAAGCTTTAAATATTGTACTGAAATACTGTCGGGTTTGACTAATTGCAGAAATTCTTTTAATCGCTCCTCTTTATAAACATAAAAGAAAAGCGAGAAAATAATAGCTAATGTGATGGTAAATATAACTATCGCTCTTTTAGAATTATCTGGCAATTTTTGATTCATAGTCTTAAGAACCGCAATTGAACAAGATATAGCGAATAGAGAATCGGAGATAAAACCGGGTATATTGATGCTGTGGAAATGGCTCCAATAACGATAAGTAATAATGCATCCATGCTGAGGTTGACAAACGATATGTCATATAACGGAATCATAATTGGGATTAACGAAAAGATTTCGAAAATGTCTCTATATGTCATAAGTTTGACTTCTTAAGCAAGGACTCTATTACAATTTTTAGATTTTTTTAAAATTATGTGCCTCAATAACTAAAACCAGTAATATTCACAAACCTTACGCAATTTATTTTCATTAATTAATATAATTAGCCAGCCATAACTGGTTACCGAAAATTTTAGAAATTAATATTAAACAATAAATTATGCATTTTGCATTTTATTGATCCATTATCGTAAAAAAAGTTTCACACATATCTGTTGAAAAGCTAAAAGTTTTATAGCATTGGCTGTACTGAAAGAGTTGTTTTAAGAATTAAGAATCTTGCAATAACATTGAATGTAGCTACACGATTAACGTATGTAGTGCTCAGGATTCCAAGCCGTATTTGTTCCTTTCAGGGCTATAACCTAGTTTGTGCAATGGGAACTTAATCAGCAATTGAGAATGATCATAGATTATGCAATATTTAAGGAATCCGTATACTAATTCTATGGTGACCTGACCGTACAAATGGCAAATAGAGGAAATAATAGAAACGCTATGGGATGGTTTATGGCCATTGAGGTTACGGTAAAGAGTGTGCAAGTGTAAATACATTCTTAGCTCCCCAGCTAGTAGTTTACAGCTATAAAACTCCACTTGAGCCTTGCTTTTTAAAAAGTGGAATTCACCTTGTTAATGATAAGAACTAGGTAAGTGATGCAAAACTGTGCCTCAAATCTCATTCATAGTTTTTATCTGGTTTTTTAGAATAAATTTTCCTGAAAATTTGTGCTTAAAATAATCAATGTTACTTGCGAAGCAAGGGATACAACATAAATAATACTCCAATAAAACGCTTATTGAAGTACCATTAAACATATTTTGTTTAAATTGCTTATTTACAATTCTTTTATTAATTTTTGTCTAGTACTTTCTCTTAATTTCTAGATTGATTAATAATGATAGTATTTATTACTATGTAATAAATATATTAGCAAGCGATGTGTTTGAGCAACTGGCGCTATACGATGCTAATATATGCAGACTTAAAATCTTGAGTTTAAAAATTTATTTCGATCAAAATATTTTTACATGATTTTCAAGCCTTCCAAATCTTATTTCCCAAGAATTTACGATTAGCCGGACAGTAGTAAAGGAATTATTAAACTAACAACCGAAAAAGGAGAAGTTTATGTTGATTGGCAGCAAAAAAATTCTACGATTTGCTCATCTAAAATTTAGATTTTTCTTTTTGATTATATCGCTTAATTTGTTAATAGCATGTTCGGTAATCGATATACAAAAAAGTGTTCCACTTTCTTCTTCTGAACGTTGGTTAATTTTACCTTTTCAAAATTATTCGCAGACACCACGCGCAGGTGAACAAGTTGAAGAAATACTGTCTACTTTGCTTAGAATTCGAGGTATCCCAAATATAGAAATGTATCAACTAAATGATGATGATAAGAATGACTGGGCCGAATTTAATGACCGCAAACGCCAGGAAAAGGCCGTGTCACTTGCGACCAAAGAGAATGTTTCTTATGCCGTTACAGGTAGCGTTGATGAATGGCAATATAAGCTTGGTGTTGGCAGTGAACCAGTGGTTGGTCTGACCATCAGAATTATAGAGCTTTCTTCTGGCAAAGTTATTTGGTCTGCAAGTGGCGCGCGATCTGGGTGGAGTACGGAATCACTAAGCGGCACTGCACAAAAATTAATCAAGCATTTGATCTCCGACCTTAGCATTACTTGAGTAAAGAACCTTGTGTGTAATCACATTTTTTTGAGGGCCTTCCCTTTCCTCAGGAATTTGATAATTACTATTTTAAACTAGCTATACCAATATCATACTATTGATGTGGTGTAATTGAAGGCTTTATGCTTGTGTGAGTCGTATAGATTGTGCTGGAAGACTCGATTCTTATGTTTGTGAAGTCATCTCCTTCGCTCTACATATTAGAGTATGGCGATGACATTATCGTTGCAGTTCTGTATAGCATTATATGTTGATGAGTTAGAGGTATTGTTCGAACTTTTGCATAAAGCTGATTTTAGGTAGTTTGTCAATGCGAGACCATGATTAAACTCCCGCAGGCTGATCCATGGCTACATCTTTAACGATTTATGAATTTTTCTGACTGATTATTGCCATTGACAAAATTTTGTCATAGCTGGCCGAGTTAATGTGCTTATCTTTAGGGTCATTGAGGAGTCAGTGCAGCTATTGTTTAGAAAATTCTGCTGTTGGCAGTTCTGTGGTCTTTGTGGCAAGATACATCGGCGCTTTACTAGTTAGAATCGTCAAGCTGACCAATTTTATACCGAGATAGAGCTCATGGCGGTTTATCTATTAGAATAATTACTTAATTCTTAGGATTCAGGATTCCGAAATTTTATTTGAAGATTTGGAAGATTTTCTAATGTGGTAGAAATTGAAAAGTCGAATCAGCTCGATTGACGATATGATGAGCTAAATTCTTGAAGAGATATGCTGAGATTGTCAAATGTATCATCTGCTGGTGTCATGCTTTTAAAGTATGACAGGTTTTTTGGAGATCTGATAGCAGTAAGCAAAAGGGTTTTATATCAAATCTAATTTTTAAATTTAATTAATAATTTTTATATTCAACAATTGAATAAGTCGATACTACCAGTAAAAGGAGAAATAACTAAATGGATAGAGTCCCTTATTATTACGATATTACTTCCTGTAATCGGCTATGCCATTAATTCTTTAGATCCTTTTTTTGTAAATTATCATTTTCCCTGGTTGATTCTAGCTCCTTTATTAATCGCTCTTCGACATGGGCTTGCTTATGGGATAGTAGCTACTACAGTGCTTGTAGGGATAGTTACGATGGGCTTTTTATTTGATTGGCAAGAGGTTCCTTTTTTTCCAAAAGAAATGATAGTTGGTTTATTGCTGGTCACAATAATTTCAGCTGAATTTCATGAAAGTTGGATTCGTAAAA
Organism: Nitrosomonas sp. Nm34; assembly: GCF_900113925.1. Lineage (GTDB taxonomy): Bacteria > Pseudomonadota > Gammaproteobacteria > Burkholderiales > Nitrosomonadaceae > Nitrosomonas. The sequence continues at coordinate 43,680 of NZ_FORD01000021.1, forward strand.
TAAAATACTTAGAGAGCAAATATAATCATATTAACGCGAGAATGGATAAGTTTACTCGCGAATATCACCTTCTCAAAGGATCACATCGTCAGCTAGAGTTACATGTGGCAAGTCAGGCAAAAAGTTTACGTTCTTTCTTGCATGATTTAGAGCGACATATTTTATCTTTAGAGAAAAATGAAGGTGAACCTCTAAAGGGTATCGGTGCAAGTATTCTTAAACTTTTTAGTGACTTTGCGAGTGTGCAAATAGCTGCAATATACGCGATAACAGATGATGAGCGAAAAGAAATTAATCCTGAGCCTGTGGCTTATTTAGGGCATGCACCACCTTTATTAATTTCAGATCCCTTAGTAAAAGAAGCCCTAAAAACAGGGCTTGTTGCGAGTATTAAATTAGAAAATGAAAATGCGATGGATACTCCTGAAACACTTGTCGCTATTCCTTTAATTGACGTTTATCAGAAAATCTGGGGATTGGTTGTTGTGAATGAGATGCCGCTATTTGCATTGCAGGAAAGTACCATGGATTTATTTGCTGTACTAGGGGGAAGTATCGGTGATCTGGTAAAGCGGCGTGCAGAGGCCTATAGTTATATAGATGATAAAGGAAAAGATGTTGAACTTAAATTGCGACGTGTTTTAAATGAAATTAAACTTTTAAAGACATCTGCTATGTTGATTGGCGCAATTATCGACTCTGAAGAAGTGCAAAATAAATATCTGACTAGATTTCAAGCTAATTTGCGAGGGGTCGATAAAATTTGGATTTTCAATGAAGAACAAAATTATAAAACTTATCTGATCCTACTGCCTTATACGGATGAAAATGGTGCTAATGAGTTCTTAAACCGTATTGGATTATCAGAATTATTAGCTAAAAAAGTTTGCAATGAGTCCAATACTAAAGACACTGGCTATCATGACAGTGAAGTTAGTCTCAATATATGGAGCTTAAATAATAAAACTTCACTAAAAAAATTAGTATCAGAAATTTATCAATTTTATAAGAAAAGAACGGCTTATTTTGATATTCAAAGATAAGAAATAAGAATGCGATTATTTCTAATTCTGTGTAATTCAATTCTACTTGTTCTAGCATTAGGATTAGAAATATACGGCTTTAAGTTAATTCTAAATGAATCTTTATCTGAACAAATTTTAATAACATCTCTCTTTCTTCATTTTATTGCGAGTATCATAGCTGCCTGTATTTTTCCAACAATAATGGCATCTAATCGAAAACAACCTCAGTTGAAGATCAATATTTTCTTTTTTGTGGTTGTTTTTTATTTGCCGCTGTTAGGATTAGTAGGATTAACCTTGGCAATACCATTCATCATTCGTCATTCTCCTAAATCCCAAAAAACCAATTTTGTTGTGAGCTTAAGTAAAATCAGGAATCTTCCTGATATACCGGCGCAGGCTATAGATGATAATTTTGCAAGCTTACATAGTTTGTATCGGTCCAGAAATCCTGATAAAAGACTTAAGGCGATATATGCTTCATTAAAAATAAAGGATCAGGATGCCATTCCACTTTTGCGTATGGCACTGAGTGATCCAGTTGATGATATCAGGTTGCTTGCTTACGCTTTATTGGACAGAAAAGAGCATGGGATCAGCGAACGAATTAAGCATTCGAAGCAAAAACTTGAAAAAATAGAAAACTCAAGAAATAAACGCTTGTATCGTCAGATTGCAAATGACTATTGGGAATTAGCAAATCTTGGTCTAACTCAAGGAGAAGCACGAAATTATGTGCTCAATATGGCCTGCAAATATATTGAACTGGGTCTTAAATATTACCCCCAAGATGTGGGATTATGCTTCCAGTATGCACAAATCTTGCTGAAGCTGGGAAATTTTGAGCGTGCATATGAACAATTTAAAAAAGCTGAGAGTCTGGGAATGGAGCATAAAAAGTTACTGATTTACTATGCAGAGATTGCTTTTCATAGACATCAATACCACAAAGTAAAGCAATTAATGGCAGAGATAGATTATCCAGCAGCTTATCCTCAATTAACATCGGTAGTACAATTTTGGCAGAAAAGAAACTAATACAAAAAAAACAAAAGCATGCAGATATTACTCTCTTGCTAGAGGGCACTTATCCTTTTATTAGGGGAGGAGTTTCAGGCTGGGTACACCAATTAATAGAAGGACTTCCGCAGTACACATTTGCATTGGTTTTTCTGGGATCGAAGGAAAAAGATTATACCGATCCGAAATATGCCGTACCTAGTAATGTAGTTCATCTGGAATGCCATTACTTGTGGGACCCTTTTTCATTCTCTAAGCCAAAAGCCTGTAACGGTAATGATGAGTATATTCAGAGCTCAAGCAAGCTCCACGATTGGTTTCGCAATCCTTGTTCAAGCTTCGATGAAGCACTAGTTAGTAAAATTTTGGTTTCTTTAGGACAACCGTCTGGCTTTACTGTGGAGGAGTTTTTTTATAGCGTAGCGGCATGGGAGCAGATCTGTAAGCAATATAATGAAAATAATGCAGACAATTCATTCATAGATTACATATGGGCCATTAAATCCATGCATGCTCCGTTATTTAAGATTGCCAACATTGCTCACCAATTTGCGCTTAGTACAGGAACTTTTCATACTGTGTCTACAGGTTTTGCAGGTTTGTTAGGAGTATTATTGCATTATTTAACCCACCGACCGTTAATACTAACGGAACATGGTATTTACACAAAAGAAAGAAAAATAGATTTGCAGTCTCTTTTTATCAAGGAGCATCGTGATTTATTAAGTGATGCTTATCATATGGGTATGCAATATCAGGAACTATTATGGCTAAGATATTTTGAATCATTGGGACGGCTTATTTATAAAGCATCGAACCCTATTATTAGTCTTTATGAGAAAAATAGAGAACGGCAGATTACTGATGGTGCAGATCGCGACCGTACAAAGGTTATACCAAACGGAATGGAAATCGAGCGTTTTCTTACTCTACGCGCGCAACGACCAGAAAAAATTCCTCTCGTGATTGGGTTGCTGGGAAGGATAGTCCCTATAAAAGATATTAAAACTTTTATTCGGGCCATGCGTACGGTGGTTACTCAATTACCTGAAGCTGAAGGTTGGCTGATTGGTCCAGATGATGAAGATAAAGAGTACGCACAAGAATGTAGGGATTTAGTGCTGGAGCTGGAATTGGAAAAAAACGTACATTTTTTAGGATTCCAAAAAATAAGCGATGTGCTTCCTCGTCTAGGATTGTTGGTATTGTCATCAATCAGTGAAGCTTTTCCACTAGTATTACTTGAGGCCTATGCAAGCGGTTTACCAGTTGTGACAACTGATGTGGGTTGCTGTCGGGAAATCATCGAAGGCAGTAGCGACGAAGACCGTGCTTTGGGATGCGCTGGAATAGTAGTTCCCATCGCTAATCCAGAAGCCATTGCAGAAGCAATTATTACACTGCTGACCGATGAAAATCGGTGGTATTCAGCACAAAGAGCTGGCATTCAACGAGTTGAGAGCTATTATACGCAGTCTAGAATGTTAGACGGCTATAAAACAATTTATGATCAGGCATTGATACAATAATGGCAGGCATTGGGTTCAGATTACGTGAACTGATGAGGGCAGATACTCTATCTGGAGTACTGTTAGCGTATAGTTTTGCCGGAATTATTGGTTCTGGCCCATGGGTATTATCGATCGTTGGAATACTATTAATTGGTTTCATCAGCACAGATAGCTCCTCTGTCCCTTATTTTGTAGGACAGTTCCAGATATCTGTAACTTATCTGATGGCGATATCTTTAATTCTGACTGGTCCATTACAGTTAATCATCACGCGTTTTATTGCTGACAGGGTATATGAAAAGCATGAGGAACTAGTTCTGCCAAACCTGATTGGTGCCATATGTCTTGTAATCACTGTAATCGGAACACTTGCAAGCTTGTGTTTAATTTACTTCTTTGCTGGTTCTGTATTGTATCGCTTATTAATGTTAAGTGGTTTGATAATTCTTTCTACTATCTGGATAGTAGTGATCATTTTATCGGGACTCAAGGCATATCGTGAAATTTTGTTAGCATTTCTGTTAGGTTATGGGATAACGGTATGGGCTTCTAAAGAATTGGGTAAGTTTGGACTGGAAGGCTTGCTTTCTGGGTTTGTTGTAGGACAAGGCATCTTATTATTTATGCTTATGGTTGTAGTTTTTAACTCCTATTCTAGTAATAAACTGATTGCTTTTGATTTTTTGCGACGAAACCAGATATTTCCAAGCTTGGCAATTACTGGCTTACTTTATAACGTAGCTATTTGGGCTGATAAGTTTATTTTCTGGTTCAATCCTCAAACAAGTACTTCGATCATTTTTCCTTTAAGAGGATCGGAGCTTTATGATCTTCCAATATTTCTTGCTTATTTATCAATCATACCCGGGATGGCCGTATTTTTATTGCGAATAGAAACAGATTTTGTAGAAAAATATACAAAGTTTTATGGTGCTATTAATGGCGGTGCTTCCTTAAGGCTTATTTTAGAAATCTATGAAGAAATGGTTGCAACCATTCGAAGAGGATTTTTCGAAATCATTAAAGTGCAGGGAATGACTATCGTTATCCTGTTGGCTTTAGGAGATAAATTACTAATATGGGTAGGGATATCACCTTTTTATAAAGTATTGTTAAATATTGATTTGATTGCGGTCGGAATACAAGTATTACTGCTGGCCGTTCTCAATTTATTGTTTTATTTTGATTATCGTAAAGATGCACTCTATCTCTGTTTTTTATTTCTAGCCTCAAATATTATATTGACGTTTCTGAGCCAATATCTGGGCCCTGTATTTTATGGTTATGGATTTGCCTTATCCGTTGCGTTAACAACAGTAGTTGGAATGGTCATCGTCTCAAAAAGACTTAACCTGTTAGTGTATGAGACATTTATGCTACATTATAAATCTGGAGATTAAAAAATTAATTATAAATACCATTAAAAGGTAAGTTTTTCGATTTTGCTGAAGGTCATCAGCTTAATGCTTATTTCGTGGGAAAGAGAAAAAATGAAATTAATCTTCTTGAACTATCGAGCAGTTGTATTACTTAATCAAGCATGGTTTTATTGAGCATCTGCTTGCCCCTACAGGTAAACCAGAGTATCGCATTTTTCTATGGTCGGCCTGTTCCGGTGAATTTACTTTCACATTATAAGCAAGTGGTGGTGGAGCCAGATAATATGGATAATCTGGATGATCTCCATGCTAAAGGAACAAACGTATTTGCCTATATAAGTATAGGAGAAATCCATCCGACACGCTCTTGGTATTCAGAAATTCCGCAATCCTGGATTCTGGGAAGTAATGAAAAATGGGGGAGTCGTATTATTGACTTAACCCAACAAGGATGGCATGACTATCTGATTAATAAATATTTAAGTAAGCTGTGGAAAGAAGGATATCGCGGCTTTTTTCTCGATACAATGGATAGCTATCAAAGTGCTGTCCATGATGCTGATGGTCGAGTGCTTCAGGAAAAAGCATTGGCAAGCCTCATTAGCCGTATTCATCAACATTTCCCAGGGGTTAAACTTATTTTTAACCGTGGATTTGAGGTTTTACCGGAAGTGGGTCGATATGCTGTCGCGCTGGCTGCAGAATCACTATTCGAAGGCTGGGACCCAGCTAAACAAGAATATACCGAAGTTAAAGAAGCAGATCGTCACTGGTTGCTGGAGAAGCTCAGGCAGATACGAGATCAATATGGATTACAGATAATTGTTATCGATTATGTTGACCCAAAGCAGAGAGAATTGGCGCGCAAGACTGCTAAACGAATATCTTACTTGGGTTTTACACCTTGGGTGGCCACTCCAAGACTCGATATTCTTGGTGTCGGATTATCGGAAATTTTTCCCCGCACCATCATAAAATCGGAAATTAAAAATTAATTTAACCCATCTAAGAGGCAAGTTTCTCGGTTTTGCTGAAGGTAGTTGGCTTCGTGCTTATCTCATGGAAAAGAGGAAAATATGAAATTAATCTTCTTGAACTATCGAGCAGTTGTACTCCTTATTCATAGCATAATTTTATTAAGTATCTGCTTGCCCCTGCATGCAAACCAGAGTATCGCATTTTTCTATGGTCGGCCTGTTCCGGTAAATTTACTTTCACATTATAAGCAAGTGGTGGTGGAGCCAGATAATATGGATAATCTGGATGATCTCCATGCTAAAGGAACAAACGTATTTGCCTATATAAGTATAGGAGAAATCCATCCGACACGCTCTTGGTATTCAGAAATTCCGCAATCCTGGATTCTGGGAAGTAATGAAAAATGGGGGAGTCGTATTATTGACTTAACCCAACAAGGATGGCATGACTATCTGATTAATAAATATTTAAGTAAGCTGTGGAAAGAAGGATATCGCGGCTTTTTTCTCGATACAATGGATAGCTATCAAAGTGCTGTCCATGATGCTGATGGTCGAGTGCTTCAGGAAAAAGCATTGGCAAGCCTCATTAGCCGTATTCATCAACATTTCCCAGGGGTTAAACTTATTTTTAACCGTGGATTTGAGGTTTTACCGGAAGTGGGTCGATATGCTGTCGCGTTGGCTGCAGAATCACTATTTGAAGGTTGGGATCCAGCTAAACAAGATTATACCGAGGTTAAAGAAGCAGATCGTCATTGGTTGTTGGATAAGCTAAGGCAGACACGAGATCAATATGGATTACAGATAATTGTTATCGATTATGTTGATCCAAAGCAGAGAGAATTGGCGCGCAAGACTGCTAAACGAATATCTGACTTGGGTTTTACCCCTTGGGTGGCCACTCCAAGACTTGATATTCTTGGTGTCGGATTGTCGGAAATATTTTCCAGACGAATTTTAGCGCTTTATGATGGGCAAGAGTATCCAGAAGGATTGCAGCAAACTGATGTGCATAAATTACTTGCCATGCCACTAGAATATATGGGTTATACAATTGATTATTTAGATGTAAACAGTGGATTACCCACTCAATCACTGATAGGACAATATGCTGGGATCGTCACCTGGTTCAACAACGATAATTTAAGAGGGCCAATAAATTATAGAGATTGGCTATTAAGCCAAATAGATTCTGGCATAAAGATTGCTATTCTGGGTAATCTAGGTTTTAAAGCTAATCATACTTTTTTGCAGCATTTTCAGGTCAAATTAAGTCAGTCAGCAATAAAAGAGCCGCTCAAAATTGAACGAAGCGATCAAATTATTGGTTATGAAGTGAAACCTCAGCCAAAAACACGCGGGTTTACCATCTGGCAAGCTTCAGGAAATATTGATACACATCTAAGTTTGATAGATCAAAATAAACAATCTTGGGTCGCTGTATTTACTGGACAGTGGGGCGGAGTTGCCTTCCATCCTTATGTAATTGAGACTGGCTATGAGGGGCGTCAGCGGTGGATTATCGACCCATTTAAATTTTTAACCAAGGCTCTCGACCTACCAGAAATACCTGTTCCTGATGTCACCACTGAGAATGGCAGACGCTTATTACTGGTACAAATTGATGGTGACGGATCCAGCAATAAAGCAGAGATACCGGGAACCCCCTTAACAATAAAAGTGATTCAGGATTATTTCTTAAAAAAATATAAATTGCCATCGACGGTTTCCATAATTGAAGGAGAAGCATCTAACGGTAACTCTACAGATAGGCTTACTGAAGTCGAGAAAGTGGCGCGAAACATTTTTGATCTAAATAATGTTGAGATCGCTAGCCATTCTTATAGTCATCCTTCAACATGGTTCCCAAAGAACAATATTGATGCGAGAGGTGATGATTTTAACTTTTCCATTCCTGATTATAAGTTTAGCTTGGAACGGGAAATCGCTGGATCGGTAAATTATATTAATAAAAAGCTGGCGTCTGAGAAAAAGCAAGTTCGTGTTTTTTTCTGGACTGGTGATGGGCTGGCAGATAAAGAAGCTTTAACTCTGACGCATTCGCTTGGATTGGAAAATATGAATGGCGGTGGTGCGACTATAAGCAAAGATGAAAAAACCATGACACGTGTGCCCCCTCTGGGCTATGCAATTGGCGATCAATTTCAGGTATATGCTCCCATTGCAAGTGAGCATGTTTTTACGAATAGCTGGCAAGGCCCTTTTTATGGATTTAATCGAGTCATTGAAACTATGCAGCTTACTGATAGCCCGCTGCGCCTGAAACCATTGCATATCCATTATCACTTTTATTCGGGAAGTAAGATAGCATCTATCAATGCGCTTCAATCCGTTTATGACTGGAGCATTAAACAGGAACCAAGAGCTATTTGGGTGAGTGAGTATGCTCAGAAGGTAAATGAATTTCGGAGTATTACTCTGTCCCGCAGAATCGATGGTACGTGGGATATCAGAGGACTCAATAAATTACGTACTTTACGTCTGCCGGTATCGCTAGGATGGCCAGATTTGGAAAATTCTGAAGGAATAATAGGCGTTCGGGACATTAAGCAGGGACGGTATGTGCATCTTTTACCTAATCATGGGCAAGCTCTATTGAATACAACTTCTGAGCTTCCTTCTTCCACCTATCTTTTACATAGCAACGGAGAGATCGGAAAGTGGCAAAAGACTGCGGAAGGCGCTAATTTACATGTACATGCTCATATGCCGCTAGAGTTAGTCATAGCGTCTTTAAAACGTAAATGCTATATTAATTGGAGAGATGGAAAGCTTGATGGACAGCAACAGAACCGGAGCTGGAAATTTGTTTTCCCTATAACCAAGCTGGAGAATGCCTCGCTTGTTTGCCATTAAAAGGTCTTTTCGATGTGTTATTCCATTTTTAATCAAAACTGATTTTGTTGGCTTCACCTTGCCGTATTCTTCTTCTGTCTGCGGCTCGTCTTCGCACCATTTTTGATTGGGAAATGAAATTAGACAGCGGGAAGAATTATCTTTAAATAAAAACTTAAATACAAGATGTTACAAATATTTCTGTAAGTTGGATCAATGGCAAATACAAAATATTTTTTATTCTAATTAATGCCATTCGGTGGAGTAGTATTGATTGGATGCAAGAGACCAATACTTAGCGAGAACATCAGGGATTGATATTGCTCTAACAGGATTTTGAAAAATTGATGTTTACAGTCTGGAATCTTTTTAATGATTGTATATATTAGTTTACTCTTTAGCTATTTTTTCAAAAAAAGCTGAAACCGCTCATTTTGGGGCAGTTTTTATTCAAGTAATTGAGATTTCTCACTTTTTAAACTTTACCTGCACATTTACGGCAGATATTTTGAGTATATACTCTTTATGAATATTGTCATCCAGTGATGGTTGTTTCCATTTTTTGTACCCACAAAACTTTTATGCGATGCTCTTACAGCCAGTGGTGTGCAATCCATGCTGAAATGTTGATCATTGCTAAGTTTCTAACATGATAGCGGTTCCATGCTCCAGCAACAAAATGTCCGGCCATTTTGTTACTCAACATATGACTAAAATTCTGGGTAAAGATCGTTTGCTCGTAAACCGATTCGTCTATGTCCAGTCCAACACATACTGGTAAATCACTGATACATAAAATTATATTCAATCTGCTCAACTAGTTGATGCCAAGCGCGAGTTTTATCTATCATAGCCAAACTCTTAATAACTGTTCTTGTGATATCGAAAGGTGGTTTTCTTTCGAGTTAATAATACGTGGATTTAAATTCGAAGTGTAACTTCTTAAGGCTGATTTGAGTTTTGAATAAGATTCTGTCGAAGAATTTTACATTTTGATTAGTCGGTATATTTAACAAATCAATATTTTTAATTTTATAGCATCATTTCTGCATTTATTTTCAATTTGGCTTTAGTGAGTGTGGGTATTCTTATTCGCTGCTCGACCGGTCAGTTCATCCTGCTCAACTTGGTTGCTCGCATTATGAGCATGCCCCTATTACAATATCATTTACACAAAGCATAAGACGCATCTGCTGCTTATACCGATGCATTAAATTTTGATTTTTTGTGCTTTCTTTTTACCTTGTTACTTCAAACTAACTTGGTGTCCAGCGAGCATCTTTTTGTACCAGATCGATAATATAATTTTCTTTCTTAAGCATGATAAATATATGTCGAATAATTTTACATTCCAACCCGGTATTATGTTTGTATTCATTTATAACATTATGATTATTCATTAACATTATAACTTGGCATGAATTCTGCGTTATATTAAGTGATGTTTATGCCTTTGTGATTTTTGGAGAGGATAAAAAATAATAAAAACTAGATAGATTATAAAAACTTCATAAAATGTTTATGTGAACTGAATTGTAAGTGAGAGAAGTCTACTTACAGAATTTTGTCGAAGAATTTTACACTTCGAACCGGCGCTATGTTTTTCAATATTTCCCTTTGTTTGTAACCTCATGATTATTGATTGATTCTATAATATGGCATGAATCATGCTCGCTACTTAATATAGTTTATTTTTATGATCTTGGAAGGTAATAATAATTACAGAAACTATATGGCTTGTAAAATTTCATAAGTTAGATTTTTTATGTGAGCAAAGTTGAGAGTGCGAGGAGAATGCTGATGAAAAAGAACTATGAAAAAGGAATTAATCTGCTTGTCTCAGTAGTAATGTGGTTAGCATTATTCATGGTACCGCCTGCCTTTGCCGATAATGCTGTCAATTTGAAGGTATTGGTCATTTCAACAGGAGACGAAACCCAGGATCTGGGGTTCAGCTACATCAAGCCTGTTCTTGATGAAATAGGTGTGCCTTATGACGTATTGAATGCTAGCACACAGGATTTAACTGCCGATATGCTTGCTTCTTTGAATGGCGTAGCTTGCAGCTCCCTGGATGAGGGTTGTGTGGGTAGCTACAACGGCATTATCCTGACGATCTCCGACTTGACTCCCAACTTTACGCCGGCAGAGTGGGACATTCTGCACAATTACGAAAAAGACTTTAAGGTCCGTGAAGCCGTCTTATCGGGTTGGCCGGCTACCTACTCTGACCCCAATGCGCCGTTCGGCATTTACCTGGATTACGGTCTGGTGTTTTCATCTAGTGGAGCGAGCTATATTGCGCAGTGGGCAATGCCTGCCACCTACCAAAAAGAAATATTTGAATCAGTAAATCAGGCAAATTTATTGCCGATTACTGATTTTGCCTTCGCCGCCGCCCCGCGAAATGATACTGTGGGTCCACGTGACGGCACTATCCCGAGTGTTATGCCACTGCTGCAAACTACCAATGGAGAAGCGCTGGTATCGATCGTTCAGTACCTGATGCCCAACCAGACAGCACCGGTGCGCGAGGTGATGATCTCGACCATCGCCAATGCCTCATTTCTCATTCATTCAAAAGTACTGGCTTACGAGTTTATCAACTGGGCAACGCAAGGGGTGTTCGTAGGAGCACGCCGCGTTTATATGGCCGCCCATTTGGATGATTTATTCCTTGGGGATGAGCTGTGGGATTCCAGCCTCAAGGCGTCTAATCCGTTGAACACCTATCGCTTGAATAGCGGCGATATTAGTAACCTTGTGAGCAAGCAGGCTGATTTTCGGGTTGACCATCCAACGGCTGGCGCTTTCAAGCTGGATTTCCCATTCAATGGATCCGAGGCCGTGGTTGATCCGACAGCAGCGACACTGGTTGCAAACTTATCAGAAGATTTGGTGGCGGCAGTGGTCGCCAACAAAGACGCGTTCCGTTACATCAACCACACTTTTACGCATGCAGACATGGATACTCCGCCCGTACCGGCGAATGCCCCATGTGATTATGAAACTTTTACTACTGTGGCACCTATCGAGGCAGAAATTACCAAGAACCGGACGGTGTGGGGACTTTTAGCTCTTCCTGAGCAAGCTGAAAACGACCGGATTCTGCTAACTGGCAACCACGCTGGCTTAAAAGATCGCAAGTGCACGGATGATCCTTTGCTGCATCCTGAATTGGCCAATGTTCAGGATGACGATGTGGCGTTTGATCGGGGTGGCGCCAATCCACTGTTGCTACAAGCTGCTGCTAATGTAGAAGTGCAATATCTGGCATCCGACTCATCGCAGCGAGCACAGAACGTTGAGCAGTACATTACTCAATACGATGATGGCAAGCCGACGGATCGCATTATGCTGCCGCGCTGGCCAACCAATGTGTTCGTGAATGTCATCAACCCGGATCAATTGGTTGATGAATATAATTATATTTTTCACGATCGGTTTGTCAATGCCGGCCAGGATCCCTGCACCATACCCGGGGCGATCTGCACTCCTCGGAATTATATAGAAATTCTCGCTGCTGAAGCTGACAACGCGGTACGCCATATGCTGAGCTTTAATAAATGGCCTCATTTTTTCCATCAAACAAATGCAGCCAATTATGCATACGGCAATACGCTGATATTTGACTGGTTAAACGCTGTCTTCACAGCCTACGAGCAATTATCTAATTTACCGGTCTTGAATTTGCCATACTGGCAAATTGGCGATAAGACAAAAAATAAGCTTGACGCTAAGACTGCAGTTATTCAAGCAAAGTGGGATCGAGCTACGAATCAAGTCACTTTATCGGCAGACAAAGCGGTGAATCTAGAGGTTACGGGGATTGCCGGTGGGGATTTATATGGTGGTCAATTTATCCAGGCAGTTGATGTAACCACGACACCAGCAGTGTTCATAGTAGATCGTGCGCTGACGCAGTAAGCAATTGTTATTTAGGTGATTTTATAGAAAAGGTTAACCATTAAGAGGATAATCAAATGAAACACTATATCCACTCATTGAGAACTGTCCTTGCTTTGCTGATTGTTACTATAGCTATGATGATAGGTACAGGGTTACCGATATCGGTCCATGCAGCCGAAGGACAAAAACCTGATAACCCGGGGAAATCTGAGGCGGCACCGGGACATAATAAAGATGAATCTGAAGAGCAAATAAATAAAATACGGAAAGAGGAAGAGCATAAATTAAAAAAAGGGAAGGGGATAAGAGAGGGGCGGGAACAGGGAGAGGAAAATTCTTTTTACCCTCAGCAGGCGAAATCACTGGCAGAGCGGCTTAGAGAATCGGCAGCTATTGTTGCTCAACAAGGCGGTAATGCTCAACCGCTTCTTGATGCGGCTGCTTATTTTGACAAGGAAGCTCAGTAACCGCTTTTTGTTCGATGAGCAGCTTAAATTTTCATCCCTGAATGATCATTTAATATATTGTTAGGGTCTGTTGACGTTTTAAGATAAGTATTTCATAGGTAGAAACAAACTCGTAATATTGGGGTTCCCATACCACCCACAAAACGAGTTTGCGATGCCCCGAATAATGCTCAATGATGAGTACTGGTCGAAGCTGGAGAAGATTCTGCTTCAAGAATCGATTTATAACAAGC
>NZ_FORD01000050.1 GCF_900113925.1 Nitrosomonas sp. Nm34
TTACACCTTTCGCGAGAAGAAACCCTCACTTAATATCAGGCTCCCTCAAGCTCTTCCAGTCGTGATTTGATGATTCTTATGTCGAACTCACGTTATTTAATATATCAGTCAATGATATTCCGGAGATGCATGATGCATTCAAAGGATTATCGATGCAATCGGTAGCGATCAACTATACCGTGGGTGGGTTGCAAGGACGTGGACAACGCACCGAACTGGTGATTCGTAACTTTTAACGCTTAGGTTAGCAGTACCAAATAAACCGCGGGTTTACAAACTGTCAGTACCAAATAAACCGCGGAAAGTACCAAATAAACCCCGCTTTTACATTACATACAAATCTTAAGTAACGAAAAAAGGGTTACAAGTCATAAACCTGTAACCCTTTGTCTTATCTGGTAGGTCGTGCGAGATTCGAACTCGCGACCAACGGATTAAAAGTCCGCTGCTCTACCAACTGAGCTAACGACCCAAAGCTCGCTATTATATCAATTCATTCAGCATTATAAAATACTTTATTACCTGTAAAAGCAAAATAAAAGGAAACAAAAAAACAATTCCTGGGCAGGCGTATATTTTACCCTTATATAATCATGGAGATATCTCTCTCCTCCATGCAAGTTTACTCTGTGATATAAGAGTAATTAATAAAATAGTATCTCATAAACTCGATATCACCCTCCAGTTTTTCTACTAAGTAATGATATCCCCTCGCCTCATATCCGGTCTCTCGACTCCAAATTAGTCATATAACGTTATTGTCGATTCGATCCTAATATGCGAATAGCTTCTGCGTTACTCAAGGAAAATACTTTTTCAGAAGCTTCCTGCCAAGGCAACCAGATTGCCCTTAAGTGTTCGCGTGCAGCAATATTAACCGGTACGATTTTGGGAAGCTTTAGCCCAAAGACATGCTCGGTATTATGAGTGATACCTGGCCCATACCGCCAGCGCCATTCCAGGAAAATTTCATACTGGTTTTCTATATGCCAGTCTGTCAGCTCATAGCATGTTGCATCGAGGCCGGTTTCTTCCTTGACCTCCCTGATAGCGGTTTGAAGCAGCGTTTCATCCGGGTCCTGACTACCGGTAACAGATTGCCAATACCCAGGATGATCTGCACGCTCGAGTAACAAAACCTGCAAATCGGCCGTATGAACGATAACCAAGACAGAGACAGGTTTTTTATAAGCAGGCACTGTTGAAATTAGTAGCTCCAGGAAATGACTTCTTTAGGATTACGCAGGCGAATATGCAGCTCCCGTAATTGCTTTTCTTCAACGATATTGGGTGCATGGGTTAGCAAGCACTGAGCACGCTGTGTTTTCGGAAAAGCAATCACATCACGGATCGACTCGGCACCTGTCATCATGGCAACAATACGATCAAGGCCAAATGCAATCCCGCCATGCGGTGGTGCACCGTATTGCAGCGCATTTAGCAAGAAACCAAATTTCTCCCGCGCCTCACCCTCGGAGATATTCAGTGCATTAAATACTTTTGATTGCACATCCTGGCGATGAATGCGCACGGAACCCCCTCCAATTTCGACTCCATTTAATACCATGTCGTATGCTTTGGATAAGGCTTTGCCTGGTTCTGTCACGAGCAGATCTTCATGGCCATTGGCAGGCGAGGTAAACGGATGATGAAGCGCTTTCCAGCGATTTTCTTCCTCATCCCATTCGAACATCGGAAAATCGACCACCCATAATGGCTTCCACTCAGAATCAATCAATCCGCGCTCATGACCAATCTTGACCCGTAACGCTCCCAATGCATCATTAACGATCTTCGCCTTGTCAGCACCAAAGAACACCAGATCACCCTCTTGCGCACCGCTGCGCTCCAACACAGCTTTTACGACTGGCTCAGGCAGGAATTTCAGGATGGGAGATTGCAATCCTTCCAATCCTTTTTCCAGGCTGTTGATCTTGATATAGGCCAACCCTTTTGCCCCATAAATAGCAACAAAATGAGTGTAATCGTCGATTTCCTTGCGCGATAATTCACACCCTTTTGGAATGCGCAGGGAAGCTACGCGCCCATCTGGCTTCTGGGCAGCATCGCGAAACACCTGGAAGGGGACATCCTGCATCAGGTCGGTCAGCTCAGTGAATACCAGGGGTATGCGTAAATCCGGTTTGTCGGAGCCATACCTGAACATGGCTTCCTCATGACTCAACCGCGGAAAAGGACTGGGCAAATCGACACCGATTGCTTCACGGAACAGATTGCGAATCATCCCTTCCATCAATACCATGATTTCATCTTCATTGAGAAAAGAGGTTTCGATATCAATCTGAGTAAATTCCGGTTGACGATCCGCACGCAAATCTTCATCACGAAAACAGCGAGTAATCTGGTAATAGCGATCAAATCCGGACACCATCAGAAGCTGCTTGAATAGCTGGGGAGATTGAGGAAGTGCAAAGAAATGACCGTCATTGACGCGCGAAGGAACTAAATAGTCCCGCGCACCTTCAGGAGTTGATTTGGTCAGCATCGGTGTTTCGACATCGATGAATCCCTGCTGGTCAAGAAAGGAACGTACCGCCATGGTGACTTTATGACGCAAGCGCAGGTTTTTTTGCATGACGGGACGGCGCAGATCAAGAAAGCGATGCTCCAGACGTATCGCTTCACTTAAATTCTCCTCATCCATCTGGAAGGGTGGTGTAAGCGAAGAATTCAGAATTTCAATCGTGTCCACCAGCACCTCCACCTCGCCAGTTTGAAGGGCCAGATTGACTGTTCCTTCTGGGCGGGGACGTACTGTTCCAATTACTTTAAGCACAAATTCGTTACGAATTTTTTCTGCAATCTGAAAAGTATTCGCGTTTTCCGGGTCACAGACAATCTGGACAATGCCTTCACGATCACGTAAATCGATAAAAATCACGCCCCCGTGATCGCGTCGGCGATGGACCCATCCATAAAGCGTAACAATTTGATTCAGATAGCGAGTATTAATGGTGCCGCAATAGTTAGTACGCATATTGTTTTGGTTTTATATAAGGAAAATTAGGAGCATCTACAAATTCAACGCGATTGCTAATGAAAAGACTTCAGTTTAATTGCAAATATCATTAAACGACTAGCCATGTCCATGGAAATAATAATGTGATAATGCTGCCGCCTCATTCCGTTGTGGTAGCAGACGAGGCTGTGCTTTCACTCTTAGTTTCTGATTTTGATTTCGTTTTGGTTTCCGACGCGGGTTTATTCTTAAAATCTGTAACATACCAGCCACTTCCCTTCAATTGAAAACCGGCAGCAGAAATCTGCTTAACATATTCACCACTTCCACATTCAGGGCAATTTTCGATAGGGGAATCACTCATTTTTTGTAAATGTTCTTTCTCTAAACCACACGAACGGCAAACATACTCATAAATAGGCATTATCATCTCCATTAATCTTTCAATGGAAAAAGCAACATTATACTTTAACCATTGTATTCAATTGTTTTTGAAATAAGGAAAACAGCTTTACTCAGGATACTCACCACACCTTGCGTCAAAGAATATATATGCTGCAACACTTTTTTTAAAGTACTGAATATCTTGAATAGACTTTAGCATCAACTCCCCTCATCCAATACTCTGCGCGATAGTGCAACAGCTATCAGGGTAAGGTGGCAGGTTTTACCATAATTCGTTTCATCTGAAAACGTTCTTCTGTATCCATTGCAGCGTCTAACCCAAGAGACGACATAACTCGCGCTTAATTACGCCTCAGCATGCCTACTCATGCCTGTCTAGCTTCAGCGTAGCGATAATTTTTTGATATGTCGCGGCCAGGCGGATTGCTGCGCAAAAACATATTGATTAGCACTACTTGCATTCTCTGCCAATATGAATATAATCACGAATAATTCTCATTAACGGTAATGTTTGCTGCTTTATATCCAGCAAAACAAACGACTGCTAAACCAATCGACAAAGGTGTGTTTCATGTATATTTGTGTCTGCAAGGGAGTGACTGATCGTGCAATTCTCGAGGCTGTCAGTCAAGGGGCTGAACGGATGCGTGATCTGAAAGTTAATCTCGGTATTACCGAGCAGTGTGGCATTTGTGCTTGCCACGCAAAAAGGGTACTTGATCAAGCATTAATGCGAGAAACCCCGGCCCAGCCCCCTGTCACCTGAACTCACTCGTTTTTGCGAGTAAACCACCCGAAGAAACACCTATGAAAAGGAACGCAGACATTATTAATTGGTTAAATCGTCAGTTATTGCATCAGGTTATCTGCCATCAATCAGTATTTTCTTCATACCCGGGTGTACAGGAATCGGGATTTAGCCAACCGGGCGAGCATGAATATCACGAATCGATCGAGAAGATAAAATACGCTGACAAACTCGTTGAGTGTATCTTGTTTCTGGAGGAATTACCCAATTTACAGGATCTGGAGAAGCTTTTGATTGGGGAATCACCCCAGGAATACGTAACGTGCGATCTTACTTTGGAAGATACCTCACGTGAAACGCTGCTCGCTGCAATTGCTGCCTGTTAAACAGTTCAGAATTATGTTTTACGGAAAATTTTTGAACATATTCTTGAAGATACTGAACAGCATATCGATTAGTTGGAAACACAATTAGATGTCATGCAAAAGGCTGGTATTTAGAACTGGTGGCAAAGTCAAATTTAAATTTTGTCCTGTTGCTGGTATTCAATTTCCAGTGGCATGACGAGCTAGCTCTTGTCTAATATTCTCTCTCCTGTCCGTGCAAATCGATCTTTGGTTTAGATTTATCATATAAAACACAATAATGTATACCCCCAGCTTTAAAACCTTTATTACTCAACAGAAATGGATCGATATTTTATGGCTATCGTGCAGCGAATATAGCAAATGTAGCGGATATAGGGGATGTAAGAGCACGCGATTTAACCGCTTTTTTGTATATACAGCATTATTGTTTTCAATATTTATTGCTACTTTTTTACCCGATATTGTTTTTGCTGAATCGTCAGAAATTACCAAACCTGTCACCCGCTCCTATAATATTCCAGCCGGTTCTCTGGAAAATGCGCTCAGTCAATTTTCAAGTCAATCAGGAGTAAAAATCTTTTTTGATGATGCTGTTATACAAGGTAAGACCACACAGGGCTTGGCAGGTAATTATGAAATCTCCGCCGCACTAGATCAATTACTTAAAAGCACTGATTTGCAGCCGGTATCGCATCCAGAAGGTTTTACCATAATAAAATTATCCACCGAGTCTGCGCTCAGCCCAGTTGTCACCACCCTCCCTTCGATCAAAATAACAGCGAGTAGCGAAACAAGCCGCTATATGGCTGCCAGCAGCTCCACAGCAACCAAGACGAATACCCTGCTACGCGATGTGCCTCAAGCAATTTCCGTCGTTACAGAAAGCGCCATTAAGGACCAATCAATACGAAGTATAGCCGATGCTGTGCGCTATGTACCGGGGGTCGGGGTATCGCAAGGTGAGGGAAACCGAGATGCCGTGATATTCCGGGGCAATCGCTCAACGGGCGACTTTTTTGTCGATGGTATACGCGATGATGTTCAATATCTTCGTGATCTCTATAACATCGAACGAATTGAAGTATTGAAAGGCCCCAATGGAATGATTTTTGGACGCGGTGGTTCAGGTGGTGTTATTAACCGCGTAACAAAGCAAGCGGGCTGGGAACCGATTCGCGAATTCTTTTTCCAGGGAGGTTCTTATGGTCTAAAAAGAATGACCGCCGATTTCAATCAGCCAATTAATGATCAAATTGCTTTCCGGGTGAATGGTCTATTTGAAGAAGCAGGAAGTTTCCGAAATGGAGTAGATTCAGATCGGCTCGGTATTTCTCCAACCGTGACCGTCAAACCGACTAATCGCACTAAAGTTGTTTTAAATATGGAAAGATACCATGACGACCGCACTGCCGATCGCGGGATTCCTTCTTTTCAAGGTCGCCCGTTTGATGTCAAACATTCACAATTTTTTGGAGATCCGAGGCGAAGCAATTCCATAGTAGATGTTTTATCATTCAATTCTTTGATCGAGCATAAATTCGACTTTGGATTAACTGTCAATAATCGAACCAATTATGCTCAATTCGATAAGTTCTATGGAAATGTCTTTGCCAATAGCCCAGTTCTTGGCAGCGTAGTATCCCTTGGCGCGTATAGCGATGGCACTGACCGCGAGAATGTTTTCAATCAAACAAATTTTCTGTATTCACTTGAAACAGGACCTGTAGCGCATACACTGCTGGCAGGTATCGAAGTAGGTCAACAGATCACTGATAATTTGCGAAGACAAGGACTTTTCAATAATGATCCTAGACAAACCAGTTTACGTGTACCCGTAATCAACCCGATTACCAATGCACCCATTGACTTTGTCAATAGAAATATCGATGCCAATAATCACAGTAAAATTAATATCACAGCATTTTACTTTCAAGATCAGATAGAGTTCATCCCCCAGCTGCAGGCAATCGTCGGTGTACGCTATGATTTATTTGAAACGGATTTTCGCGATAGAAACGGCAATCAAGATCATCTAAAAACCAAAGATGGCCTACTGGCACCCAGGTTTGGCCTGATCTATAAACCAATTACCCCCATTTCCATTTACGCGAACTTTAGTCAGGCATACGTGCCACGAGCCGGCGAACAATTAACCGCCTTGACTGTGACGACTGAAACGCTTAAACCAGAAAAATTTACGAATCTGGAAGCAGGAATAAAATGGGATATTCGCCCTGATCTTTCGTTGACGGCGGCAGCCTATCGCATCGATCGCACCAATGTGATCACGGTTGATCCTAATGATGCTTCACGCTCATTTTTAACCAAAGGGCAGCGTACTGAAGGCGTCGAAGTAGGCTTAAATGGTCAGCTAACTCCTCATTGGAATGTGATGGGCGGCTATGCTTATCAAGATGGAGAAATCACCAGCCAGCAGTTTGGCGCACCGAAAGGAAACACAGTCGCCGAGCTTCCACGCAATACTTTTTCTCTGTGGAGCCGATACGATTTTATTCCCCAATTCGGTGCAGCAGTTGGCGTAATTTATCGTAGCAGCATGTTTGCCTCCACTGATAACACAGTGGTTATTCCAGATTTTACACGCGTCGATGCAGCACTATTTGCTCAATTTAATAAGCATGTACGCGCGCAACTTAATATTGAAAATGTATTTGATGTCAATTATTTTGCATCTGTTCAGAATAACAACAACATTATGCCCGGTTCCCCCATTGCAGTTCGTGCAGCTTTAATTGCTAATTTTTAGCTAAGTATCTGCAATAATTGTTATCAACTTTTAGGAGTATACAAATTTAAAATTATATTTTTCAATATAAATAATAACGATTATTATTCGTACTATTATTAAGTTTTTCATTTTTTAAAAGGGAGGTTTACATGAAGCTGGTTCCAAGGTTCATCATCATATTAAGCAGTTTCCTGATGCTATACGCAAGCGCAATAGTGCATGCCGCAACCACCTCTAATAAAGAGGCGATTGAAGCGGCAGCTGCTGCCTTCAAGACGATTGGTACCTTACGAAGAGAAACACCTATTAATGCAGATGCTATTGCAAGCGCTTATGCAGGTGCATTACAGACGCTTGTTCAGGAAGTTGATACTACCAATAAACTGAGCCTGGATAGTGATATCTTGAGTGCAATTGAGGATATCAAAAAAAATAATGATCAAAAGCTGGCCGGTCAGGTCATTGACAAGACGTTACAACGAGTTTTTTACCAAACAGTGTTTAATCGTATTGCAACTATACGAGAGCAATTTAAAGAGGCAACACCTACTGCACTAAATCAACTGACAGATGAAGCGCTCGTATCGGCTCAAGCCCTTAGCTCAACTACTGCGAGAGCCAATCATGTTCTTACTACCGATAGACAGTCTTTAGTAGAAGGCAACAATTCAGGATTGGATATTGCTATAAATGAATCTTTCGAAAGAATTAGAAATACATTAAATAAAAATAACCCGGACGAAGACTTTGCTAACTTTGGCATTGAGCGCTACGCGACCAGAATGTCATTAACGCGCGCCTTTTACAATTCAGTTTTAAGGGAAGTGGCAGGTGTTCTTAATAACAGAGATAGAGATCCGGAAACGACAGCCATTGAACAGAAAGAAGGCGAAATTTTCTATCGTATTATTGAATCACTTGTCGCACGAGATAATCCAGTAGGGAACTTGCTCATAAAAGCTCGGCTGACAGGGAATCCTTCCGAAATTACAGCAGATGAGATGGTAAGTGAGTTAAATAAAGGATTTATTGGCCGAGTAAAAGCCGAAATGAAAGGCCAAGAAGACAGTATTGGCAGAGATCGCGCCCAGGCGATGGCAGAAGCCGCAGGTGCGCTTTATTTTGCTAATATCCTTTTGCCGGATCTGGAGCTACGTCTAGGCGCAGATGTACGTAGCAATTTTGAAAATGCATTAAATAATCTGCAAATTGCAAGCAGTGAAAACAGTGAGCCTAAATCAGCAGAAGCGCGCCAAGCCATTTCAACGATTCTTACCAACTATGAGAATCAACTTAAGCTTACTAAATTTAATAAAACAAATGATACAAGTTTGATCATTGATGGAGCCGTTTCATCTTATCAAGCTATTGGTGAATTACGTAGTCAAACGCCTATGAACGCTGATGCCATTGCTGCCGAATATGGAGGAGACTTACAGCAACTAACGCAAATAGTGGATGGCATCTATGGATTGTCGATGAATAACGACATATTAAACGCCATTGAAGTTATCAGAAGCGGAAATGAGACTGCATTAGCTGCGCAAGCCATTGATAAAACTTTACAACGCGTTTTCGCATTAACTGTCTATAACCGCATAACGTTAACGCTGGACGCTTTTGATAGCCTGCCAACCGATGCGCTGGAACTTGAGTGGGATCGGGCCTATGCTGCCTTTCTCGCGATTATTGGCACGGCAGGCAGAGAAAACAAGGTACTCACAGCTGATAAACTGGCCATCGAATCAGGCAGTAACCCTGATCTGGATGATCAAATAACATTAGCATTTATTAATGGGAAAGAAGCATTGGTTAAAAACAGCGCAGAGGATAAAACAAATCTTGCGCTCGCACGTGAAAATATCGTCGTCCCACTAGTCAGAAGTTTCTTAATTGGAGTGCTGCGTGAAGTGGAAGGCATTATTTCAGAAAGAGATAGAGATATTAATGAAGCAAGAGAAAAACAGATTGAGGGCGAATACTTTTATCGCATTGTGGAAGAGTTTATTTCACAAACCAATCCGAATGGCAGTACTCGTATTAAATCTCAATTGACCGGAGATTTGGCGAATGTATCCGCAAACGAAATCGTAAGCGAAATCAGCAAAGGAATAATGGGTCAAGTTAAAAATAACTTAAAAGAGATTGAATCAACATTTCAGGCTGATAAGAATCAAGCTACGCTGGCAGCTGAAAGATTATCTCTGTATGCCAATATATTCCTTCCAGATTTAGTATTACGTTTAGGCTCATTAGAACGCGTAAAAATGGAAAACGCGCTGCAGGATTTAAAAGAAGCCATTAATCAGAATAAGGTGGATAAAGCAATTGATGCGAGAGAAACCATACTGTCTGTTATCGCAAATTATGAAAGCCAGTTAATTTAAATAATTGGCGCCCCATTTAATAGGGTGCAAGGTGGGGTTTATTTTCTAAAATATGCAGAGCGGGATCGAGCTATACTTAGATCCCGCTCTGTTTTTTTGTTATCCATTTCCAAATCAAACCTGATTTTGCCGGCTTCAACTTGCTGTATTATTTTTATACTGTCTGCGGCTCGCCTTCGCATTATGTTTGATTTGGAAATGGAATTGCCAAAGAGGATGAGATTTAATCCGCAGCGCCAAGAACATAGCTGTAGCGCAGCACTAACGCTAACTGGCTAAATTGGCATGATTTCTTAAGATAACTACTTATTTTGCTGCAGCATTTCCGCAGCATGCTGGCGGGTCGTGGCAGTAATATTTACTCCCCCAAGCATGCGCGCTATTTCCTCTACCCGCTCCTGCTCATCCAGTGAGCGGATAGCGCTAGACACCGGATTGTCTGCAAGCAACCCAGGCACTTTGACCACCTGCCAGTGTTGATCTCCCATTGAGGCTACCTGAGCTAAATGGGTAATACAGAGCACCTGGCGCGTTTTGCCTAACTGCTTAAGAAGTGTGCCGACAATTTCAGCCACCCGCCCCCCGATTCCTACATCTACCTCATCAAATATCAGGGTTGGCGCTGTCCCTACCTGGCTCGTAATGACTTGGATCGCTAGACTGATACGTGATAATTCGCCCCCTGACGCAACTTTTGCAAGCGGGCGTGGCGGTACCCCTCTATGTGGGGAAACTTGAAATTCAATCTGCTCAAATCCATGAGCACTACCTTGATTATAAGGTACCAGCGTAATATCAAAACCGCCTCCTGCCATTGCCAGCGTTTGCATCGCTTCAGTGACCTGATGTGCCAATGTTTCAGCCGCTTTGCGTCGTGCAATGCTAAGTGTCTGGGCAAGTTCTTCATAGGCTTTCTTTGCCGATGAAACGGTTTCACCCAGGCTGTCCCCATCAGTATTACGCCCCAGTTCCTGCAGGCGTTGCATTGTTCTCTGCAATAAATCAGGTATCTCCTCTGGCGAAAGGCGATATTTTCTAGCTAAGACATGAATGGCTGCCATTCTCTCTTCGGTCATACGTAAACTTTGCGGATCAAGATTAAGTCGCTGTTGATAGTGTTTCAATTCGTATACTGCTTCCTGTAACTGAACCTGGGCAGTTTCCAGTAAATTATAAGGAGACTTAAGATCACTATCATAATCGAGCGAATGACGCAGGCGAGTGAGCACAGTATGCAGCTGCTCCAGCGCAGCAGATTCATTTCCGGATAATATCTCCAAACTGGATTCGACCGCTTCTAACAAATTTGCTGTATGCGACAAACGATTATGATCAGCCTGTAATGTGTGCCACTCCTCTATCGAAAAATTCAATGCAGAAAGTTCCTGCAGCTGCCATTCCAGCTGCTCGCGCTCTTGTAAAAATAGAGCCGCGTTCTGCTCCCATTTAAGGTGTTGCTGATGTAATTGTTGCCAATATTGAAAAGCTGCTGCGACCTCTTTAACTAGCTCACTATTGCCAGCATAGCCATCAAGTAAGTCACGCTGCGTATCACTGCGTAACAAAGATTGATGTGCATGTTGCCCATGAATATCCACTAATTGATCACCAACGATACGAAGCTGCTGTAAGGTTACGGCATTACCATTGATATAACTGCGTGATCGCCCATGAGCGTCGATGATACGGCGAAGTATGCAAATACCAGCATCCGAGTGGAGATCATTTTCTCGCAACCATGTCTGCAAACTCAAATGATTGTCAATATCAAATTCAGCAATGATTTCTGCACGTTCACGGCCATGCCGAATCTGACTGACCTCACCACGTCCCCCCAGTGCAAGCATCAAGGCATCAATTAGAATGGATTTTCCTGCGCCTGTTTCACCAGTCAAAACTGTAAAACCTGGTTTAAACGTCAGTTCAGAAAAATCAACAATCACAAAATCACGAATCGTTAAATGAATTAGCATGCCAATCAACTATGATTGATTTTTTTGAGGAATTTCACTCCAGCCCAGCTTTTCTCTCAGCATACGGTAATAACTATGATTGACCGCATGTAACAATTTGACTCTCTCGGAGAAACATCGCACGATAATCCTGTCATGCTCACCCAGATCAAACCAGGAATGACTATCGGAGTATATTTTAGTTTCAGTGGTATAAAGCACCTTGATTTCGATCATGGCATCCGGCTCGACCACGATAGGACGATTACTCAAAGTATGGGGACATATTGGGACTAACTCAATCAAATCAAGGCAGGGATGTAAAATAGGCCCGCCTGAAGAGAGCGCATAGGCTGTTGATCCCGTGGGAGTGGCTACAATCAAGCCATCAGAGCGTAATGAATAGACATATTCACCATTGATGCGTACTTCAAATTCAACCATACCGGTGCTGATACCCCGATGCACCACCACATCATTAAATGCTAACGCTCTGAACACACTGACCTCATTGCGCAATACTTCTGCAGATAACAGCATCCGCTTTTCGATAACAAACTGCCCATCCAGCATGGCACTAAGGGTTTCCTTCATGGTATCCACTGTCAAATCAGTCAGAAAACCGAGCCGCCCTTGATTAACCCCGACCAATGGCACATTAAATGGGGCAAGAATCCTTGCAATGTTAAGCATGGTGCCGTCTCCCCCTAATACGACGGCAAGGTCAGCCTGTGCACCAATCTCTTCCAATGTCAGCACTGGGTAATCAATTTTGCCAAGATGTGAGGCAGTCAATTGATCAAGGACTACTTCAAAATTCCGACTGATCAAATACTCTGCCAGACTCAATAACGGTGCCAGGATTTCTGGATTCTTATGCTTACCGATTAATGCAATTTTATTGAAAAATGCGCTCATGGAAACAAATTTATATTTGAGATATCCAATGTCTTCAGAAAATATTTCGCATAGCATATTAACGCAGCGTATCTGAAAGGTAAAAAGATTATTGCTGAAATAACGCTCTGCTAAAGAAAGCTGGATTTTTCTTCCAGAATATACTCTCTAGCAAAGCTGTATCGTGTAGAATAAATACATGCTTAACGAACGTGCCAAAACCTTACTGAAGACACTTGTGGAACGCTATATTCATGAAGGCGAACCGGTAGGGTCACGTTCGCTTTCTAAATTCTCTGGGTTAGATCTCAGTCCTGCTACTATCCGCAATGTCATGGTTGATCTTGAGGAAATGGGTTATGTTGCCAGCCCCCATACTTCAGCCGGCAGGATACCTACCGCTAAAGGTTACCGTTTTTTCGTCGATAGCTTGTTGGTTGTCCAATCATTAGATATTAAAGAGATGTCTCACCTGGAAAACCAGATGCATCCTGATAACCCGTCAAGACTTATCAATGTGGCATCACAAATGCTCTCTGAATTAACCCGGTTTGCAGGAATAGTGGTTACGCCCAAGCGGGCAGGCGGCGCCGTATTTCGTTATATCGAGTTTATGGCGTTGTCTGAAAAGCGTATTCTGCTGATTATGGTGACACCAGAAGGCGATGTGCAGAACCGGATCATTTTTACTGAAACTTCTTATAATCAATCAGACTTGATCGAAGCAAGCAATTTTCTCAATCAGCATTATGCAGGCTGCGCACTGGAAGAAATTCGTAGCCGCCTACAGTTAGAGCTAAAGCAATTGCGCTACGATATGACAAGTCTCATGAGTACAGCCATTGAAATCAGCAGCGATGTCATTCGTGAAAGCAGTGAAGCAGTTGTATTAGCAGGCGAACATAAACTGCTCGATGTTAAGGATCTCTCTGGCAACTTGACTAGTTTAAAAAAGCTTTTTGAGTTATTTGAGCGTAAAACCAAATTGCTACAGCTCATGGAACTGAGCCGCCAAGCGCATGGCGTAAAAATTTTCATCGGCGGAGAATCAGATGTCGCTGCATTGGATGAAGTCAGTGTAGTAACGGCCCCTTACGAAATTGAAGGGAAAGTGGTGGGTACTGTCGGCGTTATTGGTCCGAGGCGCATGGCTTACGAGCGCGTTATCCCGATCGTAAATATTACTGCCAGATTGCTCACAAGTGGGCTATCACAAAATTGACAGTATTATATTTATGTGTCTTACCTGTTTAAGCAGAAATAAAACTAAATAAATCCATGTTACCTGAACCGCCCTACCAGCACGGGACCTTAAGTAAAATTGGGGTGTTGCTGATTAATTTGGGAACACCTGACGCACCAACCGCAAAAGCGCTGAGACCTTACCTGAAACAGTTTCTCAGTGATTCAAGAGTCATCGAAATTCCTCGTTGGATCTGGTGGTTTATATTACATGGCATTATTCTTAATACGCGCCCAAGAAAATCAGCTGAAAAATATGCGCAAATCTGGATGCCGGAAGGGTCTCCATTAAAAATCCATACTGAGCAGCAAACCAGGCTATTAGCACGCGCTCTGGAAGAGCGCATTAAACCCGCCCCTATCGTTGAATATGCCATGAACATCGGTAATCCGTCTATCGCGCAGGTATTGCAACATATGAAAGAGCGCGGTTGTGACCGCATCCTGGTTTTCCCGCTTTTTCCACAATATGCTTCCAGCAGCAGCGGCTCAGCCATGGATAATCTTTTCTCGGAGCTGAAAAAGATGCGCAATATTCCGGCTGTTCGCATCGTCAAGCATTTTCATGATCATCCGGGCTATATTGCTGCACTCGCACAAAATATTCTCGATTATTGGGCTGAGCATGGTAAACCCGACAAGCTTATCCTTAGTTTTCATGGCGTACCGCGAAAAACGCTAGACAAAGGGGATCCTTATCACTGTGAATGTCAGAAAACGGGCAGGTTACTGGCAGAAGCGCTGGAACTGGATACAGAGCAGTATCAAGTATGTTTTCAGTCGCGCTTTGGCAACGCGAAATGGCTAACGCCCTATACTGCTGTGACCCTCAAGGAATTAGGCAAGTTGAAAACACAACGCGTGGATGTCGTTTGCCCTGGTTTTGTTTCGGATTGCCTGGAAACATTGGAAGAAATCGCCATTGAGGGTAAAAAGATTTTCATTGAAGCTGGGGGGCAGGAATTTCATTTCATCCCCTGCCTCAATGAGCACCATGATTGGATCAAAGCGTTGAGCGAGATGACTTACACCCACCTGCAAGGCTGGCTGAGTTCAGAGCCCACTGAAGAAGAAGCCGAACAATCCCGAAATCTTGCGCTGGAGATGGGTGCAATAGAATAGTTGCCAAGAAAACCATGAATAAACAACTTCTTATCATCTATAATTATTCACTCCCAGACAGTACAATTATCTCAATAACTGCTCCAAAGTTAATCGGTAAATCTCTGATAATCGCTCTATATCCTCTATCTCCACGTATTCGTTAAGTTTATGGATAGTCGCATTGCGCGGCCCAAACTCGACTACTTGAGGACAAATGTCAGCGATAAAACGACCGTCGGAAGTGCCGCCAGTAGTGGAGAGCTCGGGTTCAATTGCTGTGACACTTTTAATCGCTGCGCTGAGTGCGTCAGCTAATTTTCCTTTTGGGGTGAGATAAGGTTTGCCGGAAAGCTCCCATGCTAAATCATAAGTCAGACCATGCCGGTCGAGGATTTCATGAACCCGCTGCTTAAGTGACTCAACCGTACTTGCAGTTGAGAAACGGAAATTAAATAACAGGTTCACTTCGCCTGGGATAACGTTGGTAGCCCCTGTCCCACCATGGATATTGGAGATATGCCACGTTGTAGGTGGAAAATATTCATTACCTTGATCCCATTCAGTCCGGGCCAGTTCCGCGATAGCAGGCGCAGCCAGATGAATAGGATTTTTGGCAAGATGGGGGTAAGCAATATGGCCTTGTATTCCTTTGACAACTAATTTCCCCGATAGCGAGCCACGTCGCCCATTCTTGATAGTATCCCCCAGTTTATCCGTGCAAGTCGGTTCACCGACAATGCAATAATCAATCAACTCACTGCGTGCTTTCAGCGTCTCAACCACTTTAACCGTTCCCTCCACGGCTACGCCCTCTTCGTCCGAAGTGATCAATAAGGCAATGGACCCTTTATGATCAGGATAGGTAGCGACAAAACATTCTATGGCGGTTACAAAAGCAGCCAGAGAAGACTTCATATCCGCTGCCCCGCGCCCATACAGTTTATTGTCTCGAACAGTAGGTATAAACGGATCACTTTCCCATTGAGCCAAGGGGCCGGTTGGCACGACATCGGTATGGCCTGCAAAACACACAACTGGCTGAACATCGCCCCGACGCGCCCATAAATTGTCAACTTCGCCATAACGCATGCTTTCAATGTTAAACCCGATTTGTTTTAGCCGATTGATTAATATTTCCTGGCAACCATCGTCATTAGGCGTAAGTGAACGACAGCCAATCAGGATCTGGGCAAGTGCCAATGTGTCAGTGGGCATGAAATACTTCCTTAAATAAATAGCTTATAACATGTAAAAATTCACACGAACGATCTACCTGATACTTCCTTAATACTTCTTTAGGGCGCCTCTAAAAATTCAGAGTCCTAAACAAGACAAGGTGAGAACAAACAATGTTGACGTAACCTATACCTGATAGGTAGGAAACATTTTTTGTGAACAATAAAGTTTTTGACGAAATATGAATTTTTATAGTGCCCTTTATATTTTTATACTTTGTTGACGCTCTGCTTAAGGAAGCGCCAATACATTTCGTAATACATTTCGACCACGCTCCCCAAGAAAGAACTCCTTGATAAAAGGGTGATCAATTTTTATGATATCGGGCAATTCACCTACTGCAACAAGTCTCTGATCAGCCAGGACTGCGACACGCGTGGACAGCGCGGCCAATGTGTCCAGGTCATGCGTGACCATGATGATCGTCAATGTAAGTTCCTTGCGTAATGTTTGAATGAGTTTGACAAAACTCTCGCTCAATGGCGGATCCAGACCCGCTGTGGGCTCATCCAAAAACAGCAGCTCAGGATCCAATGCAAGTGCTCGTGCTAATGCAACACGTTTGATCATACCTCCTGAGAGTTCCGCCGGCATTTTGTTAGCATGCTGCGCTTCTACTTCAACCATATCAAGTTTTAACATGACCAGGTCGCGAATCATTTCTTCCGTCAGACAATGTAACTCGCGCATCGGCAGTGCAATATTGTCATATACATTCAGCGCACTAAAAAGTGCACCTTGCTGAAACAAAACGCCTGAGCGATTACGTAAACTTCTCAATAATTCAAGGTCACAATCATATGTGGAGTGCCCAAGAATCTTAACACTCCCTTGCGCGGGAATTTCCAGGCTTAACATCTGGCGCAGCAAGGTGGTTTTACCACTACCTGAACTCCCAACCAAGGATAATATTTCTCCC
Source organism: Nitrosomonas sp. Nm34 (assembly GCF_900113925.1). Classification (GTDB taxonomy): domain Bacteria; phylum Pseudomonadota; class Gammaproteobacteria; order Burkholderiales; family Nitrosomonadaceae; genus Nitrosomonas. The sequence goes on from NZ_FORD01000050.1 coordinate 16,988, forward strand.
TGATATATATTCAAGTTAATGTTTTTATGGATGACATGACTACCAAAGCGTGTATACAAGCCTTGTAGCTCTATAATAGGATCATTATTAATCATTAGCTCCTAATCTTAAGACCTACATTCGAAAAAATTACCGCGAATATCGCATCAATGAGGATAACTGCTGTGATGGAAGTCACTACGGAATTGGTCGTACCCTCGCCAAGGCTTTCAGTATTCGGTTTAATACGCAAACCAAAATGGCAAGCAATCAGGGCGATGGCCATGCCACAGACCACCCCTTTGCCCATCCCTATCCATAAATTTGCAACTGGAACAGCATCAGGTAAGTTACTTAATGCATATTTATAATTCAATCCTATTTGCAGATCAGCTGCCAGAATTCCTCCGAGCAGGGCAATCGCGCTGGTCCAAAGTACAACGAGCGGCATAGCGATGCCTAATCCAATGATTTTAGGTAAAACCAACCTTAAGCTATGCGGGATGCCCATGACGGTCAGAGCATCCAATTCCTCTGTAACACGCATCACACCAAGCTGCGCTGTCATCGATGAACCAGAACGGCCAGCCACTAGTATTGCAGCTAGCATTGGGCCCAGCTCACGAACGATACTCATCCCTAAGATATTGATAATAAAAGTATCAGCGCCGTAACTATGAAGTTGCTCAGAAGAAAGATAGCTTAGGACAATTCCGATAAGGAAACCCACCAGTGCGGTAATACTCAGTGCTTGCGCCCCTGTTCTGAATAAATTTGCAGAAATCTCTCGCAGTGGTATTTGATTAGGATGTTTAACGAGATAGAGAAGATTCAGTAATACCTGCCCCAATAACGTGATAATGCCAGTCAAATGATCCCAAAATAAAAAATAACGTCTACCCAGCGTCAAGATGGGCCAGAGAATGTCACGGTGTATGGGTTTAGGTGCAGGACGTGCTTTTTCTAAGTGAGCAAACAATCTTTCATGTTCAGGTCGTATCAATAAATTAGCTGGACGATGCATTTTCCAGGCACGCCAGATCAATATGGCACCCGCATGATCCATTTGCTGGATACTCGTCAGATCCCAGTGAAGATCTGATTGCGTTGCAAAATGAGTCAGCTTGGCACCCACTTTCTGTAGCTGTTGATCTAATGCTGCCAGCGTATAACTGCCCGTGAGTTTGATGCAGGATATATTTTGTTCGATAGTTATTTGATACCAAGGTGAAGCATCATCCATACGATTACTGAGCAGCATAATTTTCTTTTTTATAGTTATAAAGCATCGCTATCTAGCCAAAACAGACGACCAAAATGTGTCAAGATACAAATGATAAGTCATTATAGACTACCCTCAATAGTAAACCTCATTATGATAATCAGGATCAATTAAAAATAGTGAGTACTTTTTTCTAGGGTCTGTTGACGTTTTAAGATAAGTATTTCATAGGTAGAAACAAACTCGTAATATTGGGGTTCCCATACCACCAACAAAACGAGTTTGCGATGCCCCGAATAATGCTCAATGATGAGTACTGGTCGAAGCTGGAGAAGATTCTGCTTCAAGAATCGATTTATAACAAGC
>NZ_FORD01000131.1 GCF_900113925.1 Nitrosomonas sp. Nm34
TCACTTCAACAGTACGCTTCTTTACATCTGGAAATTTGAATGATTCCCGGGTACACTTTGTCACTGGCAATTCCTTTTCTTTATTCAGCATAGGTGACTGAATTATAAAGAATTATTATGGAATCGCCATCTCCCTTCGTGCAATATTCAGGCTAACTTGTTGTTACATCACCCGCAATCTTGATAGCGTTCACAGGAAATCCTTCAAGCCATCTATCTTCTTTCTGAACTATTGCATAAACTAAATCTGAACCAAGCTGATCTCTTCCAGCACAGAAGCTCAATAAGCATCCATCTAACATGGCGCCATTTTTTAGTAATTTAACTTTCTTGCTGGCTGTTGAGTTTTGTTGATTCATGCGAACGTTGCCTCCACGTTTTTAGCTTTCATGCCAAAACTATAATAACCGAGAAGTTATCGCAACCATCTAATGTCAAAGCTGACTGTATACAGGCACCTATTTAGTTGGGTTACCTGGCTCTCTTCTCCTGCATTTGTGGCACAGTAGAGCATTCATGACTCGGCATCTGGCTATGCCGTGTATCAGGCTCCATTTCTACTATCTTTAATCTTTAGACCACTGCCGCTTCCAAAGCATCTCCAATAGCAATAGCCAGATCACCTAAATTGCCATCGTTGTGTATAGTAAGATCAATGTACTTCTGGCCCAGATCTTTCTCTGATTCGTGAGATGATTTAATTTTGAATGGACTGTTTTGTCTTTCGATCTTCCAGATAACACCGCCATTCCTTTTGATCAATTGCGCTTCATTCTCAAACCGAATATCAGAAACGACGATATCAAGAAGAGATTGTGTTTTTAGTTTTGAGTAAGTTTTTATTTTTAACTCAGTAGGTCTAACAAATGCATCAGGATCAATTGATCGAACCCAACCGCTAAATGAAAACTTAACTTCTCGAGGCGTAAGTCCCCCTAGTAATTCATTAGATTTATCCTTTAGCTCTTGATCATAGAAAAGATTGAGATATATTTCATAATCAGGATGACGATCACAAATACCAAGCGACAGAAATATTCTTCTGACAAACTCAGCTTTAAACGTGATCTCTTTATAACCATATTTATCAGAAAGAAACCGCGCTGCTTCACTCTTCCCAGAACCGATTGCGCCGGTTAAACCGATTAATTTCATTCTAAAATCCACCTCATTTTTGATTTGTTGATAGTTCAGTTATTTTTATGAATATCGTCCTTGTCCGTCTGAATATTTACATCAATCTCCAAAATTCCAGCCATCCACAAAATAACTCCAAACCCAACAACAACCATCACCACAAAACCAACTATTTCCAGAATATTCATTTTATTTATTTTTAATATTAAAGGCTCTAGACTAGCAGAAACAATCTGTTAGTTTAATAAGATGTTAAGAAACAGTGAATTAAGTGATTATTTAATTAAAAAAATCATTCAATTTTTTAGCATTGATATACCAGCCAGCAGCCAGTAAAGCAGCTCTGCTGTTAGGTGAAAACTATAACCCAATTAATCGGTGGCATGGCATTTTCAGGCAAGTAATATATCACCATCAGACTGCCCTTAAAGACAAGTTATCAGGTAACGTGAGTTCGACATAAGGATCACGCTACCACAGCTGGAAGAGCTTGAGGGAGTCTGATATTAAGGGAGGGCTTCTTCTCGCGAAAGGTGTAAGCCACCAGCCCGGCTATCAGATTAGCAAAGAAGTTAACTGGGCTGCGATGGCGGGAATGCTCGATTTGCGAACTATTCTTCAATGGGTCATTGACGGTTTCAATAATTGAGCGTTTACATAAGAGGAGTTTATCAAACAGCGGCAACAGCTTGTTTTTCATATTCTTGCGTACCTTGGTGATGAGCTGCACGCCTTGCTCCCAGAGTTGCTCAAAGAGTGGCTGCGAAATGTAGCCCCGGTCACCAAACAGTTTGCCAAATAAGGA
>NZ_FORD01000103.1 GCF_900113925.1 Nitrosomonas sp. Nm34
CTTACACCTTTCGCGAGAAGAAACCCTCACTTAATATCAGGCTCCCTCAAGCTCTTCCAGTCGTGATTTGATGATTCTTATGTCGAACTCACGTTTTATTAATCTTTATTTCTAAATTTAAACCTGGCACTTTTTCTGACCGCTCCTTAATAACCATCTAATAAAATTCTCTCTTCTGTTCTATTAGCTGCTAAGTGGTGAAATGGTACGGCAACCGATTTTTTACCCATGCCGAGCATATCATTGACATCCATTATTCCATACATAGCTTTGCCGTTTGGACTTAATAACAAGTCATCAATTTTACCTACTTTCTTGCCATTTTTATCAATGACGTCTATATCAAAAAGCTTTTTAGCGTTTATATCATAATCTTCAATGCGACTGGTTACAGAGAGACTGTTTGTCTGGTGATTATGGCTGCTGGCATATTCCAATTTAAACTCAGGCATTTTTTCTAACTGTTGCTTAGAAAGATTAATCACAGCTTCTTTCTTTTCTTTGCGTATATCTATATCCTGAAATGGGACAGAGACCGATTTATTACCAACGCCGAGCAGGCCGCCAAATGATATGATTGCATAAGCAACTTTTTCTTTTGTGCTCAATATCAAGTCATCAATTTTACCAACCTTCTTGCCAGTCTGATCAACAACCTTCATATCCATAAAATTTTTGGCAGTGATATCATAGGTCACATCGGTGGAGCCCCATTCAACATTATCACTATTACCATAAGGCTGTTCAGCGCTACTCTTCGAATGACTGCCTTTTTCCCAATTCTGCATACTGCTAGTATGTGCGGATACGCAAGTAAATAAAAAACTGAGACTGACTATGGACGCTATGTTGAAAAGAAATTTACTATGTATCATGATTTAACTCCCTTGACTTTTTAATTAATTTATTAGCACATAAGAGAACGAACGGTTCGAGATCTATTAATTTGGTCGAGTCTTTGAAGAACTGGTTAGCCATGTTAATTTTGCTGCTAATAACAATCTATAACCGCGCCGTTAACAAAAAAATAGCCCTATCACAAGCATGAGTATGGATTCACTAGTGATATTTATGAGCCTTATTTTTTAAAAGGAGAATTCATCCTAGCAAGAAGATCAGGTAATTATCTGTACGAAAGCGTACATAAACCAGAAAAAGGGTTTTTATTTTGGCTATATCACCGCATCATATATCTTCATATCTATCAAGCTGTAGCAGATAAATACTGATACTACATGAATTTTGGTGGGTATGACCTTATTAGGTAATGGATAGCAAATGGAGCCAGATCCAGATTCAAGCATTCTTGCTCTTATTCTAATTCCCAATATAAAAGCCAGTAATTTTTAGTATAAAGCTTATTTTTCATAAGGCATGACGTTATTTTATAACTGCTGTTTCTATTGAAAATTAGAATCACATGAACAGAGTACCCTTAACAGTCGCTTTCCAGTCTTTGTATTGCATGCAATTTCAAATAAACACAGGCTTTGTGCAACCGACCATTTTTACTGCTTGAATATATTTAAATCATTTCTTGCCCAATTCTTTTTTGCATATCAATTACGGAAGCTCCATCCCCTAAATAAATCTGTCCTTTAAATTCGGCTCTATTTCAGATTGATGTACATGCCTTCTATAACAAAGTACCGTCAAGCGTTTCGTTGATGAAATGATAATAGTAATCCATCAGACAATAATTTTTCCTTGTGAAATCGGTGTGATTTCCTCCGTCTACCAATGCTGAAAATAAACCACTTGATCAGTGCGAGCGTAATTGGTTTATTTAAATGGTATAAAAAATTCTAACCTGTGGGCTTCACACTTGCATGACGGACAGGAGTGAAGAGAATCATGGCACAAAGAGAGAAAAATTGAGCGAATCTGTATGATTTTTTGAAACCTTGAAGTCGGCATGAATCCGCGGAAACACGCAAGAGTAGGCGAAAAAACCAACTGGATGAAGGGGTGGTTTTTGAACTGGTGGTAGAGCGGAAACCCGCGTTAAACCATGCTGTATGAGCACATCCGAAACAGTGCTGACTGTTGCGGAGAGCTACATGAAACCCTTGTCTGGTTATTAACTTATCAGGGAATTGCTCATTTTATTTCCATAAATTTAGTAATACCATCGTCTTTAAACGATGACCTCGACTTTAAATATACTGACTCATGCGCGTTTAGCCGGGTGCGGATAGACACTTTAGTTGTTTGCACCCAAGATATGCTAATCCACCTACTTTTATTAGGTGGAAAATTAGTTGTGATCATAAGTGGCTGAACTCCGGATTATTAATCTGACGATCACTGGTATGAGATAAGGGATAGGAGCCAATCGATCTGTAACATGATGTTATATAATAATATTTATGAATTGTGCCGGTGCGTGCGCCGAAGTGAGCGTTGTATTTCGAGTTGCGCTTTCACATAGCGTACATATTCTGATCCGTCGTTCAAAATGTCATAGTAGTTTTTTTATCTGCATTAAAAGTAGTGATAATGATGCGCTATATAACTGTTCTGCTGTTTTTGACATTCTCTCTCCTCTTGTTTGCTGAGAAGAAACCTCCTTATGAATATTATCACTTAGGGAATCAGGCCGATATCACTTCGACAACCCAATCAGACATAGTACTGATGGGTGCGGGTATCGATGTAGACACAGCTTTTCAGTGGATGTGTAATGTGTAAATTGAGTGGCAATGGAGACTTTCTGGTAATCCGAGCAGCCGGGAAAGATGCCTATAACCCTTATATTCAGCAGCTAGCTCAAGTAGTAACTCAGTTGCAACACTCATTATCCCATCCGTAGACGCTGCAAAAGATGAATTTGTCATCAACACTACCAATCAGGCTGAAGCAATATGGATTGCAGGCGGCGATCAATTCAATTACATCAATTATTGGAAGGGAACACTCATGCAGAGAGCTCTTAATGAGCGCATATTACAAGGTGTTCCAATTGGCGGAACAAGTGCAGGCTTAGATGTTCTTGCCCAGTTTATCTATTCTGCACTTCTCAACAAGGGCATGACGTCCAGTGAAGGGCTTGCCGATCCTTTTAATAAGTGCATTACACTTGATCGGGATTTAGTGAATTTATCAATTCTTCAAGGCTTAATCGGTGATGCCGCGTAATACCCCGTGATCGCATGGGGCGTACCATCGACTTTTTGTGTCGTATTTATGATAACGGATGGTCTGATCGGCCTCGTGCTATTTCTATCGATCAAGAAACAGCGCTACTTATTGATGCTCACGCTAGCGGTACAGTGATGGGTAAAAGCAACGCATATTTCCTGTAAGCTCCTGTGCACCAGAAGTTTGTTAAGCAGGCAGCCCGCTAATCTGTAATGACATCAACGTGTATCGAATTAATGCTGCAGCGAGAGGCACTTACCATTTATGGGACTGGTATGGAATTAGTGGCAGGAAACATCTTGTTTCTGCAGTAGAGTGAGGGTTAACTTCAGACTGAGATAATTTCTCACCATACTAGCGAATATGACAGGTGCAAGTCGGCGCATGCCATGGCGGATTTTGGGGAGAAGAATAGAGCCCAGATTGACTCCCAGGGGACGTGTAGTTGGCCGCTGCGGGGCGGGGCATAGAAGTAAGTCATCCCGTGCGTGTGCTCCCAACGACCCCTGGACGAGCGATAGCGTGGAGCTCGTCCCGCTTAAGACTAACTCGACCGGCTTGAGCTTTTACTCGCGCCAACCAGGGTCACCGATCGTGTATCTAGTGATCATCCCGGTGAATAAACCTTAGGAGCCCGCTGCGCTTTCCAAGAGTTGAAGTGTATTTTCAATTGTATCGATACGCCGAATGCTTGGGCCAAAGGCATCACCGAGTATGAACACATCGCCGTTCTTAATCCCTATGTATGCATTGGTGGTTGAATAATAGCGGTAGATGAACCCATCAAACTGCTGATTATCTACGTTTGCAGGAGAAAAATATTGCGGAAACAATTGCTCGGCAAAAATAAAGATCTTTTGCTCTCTGTTAGGCGTTACGGTTGCCATCTCGAGTTCCAATTCTCCATACTGCGGAAGGCTGTCGTAAGGATTCGGAAGACTATCATCGGTTACGTACAGATTACCAGCATAGTTTGTGTCAGCCCGACTGAACGCCTGCATCATCTGATACCATGTTGCGCTATACACAATATGAATAAATCGATCCTTCGGGTAATTTCGTTGCCATTGTTCTGGCTTAAAGTTTACGTAACTCCTCATGCTGCCCTGAAATACCACTAAATTATCAGCAACTGGTTTACTTAAGTAAATTTCATCGGGTACCACTCCAGGGTCTCCCGTTACTGAATAATGGCTACTTTTATTTTTAATGTAGTTATATATTTGTTCGTAATACAGAATGTTTTCATCCGTTCCGTCTGCTGCCATCTGATCAATAAAGAAACCATCAATCACATAGAAGGCTATGTAATTATCAATTTCGATAGCGATATCGATCAGTGGGCGATCTCCATAATCGGTATGTACGTAAGCAATTACCTTTCCCCCAGAGCCACGAATTAAATCGATAGCCGTAACATAGCCAGGATCAGCGCTCATCCCAAACCCATTGTCTGGGTTAATAATTACGGTAGTAGGTACTATTTGAGCTGCTGCAGCCAAGCCATTCCAGTAAGCCGGAGCCGGGGGGCTTGATGGATCGAAATAGGCTGGAACAAAAAGATTAGTGGCGTAAATGTTCGCGCTGAATACCACTGACAAATAAGCTGTGGAAAGGGAAATCAAGCCTTTTATGCTCATGTCAAATAATCTCCTAATGGAATTCATATGCATTATTCTCTTACCTCTTCCGATGCATAGATATCGTACTTTAGTACTAGGAAATTACTATTGATAGAAACTGGAGAGTTACCTGGCATAATTAGAACTGCTAGGGTCTGTTGACGTTTTAAGATAAGTATTTCATAGATAAAAACAAACTCGTAATATTGGGGTTCCTATACCACCAACAAAACGAGTTTGCGATGTCCGAATGAGGCTCAATGATGAGTACTGGTCGAAGCTGGAGAAGATTCTGCTTCAAGAATCGATTGATAACAAGCGCAATCTGCGCATGACGGTAGAAGGCATACTGTATTGAATGCGGGTTGGCTGTCCATGGCGCG
>NZ_FORD01000010.1 GCF_900113925.1 Nitrosomonas sp. Nm34
GCTTGTTATAAATCGATTCTTGAAGCAGAATCTTCTCCAGCTTCGACCAGTACTCATCATTGAGCATTATTCGGGGCATCGCAAACTCGTTTTGTTGGTGGTATGGGAACCCCAATATTACGAGTTTGTTTCTACCTATGAAATACTTATCTTAAAACGTCAACAGACCCTAGGCTTCTTTTTATTTTTTATGTAAGCCTTTATTTATGGGGGATTAGATGAATAATATAGAAATTGCAACGTTACTAAATGGACTTGTCGAGATTTCGCGCGATGGTACAGAAGGTTTTAAAACATGCGCAGACAATGCAAGTGACCCAGCCTTGAAAGCTTATTTCAATGACTGTGCGCAAAGTTGTGAAGAAGCCGTTAAAACCTTAAGTGTCGAAGTTATGCACTATGGCGGGAATCCAGATACGAGTGGAACGACTGCAGGGGGCCTGCATCGTACTTGGATTAATCTTAAGACGGCACTTACTAAAAAAGATAACCTCGCGGTACTGGAAGAATGCGAAATGGGCGAAGCTACAGCAGTTATGGCTTACGAAAATGCGCTGAGGCAAGAAATGCCTGATAATCTTCGTGCACTTCTAGAGCGACTATGCGAAGGAGTGAAAAGAAATCACGAGCGTGTGCGCCAACTGAGAGACGAAGCCAGAAATAATCCCAATCTTGCTTGAGCCTTAAAGTTTCGATTCTTGATTCTTTATTTAATCATTTTCTTGGCTATAACCTTTATAAGCAAATCGAAATGTCATCAATTAATGCGTCTATTAAGGAAATGTGCGTCATATGGCCATATAAATTTCAGTTTATATAGTTTAATAGTATTTTGTCGTAAGGGGTTACCCGTTAGAGGGGAGGTGACCCTTATCATCGTGCAAGTGGCGTAGTGTTTTTACGTAGATGTCGGCAGTATGGCGCTGGATCAAAATACCCAATCCCAGGATAACCCGGATAAGCCTTCCACCAAAATTGACATCGAGGCCTTGACGCAGGACGTCAAGAATTATTCAGACGTTTATTAGTACGAGTGCGCAGACGGCCTGGAGTCAGACCTAGGATATCAATTATGCTTTAAGGCGTCAGTGGGGATGTCTTATAAAAAAGCCTGCGTCACCCAAAGGCTAACGAAGAAGAGAGGCACATCTTTCAGGAAAAATTAAAAGCTATGAGTGTGAAGGTCGCCAATTCATGAAACAGGGGATCGCTAAGCCGACCCGGTATAGCGCAGTTCTATCCGCTCACGAATGCGCGCGCGGCTTTCGTGAGGCGATAAATTAAGGCACTCGATTTGCGCAATCTCTTGGGATAATTCGTCGTCCTTGATAGCATTGCGTATCCAGCGCGAGTAATCACCTTGATGCAGATGGAACATCCAGGTCTCATCATCCACACCTTCGGCAGATTGCAAGAAGAGGGACAAGTTTTGAGCTCGCAAATTTAGTTTGCCTTTTGGACCTCGAAAGTAGAAACTCCGCTCTGGGGGCAATTCCCCTGCTGCATACTTGCGTACGTGGCGTCTACGTTCACCCTGCGGCGGAATTGATTCGAATACGAACGGCGGCACATCCGAGTTCAACCGCCAAGCTACCGCCTCTCCGGCCTCAAGATGGCGGGGTGGGTCAACCGGTATCGGACGATCCAGGGCGTGGGCGAGAGAACGCAGCGTTTCCTTCGGCTTGGGGCCAATAGCAATTAGCAACTGAACGAAAGACAAAGCCGCGCCCGAGACATGGTCAGGGTGTACCGTAATCATCATAAGACCATGCAGTGCTTGCGGCAACGTCACCCTAACTGGACTCCACGACGTTGGCAGCAGATGGTGGGCCTCATCGATTACCAGCCAGTGTGGACGTCCGGTGCGTGCGCGCAAGGATACAAGCGCCGATAGCAGTTTTTCAAAATAAGCAGGGCGGTCCTCCAAAGTAATACCTAGCAGGTTGACAACTACATTCTGGCTAGGCTGTTCCAATAATTTGAGGACTTCATCAAGAACTGGTGGTTGTCGACTATCGCCTAGTGAAATCGCTCCCTGCAATTGTTGATAGTCCCCTTCCGGATCGACAATACAGAATTGATACGTTTGCTCTCGCAAGCGTTCCATAAAACTGGTCGCAAAAGTGGATTTCCCACTAGCCGAGGGACCAGCCAGCAAGATGGTGGTAGCATACGAATCAATGCTCACCACTTCATCGTTACGCTTGCCTAAAGCGATCTGATGGCGTGTCTGGCTCGGGGCCAAGCTGCGCAGGTCATCAGCAAGCAATCGCTTAATCAGTTCCTTCACTCCGGCACCATGGTCGCGCGCAGTCACCCAGTCAACGCGTGCTTTCAGGCTTGGCAACGCGTTGTCAACCGCCACCGCGCACTCGCTTATGCGCAAAAAAGCATGGTCGTTCTCCGCATCACCGATACTGACTACATTGTGGGGTGACAGTCCCAGTTCGTTCAACGCTGCAAGTAACCCACTAGCTTTGTTAACGCCAGTCGGCAACACCATCACAGCTCCTTTGTTGAAGATAACCTCTAGCTCGAGGCCGAGATCGCGGATAGTTGCCAGCACTGTAATCTCGTGTGGCTCCCACGTTGCAACGATCACTTGACCTACGGAAAGCGGCGCCACCTTGCGAGCTTGTAGCTCCGCAATTAATTCTGGGGGGGGCGGCGGGGCAAGTGCAATTGCTTCGCGCGATTCAGGACGGTATAATAGCGCACCGTTTTCAGCGACAACGCGGGTAAACAGATCGATTCGAGGAAATACCCGCATCAGATCGTCGAGTTCGCGCCCGGTAACTAGAATAAGCGAGCGGCCAGAGTTCCGCGTATGCTCCAACGCTGCCATGGTCTGCTCGTCCACTTTCCCATTCAATGCAATAGTGCCGTCGTAATCGCAAGCAAGCGCATAATAACGCATCGGCCATCTCCTGTATGCAATATAGGAAAAATACACGCCCAATACACGCCATCTGATAATAAGAAATGTACTGGAAGTTAAATTTACTGTCAAACACATGTGTGTAATAGGGACACCATAGTATGAAACTTGCATGCCCATCCCCGAAACCAAATCTTGCATGACCTATTAATACTGACTAAAAATATTGCCAAGTTTGAATGAATTCAAGGCAAAATTGATACTTATCGTAGCCGCGTATGATTAGAAATCTGTATCTTTGGGCTTAGGCAGCCAGTGCAGAACCACCAACGCCAGGAAAGTCACACCGATCGCAAGGATGTATTGGCGCAAACCTACGGCAATGCCGATAGATGCCGTCAGTAACAGTGAAGCCGCCGTTGTGAGCCCTAGGACTGAATTACGTCGCGCGTGCTGGATGATGGTGCCCGCACCGATAAATGCCACTGCGGTGACTACAGCTCCGATAATACGGATGGGATCGGCTCTGATCAGCTGCGAATAGGTTTCCTCGCTAAAGTGCTCAGCCAAGAGATCGCCAATACCCAGCAGCAGCGCTGCAGCACCTCCGATCAGCATATGGGTGCGCATGCCAGCCGGGCGTTGACTAATTTCGCGCTCAAACCCTATGCAGCCACCCAGCAGCATTGCGAACGCAACGCTTGCCAGTAAGGTGAGCTGGAACTGCCAGTTACCAAGTAGATTCATTTTTTTTCTTTAGATCTTCTATTGTTAGCAAATAAACAGACCAGTTTCAGCCGAAAATTGCGCGCTCTAGCTATAAATTAGCTCCACTTCCATCTATCCTCTTAATCGCTTTGCTTATTTCACTTTAATCTTGTTATCTACTTGCTTCACGTTAGGTACTTTTTTTGCAACAGAACCAGCTAACTGACGTTGAGATTCTGTTTCAACAAAACCACTTAATATCACCACTTCATTAGATGCTTCTACATGTATAGCGGCGGCACTAAGTTCCTTCGTTTCAATCAGTTTTGCTTTTACTTGCATGGCTAAAGTTAAATCTTCTTGATCTTCTTTTTTAATTAATGGCTCATGGGTAAATGGCTCATGGGAAAATAAACCAGCGCAGCCACTCAAGGCACATAGGATGAGTAAATAACTCATCATTCTTATATTACGAAGCGCATTATGGCTCATTTATTTCTCCATATTTCATGAAAATAAATATAATTTTATTTGTGAGCTTCTTTTAATGTGTCTATAAAACGGGAACAGCGGTCACTCTGCTGATTATTATTACCTTTCTGCTCTTTTTCTTTTTCCTGAATGAATGCATATAGACTTACAATTGGCGCTGCCGGTATTAACGCAAGTGAGAATGCGCCTCGTGCAATCGCTCTTGCACCAGGAGTAAAGTCTGGTTCTTTGAAACTACCTTTTATGTAGAGAGGCGCACGAGCTGAAAATACACTCAAATCCTTAGGGTTAGGGTCAATGACCAGATCTAATTGCTCCTTCTTGAAATCAATAGTCCCTTTGCTGAAAAATACAGTGTCCTCAGTATCTATAACAAAATTACCTATCTTCATGATTCCGCCAGTGGTGGGAAGATCAACAAAAGCACAGTTGATTTCAGTACTATCCTTCTTGCCGAATAACGCAACCAAAGCTTCCCCAACGTCAAGGCCACCGAGTTCTACCAACAAATGATCAAGCTGGCCTCCTGTCATTAGCATCAGCAAGCCGCCATCAGCCGAGGCTAGCATTTCTGCAACAGAATCTCCCTTGAACCAGAAGGTGGCTTCGCCGCCGATTATGCCCGCACTTTCCTCTGCAATCTTAAAGCGGCGTAAAATTTCATTTAAACGAACGTGGTGTATTTTAGTTTCTAATTTGCTTTTAACGGGTTTGGTTCTTGTATCGAGCTCAAGATGAGACTGTATGCTCCCAGTCGCGATCTTAAAAGTTAGAGGATTAAGAATTAAATGACCATTCTTAATGACTGCTCGCGTAGAAAGCTTATCTACTGGCAGCTTTGACTTAACATGCTTGCTTTGCAAAGTAATATCGGCATTTATCTTCTGTAAGTCATCAAATTTGATAGACTTTTTGGGCAGTACATAGGGGCTGGCGGCTTGCTCTTTTGCTTGTTCTTTCTGTTCTGCCGAGGCAGTTTCTCCAGGTCCAGTCCCTGGAGCCAGGCCAATTATTGGTCCAAAATCATTTAAGTCTATTTTTTTTGAGGTCAGATTCGCCTTTATAAAAGGCTGCCGCTCACCTATCTTCACGTTAACATTTCCCGCCATATCACTATCCCCTACGTGCCCATTTAGTTTTTTAATTTGCAAGGTATTTTCATGAAAAGACAAGTGCCCTTTAAACTGATAAGGCGGTAGGCTGGGCATTGGTAATCCGGTTATGTCTGATAATTGCTCAGGATCAGGGCCTTTCATGGCAAACTGCAAATCTACGCCTTTAAGTTGCAGAGGCTCTGTCACAGTACCTTTAACTCTAATCGCGGTGTCGCCCGTTTGAAAATCTAGGGTCAACGGGTAGGGTGCTTTTGCTTCACGAAGCGCAACTAATGGTCCTGCAGTTAAATTTATGGCTAATGGGTTTCCCTTAAGCTTTCCTTTAGCGTGTAAATGAGTCGCATCTTCGCCGTCAGCCTGTCCTTTAGCTGTCTCAAAATTTGCGTTAATCTCTGTATTCGCGGATAAATCCCGATAAGCAAGACGGCCTCCTTCAATCTGCAAGCGCTCAATAATTGGTAATTCTGCACGCTCCTTCGTCTCATCTTTCTCGATTGGTAATTCCCAGTTAGGTTCGCCATTGGGAGATTTTTCTAAAATAATATTGGGTTTAGTAAGAATAATTTCAGGAAGTATTACACGGCCATGAATGAGTTCAATCAGATCGATACTGAGATCAAGAGCTGCAAGCTCTAGCATATTCGGTTGTTTGCTCCATGCTGCGTTTTCAAACTGTATTTGCTCAAACCTTATGTGGGGCGTCAAGGACCAATTGATGCTCAAATCACCATTAATTGTGAGTTTTCGACCTGTTCGTTCACTGATCTGTTGCGCAGCTATATCCCGCACCCAATTTGAACTCATTAACGCGAGCAACAATACAACTAAAATAACCAGTGTAAGGAGGGCAATTCCAATCCATTTTATGATAGCCATTTTTATCCTCATTAATTACTCACTCAAGAGAACCTTAATATCTACCCATTTAGTGGAGGTGTGAGTGAAGTGTATAGCTGACTTTCCCTGCTTTATATGCAACACAAACATTCGATTTATAAGCTTCTCATCCCGGAGAAAATCAGTCTGTTCGGAAGCGCACATTATTGTTTAGCAGATTGTTTAGTGTCTGGTCAGCATGCTTAGCACATAAGTGTGCTAGCGTACAGACCGTGCTCAGTTCTGGGTGTATTGTTTTGTTCACAGCGTGTCGAGATGGTTGTACACGTTTAACGCGTTAGGTTTAGCGACAGCAAGATGATCGCAAGAACCCTTTCTAAAGTTATTTTGATAGGAGATGAACATGAGCTATGAAGATCGCGATACTTATGGTATGTACAAAAATAGAAATGATGGACCTGGGCCTCGGTTGATGGGGGCAGATACATTGATTGGAGATGATGTCTACAATCAAGCTGGTGAAGATCTGGGTGATATTAAAGAAATCATGATTGATACGACCAAGGGTACTGTAAGTTATGCAGTGTTGTCTTTTGGCGGCGTTCTCGGTATAGGAGAAAAGCTTTTTGCGGTGCCTTGGAAAGCATTGAAGCTCGATCCTGAGAATAAGCGTTTTGTGTTAAATGTGGATAAAGAACGTCTTAAAGATGCACCAGGATTTGATAAGGATCACTGGCCCGACATGGCAGACGAGTCCTGGGTGAATAAAATTAATTCTTATTATGGGATTAGGCAGTAAGTAGATAATCTGCATAGTTGGATGGTCTATTTGCGATCGTTTAACCACATCTGCAGATACGGCAGTAAGGCGAGCAAGCAGATTATTAAATATCTCGTTTATTTGCTGACCTCATGGAACTTGCACCGTTAATGATTCAATTCAGCAAATCCAATTGATGATTGTCAAGAATTAGCGGTGCAAGAGCCAACGCTACTAATCATGAGCAAGCAATAAACTAAACCAAGCGATCATTTTACCGTTTTAATTTAAATAGATAATTAATCTAATCTATTTCAAAGAAGTATGCCCTTGAGTAGCGCACACTCTAGGTAAAGTTGATCTAGCCAGCCCGCGTTTCACCCCCTAAGATGGTCATAATTTCTCCGCTGATGTAACTGGAGTCGGCTTCTGAAGCAAAAAAGACAAAGGCAGGTGCAACTTCCTCGGGTTGTCCTGGACGTTTCATCGGCGTATCAGCTCCATGCTGGGCCACGGCTTCGGGGGGTTTCGATACAGGCTGCAATGGTGTCCAGATCGGTCCAGGAGCAACGCAATTAACACGGATGCCTTGTTCGGCCAAATTTTGGGCAAGCGATTTAGTGAAAGCATGGATTGCTCCTTTTGTCGAAGCATAATCAATCAAATTTTTGCTTCCTTCCAGGCCCGTGATCGACCCACAATTGATAATCACCGCTCCTTTTTTCATATGCGCCAACGCGGCCCGGGCCATATAGAAATAGGCATAGATATTCGTTCTGAATGTGGTATCCCAATCCTCATCAGAGATCTCGGCCAAACTATGACGCGTTTCTTGATAGGCGGCATTGTTGACTAAAATGTCTAATTTTCCAAATCGCGTGACGGTTTGCTCTACAGCCTGCTCGCAAAAGCTGCGTGATGTCACATCCCCAGGAAGGAGGAGAGCCTGGCGGCCTTCCGCTTCTACTGCAATTTTGGCTTCTTCCGCATCTGACTGCTCTGAAGGCAAATAGACAATGGCTACATCTGCTCCCTCACGGGCGAATAGCACGGCCACTGCTCGTCCGATTCCAGAATCCCCACCGGTAATCAAGGCCACTTTGTCTTTAAGCTTGCCGGAACCCTTGTAAAGCGGTGCTTTATAGCGCGGCTGTGGGGTCATGTTAGAATCTAACCCGGGCTTTTCTTGAGATTGCTCAGGTAACGGTGATTTCGGCCTGTCATTTTGTTGATTCATTGTGACATCTCCTTATTGATAACCTTACTATCTGTTGAGGTTGAAGTTCTGCCAATGCATCGATCAAAGGTTTGTTGCGCGAATTGCACCTAAGTTCAACTTAATGATTGAGCTAACGCCCAGAGGAAAACAGATGATTCTTTACTCAAGTCCAATGTACCGAAAGCCAAATGGACTGTCAATTATATTAATTATTAATTGGAAAATTACTTAATTTTGATTCAATAATATAAGAAAAACAAAAGATTAAAGATTTTTTTCCAGGTGAATGCCTGCCAAGAACAAAGATCTTCTCAATTATGAAGCGGAAGCTGAAAAAAAGACGAGTACAACCAATAGGTTTTTGCTTGAGCCCTTGGGTTGAAAATTACTGTTTATAAAACGCCTGTTCTCGTTCCATTTCCAAATCATAAATGACGCGAAGACGAGGGGTCAGGCAGTATCAATAATACGGCAAGGTGAAGCCGACAAAGCCAGTTTTAATTTAGAAACGGATAAGACCCGTCTGTATAGGTGCAAGTGTCAGTTATAGAGTACTACTAAACATCCATTGCTTGTGGTATATCATTCTGAGCAACTCAAACAAACGTTCCTCGTTCAATAAAATACATACAATGGTTCAATTTAGGTTTTGTATTATTTCAACACTTCTTCTGGTATTTTTTTCCACTATTGCTTCAGCTCAATCAAGCGGAACTGAAAGTGAAGACGTTAAGCCATTCGAGTTCGCGCTGATTGGCGATATGCCTTATGCTAACGTCGATTTTCGCAAATTTGATCATTTAATTAAGGAAATTAATGCTGATCAAAAGCTAGCGTGGGTGCTTCATGCAGGAGATATTAAAACAGGTTTATCTCCTTGTTCAGATGAGTTGCTGCGCGATCGCCTGAAACGCTTTCAGCAATTCCAGCTCCCTTTTATCTTGACGCCGGGCGATAATGAATGGACAGATTGCCATCGTTTTACTGCAGGTTCATATCAGCCTCTCGAAAGGCTCGCTTATTTACGAAAACTTTTTTACCCGCAGCCCGGTGTAAGTCTGGGACAGAGCACAATGACTGTCACGACCCAGGCGAGGGATCCGGATTTTTCAGAGTTCGTGGAAAATGTACGTTGGAAGAAGAATCGTGTCATATTTGCCACATTGCATATCGTTGGCAGTAATAATGGATTGCTGCCTTTTTCAGCGCGTACTCAAGCTGATGACGATGAAGTGAAGCGCCGTATCAATGCCGCCCTTTTTTGGATAAAACAAACTTTCACCGAAGCCAGGGAAAGTAATGCCCATGGTGTCTTCTTACTTTTTCAGGCGAACCCAAGATTTGAATTAGCGAAAGGTAACGACAAGCGGCTTGGTTTTGAGGAAATTCTTAACCTTTTAGAGCAAGAATCAGTCGAATTTAGCAAACCTGTCATGCTTGCGCATGGTGATTCGCACCACTTTCGCTTAGACAAACCTTTATTCAGTAGTGGAGCAGGTAAGAAGCATATAGAAAATGTCACCCGCGTAGAAACGTTCGGTGACAGGGATATCCATTGGGTACGAGTAGTGGTTGACCCCAATTCACCTGAAGTTTTTACTGTCCATAAGCAGATGGTCGAGAAGAATTGACCGGCTTATTTTTTTATTCATTTACAATCAGCAGAGATAAGTAATTCCATTTCTAAATCAAAACTTACTTTGTCGGCTTCACCTTGCCGTATTATTGATATTGTCTGTGGCTTGCTTCGCGTCATTTTTGATTTGGAAATGGAATAAGAAGGGAATAAAACGGTGGTTAGTAAGGTTTCAGAAGCTGGTAGGAGGGGGTGCAAGAGGGTGCAAGAATTTTTTGTAATTACCAATAATGATACGAATTCACCAGGGTAAATAAATGGCTCAACAGGCCAGGAGCATTTTTATGAATATAAAACCTTTCAGGTTGACAATTGCTATCACTGCCACATTTCTTATGCCATCTGTTATCGCAGGTACGTCCTTGCCCGTTACCCAGCACTATGGCATGTGTGATGCATCCGCAGCTGTTCCTGTCGAACCGGATATGTTTATCGTCGCCAACGACGAAGACAACCTACTGAGGATCTATAAGAGGGGTAAATCCGGTGAGCCGATTTATTCGCAGGATCTTTCTTCATTTCTGGAAATCGATCCAAAGGACCGAGAAATCGATATTGAGGGAGCCACTCTTATTCAAAACCGCATCTATTGGATCGCCTCGCATGGTGCAAACAAAGATGGCAAGGAGCGTCTCAACCGTCACCGTTTCTTTGCGACGGAAATTGAAACTATTAACGGTAAGTTCTATTTGAAACCTATTGGCAAACCTTATGTTGGGTTAGCTAAAGCTCTCGACGATTCCGCAGAACTAAAGCCCTATCAACTTGGAAAGTCTGCCAAAAAAGCGCCAGAATCCATGAATGGGCTCAACATAGAAGGGTTAACAAGAACCCCTCAAGGCAATTTATTAATTGGATTCCGTAATCCTATTCCAAGCGGAAAGGCACTATTAGTTCCGTTGGAAAATCCGCAAGAAGTGATTGCTGGAAATGAACAGCCAAAGTTGGGCAAACCGATTTACCTGGCACTGGATGGTTTAGGCATACGCAGTATCGAATATTCAGATATTAATGGCGCGTACTTCATTATCGCAGGACCGTATGATGATAATGGGAAGTTCCAATTTTATCAATGGTCAGGTAATTCATCCGAGCCACCCAGACTAATCAATAAGATTGATTTTGAGGGGATGCATCCAGAGGCATTGATTGTTTATCCGAAGGAAAAAAACAGAGTCCAGATTCTCAGTGATGATGGATCGAAATTGATAAAAGGCCAGTATTGTAAAGATCTGGTTCAGTCTCAGGAAAAAGTTTTTCGCAGTATTTGGGTAAATATAGAACCATGAGGAAACGTTCTGTTAATTTTATTTCCAAACCAACACTGGATTTGTTGGCTTCATGCCGTATTATTGATACAGTCTACGGTTCGCCTTCGCGCCATTAGTGCTGTAGGTAAATCAGAAAAAAGAAGTGGGGATGATTATGGTCCTTTTTTCATCCATTAATTTTAGGGCTTGCGAACATAGAATTTCGAGTTCTGATTGAAGATATTTTCGAACATCTTTTCACAAGTTGCTGAAGACAGGGGCACACCAAAAATATATCCTTGCGCTTCATCACATTTCATATTCAACAAGGCTGGCAATTGTTCATGGTATTCAACCCCTTCAGCTACGACCTTCAATCCCAAGTTGTGGGCAAGCGAGATGATCGCAGAAATAATAGCTGCACTTTTAGAATTGCGAGTAATGCTTTTTACAAAGGACTGATCGATTTTCAGGCTGGCAAAAGGATAGCGATGCAGATAGTTTAATGATGAATAGCCTGTTCCAAAATCATCTAAAGATATATGCACGCCGAGATCATTCAATTCATTTAAGATAGAGATTGTTTCGGCAACATTAGATAACAAGAGACTTTCTGTCACTTCCAAATGAAGGTGTTCTGGATCCATTCCTGTTTCGTCAAGCGTCTTCTTAACGGTATTTGCCAATTGAAGCTGGCGAAATTGTTTGGCTGATAAATTAACTGATATACGAATTCTGGGAAGACCAGCCTCTCGCCATAGGCAACATTGCTGACAAGCTGTATGTAACACCCACTCTCCGACCGGTATAATCAAGCCGGTTTCTTCCAATAGAGGAATAAAATTATTAGGTTGCAACAACCCCATTTCAGGATGTTGCCAACGCAATAACGCTTCCACACCAACCAGCTGATTTATGCTCAGATCTACCTGAGGTTGGTAATGTAAAACAAATTCATTTCGCTCCAAGGCAAGCTTTAAATTTTTTACCATCGCCATGCGTTGGGTAATCAGCGTATTCATTTTTGCTTCAAAGAATTGATAATTGCTACGTCCTTTCGCTTTGGCTGCATACAACGCCATATCAGCATGTTTTATTAATTCTTCTGAGGTCTGGTCTCCTTCTTTATATATCGCAATGCCGATACTCATGGTTACGAAAATATCTTTATCATTCAATAAAAATGATTGCGACATTTCATCGACGATCTTTTGCGCTATATTGGCAGCATCTTTTTTGTGCTCTATTTGTTCCAGAATAATTGTGAATTCATCGCCACCCAGACGTGCAATGGTGTCCTCGGTTCGCACGCAGTGTTTCAATCTTTGGGCTGCAAATTTCAGCAATTGATCGCCTGCGTCATGTCCCAATGTATCATTGATATCCTTGAAGTGATCTAAATCCAGAAACATCAAGGCAACCATATATCCTGACCGCTTAGTGCGCTCTTGTGCCCGATTCAAGCGTTCTCGAAATAATTCCCGGTTAGGCAAATCGGTAAGGGGATCATAATGCGCCAAATAAGCAAGACTTTGCTCACTACGTTTGCGCTCAATCGCATATCGTAACGCCTTGATAAGTAAAGGACTACTTTCTTCACCTTTAACGATATAATCCTGCGCTCCACTATGAACGGCATCCATAGCAAGTTGTTCATCATTGACCCCACTGCGCACCACGATAGGTAAATTCGGCGCTAAGGTCTGTACTCCAATTAATGCTGATAACCCATAGGCATCAGGTAATTGGAGGTCCAGTAACATTACATCGAACTGTTCTTTAATAAGAAGATCAAGCGCATGTTGCAAGCGATCAACGTATCTGAGTACGAATTTTTCTCGTCTTGATTCGCTCAGCATCTCATGCACGAGAGGCAAATCAACTTGATTATCTTCTACCAATAAGACTTTGATGTGTTCATTGTTCATGATCAGACATCCCTGATGCCATGAGTATCGTTGCTATTCAACTTCAACTCTCGGAAGCAATGTGACTTCGTTAACTAGAAATCTTCAATACTACGGACTACCTTGACGAACTAATCCAGCTTCCCTAGTTTCGTTATATAACTCTTGAGTTAAACGCAAGTTAGCAACGATTGCCTTCCACTAAGAGGATACAGAAGGGTAGTCTGATTTGAGTGGTAACCATAGCTTGAGTTCCCACATCAGGTTAATTTAATAGGGAAATGGTGAAGAAAAAGCTTGAGCCTTGGCTTGGCTTCGATTCAATCCAGCTATGTCCCCATGGCATTCAACAATTTTTTGCAAATCGTCAAACCTGATTTTGTGCCTTTATACGGGTCTTCGCCACGGAGCTGCTGAAAAAACAGGCAAAAAGCGGAGTTTATACCTGATCAATGAACATTCTGAGTCTGTTTTTAATACCGCAGCGGAAACGTTGTAAATAGTATGCTCAGCAATCTGTTAAGGATACTTAAGAAACTTAAAAAAACCAATTCTACCATCTGGGCATCATCATCTATCTTAATCTTTACTTTTTGTGGATGACGTGTTTAATCAACCACTTCTATTTCCGAGACAAATGACATCGAGCTCAATCCAAAAAGATTTCTCATAGAGAACCGTTCACTATAATGTATTTTTACCCTTGCCGCCATTTTTAGGCATTTGACAGCAAAATCAAATAAATCAGGGTCATCCATAATAAAATGGCGGAATTTGCTTCCTCCACTTCCCATCTGGATGGTCATGAAATAATTTCTAAAGCGATCTTTATTTTCAATCACGTTGACTATTCTACCAAATTCGACCCCAGAGGATATTTCAGGATCATTGGTATGAATGCTGCCAATAAAATGAGCTTGTTCTATTGTCTGGTTTTCATCTACTGGATAGATTGCCATTAATTCATTCGTTGCAGAACAAGAAAGTAATGCATTTTTCTTGGGTGTTTTGAATTCAAGCACAACATTATTGCCGATAAACTTTTCGATCGCTTTATAACGATCTTTTTCAAAACAAAACAGCCATGGATTAGAAACTAAATTAGGCGGCTGATTGCCAAAACTGATAAAAGTTATGCTGTCATAGCCAAGTAGTACCTCGCCAACATAGGCGTTGTTAAAAGTTCTTTCAAGACTTACGCTACTTAATCGGCCAGAAGCATAACCTTTCGTATCAATAATTAATAAACTTGCAAAAATTGGTTCAGTGATCAGAATCCATACCAAAAGAAAAGTACTGATATTGAGAAAGCAGCATTTTTTCATCAAAATTTTTTCGCAAAAGTCACGCAATCGCGCAATTGATTTTTTATCGAAATGATTTGCATGGTTTGAAGCATTTACCAAAATAAGTTTAATTATAGTAGGCTGTTTTAGCCTTCTTAATTAACTGAATACATATGAGAAGCGCCTATCATGACTAAATATGATTAAATCGTACACTATTCTTGAGAGGTTTATCTGAGTTAAGCTTGTAATTTGATTTATATGAAAAAACAGAGTGAATGACTTCATGAATCAAGCGATGCTAACGGCCTTATATCAGCAGTCTTCTCCAGTAAACCGGATTGTCCTGTTAGGTGCCAGTAATTTGACCTTGTCTTTGCGCTTGGTTATTCAGCAGATTCAACATCATTGTGGTGGACCTAGTGAAGTGCTGGCTGCTGCGGGCCATGGTCGTTCTTATGGTGAGAGCAGTCAAGTGCTGATACGGGAATTACCGGGTATTATTGCCTGTGATTTATGGTCACAACTCGAGGCGGGGAAGGCACGACCCACTTATGCCTTTTTGACTGATATTGGCAACGATGTCCTCTATGGATTCCCGCCACACCAAATTCTGCAGTGGATTACCTGGTGTGTCGAGCAATTGCAGGAACAGTCAGCGTATATTGTCATGACCAATTTGCCGATTGTGTCGATTGAGTCGCTGCCAGAATGGCGCTATCAACTTTTTCGCAATCTGTTTTATCCCTCTTGCCAGCTTTCCAGAAATGAAGCAGTTGAACGAGTAAAGGTAATCCATCAGGGTTTGATTGAGTTAGCAGCACGTAAGCAATTGATACTCTGTGAACAGCAACCGGAATGGATGAGTATGGATGGCATTCATTATGTTTATTGGAAACGGCGTGCCTCATATCAGCATATTTGTGCGCATTTTAATCCCTCTCGTAATCACGCGGATCTTGCTGTTACCGATCAGCTATTTTCACAAAAGTGGCAGCAGCGTCCACGGTTTGCTTACCAGAAAAGGTTTGGCAAAGAGAAGCGCTGTCCGCAACCCAGTGGATTATTAGCGGATAAAACGATGGTCTTCCTGTATTGAGCCAAGTACTTCCATTTCTAAATCAAACCTGACTTTGTCGGCCTCAGCTTGCCGTATTATTAATACTGCCTGCGGCTTGCCTTCGCGTCATTCTAGATTTGGGAATGGAATAAAGCTCATTTCCCACTAATGAGTGATTTTTTATGCTGATTTGATGTACAACTTATCTTGTCTGCTATGGGTTAAATAGCACCAGAGTACAATTAAATCTTCTTGGATTTGTGCGATGATAGCTAGATGCAACCTGGCTCCATCAATTCTTGTCAGTATTTTTAGGCGCATATCGTATGTTTTGAGCACATTGCAAGAATGCAAAATAAATTAATTATTTTTCCCATACTTATACAAGGGCAATTGGTCAGTTGGTGCCCAATGCTTCGAATAAGCCGTTTGAGTGACTGCATACCTGATGAATATTATGTTCGCCTGCTACTGTTGCTATTAGCTCTGCTAATGGGATTGCCCGTACCGGCGCAAGCCGATGAGTTGCTCATCGAACGAGGTCTGAGCGGTGTGGTGATCAACAAGCAAATGGCAGCAGCAACCGATGCCACTGCACAGCTATGTTGGTCACAGATTCTGGCTGAACCGCAGCGCTTCATCCCTGCCAGCGGTCGCTGCGGCGCCAGCCTTGGATCGGGCGCGCAGTGGCTGCGGTTGGATTTTCGTCGCGCCGAGACAGAATATAGCGCTCCCTGGTGGCTGGTTGTTGAGCCATTCAGCCTCTATGATTTGCGCTTATACCGACGCAATGCACTCGGAGAATTTGAGGAGATCACATCGGGTGAACGGGTGCCGTTCAAGGCTGGGCGCGAGCGCGAGTGGCGTCAGTACGCTTTTGTCCTGCCTGAGCATGGACCAGTTTATCTGCGTGCCTATGACCCGGGTTGTGCAAGCTTTCCGGTAACATTGTGGCACGAGGATGATCTTGAATTCCATGAGCATCTGGGTGAGTTGCTGTTAGGCGGCATCTATGGCGGATTGCTGGTCATGTGCCTCTATAACCTTTTTATGGCGCTGAGTTTGCGTGATTCGGTTTACGGCTGGCATGTGATGACTACTCTGGCCTTAGGCGCACTCCTGGTTTATTTGCACGGTCACGCGGCTCAATGGTGGTGGCGCGAAGAGCCCCAATGGCTAGTCATGGGACGCATTGTATTACCCAGCCTGTGGGGGTTGACCTTGGCTGGTTTCATTATGAGTTTTTTTCGTACCCGCACCTATCTGCCTAACACCCACCGGTTGTTACAGATCATCATGCTGAGTTACTTACTGATCATCGCAATGCGTGTAGCTAGCTTGCATGAACTACCATCTCTGGTGTTGGCTGCACTAGCGTTACCGGTTGCAGCTTTAGTGTTTTATATCACAATTCGGCGCTGGTATCAGGGTATGACGTCAGCACGCTACTTCCTGGTTGCTTATATCTTGCTATTGGCGGGTATAACCGTTTTTCTGTTAAGTCTCTGCGGGTGGTTAATACCGAATCGCTTAACCGAGCTGGCCATACCGATGACAGCGACTCTGGCGAGTTTGGTTTTTTCATTAGCCCTGACAGGGCGCATTAAGAGTCTCCGCAATGCAAGCAAGGCAGCCTTTATCGACGAGTTAACCGGTTTGCCTAACCGCCGTGCCCTCGAGCAACGCTTCAAGCTGTATACTGAAAGTGAGGCTGATCAATGCTTCAGCTTGTTGAGTGTGGATCTGGATAAATTCAAGCCTGTCAACGATCAATGGGGCCATGCTGAAGGCGATCAGGTGCTGCGCGCCTTGACCCGGCGTATGCAGGCTTGTGTGCGGCATGAAGATTTGGTGGCACGTGTCGGTGGCGACGAATTTGCAGTGCTGCTTTCACCTTCAGCCAGTACAGGTATCGTCACAGCTGTCATTAAACGGTTGCTGGAAGCGGCTCGCGCGCCAGTTCATGTCGGCACACGCAGTCATCGCTTGTCAGCCAGCGTAGGGCTGGCTCACTTTCCTAACCATGGTCGCAGCCTGGCGGAGCTGAGCCGTCATGCGGATTTAGCGATGTATGAAGCCAAACGGGCTGGTGGAAATACCTGGCGTGAGGTAGTGGAAGCAACCTGAATATCTTTACCGAGTTACTAAATGAGGGAGTCTTTTATCATGAGTCATGACCCACCCTTTCGATCCTTGACCTCCGTTCGAGCTGCGATCAATCATGCTTATCTTTGCGAGGAGGCTGAGCAGCTGAATCGTTTACTTCCCTTCATCCAGCTCAATGAGCGCGAACAGGCGCAAGTGCAGGCGCTAGCGCGGCACTTGGTCAACAAGGTACGCAGCAGAGAATGGGGAGAGGGTGGCATTGGGGCATTATTGCATGAATATGACCTCAGCAGCCAGGAAGGCGTGTTGTTGATGTCTCTGGCCGAAGCGCTGCTGCGTATCCCTGATACTGCGACCGCTGACCGACTGATTCAGGATAAGCTTTCCAATGCTGAATGGGAGCGCCATCTTGGGCATAGCTCTTCATTTTTTGTCAATGCTTCCACCTGGGGTATGTTGTTAACAGGTAGGATTGTTAGGCTGGAGGAATCCTCTTCGCTATTCAGCCGTCTTATTGGCCGCAGCGGCGAGCCGGTCATTCGGCTGGCGATTAAGCAGGCGATGCGCCTTATCAGCCATCAGTTTGTGATGGGCAGTACCTTGGATGAAGCATTGAGGCACAGTCGGGAGGATAGAAACCAACGTTACCGCTATTCCTTTGACATGCTCGGAGAGGCGGCACTCACTGCTGCCGATGCAGAGCGTTATTTTGAGCACTATTACCATGCTATTACGGTGCTTAGCGAACAGATCAGTCCTGGCGACCTGCATAAGCATTCCAGTATCTCAGTGAAACTTTCTGCGCTCCATCCTCGTTATGAATATACCAAGCGGCAGCGAGTGCTGGATGAATTATCACCACGAATACTGCAACTGGCGGTTGCTGCCAAAGCTGCCAACATCAGCATGACTATCGACGCAGAAGAAGCAGAACGGCTCGATCTTTCGCTTGATTTATTTGAAACGGTATATCGTCACGAATTGCTTAGCGGTTGGCACGGTTTCGGCTTGGCGGTGCAGGCTTACCAGAAGCGAGCCATTCATGTGATCGATTGGCTGGCACAATTGGCTCGCGAGGGTAAACGCCAGATTCCTGTCCGTCTCGTGAAAGGAGCTTACTGGGATACTGAAATCAAGCAGGCACAGGAGCGCGGTCTCGACGGTTATCCGGTATTCACTCGCAAGGCAGCGACCGATGTTTCCTATCTGGCCTGCGCACGCCGGCTCCTCGACCATGGTGAACTCTTTTATCCTCAATTTGCTACGCATAATGCCCGTACTGTTGCCACCCTTATTATCATGGCCGGGCAGCGGTCTTTTGAGTTTCAGCGTTTGCATGGTATGGGTGAAGCTCTCTATACCACCGTGTTCGATGAATATCCACAGCTTAGATGCCGCGTTTATGCACCTGTTGGCAACTACCAGGAGTTGCTACCCTACCTGGTGCGGCGGTTGCTGGAGAATGGCGCCAATAGTTCTTTTGTCAATCAAATAGCGAACGAACAGGTTACCGTTGATGAGACCATAACTGATCCGCTAAGTGAACTGGAACGCTACCAACAACGGCTTCCGCAGCCACGTCAGCTCTACGGTAAGGAACGGCTTAATTCCAGTGGCATCAATCTTGCTGATTCCGATGCGCAGATACACCTCGAGCAAGCATTGGAAATAGCATCTAAGCAACCATGGCATGCGGCACCGATAGTGGATGGCCATATTCTCACAGGAAGGGTGCAAACTATTCTCAACCCCGCCGATCACACTGATGTTGTCGGTGAAGTGATCCTTGCTGATAGCAGCGCAGTTGAGAAAGCACTCCAGACTGCCTATCAAGCGGCACCTGAATGGGGCAATACGCATGCGAGCGAACGCGCCGCCCGGTTGGAGCGAGCGGCTGATCTATTAGAAGAGCAACGCGCTGAATTGATGGCGCTTATTATTCGTGAAGGCGGGCGCACCATTCATGACGCGCTCGGTGAAGTGCGCGAAGCCATCGATTTCTGCCGCTACTATGCTGCTCAGGCGCGCCACCATTTTGTCCATCCCGTTATATTGCCCGGAATCACGGGCGAAAGTAATCAATTGCGGCTGACCGGGCGTGGTGTGTTCATCTGCATCAGCCCATGGAATTTTCCGATCTCCATTTTCACCGGCCAAATTACTGCTGCACTTGCTGCGGGCAACTCTGTGATAGCCAAACCAGCGGCTCTTACACCTTTATGTGGCGCGTACATGGTACGTCTGTTGCACGAAGCCGGCGTCCCTCAAAAGGTGCTCCATTTCATTACCGGTAGTGGCAGTGAAATTGGCATGAAGCTGGTAAGCGATGCACGCATCGCTGGTGTTGCTTTTACCGGTTCTACCAGCGCTGCGCGCCAGATCAACCAGGCACTAGCCCAAGGTGAGCGCATACTCCCTTTTATTGCCGAAACGGGAGGACAGAACAGCATGATTGTCGATAGTTCAGCATTGCCGGAGCAGATAGTAAAAGATGTGATTACTTCTGCCTTTAACAGTGCGGGTCAGCGCTGCTCAGCACTGCGCGTCCTTTTTCTGCAACAGGAAGTCGCAGAGCCGATCATAGAAATGCTCAGTGGCGCGATGGATGAATTGCTTATCGGCAACCCTATTCACCTTAGCACCGATATTGGCCCCATTATCAGCCTTTCAGCCTGCGACGAACTGCAACAGCACTGTGAACGAATGGACCAGGAGGCTCGCCTGATCAAGATTATACAATTACCGCAAGAGAGCGAGCAGGGCAGTTATTTCGCCCCACATATTTATGAGATTGAAAGACTCAGCCAACTCCAGCACGAAGTATTTGGCCCTATTCTCCATATTATTCGCTATCAGGCCGGCTACTTAGATGAAGTAATTGATGCGATCAATCAAAGTGGCTACGGCCTGACACTCGGCATCCACAGCCGCATCAATTCTACCATCGACTACGTTACCCGACATGTACGCTGCGGCAACATTTACGTCAACCGCAATATGATCGGTGCTGTGGTTGGCTCCCAACCCTTCGGTGGTGAAGGGCTCTCCGGCACCGGTCCCAAAGCTGGCGGCCCACATTATTTGCAACGCTTTGCTACTGAACGGGTAGTCTCCATCAATACGGCAGCGGTAGGGGGAAATGTAGCGTTATTATCGCGGGGTGGTATTGATAAAAAATAAAATGTTTACTTCAGATAATCAATTTTTACAAAATGATTGAGCAGATAAGTGAGGCTGATGACTACAAACACAGATGCCTTGGTTTCATTGAAGAATAGTGCTAAAAATATGATGATTGCAGAATGACTTATTAAACGAAAAACACATACCAACAAATAACGGAAATTAAAAATAAATAATCAAAAATAAAAATTCGGAGGAATGAATAATGTTATCGATAGCTATTGGAAAAACAACACATTTTCAACCGTTAATGTGGCATAGATTTATTTTTTTGTGCTCCACCCGGATTAAATTTGAATAGGCAGGTAAGATAATGTTTCTATAAACATTTGACTGTTAACAGATGGCGAAATAATTAACTTCTTTAGTATATAAGGTGGTATTCAGACAATGTCAGAATTCTTTATTAGTTATGGACTATTTTTGGCGAAAACTGTAACAATTGTCATTGCTATTATAGCAGTGGCGCTGTTCTTCGCGTTTATGTCCAGCAGAAAGCGATCAGGCAAAAAAGAGTTTATTGAAATTAAGAAATTGAATAAAAAATATGATGATATGGCGATGGCGATGAACGCCAGCATATTACATAAAAAGGGATTAAAAAAATATCTAAAAGAGGAAAAAGAAAAAATAAAAGGAATTGTTGCAGGTACAAATAATGGCACCCAAAAAAAGCGTATCTATGTGTTGGACTTTCATGGTGATATTCGTGCTTCGGCCGTATCGTCACTGAGAGAGGAGATTACTGCTATATTGACGGTGGCCACTGAAAAAGATGAGGTGTTTGTACGATTGGAAAGCGGTGGCGGCATAGTCCATGGATATGGGCTGGGGGCATCCCAGCTTATGCGTATTCGGAAGAAAAACATTCCACTCACGGTTTCAGTCGATAAAGTCGCTGCCAGTGGAGGTTATATGATGGCGTGCGTCGGGAACCGTATTATGGCCGCGCCATTTTCTATCATAGGCTCCATTGGTGTAATTGCCCAGATACCTAATTTTAATAAAGTATTAAAAAAGCATGACATTGAATTTGAACAGTTTACAGCAGGTGATTTTAAAAGAACTGTGACCATATTTGGTGAAAATACCAATGAAGCGAAGGCTAAATTTCGTGAAGAAATAGAGGATATTCACCTATTGTTTAAAGAATTTATCGTTCAGCACCGACCTGAAATTGACATCGTTCAAGTCTCTACAGGTGAAAGTTGGCCCGGAACACGCGCATTGGAAAAGAAGCTGATCGATGAGTTGAAAACCAGTGACGATTACTTGCTGGAAAGCAGCAAAGATGCGGATATTTATGAAATTAAATATGTGAGCAAGAAATCATTGAGTGAAAAAATGAGGTTCCAGATTGAGCGGCTTTTCGACCAAGTGCAATATGGTTGATCGTTTGCCAGGTTTGCAATTGCAGCACAGAATGGGGGCAGTCATTGCATAGTGCATGAAGTATAATTTATGCTTACCAAGCAGTCAGTTAATTTTTTGTTTATTTTGTAAGATGTAATGACTGACACTATTTCTAGAAATTGAATTTATGGAAGAAATGGAATTTAGAATCTTTCTCAGGAGACCGGAATATCCTGTACTTATTATATCCTCCGAAAAATTGTATTCTGCACATAACCTTAAGCAATTGGCCGAAATCTGTGTATCCTTGCCCCTGGAAGGAGCTGAAAACAAAACTCGGATGGTTGATTCAACAGGAAGTGAATTCTGGTATTTTCCAGAGCAATATATTTTGTCCCCTGGATTTGTTACAAAAAAAATGGACAAAGAAAAAATTAATTGAGACTTTCGATAATAGCTCAAACGCCAAAGAATTAAATAAAGAGTATTCTATGAAGTCATTATCCAGTAAGAAATTGCAAGAAGTAATCGGGGATATATATAGAATTCTAGATTCTGAAACATAAAAATAGGTGTTTTAAAGGTATAACTTGATGCTTCAGTCAACCACTTTCCGCTAAGCTTATTTGTCGGTTAATTCATTTATTTTGTAAGACAATAAGTGCCACCTTTTCATGAATCCATCGAGGATGCGTGCGCTCATGTAGGCTGAGTAGGTCTAAGATGGATCAATCCAGACAAAGATCGAGAAGCAAACATAAGAGTCCAGTTACACCAGAGCGCTCTTTTTTAGCACACCCGATACTGCTCGTCACAACTGTTAGTTGACTTTTCCTTCCGCAAACTTACAATTCTTATAAGCATCTCTTCCCCATTAGTTTAGTTCAACAAAGTTTATCTGCCGTCGATAGAGCAGCGCTTATTGCAACTTGGGGATGACACCGGATAAAGCTATTCGTTAGGCCTAGCTCAAAATGGCTATGAATCGGCAGATTGGTAAATAATAATATAAGTGTTGGTGTGTCATGATCGATGATTATCAAGAAGCAATGGAATTAATGAATAAAATGAAGAATTGTTTACCAATTCCTGTTTATCCATCTAAATAAAAGATTTGTTTCGCTACTAGAACAGCGAAATATAAAACTCAAAATTAATCAACGGCTAGAAATTATCGATGTTCATTATTTGGGAGATGAAGGCGGCATATCATGCACTTTGAAATTTCCATTTAAAACCGAAGAGAGTTACGTTATCTCGCTTACTCATCTTCGCCCTATGCTTAATCACTCCCTTGCAAAAGATTTAAGAAAATATCAAATTCACCGGATCAGGAATTTGGCCCAACAATGAAAACAAGATGGAGAGATCCAGCAAAATTATTCATTTGGCTGATCTTCAACACATATTTTTCGTACGACAGCTATCTTTGATTTTTTCTTCCATACTGATTTGCATACCTGCAGTACGGCCTTCCTCAAAAGCGATGTCTGGGGCTATTCCTTTGCTCAGGCGATAAGCCGTCCACATGGCACCAGCGCGATTTCCTGAGGCACAGTGTAGCAACACGGGGGTGGCAGCTTGCTCAATTATGCTGCTAAAATTAGTCAATTGTTCCTCACTAATACCGGCACCGGTTACCGGGATATTAATATAGCGCATGCCAGCAGCTTCAACAGTCTGCTTTTCTGCCAGAGTACCCTCAGATTCGGTGCGTAAGTCAATGACTGTTTTAAAGCCTCCTTCGGCCAGTTCCTGCACACCTCCTTCATTCAATTTGCCCCCAGTAGCAATTTGTGTGGTAGCGCGGTTGTAGTTGGTAACTGCTTTAATCTGGTTGCCAAAAGGAGCTTGTTCGGCTGCTTGAGTAATACTTATGAAAGAGATCAGCAACAATATAATAATGTAAGGTGTCCAATTCATATTGAATTCGTGTAATGGTTTCAGAGTACATAATAATATGTAAATTAGCACAATTTGAAGAATAAATTAACTCATTCCATTTCTAAATCCAACCTGGCATTCTCAGCTATTCCTTACCGTATTATTAATTCTGTCTGCGGCTTGCCTTCGCATCATTTTTGGTTTGGAAATGCAATAGGAGATAAAACAATTGCTGACACCTCAACGTAATTCAGAGATTGCGTGGCATCATCGAACAGCCGATGAAGTGATGGCAATCCTTAAAACCAGCCGTCATGGTCTTACGCAGACGGAAGCAGAGCAGCGGCTCAAGCAGTATGGACTCAACCGGCTTAAGCCATCGCGAAAACGAAGTGCATGGAGCCGTTTTTTGCTGCAATTTCACAATGCGCTGATTTATGTGCTGTTAGCCTCAGCCATGATTGCCGGGTTGCTGGATCACTGGGTCGACATGGCTGTGATTGCCGGGGTGGTGCTCATCAACGCATTGATTGGCTTTATCCAGGAAGGTAAAGCCGAAAAAGC
The DNA here is from genome assembly GCF_900113925.1 of Nitrosomonas sp. Nm34. Lineage (GTDB taxonomy): Bacteria > Pseudomonadota > Gammaproteobacteria > Burkholderiales > Nitrosomonadaceae > Nitrosomonas. The sequence continues at coordinate 24,239 of NZ_FORD01000010.1, forward strand.
GTTGCACGCGATACGTCAAATGCTTTCACTGGATGCGGTGGTTATGCGTGATGGCAAGCGCATACAAATTCGTGCAGAGGAATTAGTTCCTGGTGATATTGTATTATTGCAGTCCGGTCAAAAGGTACCTGCTGATTTGCGTTTATTCAGCACCAAAAACTTGCGTGTCGAAGAAGCTGCCTTAACTGGAGAATCCGAGGCTATAGAAAAAACAACCGAAGCCGTGCCAGCACAGGTAACGATCGGAGATCGTCTGTGCATGGCTTATTCGAGTACTCTGGTTGTCTATGGCCAAGGTGTAGGGGTTGTGGTAGCTACCAGTAATCAAACTGAAATAGGACGCATCAGCACCTTGCTGGAACATGTCGATACCATTGAAACTCCCTTGCTCAGACAGCTGGCGATATTTGGACGCTGGCTGAGTGGTTTGGTGATCATTCTGGCTATTGGCATGCTGAGCTATGGTCTGATTTTAGGTGATTATCACTTAGGTGAGATGTTCATGGCTGCTGTCGGTATTGCTGTTGCCGCCATTCCGGAAGGGCTGCCGGCCATTATGACCATTACGCTGGCGTTAGGAGTGCAAATGATGGCCAAGCGGCATGCCATTATTCGCCGCTTACCGGCAGTGGAGACTTTGGGCGCGGTAACCGTCATTTGCACCGACAAGACAGGGACGCTGACGCGTAATGAAATGACGGTGCAGCGCGTAATTACAGCTGATTATCAAATAGAAGTAAGCGGAGTAGGTTACGCACCTGTTGGAGGATTCAGTATGCAAGGTACCGCGCTTCTCACGAATGAGTTTACCGAGACACTTGAGCTCTTTCGAATAGGGCTGCTGTGCAATGATGCGCAATTACGAGAACACGAGAGCAACTGGACAATTGAGGGGGACCCAACTGAAGGCGCTCTGATCACGCTCGCCTTAAAAGCAGGGCTGGATCCCTCATTCGAACATCAATCACTGCCGCGTACCGATGCCATTCCTTTTGAATCTGAGCACCGCTTTATGGCGACCTTACATCACAATCATGCAGGGCATGGCTATATTTATCTCAAAGGTGCACCTGAAGAAATTTTGACGATTTGCAGCAAGGAACGAAGCATAGATGGCGATCGTCCGCTGGATACCAGTTATTGGCAGGCCAAGATGCAGGAAGCAGCCGCATTGGGGCAGCGGCTACTGGCCATTGCAGTCAAGGCTGCTGAAAAAGATCAGATGACGCTGACTTTCGATCATATAGGTAATGATTTTATCTTACTTGGTCTAGTCGGTATTATGGATCCACCGAGGGAAGAAGTAATTGAGGCAGTGCAAAAATGTCGATCAGCTGGCATACGCGTCAAAATGATTACCGGGGATCATATCGCCACCGCACAGGCAATTGGTATGCAACTTGGCATTGGGGATGGTCAGATGGCATTAAACGGAATTGCACTGGATCAGATGAATGACGCGCAATTGCGTGAGGCGATTAACACAACGGATGTTTTTGCGCGCGCCAATCCAGAGCACAAGCTCAGATTGGTGAAGGCATTGCAGGCTAACGGTGAGATCGTGGCCATGACGGGTGATGGTGTGAATGATGCACCTGCCCTGAAGCGCGCAGATATCGGAGTGGCGATGGGCAAGAAAGGCACTGAAGTCGCCAAGGAAGCATCTGAGATGGTGATTACGGATGACAATTTCGCCTCAATTACGCATGCGGTGGAGGAAGGCCGGAGGGTATACGATAATATCACAAAAACCATCATTTATATTATGCCCACCAGCGGCGGTGAGGCTGGTATGCTGGTCATTGCCATTCTGCTTGGGATGACACTACCGATTTCTCCTGTGCAGATTTTATGGGTCAATATGGTCACTGCAGTCACCCTCTCACTGTCCCTTGCTTTTGAAAAAGCAGAATCAGGCATCATGCAGCGTCCGCCGCGTGACCCAAGTGCACCTATTCTGTCACGATTCATGATGTGGCGTATTGCCTTTGTGTCCCTGGTTCTTACCAGCGGTGGGATTGGGTTGTTTTTATGGGAACAGGCGCAAGGTGGCAGTGTTGAAACGTGCCGGACTATTGCTGTCAATGCACTGGTAATGGGAGAGATCTGGTATTTATTCAATTGCCGTTACCTGCTGACGCCAGCATTATCCTATAAAGGATTATTTGGGAACCCTTATGTATTGCTTGCTATTAGTGGCTTGGTAGTAATTCAGCTTTTGTTTACCTACCATCCTTTGATGCAGCAATTGTTCGGTACAGCGGCAATTGATCCTGCTGCCTGGACTAAAGTGATGTTATTTGGTGGGCTGGTATTTTTGGTAGTTGAAGCTGAGAAATATTTGATTAGCCGTTACAGAATAGCCCAAATATGAGTATTTCTAGCAGCAGTTTTTACTTGGCAATATTAACTATAGATAACTTTGATATTAGCGGTAGACGTTCATTACGACAACCATAATGGTTTGGTTGCAGGGGTTGCCTTTAAATGGTGGACTGATGCTGAGCCAGACGAGAGGTATATTACCAGGGTCGAGCAGGTGAGTGACTATGTTCCTGGACAGTTTTATCAACGGGAGCTCCCTGGTATTCTCAAGCTGTTAAGCGAACACGGCTTACAGCCAGAATACATTGTGATTGATAGTTATGTATATTTAGACGGGAATGCCAAGCCCGGTCTGAGTAAGCATCTATACGATGCATTGCAGGGTAAAGTGAAGGTGATCGGTGTGGCTAAAAAACGATTTGCTGGCATTAGCGAAACCTATGCGTTATACAGAGGGAAAAGCAAGCAGCCGCTCTATATTACAAGTGCAGGCGAAGCGCTTTCTGCTGCAAAATGGTATATTCTTTCCATGTGCGGCATCTATAGAATTCCAACCATACTAAAAAAAGCTGATCAATTATCCCGGTTAAACTGATCAGACAGACAAGCCAGTAAAGCTCAAATAAGAGTGACTCAACGGAAGGCCAGATAACATGACAGATCTACCAAAGTGCCCTGAATGTGGTTCAGAATATACCTACAAACAGGGAAATATGTATATATGCCCGGAGTGTGCACATGAATGGGCACAGCAAGCGATAACGGAACCTATCGATAATGAAACGATTGTTAGTGATGCGTTTGGCAATATTCTTCAAGATGGTGATACTGTCACCGCTATCAAAGATTTAAAGGTTAAAGGCTCGTCATCGGTAGTTAAAGTGGGAACCAAAGTCAAAAACATCCGCCTGGTCGAAGGCGATCATAACATTGACTGTAAAATTGATGGTATGGGTGCTATGAAGCTGAAATCAGAATTCGTGAAGAAAATATAGCTTTGGGTATTCTAATTTTTCCTTATTCACTTGAACCACTGCTGCCTGATTTCCAACAATAACTCACCTAATTGCCTGGCACGTACAGGTTTGTGAGGATGATGGTGTTGTTCAAAGTGAATCAAGTTATTTTTAATTTTTAAAAAGTGAATACCGGCATCCTCCACATCATGGCGCAATTTTTCCAATGCTGCGTCGCTAGCGTCATCAGATTGAACCGGAGATTTCGTGAGGTAATAAACAACTTGTAGCACTGCAGGCAAATCAAGGCGCATGGTATGGGAGGTGATCACAGCCAGGGCTTTCCGCAGCGCATCATGTCGCTCATGGTGATGCAGAGTGGGTGCGTCGAGCGTCCCTCGCAGCAATGCAGCGATACGATTAAGCCATGCAACAGGTGGCGATACCGTTTCGAATGCCTTCATCGGTTCATGGGCGATCTGCACGCCAAATTCATTACCATGCTGGATTTCCGCCAAAACAAGGAGCGCGAGCTCTCTTGCTAAATCATAACATGGCAATACCTCATTCAATCGTGTATCCCCTGTGGTGTATAGATCGATCAGCAAATCTGCTAGTGGTGGAGTGATTAACCACAGTGTCTGTGCCAATCGTGTCGTCGGTTGTGGTCCGCGCAGAATCTGCCAATGCGCTTCACAAAGTTCAACCAGGGCATCCTGTAATGCTTGGCGCTGCGCTTCAGGTAATTGCTTGACCAGCTCCTGAGCTTCTGTTGCGATCAGTGAAAGACTTGTCATGGCAATATTTCTGCAACTGAATAGACATTACCGAATAATGAGCGTTCATTGGATGCGGTACGATAAGATTATGAGGGAAAATGATTATTTCCTGCCGATCGGCATCAGGATAAGCGGCTGTTCCTGCGTCGGTAGGTCCAATACATTAGCAACCTCCTCCTCATCAAAGGCGCCGACGATCACTGTAGTTAAGTCCAGTGCATTGGCCTGTAAAAACAGGTTTTCCGCTGCATGCCCTGCTTCCATATGAACATAACGTTTACCGCGCTCTCCATATTTATGAGTAGTACGCTTATAATCGGCAGCAAATACCACGATGGCAGCCGCATTGGCCAGCCACTCCTGACCTAAGGCAGCGCTCGCCAATAAATTGCGCCGATCACCCTCTTGCATCCATACTAAACGATGCCGATCAGGATCATAACCATACACAGCTGGAGCCAGATCCTCCAACGCCCTCACGACCAGGTACAACTGCAGTGGATACAAGGCGCCGGCTGATGGTGCAGTACGATACCCTTGCGGGTGGGTAATCCCTTGTGCTGCCCATAGTAATTGTCCAATTTCGGCTAACTTGAGTGTAGTCACTGAGTATTCACGGATGCAACGACGTTTTGCCAGTAACGCCTCAAGAGAGGTTGAGCCAGTTAAACTAGGCTTGGGTAAGGCAATTGTTTCACTTTGTTGTGCCATAGCGCCTCCTGTTATATGGCAGATTAACAATAGCAATCAATATGACCGTAGCAGCCTATGATTAATTCCTAACCTTAATCTTATTTAACTGATCTAACCACATTATGAGGAGAGCGTGCCGGAATAGCATTTACAATAGTAACGTTCGGCCTGAGCCAGCCGAAGGGCAGTATCAGTTTTTCCTTCCATTTCCAAATCAAATATAACGCGAAGGCGAGCTGCAGACAGGGCCAATAATACAGCAAGGTGAAACTGACCAAACCAGGTTTGATTTGGAAATAGAATTAACTCACAATCCAAGACCAGAATTGATATACCGCAGTACCGGCAAAGGTTCCTAATGCATAACCCAAAACCCCTACCAGCACGCCAGGGGTGATCAGATCGCGCCATTCTTTGGCGGCGGCTAAGGCGGGCGCAGTGGTTGCACCGAGCACTGCCGCATTGGAAGCGGTAACCAGTTCTGGTAATGAAAATCCGAGCAGCTTGCCGAAGCCGAAAGTGATCAACGCATGTACGATCAGAAGAATGGCTACTAACAGGATCAGCAGCGGTGCAATTTGAATCATGGCCAAAACATTGGCGCCTGCAGCGATGGTTGCGAAGAATATCAACGACAAAAGCATGCCCAGTTCAAAGTCACCATGCAGCCGTGCCATTTGCTTGGGAAATAAGGTGGCAAGCATGACAGCCAGCAGCGTGATCATTGCGTAACGCCAGTCTGGAATTGCTAACCGGCTCGTTAACGCATCCCCAGTGGCCACAACCAGCAGTGCAAGCGTTAGAGACATAGCCAAAGTCAATGGAGTAGGGTGCCCCAGCTCGAGCTCTGAATTTGCGATATGGTGAGTGCGGGGAGTGTAGCGTCGCGCAAGCCAGCGCCAACTTGGCAGCACCGCCAGCATGGCCAGGTACAACGCACTGAACAGATTATCCGTAGCCGTGGCCGATGAGAAAAATGAGGCATCTTCACGCAGCCGAGTGATTTCCCCCAAGGCTGCGTAATTGACTGAACCGCCGATGTAGGTGGAAGTAAACAGCCCAGCAATCGCAGGCTCACGCAAAGCAGCATCAATTGCCGCTCCTGTTCCGAGTGAGGACAGATCGAGCAACAGTACAGCCACGATTGCACCGCTGATAGTGCCGAAGCACGCTAGCAAAAACGCCATCGTCATGCGCGTCATTTCAAAAAAGAGCCGCCTGAGATCAGCCTTGAACAGAAAGAGCGGAATCAGCACAGGCACAAAATAGGCAAAGACAAAATCGTAAGCAGGAGCCGTATGGGGAATGATATTCACATTCGCTGCGATGATAGCAGCGAGTATCGCGATGACAGCGCTGGTTAGCAGCGCGCCCACACGGGTTTTTTCCGCAAGTAGCGCGAGCGTGGCAATGGCAAACAGCGCGGCCATGATCGCAAAGTGATTATCAGCTGGAATCAAGGAAATAAGCTTACTCCCATCAGATAAGGTTGAATTTATCCTTGAGAAATAAGCTATTGATCATGCCTATGGCGTGAGGTTAATGCATCCTTGATCTGATTAAATGGTTTATTCTGGAAAAAATTATGAATATTGTCTGCAATCTGATCGAGCAAACGCTGTCGGGATTCTCTGCTGGCCCAGGCAATGTGCGGGGTAATAATCAAATTGGGCTGCGGGTACTCCAATAATAAATTGCCTGCAACAGGCGGTTCATTTTGCAAAACATCAGTGGCTGCACCAGCAATGCGGCCAGAAGACAGGCTTGCTAGTAAATCGGCTTCGTTCACTAAGCCACCGCGTGCCGTATTAATGAGATAGGCGGATGGCTTCATCAGCTCAAATTCTCTCTGACTGATCAGATTGCGTGTTGCGTCTGAAAGCGGACAGTGAAGGGTAATAAAATCTGATTGACTGATCACTTCATCAAATGCCGTACGCCCTGGGCGGGCAGGCTGGCCCTTATGCTCAGCAATCAACAGTTGCATGCCAAATGCCTGGGCTATTTCTGCTACTGCTTTTCCTAGCATACCATAGCCGATTATCCCGAGCGTTTTGCCTGACAGCTCTTCAATACCGAAATCAAGCGGACAGAAATAGGTGCTTTTCTGCCAATCTCCATTCTTGACCAAATGCTGATACTCAATAAAACGGCGTGAAAGATTGAGTATGAGCATGAAAACATGCTCTACCACAGAAGGTGTGGCATAGTCGCGTACATTACAAACAGGAATATTGTAATCAGACGCGGCTGTGAGATCGATATTGTTATAACCGGTAGCGGCAATGCAGACCAATTTCAAGCGGTTTGCAGATGATAATGCAGCACGGTCCAGCAGGGCTTTATTGATGACAACGACTTCCGCATCCTTGACTCTCTCAATAGCTTGTTCTGTGGCGGTATCTTCATAATAATGCCACGGAGAAATGGCCTGTTCCAGCTTTGTACAATCGATATCACCACGGGTGACGGAACCGAAATCAAGAAAAACTGCGCGCATGTGATTGCCTTTGGTGAAGATAGAAGTAATTCATACTGTGATTGGGATGTATTGAAAACCTGGAATGTTGTCAAAAACCTTGAGAGAGTAGGAGAATGACAAGTATACGGAATAATTCACTTTGATCCTCGCTAAATTCGCATCATTTAAATGGTTGCTTTCTGCCAAAATCATCCACTCAATTTCTCTCAGTAAATCTACTATATCTAGCCAAATAATATGAGACAGCTAATACTTTCATGATCTGCAGAGCTGCACAACACTTCATTTGGTATGATATAAAGCTAGTTAATATGACAAGCGTAACAATTTTCTGCTATTAATTCCAAAAGCATGGAAGATATACTTAAACTATATAATTACTTTTTATAGGTCTGGATATATTGCATGCGCGCATTAGAGACAAAAGAAGAAAATTCACGAGCCGTAAGAAATTTTCGCGAACGATTGCAGGAGGTTGCTTCCAACTTGGAGGATATGGTATGGGGATTTCCTAATGGGGAGAGAGCTACCTATCCTACCTACTCAATCAATACGCATCTAGGTGAAATTCAAATTGGTGTTCCTGAATCTTGGGATACGCGAGTTCCTCACCTAATCCGGTTTACGAGAGAGCAAGGTCCCCCATCGCCAGATGTTGAGATAAATATCCCAATAGAGCATGATCGGAAGGTTTCCGGTTTATATGTCCAGTCAGGCAACGAATACTGGCTCTGCTCACGCGGCTCGTTCACTTCGTTCAGAGGTCAAATCAAACGCGAATTTACATTTACTCACTTTGATAAGTGGCTCGTTCAAATAAGCGATATGGGTAAGCTTGCCAGTGTTATTCCAGTTTGTTCACTCGCTTCTTCTACAATCGCAAACAATATAGCGACATTTGTAGCAGCCGTACAAGAACTAAAGCAAGCACATAAAGAGATTGAAGAACAGCCGGAAATTGTTGTGTCTAGCTCGTCGTTAACCTCTATTTATAATTGGGGAAAGGGGGCAGAGTTTGAAGGCAAGAAGACGGCAGGAGGTGGACCAAAAAATGAGTATGAATATCTACACGGGCCATTGTGCAACCAGTTAATGGTGTTCCTTGGAAAGGCTATTGCCTCGAACAAATCCGTATTTGTCACCAACAATGTACACGTTGATGTAGCCATAGTTGATAAAGTTACGCAGCGCGCGAACGCGATTTTTGAAGTTAAAACATCGGCTCTTCCATCAGCTCAGGTGTATTCTGCGGTAGGGCAAATTTATTACTACAAATATCGGTATGGGCACTCAGAGACCAAGCTCTATCTGGTGTTACCTTCGAGTTGTAAATCAACTGATACTCAATATTTTATTGAGTCACTGGGTATCGCTGTTATTTATGGAGAATCGGGGGTATTCAATCTCCCAAATGGTGAAAGTTTTGCCGTCAGCGTATAACCCTGTGCTCAACCGGAGCTGCGTGAAAGCCACGCAGTCCGGTTAGCTCCACGTTATGTTTTTCGATTAAGCCTGTTTCCATGACTAAGAACGCATTTCTTACGCATCTTGAATTCATTTTTAGCATGCCGCTCTATACAGAGACAATTTTCGAGGGCGAGCAGGCCCGGAAAATTGTTGACCTTCTGTATTTTGGTGGTACTTACGACAGCTTCTGCACCAGTGCAGACGTGAATCGGCATTCCAGGTCGCAGACCCACAAGGACTGCCCGAGTTTATGCTAAATGCACCCGGCACAATGTCCATAGTAAGGATTTCCTGTTCTTTATCGATCAACGGCTTGTGGCAGATGAAAACAGCAAACACTGTACAGAGTCAATAATTTACAAAGTAAGCCGGTAACCTTCGAACGGCGACCAACATAGAAATATTGCACTCCTGGAAAAACACTTGCCTTCGTTCCTGGTTAAACATCCGGAGATGTATTCCTTGCTCAGCAAGGGAAGCCATGAGCTTTCGGAAGAAGATGGGCTTTCATATTTTAAAATGCTACGGATTGGAATCGAACTCATCCTCGATGAGAAGCTGGAACGCAAGGAGCGCGATAGAAAGATTCGTGGTGCAAAGGCTGCACTTGCAAAGGTCATTGGTGAAACCAAGGCATAACCCGGCAATGGAGCGGATCTGCACGAAAAGCTGTGCAAGCTGCTCACTTTAACGTTATACAATGTACTTTAAATAAATAAGGTAATCCCCCGGCATAGCCGGGGGATTACCTTATTTATTTAGGAAGTAATTTTAACCAATTACTGTTTGGCAACATGCACCTCTGAGATTGAGAGAAAAGCTTTTTCAGGAATGCACAACAAGACAGGGCAGCGGTCAAATTCCCACAATCTCCCCATCATCAGACAAATCAATTCGATGTGCAGCCGGATCATGCGGTAACCCAGGCATAGTGACAATGTCACCGGTCAGTACCAGTAGGTAACCGGCGCCGGCAGCGATGCGCACTGATTCAATTGGCAATGTGAATTTACTAAGATGACTCCCTAAAGTTGGGTCGCCGCTCAATGACAAATGATTCTTGGCGATACAGATGGGGAGTTGATCGTAACCAAGTGAGCGAACCCGCTCAAGATCCTTTCTTGCAGTGCGACTGAGCTCGATATGGCTAGCGCCATAGATAGTGCGAGCGACGGCGGCGATCTTCTCTTCAGGAGGAGAATCCAAATCATAAAGATAACGTACAGGCGGTGTCGGCTGAGCGGCGGCAGCAATGACTGCATGCGCTAACGCTTCAGACCCAGCGCCTCCATCGGTATAACCGCTAAAGAGGGCGGCAGTGAGTCCAAGCTGGGTACACCCTTTTTCGATGGTAGCCAGTTCTTGCTGGGTGTCACCTTCAAAGCAATTGATGGCAATGACCGGCTCAAAGCCAAAGGCGCGTACGCTATGAACATGATGCTCCAGGTGTGCCAAGCCCCGTTCGATTTCCTGGATGGGGCCGGGGGAGGCCGGGTCACCGCCACCATGGATTCTTAAAGCGCGGGCAGTCACTACCAGGACGACTACACTGGGCCATAGGCCAGAGCTGCGGCATTTTATGTCAAAAAATTTCTCGGCACCCAGGTCAAAACCAAAACCCGCTTCTGTCACGGCAAAATCCGCGCAGAAGGCGGCGGTCCTGGTAGCGATCGCGCTATTACAGCCATGGGCAATATTGCCAAATGGCCCGCCATGCACAAAAGCGGGCACGCCTTCGGTGGATTGCACCAGATTCGGCAATATCGCATCCTGCAGCAGAGCTGCCATTGCGCCTGTTGCCTCAAGGCTCTGGGCTGTGACCGCATTGCCCACGCGATCAAATCCAACCAGAATACGCCCCAGACGAGCCTTTAGATCAGCGAGATCTTCAGATAAGCAGAGGATGGCCATGACTTCTGAAGCTGCGGTGATGTCAAAGCCGGTCTCGCGCGGGACACCATTAAGGCGTCCACCTAGTCCAATCACGGTCTGACGCAGGGCGCGGTCATTCACATCCAGCACACGGCGCCAAAAAACCTGGCGGTGCTCCAGATCGAGTTCGCTGCGAAAATGGATAGCGTTGTCCAGTAAGGCAGCCAGCAGATTATGTGCGGCGCCGATGGCATGCAAATCCCCCGTGAAATGCATATTGATGCGTGTTGAAGGCTCGAGCTGGCAACGGCCACCACCGGTACCGCCTCCCTTGACGCCAAAGATAGGCCCCAGCGAGGGTTCGCGTAAGGCAAGTGCTGCACGCTGACCGATGCGCGCAAGACCTTGTGCCAGACCGATTGAAACAGTAGTTTTTCCTTCACCACTACGAGTGGGATTAATCGCTGAAACCAGGATGATTTTTCCCTTTGGCTTAGCTTCTTTCTTTGGTAAGGCATTTAACCGAAGTTTTGCCATATGCTCGCCATAGCACATCAGTACATTTGGGTGAAGATCAAGTGCTGCGGCGATGTCCAGTATGGGGCGCATTATAAAAACTTCTGGCAAAGAGAATAAGTATATGTGAGCGCTTTAATATATGAGATATCCAGCATTTTACGGTTCCATTGCATTATAAAGTCTCAGTGTGCGCGCTGCAAAATTTAAAAAAAGAATTAATTCTAACATTCGAAGTTATATGCATTTGCATTATGGGTTACTTATTTGTAATTTTTTAATCTCATAAAACAAGGAGAATGAATCGAGCTGTTGTTTCTGTCTGTCAGATCAGAAAAATCAAGTTAGGCAATAAAAATCCTCAGCTCCAGTTTTATTATTTTCTGATAGAAAGTAATCAAGAATAAAGAGAGCACCAGCATAACTCAATCTTTCCTGGCGTACTTGTGTTCACTCACAAATCTGTTAGAGGAGGGTATAAGCCAGGTTGCTTTTCAAGATTTTGTGTTATGCAAGATAGCTCCTGAATTTATTTTCAGAAAAATAAGCGATAAATATTATTTACACTGCAAATAATAATGATTATTATTTGCAAATCATGAAGAATGATTTGAATTTGATGTTAACGTCAAATATGATTTAAAAATAAAAGGGGCGCGAGCACTCATATTACTATTAACGCAATCTTATTGATTCTTCATTAAAAAGAAATTGATTTAGCCAGCCAACAAAGCGCATATTGCTTGTCAGCCAGCCATTATTTCAATGACCAGGAGATGGGTTTATGGATAAAAAATCAGGGCTGATTGAGAGCAGAGGGTGTCATTTCTCACAAACTTCAAGTCTACGCTTTTCAGTTTGCTTAATTAAACAACTAACTGCATGCGCAATTACATCTAATCTCGTAAAGCGATATATAGCCCGTTATCAGATGGGTGGGCGATTAGATGCTGGGTACGCACCTGCTTGAACTGGGAGCGCATTTCTCGAACATCATTCTTTTTCTGCTTTACTTGAGTACGTAACGAATACGAATGGAGAAGGCTTTGCTATGAATGCACCTTTCTTGCCGATACTGCCAATAGCTGACCCCTTATTGGCAGACAATCAGATTTTGGCTCCTATCCCCCAATCAAACACTGAAACTGAAACTGAATTATCGCCAATCAAACGCAGCAAAATCTGGGAGCTTAAAGAAGCTAACCGCTGCCCGATTGTGGGCACCTGTTTGTCGAAAGATGAGTTAATACGTTTTGCCCGGCGGTTTCATTTTGAAGCGTCGATAACCGATGTATTTTTAATGCATGTCGAAGCGGTGAATTGTGTAGCTACAAGTAACCCCGCCTCCGAAGCGATTCAGAAGTACCTCGATTCAAAGTATCAGACAGCGCTTACTCGTTTCGAAGCTGCTAAAACAGATGCTGCAGTATTCGACCTGTGGAAGAAATGTTTTGTACAGGGAGAAATTGCAGGCGCTTTGTGGGCCGCTCTGACGCACAAACGAATTAGCGATGATACCAGAGGAAAAATCTATGCGGATATGCATATGCATTCTCACCATATGGGAGCAAATCAGGCTGCTGATACTCGTAGATTAGCTCAGCTCGAGAAAGAGTATGCTGAATTAGAAACAGCGATGGAACTCCAGAAACAACATCATTCGCGCACCGAAGCAAAATTGCGCCTGCGGTTTCAGGAGGCTTTGGCTGAAAGCGAGCATTTACGTCATAATCAGAAAGAGATCGTCGCGTTAAAAGCCCGTCTGTCTGCAATTGAGTCTGGTAAAACCATGACTGAAATGGGGCAGCGTTTGATGAAATTGTCCATGGAAAATGAGCGATTAAAAACTGTCGCTCATCAAGCTGGTAATCTCGATCAATTACTGCAAGATGCTCATAACCAAATAGCAGCTTTGATTGATGAGTGTAAAGTACTGACCACCGAACGTGATGCACTGGAAAGGTTCCTTTTATCCGATAATTCTTGCAAGGATTCTTGTAATCATCCGAATGCTCATGATACATCCCAACTAAAGGATTGCTGCGTAGTTTGTGTTGGTGGGCGTATTGCCCAACTCCCGCAATATCGTATGTTGGCGGAACAGATGGGTATCCGCTTAACTTACCATGATGGTGGCCAGCAACATGCGCTTTCTCGTTTACCAGAAATGATCAATAGTGCTGATGCAGTGATTTGCCCTACAGATTGCGTCAGCCATGCTGCTTATTATCAGTTAAAACGTCTTTGCAAACGTCATAGTAAGCCTTGCTTGTTATTCAAAGGCAAAGGAGTTGCTAGCTTTGCTTCTGCACTTATCCGCTTGTCATTAGGCCAAGTAAGTTTGAATGCTGATACTTGTGAGTTGTTGGCAGAAAGCATTAGTAAGTGATCATTAAATTTCATTCATATTATTAATTTTCTAGGATATTCATTTAAATAAGAATGGGTAGCTAGAAACGATGATACAAAAATTTAAATGAAAATAATTATTATAGTTATTTTCATTAATATTATTACAATAAGAATATCAAGACTTATGATGATGCCAGTAGAAAAATGGTCTCATGAATTAAACACCTTATTTATCGCAAATCGCACCCAATTACTCCGGGCAGCGTATAAAATTTTGGGTGACTGGGAACGATCAGATGATGTGGTGCAAGATGCTTATATCAAAATCACTGGGATGGCAGTTACGCAGAAAGTTAGGCAGCCATTGGCCTATCTATTTCAGATCGTACGCAATTTGGCTATCGATCACTATAGGCGTGATGTATTCGAGTCAGAGCTTTTTGGAACAGACGAGGAAGGGTTGCAGGTGCCAGCTCTGACAGGAACACCGGAGACTCATGCAATCAATCGTCAACATCTCGAGTTAATTGCAGAAGCGTTAGCTAAGCTTCCGGAGCGCACAAAACGGGTATTTGAGCTTTATCGGATACATGGGTATACGCATCGGATGATTGCAGATGAATTGGGCATTTCTACATCGTTGGCAAACATACTCATCCATGAAGCAATGAATCACTGCAAGAATGCCCTTTAATCTAATAGTCAGCAGGTTCAAAAGATTCTCTGGCTATTGCTTGATCATAAACTGAGCGCAATTACTTGGAATCATCATCATCTAACGCACGAAAAAAGCAGACAGCGAAGCAATATCTGTACTTCATATGAGCTCCAGCCAGATCGAATAAGGTATTTCGCAATTGATTTTTCCGAGTCGCGTGTATTTAGTGCTGAATTTGTTTTGACTCAATGAAGAAAAGCTTCATGCTTTTCAATTCTTTATAGATCCACTCACTTATTGTGTTGGATACAGTCGGAATAACTTCTCTATAAAACTCCCTCACTCATTTAATAAGCAGGGCATTAGGGGTTTGCAAAAAGATTTTTAACATTTCTTTGTATTCTCAATAAGCCGGTTCGTCTAATCTAGTATGAATAAGAAGCATTCTTATTTAGAAGCATTAAAAAATCCTATTTTTTTATAAATCTGAGGGTGTGCTATGACGAATTGCTTTGATCGCGAAGATGGTGTTTTTCGCGTTTTAGTCAATCATGAAGAACAATACTCTATTTGGCCGGAATGGAAAGCAATACCTGGTGGCTGGCAGGATACCGGTGTGCTAGGCGACAAAAAGACCTGTCTCGATCATATTGAGAAAGTCTGGACTGATATGCGTCCGCTCAGTTTGCGGCTTTTTATGGATAACCAGGTTTAGAGCAATATATCTATGCGCAAATCACTCACCCTGTTCTGTTTACCTTGTGCCGGCGCGGGTAGTGCTATGTACCTCCGATGGCGACGGTTACTACCTTCCTGGATTACGGTGCAGCCGATCGAATTGCCAGGGCGTGATAGCCGGATAGATGAATTCCTTGAAGAAAATTATCTGGCGCTGACTGAATGCTTAAGCAATGAGCTTGTGCCCATATTGCCCGAAAATTATGCCTTTTTTGGACATAGCATGGGTGCCTTGCTGGCTTATGGGATTACCCATCGCTTGTCTGCTCAGAAATTACCGCTTCCTACTGCATTGGTCGTTTCAGGTTGCGCAGCACCCAATCGCCAGGATAGCGAGCGCTATAGCAAAATACAGGGTGAGGCAGCATTGATCGCGGAACTAAGAAAACAGGCAGGTACACCGGAAGAAGTGTTCGATCATCCGGAATTGCTGGCGATGACGCTGGATTTATTGGCAATCGATTACCGGCTATGTGGGAGCTTCCAGCATGTGGAACTACCGCCTTTGCCCATTCCTATCCATGTTTTTGGCGGGCGTGCGGATGAGATTGAAGCGGCAAAGTTGGATGATTGGCGACTGGCAGGTGCTCAAGCGTTCACCTTGGATTGGTTTGAGGGTGGTCATTTCTTTCTTCGTCAGTCTGAAGAAGTATTTCTGCACACTCTGGTAAAGCGTCTGACAGAAAGTTTAAGTGGATTCCCTCATGAAGCACCTGAAGTGCCTGCAATTGCCTGAAACGATGCCTATTGGAGTGGATGCTTGGTTGCTCGAGTTCGATTTCGATTCGAATCAGCTTGCTGTTGACTGGGCATTGCTGAGCGCAGAAGAAAAAGCGCGCGCACTTCGCTTTCGTCAACTGCGGGACCGGGTGCGCTTTATTGCGACACGTGCAGCGCTCCGCCGTCTGCTGGCGGAATGTGTGATGGCGCCACCTCAGACATTACGCATTGAAACGAACAGCTTTGGTAAGCCGTACTTGCCAGCGCATTCCGGCATCGAGTTCAACGTTTCCCATGCTGATAATTTTGCTTTGATTGCGTTATCTACTCATGGGGAAGTAGGTGTCGATATTGAGCAGTGTCATCGGGATGTTGCCAATCTGGAGGCGCATGTGCTTTCTTCGGTAGAACGGGCGTGGAGAATCTGGTCAAGCAAGAACTTCATTGAGCTGTGGGTCGTGAAAGAATCGGTGCTGAAAGCAGTGGGATGTGGCATTTCTGAATACCTGCCAGCTATAACTGTTCTGCCAAAACATGATGGCAGCTATTGTATTACTCACGATCAAACTGAATGGGCAGAAGTCAACGCCTGGTCGATCAGTGCACCCATTCACTATGCGGCAGCATTAGCATTGACCCATAAAAGTCAATCGCTAGCAAAGCGCCAGCCTTTTCTATCCTAATTAATCCCGGAAGCAAATGAAGTATGCAAAACCAGGCTGGGTTAATAATTTTTCCGTAAAGCATGCATTTATTTTAAGTATTAATCATGAATACAAGACTGATTCCTTCTCGCAGTTATCCTGACAATATTGTGATGCATCTGCAAACGCTCGCTCGTGAGCGACCGACAGATATAGCTCTGATCGTAGTGAGTGCGAATGGCGATACACTCATTGACAAACAGTTCGATTATGTTTCGCTCAATTTGTATGTCAGGGCTGTTGCCGCTGTTTTACAGGATCGGTTCGATCAAGGTGATCGAATACTATTGTTAATGGATAACGATGAACATTATGTAGTCGGTTTCCTTGCCTGTCTTTATGCAGGAATGATCGCGGTACCGGTTTTTCCACCCGAATCAATACGAGTGCAACATCTGGCAAGGCTGCTCGCGATTGCAACCGATGCAAAGGCGCGATGCGTTCTGACAACTAGCGAAATTATACCGCTGATTAGCGAGACAGCGATTACGCAATTGGCAGACGCTCATATTCTAGCGGTTGACGCCATAATGAAAAATAACAGGTTTGGTATGGCGTCCGCATGGCATGAGCGCATGCCGGAGAAAGATGAGATTGCTTTTCTGCAATATACTTCTGGATCGACTTCTACGCCCAAAGGTGTAATGGTCAGTCATCATAATTTAATGATCAATGCCCGGGCTTTTGAAGAAGGCATGTCGATCGGGCAGAACGATATTTTCGTCAGTTGGCTGCCGCTTTACCATGATATGGGATTGATTGGCGGATTATTGCAGCCGTTACACCGGGGAATTCCGGCAATACTCATGACGCCACAGTTTTTTATCGAACGCCCTGTGCGCTGGCTGGAAGTCATTTCACGCTATCGCGCCACAGTAAGTGGCGCACCTAATTTTGCCTTTCAGTTATGTGTCGAGCGCGTGAGAAGCTCTCAATTGCAGGGACTTGATTTATCGACCTGGCGTGTTGCCTTCTCGGGTGCCGAGCCCGTGCGCAGAGACACGATGCGTGCTTTTATCGAGCGTTTCAGTGTAATTGGATTTCCGGCTGGCACAATTTATCCCTGCTACGGTTTGGCTGAAGCGACATTGTTTGTGACGGGAGGCGTGCGTGGAGAGGGTATGAAAGTGCATGAATTTTCGTCCGACAAGCTGGCACAAGGTCAAGCGGAGGTGACGATGCAAGGTATCCCGATCGTTGCCTGTGGTTTTCCTGCTTCCAATCATTCGGTAAAAATCATGGACCCTGAGAAGCAGATTCCGCTGGCAGAAGGTCACGTCGGCGAAATTTGGACGGATGGACTCAGCCTCGCACAGGGCTACTGGCAGCGTCCACAGGAAACTGCTGAAACCTTTGTTGATCATGAAGGCGCACGCTGGTTACGTACCGGTGATCTGGGTTTTATCTATGCGCGCCAGTTATACATTATGGGACGACTCAAAGATCTCATCATTATCCGTGGACAAAATATTTATCCCCAGGACATTGAGTTAGTTATCGAGGAAGAAGTGGAAGCTGTACGTAAAGGGCGGATCGCGGCATTTTCAGTCGAAGGAAAAGAAGGGGAAGGGATCGGTGTTGCAGTAGAAGTGTCACGCAACATGCAGAAACTCGTTTCTGCCGAGGCTCTGGTGGCAGCCCTCAGCGAGGTAGTCAGTGCAAGTTGTCATGAGCCCTTATCTGTAGTGGTACTGCTAAACCCTGGTGCACTTCCCAAAACTTCGAGTGGCAAGTTACAACGCTCGGCTTGCCGTCAAGGTTGGCGCGAGCGCACGCTGGATGCTTATGCCATCTACGAATATGGTCATTTTGTGCTCGGTGGGAGCAAACCGCTCCCTTGTCTGTTGGAAGATGAAACAGAGCTTGCTTTGGCAGCTATTTGGGAAACTGTGTTGCACCGTACGGGATTGAAGCGTGGAGATCATTTCTTTGCTATTGGGGGTAATTCACTTTCTGCTGTTCAGGTCGTAGCGCACATTTCAGATCGTTGGCATATTCCGTTTCTTCCGCGTAATCTATTTCAGTACCCACGACTGCAAGAGTGTGCGGCGGAAATTAAGCGTGTGGCATCCTTGAAGGAAATCTCACAAGAAGCCAATACGTGCCGCCTTATGCCTATGCGGAATGAGCGCTATAGCTTGCCATTATCCTACGGCCAACAGCGTCTTTGGTTTCTTTGGCAACTCGATCCTGACACCACGGCCTATCACGTTCAGCATGCGCTGCGATTATCAGGGATGCTGGATAAACAAGCGTTTGTTGCGAGCTTTCAGGCATTGATCGAACGGCATGAATCATTACGCACCTTATTTCGTATCAGTACGGAAGGCGTGGTCGAGCAAGTAATACAATCGACATCGTCATTAGCAATAACGGATGTCGATTTGTTGGATTGGGATGTTACACAGCGTGAAGAGCAAGTGACAGCGGAAGCGCAGCACATCATTTCGATGCCCTTTGATTTGATGCAAGGCCCTTTGCTACGAGTAGCATTGATCCGGGTAGCTGAGTACGAATATATTCTCGTTATTGTCATGCACCATATCATTGCCGATGGTGTGTCCATGCAAATCTTGTTGAATGAGTTCGCAGCTTATTATCAGGCGTCTATCCAAGGAAAACCAGCTCAACTCGCTCATTTGCCTATTCAGTATGTAGACTACACGGTTTGGCAACAAAAATGGCTTGAAGCAGGCGAAAAGGAAAGGCAGCTCGCTTACTGGCGAAGTTACCTAGGTGAGTCACATCCGGTTTTAACATTGCCAACTGATCGAGTACGACGGCCTGTAACGAGTTACCCTGCCGCACGTCACAGTTTCGATCTGCCACAAGCGGTATTGGTAAAACTTCGCCAATTCTCATTTGATCGTGGGGCGACCCTGTTTATGTCACTAATGGCCGCCTTCCAGGTATTGTTATTTCGTCATACAGGGCAACAGACTATTCGCATCGGTGTACCCGTCGCTAATCGCCACCGTATTGAAACGATGAGCTTGATTGGTTTTTTCGTCAACACACAGGTCTTGCAGAGTCAATTGCATGGACGTATGTCGCTCGCTGACCTTCTGGATCAAGTGCGGGAGGATGCGATCAATGCCCAGGCTCACCAGGATTTGCCATTCGAACAACTGGTCGAAGCGCTGCATCCTCAGCGAGATTTACGCCATAATCCACTATTTCAAGCTACCCTCAATCATTTACAGAAAGACTACCGTAGTTTGCAGCAATACTCTGGGCTGGCGGTTACCGATTATGTCCTTCCTGAGCAGGCAGCCCAGTTGGAACTGAGACTTGAAACCGTTGAATTACCCGATGGGAATGTATCCGCCAGTTTCATTTATGCGTCTAACCTGTTCGATCCTGCTCTGATCGAGCGCCTTACGCGCCACTATCTACAAATTTTGCAGCATCTTTCAATGCAGCCAACCATTGCCATTGGCGACATCGATCTGCTGGATGAAACGGATAAACAGCAACTTACACTCTGGGGAGGCCATCAGCAGACTTCATCCATCAACCAACCAGTTCATCATATGATTGAGTGCCAGGCAGACAGATGCCCGCACATGACGGCAGTAATCTCGGGTGATATCGAGCTGAGTTATGCCGAGCTCAATCGTCGGGCGAATAAGCTTGCCCATCGGCTTATCGACTTGGGTGTCAAACCTGAAGTGCGGGTAGGCGTTGCACTCGAGCGAAGTTCCGTCGAGTTGATTATAGGGCTTGTGGCTATTCTAAAAGCAGGGGGGGCGTATATACCGTTTGACCCTGAGTATCCTAATGATCGTCTGGCTTATATGATGGAAGACAGTGGGACTCGACTGCTGTTGACTCAATCTTATCTCAGCGAGCGATTGCCTTACCGCGAAGAGATACAGATCCTCGAACTTGATACGCTTGATCTGAGTGCAGTAAGTGAAATTAATCCTGATATTACCTTGCATAGCGACCATCTCGCTTATGTGATTTACACCTCGGGGTCGACTGGTCGACCTAAGGGCGTGGCGGTCTCTCATGGTCCGCTAGCCATGCATTTGTCTGCTATCAAAAAAATCTATGGGATCCAGCAGGGCGATCACGAATTAATGTTTTTTTCGATGAATTTCGATGCAGCAGCAGAGCAGTGGGTGGGACCGCTGACTGAAGGGGCGACGCTGGTGCTTTCTTCTAATCATCATCTGGCAGGAAAGGGTTTTGTTGAGCTGATCGAGCGACACAAAATAACGATCCTGCATCTTCCTCCTGCTTATTTGCGCTTATTACTTCCACAAATTGATCGTGCCCGGCAATGGGTGCGTACCTGTATAGCAGGGGGTGAAGCATGGTATGCAGCAGATGTGATCGCGGCTCGTGCGATATTTCAGAAAGCTCGTTTGGTGAATGCTTATGGCCCAACTGAAACAGTGGTCACTCCAGCTGCATGGATTGATCAGAGCAATGAGAATGCGTTAATGTCAGTGATCGGTGAATTCGCGCCAATCGGCCAGCCGGTGGGTGAACGCACGCTCTATGTGCTTGATGCTGAGCTCAATCTTGTGCCACCCGGCACAGCCGGTGAACTTTATATTGGAGGGAAAGGATTGGCGCGCGGTTATCTCGATCGCCCCGCTTTGACTAGTGAACGCTTTGTAGCTAACCCATTCGATCAGTCGGGAGGCCGTCTTTATCGGACAGGAGATTTAGTGCGCTGGCGAGACGATCGACAGCTTGAGTATCTCGGTCGCCTCGATGATCAGATCAAGCTGCGTGGTTTTCGTGTCGAATTGGGAGAGATCGAGGCACGCTTGCTCACGCTAGCCGGGATACGTGAAGCTGCGGTGATTGCTCATGAGGGACGTCATGGTCTCCGTCTGCTTGCCTATGTCGTTTTGCACGACAATACTCAATTAAACGCGTCACTATTAAAAACAGCGCTGACAGCTACGCTGCCCGACTACATGATACCCAGCCAGTTCATTTTCCTGGATATGCTGCCTCTTAATCCGAACGGCAAGCTAGACCGGAAAGCGCTACCTTCCCCTGAACAGTTTGATACACCGGATTACGACCCACCTGTCAATCTGATGGAGAAAACCATTGCGGAAATCTGGGCTGAAGCCCTTGAAATGCCTCAAGTCGGTTTGCACAACAACTTTTTTGATTTGGGAGGGCATTCACTGCTGTTGATCAAAATCAAGCAAAAGCTGGAAGAACATTTAGCCAGGCAGATTGCCATGGTTGATTTGTTCAAATATACCACCGTTGCCAGTCTGGCAAAATTTCTGATTCAAGGGAAGACAGGTACAGCTTCCTTATCACGCCATCAGGCGCGTGCGCAGCGGCAACGCGGCGCTCTCATTCAACGGAAACAAGAGAGGATACAGTAATGGATAATCCTGAAAAAATACTGGAAGATGCAGAACTTGATATCGCCATAGTCGGAATGGCATGCCGTTTCCCCGGCGCGAACGATATCGAGTCTTTTTGGCGCAATCTGCGAGAGGGCGTCGAATCCATCTCTTTTCTCAGCGATGAAGAACTGCATGCACGCGGTGTGCCAGCGGAGGTATTGAATGACCCCCATTACATAAAAGCGGTTGCTCAGCTGGATGATATCGATTGCTTCGATGCGTCTTTTTTTGGTTATACCCCACGGGAAGCTGCGGAGACCGATCCGCAGCATCGGCTTTTCCTGGAAGTGGCATGGCAAGCTTTGGAGGATGCCGGCTATGATCCTTCGCGATATACCGATCCAATCGGCGTATATGCAGGATGCGGCGTGAATACTTATCTGCTGCTTAATTTGCTATCGAGCGGGCGCAGAATGGACAAGCAGGATATTTCTTCGCTGCAGGGGTTGATGAATGGTAACAATAAAGATTCCATGACGACGACCGTCGCGTATAAGCTCAACTTACGCGGACCTGGGATCACCGTCCAAACTGCGTGCTCCACTTCGCTTGCCGCGACACATGTTGCTTGCCGTGCCCTGCTTAATCATGAGGTCGACATGGCCATTGCAGGCGGCGCTTGGGTTAACTTGCTGCATGAAGATGGCTATTACTATCAACCCGGCGCCATTCTTTCGCCCGATGGGCATTGCCGTGCATTTGACGCAAAGGCTGCAGGAACAGTCATTGGCAGTGGTGTCGGTATTGTAGTATTGAAGCGATTGTCGGATGCTTTAGCAGACGGGGACGCTATTCATGCAGTCATCAAGGGATCGGCGATCAATAACGATGGCTCAGCCAAAGTAAGCTATACCGCTCCGAGTGTAGAAGGGCAAACGGAAGTGATTCTGGCTGCCCAGGCCATTGCTGGCATTTCTGCCGATACGATCAGTTATGTGGAGGCGCACGGAACAGGTACGACACTCGGTGACCCGATCGAGATCGCAGCTTTGACGCAGGCATTTCGTGAAAGTACTGATCAACGCAGGTTTTGTGCCATCGGTTCGGTCAAGACCAATGTGGGGCATCTCGATTCAGCTGCTGGAGTAGCCGGACTGATCAAGACGGTCCTTTCATTGAAACGTCAGATGTTGCCGCCAAGCCTGAATTTTGAGCAGCCCAATCCGCAGATCGATTTTGCATCCAGTCCTTTTTACGTCAATACTGAATGCAGAATTTGGCCAGAACAATCCACATCACGGCGCGCCGGGGTCAGCTCATTCGGTATCGGTGGCACCAATGTGCATATGATTGTCGAGGAAGCACCCCACCGTATCCCTTCGGGTGCATCGCGCGATTGGCAGCTGCTCGTATTGTCGGCGCGCAGTCCAGAAGCATTGGAACGAGCCACGAATCGATTGCAGCAGCACCTTGAAGCTCATTTAGAGCAGCCGTTAGCTGACGTTGCTTATACGCTGCAGGTCGGGAGAAAACAATTTGCTCAGCGGGCAATTGCGCTTTGTCATGATCACGAGGATGCCATTACATTATTGCAAAACAGAGAGAGTGAACGCTCTGTTATTCAATACAATGTAGTCGAGCACCGGTCTGTAACATTTTTGTTTCCAGGGCAAGGCGCACAATACATCGATATGGCGCGGGATCTTTATCAAAAGGAGCCTGTCTTCCGCCAGCAATTTGATCAATGTCTGCAATTGCTGCGACCGCACCTTGATTTCGATCTTCTTGCCATTCTGTACCCAGGTGCGGATGAAACCAATAGATTGGCAGCTTCCTCGCGGCTTGAACAAACTGAAGTCACACAACCCGCCTTGTTCGTTATTGAATATGCCTTAGCACAATTATGGATATCATGGGGAATCCAGCCTGCATCAATGATTGGTCATAGCGTAGGCGAATATGTGGCTGCTTGTTTAGCGGATGTATTTTCTTTGCAGGATGCGCTGAGCTTGGTAGCCTTGCGTGGGCGCATGTTACAGCAAATGGAAACAGGCGCCATGCTGGCTGTTATGCTATCCGAAGCAGAACTCGCATCCTACCAGTTCGAAGGATGTGATCTGGCAGCGATCAATGGACCGGCACTTTGTGTACTGTCCGGTCCGCTTGCGGCGATCGAAACAGCTGAAAAAAAATTGGCTGCACGCGATGTCGGCTACCGAAGACTGCATGTTTCGCATGCCTTTCATTCGCATATGGTAGAACCATTACTGCCAGTTTTTATTGAGCAGGTTGCTCAGGTTAAACGTCAATCGCCTAAAATTCCATTTTTCTCTAACTTGAGCGGTGATTGGATTACACCTCAAGAAGCGATCGATCCGCATTATTGGGGACAGCATGTACGTGGGACGGTGCGCTTTAATGATGGTTTGCACACATTGATGGCTGATCCAGCACAAGTATTAGTTGAGGTTGGACCTGGAGAAACGTTGACGACACTCGCGCAACGTCATCCGTTGGCAAATCCCGGGCAGCTTATTTTGTCATCCTTACCTCATCCCAATAAAAGCCATTTGGCACAGAAGCACCTATATCTCACACTCGGCAAGCTATGGTTAAATGGCGTGGCTATCGATTGGAAGCAATTTTATGCGCATGAACGCCGATATCGCGTACCGTTACCAACCTATCCTTTTGATCGTCAATCCTACTGGATTAAAGCCGATGATGAGCAATCCGAATCAAAAGCCGGCGTGCAGCCAGCTTTGGCAGCAAGGAAACGGGAACAGACTGTCGCACAGTCGATAAATGGATGGCTCTACGTACCGTCCTGGCAGCGCACTGAACAAATTGACTTCGATAGCTTCCATCCGGAGCAAGCCGGTGCTTATTTGATATTCAGTGATGAATATTTAATAGGAGAAGCGTTAGCTAGTCATTTACGTCTATTTGGAATTGAGCCTATCGAGGTTTTTGCTGGTACCACCTATCAGCGAGAAAGTTCGCATCGCTATCGGATTTCTCAGGAAAGTTCTCGCGATTTCGATCAGTTACTACAGTCGATACGCGAAGAAGGTAAAACGATCGGTCATATTTTTTATCTTTGGAGTCTGAGTGCGGAGGGTAAAACTGGGTCTCAGACAAGCAGTATGAACAGCAATTTCTACAGTCTGTTCTACCTTGCCAGAGCACTGGAGGCTACTCAGGCATTTGCTCCTTCAGCTAAAA
Organism: Nitrosomonas sp. Nm34; assembly: GCF_900113925.1. Lineage (GTDB taxonomy): Bacteria > Pseudomonadota > Gammaproteobacteria > Burkholderiales > Nitrosomonadaceae > Nitrosomonas. Next base: position 49,056 of record NZ_FORD01000010.1, read on the forward strand.
AAATCAGTATTTCCATGGTGACGAATCAAATGGAGGATGTTACCGGTAACGAAATATTGTGCCCGGAAAAAGCTTTGGTCTACGGGCCATACAAAGTCATTCCACAGGAATATTCAAATGTTACTTGCCGTCTGATCGATATTGACTTTCAGGTGAAGGGTATTATGGTTCCATTGCAGTTGGCTAAGCAGATTCTGGCTGAGTCGCAAACGGATGTCGGAAAGGCTGTGGTTGCTTACCGGGGACCTCACCGCTGGCTTCAATGTTTCGAACCTATGCAACCTCCTGCCATCGTAAAGAACCGCTTCAAATCAGGTGGGGTTTATCTGATCACCGGCGGATTAGGTGGCGTCGGTCTGACACTGGCAGAACATTTGGCACGTACTCAACAAGCTAAATTGGTGCTGCTGGGGCGTTCTCCTGTCCCTGCACGCGAACGCTGGCTGGAGATTCTGTCGGGAACCGGCAAAGACAGCGCATTAGGTAGAAAGCTGGAAAAAATCAGGCAGCTGGAAGCATTAGGTGCTGAAATCCTGGTCGTGAATGCAGATATAGGTAGTCAGAGTGAATTAGAGGCGGCAGTGACGCAGGCACGGCAATATTTCGGTGCGATCAATGGTGTGATCCATGCTGCGGGTGAATTCAGCGGTGGATTAATCTCTACCAAATCGGATGAAGCGATAACACGAGTATTTGCACCTAAAATAAATGGAATGCGCGCGTTGCAAGCAGTTTTCAAGGATGATCCACTCGATTTCATGCTGTTATGCTCATCGCTAGCTACGATCGCGGGTGGACTCAATAAAATCGATTATTGTGCTGCTAACGCTTATTTGGATGCGGTGGCGCGCGCCGCTTACCGTGAATCTGCCTATCGGGTCATTTCAGTCAATTGGGATAGCTGGCGGGAAGTGGGTATGGCTGCAAACATGAACATGCCAGAGGGCGTAGGAATTGAACCGCAAGCAGGCGCAGCAGTGTTCGAACGGATCGTGAACGGTCCGCATAGGCCTCAAGTAATCGTTTCTCCGAACGATTTGCATACTCTGCTGAGCCAAACACAGCACGACTTGGTAGCGCAAACGTTTGCTTTTAAAGCGCCCAGTTCCAGTGAGACAGGAAGATTTTCAAGACCAGCGTTGTCAACGGCATTCAAATCACCCGAAAGTGAGCTGGAAATGAACATTGCAGAGATTTGGAAAAACATGCTGGGAATTGATGCCATTGGCGTGGACGATAATTTATTTGAATTAGGGGGTGATTCGCTGTTGGGGATACAACTGCTTTCCCGAATCCGGACTGGTTTTTCCGTCGATCTGCATCCAGCCGATTTCTTCAGATCGCCTACGATCGCGAGTTTGGCGGCATTAGTTGAGATCAAACTGCTCGATGAAATCGAATGCTCATAAGCAATTCTCCCTATTAATCCATCACTCAAAGAATATTATTTATGACAGACAATAACAATCTTGCGCAACGGCGGGCGCGTCTGAGCCCAGAACAGCGTCAACGATTAGCGCAAAGACTCCAGACAGGTAAAGGGCGGGTACAGCAAGATTCTATCATTCCCCGCCGAGCGGCTGGTGAACCTGTACCTCTTTCCTATGCACAGCAGCGGCATTGGTTTTTATGGCAGCTGGATCCGCATAGTACGGCCTATCATTTAGGCGGTACATTGCGGCTGAGAGGCAAGCTTAATCAGGCAGCACTGGAAGATAGCTTTCAAACATTGATCGTGCGGCACGAAGTGCTGCGCACAGTTTTCCGTGCTAATGCGCAAGGCCAGCCTGAGCAGATAATTCAGGCGGAAGGTCACTTCAAACTGACGGTGATCGATTTGAATGATCTACCAGCTGAGCAGCGGACAGCACGTGCACATGTAGAAGCGATCCGCATCCATACTACACCGTTTGATCTTACGCAGGGTCCGCTTTTGCGTGTGGCCCTGATCCGGCTTGAACCGGAAGCGCACTATCTGATGGTAGCGATGCATCACATCATTTCGGATGCCTGGTCCAACCGTCTCATTATCGATGAATTCGCTGCCTGCTACCGTGCTCATCGCGAGGGACAATCAGCTGTGCTGCCAGCGCTTTCCATTCAATATGCCGATTATGCACTCTGGCAGCGTAATTTTCTGCAAGCAGGCGAGAAAGAACGACAATTGGCTTACTGGCGTAACCAGTTAGGCGAAACTCACCCTGTATTGTCATTGCCAACCGATCACCCGCGCTTATCCATCGGAAACTACCGGGCTGCCCAGCATGATTTCGCGCTGCCTGCTCCACTGATGACACGTTTACAACAGAGACTGCAAGCACAAGGGTCCACGTTGTTTATGGGTTTGCTGACAGGCTTTCAGGCATTGTTATATCGCTATACCGGGCAAAGCGACATACGCGTAGGGGTGCCGATCGCCAATCGTCACCGGGTAGAAACCGAAAACCTGGTCGGTTGTCTGGTGAATACCCAGGTATTGCGCAGCCAACTCGACGGACGTATGCCACTGAACAAGATACTCGAGCAAACCCGTGAAGCTGCGCTGGGTGCACAAATCCATCAGGACTTGCCTTTTGAGCAACTGGTCGAAACGCTCCAGCCTGAGCGCAGTTTGCACCAGCATCCACTCTTTCAGGTGATGTTCAATCATTTGCGCGAAGATTATCGCGCGCTGGAGCAGCTGCCGGGATTGACTGTCGAGGAAATTGAACTCGGGGGACGGGGTGCGCAGTTTGAATTGACGCTGGACACGTTGGAACGAGCGGATGGTCAATTCAGTGCGCGCTTCACCTATGCAGCCGAACTGTTTGAAGCCGAAACCATTGCACGGCTCGGTGAGCATTATCTGCGTCTGCTGGAACAGCTGGCGGAGCGACCAACGCAGTGTCTGGGCGATGTTACCTTCCTGAGCGAAGCAGAGCAGACTCAATTCAAGGTATGGGGAGTTAACGAACGGCGATATGGACAGGTCGAGCCAGTGCATCACCTGATCGAACGTCAAGTGATGGTTCGTCCGGATGCCACTGCGCTGATTTTTAATGATACCGAGCTCAGCTATGCGGAACTGAACCGGCGCGCGAACCGATTGGCGCACCGATTGATTGCCCTGGGGATAAAACCGGAGAGTCGGGTGGGGATTGCGGTGGAGCGCTCGATCGACATGATCATGGGGCTGCTCGCCATCCTCAAGTCAGGCGGGGCATATGTACCGCTCGATCCGGATTATCCACGCGAACGGTTGCACCACATGGTAACAGACAGCGCCATCGAGCTGCTGCTGACACAAAATTCTGTCAAGGACAGTATCCCTGAGCCTGTATCCAGTAACGTGCTGGTACTGGACAGATTGGATCTGACCGATTTACCCGAAGATAATCCCCCAGTTACCCTCCGGGGCGAGCATCTGGCTTATATCATTTATACTTCCGGCTCTACCGGCAAACCGAAGGGCGTGATGGTGCGTCACCATGCATTGAGTCATTTCATAGCGAGCATGCTGGAGTCGCCGGGTATGACGTCCAAAGATATCTTGGTATCTGTCACTCCACTCTCGTTCGATATTGCTGGTCTAGAGATTTATCTGCCTTTGAGTGCAGGCGCACGGCTGGTGCTGGCACCGCAGGAAGCAAGACGTGATGGAGCTATCCTTGCGCAATTGCTCCAGACTTATCAGGCAAATATTCTCCAATCCACACCAGCTGGATGGCGTGTGTTGCTGGCAAGTGAATGGAAAATCTTACAAGAAGAAAATCAGCGTCTTTTTAAATGCCTATGTGGCGGAGAATCACTGCCTATCGATTTGGTTGATCAGTTATGCACACTGAATGTCGAACTGTGGAATATGTATGGCCCCACAGAAACTACAATTTGGTCAACTATAAACAAAATCGGGCACCGAACGAATTCGCTTGGCGCACCGATAGCCGCTACACAACTCTTTATTCTTGATGCGGAAATGAAACTGGTACCGCAAGGTGTGGTAGGGGAAATCTATCTTGGCGGTGTTGGCCTCGCACGTGGCTACCTGAATAGACCGGGGCTTACAGCAGAGCGATTCGTTGCTGATCCATTCGTGGGGCAGGGAAGTCGACTCTACCGAACAGGTGATCTGGCGAGATGGCGCCCGGATGGGCAAATCGAATATCTCGGGCGAGTGGATCATCAAGTCAAGGTGAGAGGTTTCCGCATCGAATTAGGTGAAATTGAAACACAACTGCTGGCCCAACCTGACGTAAGAGAAGCAGTGGTGGGGACTAAGGAAGAGTCGAGCGGTGTGCGGCTGGTGGCCTATCTCTCGCTGCAAGCAGGCAGTAGGGTGACAACCAGCATCTTGCGTGAATCGCTCGCAAAAACCCTGCCCGATTATATGCTGCCCTCGGCGATTATCGTACTGGATAGCCTCCCCTTGAATGCGAACGGCAAGGTGGATCGCAGTCGCCTGCCAGAGCCGGAATTTGTCAGTAAAGACGAATATGAAGCGCCTGAAGGGGAAATTGAGGAAACCTTAGCGAGGATCTGGTCGGAAGTATTGAGTCTTAGTCGGGTAGGGCGCAATGATAACTTCTTCGAACTGGGAGGACATTCTCTTGCTGTTCTGCAAGTTCAACAGAAATTGCAGCTAAACCAATCTATTTCCATGCCTTTGCGGGTTTTTTTTGAGCAGCCTGTATTGAAAAATATTGCGGGAGTAATACAGGAAGAATACACGCTGGTTTCCAGGAAAGCCAGGGAACAGAGTGGACTATCTGAAATGTCTGAATTACTCGATTTACTGGAGAATTAATTAGAATTGAATAAACAAGATATTGCCGAACGGTTTTCCACACTTTCCTCTGAAAAACAAAAAGTATTTCTCAGTACATTGAAGGAACGAGGCATCGATTTTTCTCTTCTGCCTATCGTTACACAGCCAAGTAAAAAACGCCATATTCTTTCCTATGCACAGCAGCGGCACTGGTTTTTATGGCAATTGGATCCCCATAGTACGGCCTATCATTTAGGCGGGATACTGCAGCTGCAGGGTAAGCTGGATCGCCAAGCACTGGAAGCCAGCTTTCAAGTGCTGGTTGCGCGGCATGAATCGCTGCGCACGGTGTTTCGTGCCAGTGCGCAAGGCTTGCCTGAGCAGGTGATTCGAGCAGAAAATGACTTTAAACTGACAGTGACCGATTTAAGCGATTTCCCGTCTGAGCAGCGGACCACACGAGCGCGGGCAGAGGCGATCCGCATCCATACTACACCGTTTGATCTTACGCAGGGTCCGCTTTTGCGTGTGGCCCTGATCCGGCTTGAACCGGAAGCGCACTATCTGGTGGTAGCGATGCATCACATCATTTCGGATGCCTGGTCCAACCGTCTCATTATCGATGAATTCGCTGCCTGCTACCGTGCTCATCGCGAGGGACAATCAGCTGTGCTGCCAGCGCTTTCCATTCAATATGCCGATTATGCACTCTGGCAGCGTAATTTTCTGCAAGCAGGCGAGAAAGAACGACAATTGGCTTACTGGCGTAACCAGTTAGGCGAAACTCACCCTGTATTGTCATTGCCAACCGATCACCCGCGCTTATCCATCGGAAACTACCGGGCTGCCCAGCATGATTTCGCGCTGCCTGCTCCACTGATGACACGTTTACAACAGAGACTGCAAGCACAAGGGTCCACGTTGTTTATGGGTTTGCTGACAGGCTTTCAGGCATTGTTATATCGCTATACCGGGCAAAGCGACATACGCGTAGGGGTGCCGATCGCCAATCGTCACCGGGTAGAAACCGAAAACCTGGTCGGTTGTCTGGTGAATACCCAGGTATTGCGCAGCCAACTCGACGGACGTATGCCACTGAACAAGATACTCGAGCAAACCCGTGAAGCTGCGCTGGGTGCACAAATCCATCAGGACTTGCCTTTTGAGCAACTGGTCGAAACGCTCCAGCCTGAGCGCAGTTTGCACCAGCATCCACTCTTTCAGGTGATGTTCAATCATTTGCGCGAAGATTATCGCGCGCTGGAGCAGCTGCCGGGATTGACTGTCGAGGAAATTGAACTCGGGGGACGGGGTGCACAGTTTGAATTGACGCTGGACACGTTGGAACGAGCGGATGGTCAATTCAGTGCGCGCTTCACCTATGCAGCCGAACTGTTTGAAGCCGAAACCATTGCACGGCTCGGTGAGCATTATCTGCGTCTGCTGGAACAGCTGGCGGAACAGCCTGCGCAGTGTCTGGGCGATGTAACCTTATTGAGCGAAGCAGAGCAGGACCAGCTCAAGACATGGGGAGTTAACGAGAAACGTTTTACCTCGGTCGAACTCGTCCACCGCCTGATTGAACGCCAGGTAAGAGAACGTCCGGAGGCTACTGCGCTGATTTTTGGCGATATTGAACTGAGCTATGCGGAGCTGAACCGCCGCGCAAACCGGTTGGCGCATCACTTGATCGCGCTGGGCATCAAACCGGAAAGCCGGGTGGGGATTGCGGTGGAGCGCTCGATCGACATGATTGTGGGACTGCTCGCCACCCTCAAGGCGGGGGGAGCGTATGTGCCGCTTGATCCGGCTTATCCGCGCGAACGGTTGCACCACATGGTGAGAGACAGCGCCATCGAACTGTTGCTGACACAAAGTCCTGTCAAGGACAGCATACCTGAGCCTTTATTCGGTAACGTGCTGGTACTGGACAGGTTGGATTTGACTGATTTGCCCGAGGATAATCCTGTTGTTACCCTGCACGGAGAACATCTGGCCTATATCATCTATACCTCCGGTTCTACTGGTAAACCTAAAGGAGTGGCTGTTGCACATGGACCGCTAGCAATGCACGTGCAAGCCATCGGTGAGTTGTATGGCATGACACCAGACGATCGTGAGCTTCAGTTTGCCTCAATCAATTTTGACGGTGCCCATGAACGCTGGTTGGTGCCTTTAGCCTTTGGTGCTGCGCTAATGCCACGTGACCAGGAAATATGGTCGGCAGACCGGACTGCCACTGAGATTGCCAAGCATCAAATTACCATTGCCTGCTTTACTCCAAGCTATCTGCAGCAGCTGGCTGAATTTACCGGCAGTGCAGGCCGGAATTTACCCATCCGCTCCTACACCGTAGGCGGCGAAGCCATGAGCCGCAGCAGCTACGATTTCGTTCAGGCAACGTTACAACCCCCGCGTATCATCAATGGCTACGGTCCTACCGAGACAGTCATTACACCGCTCATTTTCAAAGCGAATTCTGCAACCCGCTTCAATTCGAGTTACTTGCCGATTGGTTCACCCGTAGGTGACCGGACTGCCTATATTCTCGATGCAGGAATGAATCAGGTGCCTCGTGGAGTGACTGGTGAGCTTTATCTTGGAGGAATGGGACTCGCACGTGGCTATCTCAACAAACCTGGATTGACAGTGGAGCGATTTGTTGCTGATCCATTTGAAGCACAGGGAAGCCGACTCTACCGAACGGGCGATCTGGCAAGATGGCGCTCGGATGGGCAAATTGAATATCTGGGGCGAGTGGATCATCAGGTCAAGGTAAGAGGTTTCCGCATCGAATTAGGCGAAATTGAAGCACAACTGCTGGCACAGCCCGATGTGAGAGAAGCCGTGGTGGGAGCCAGGGAAGGGCCGAGCGGCATGCGACTGATCGCGTATGTCTCGCTGCAGACAGGCAGTGTGGTGACCACTAGCGAATTGCGTGAAGCGCTCGCGCAAACCCTGCCTGATTACATGCTGCCCTCAGCGATCGTGGTGCTGGACGGTCTCCCCCTGAATGCGAACGGTAAAGTGGACCGCAAGCGCTTGCCCGAACCGGAATTTGTCAGCGAAGGCGCATATGCCGCACCCGAAGGGAAAGTAGAGGAAGTGCTTGCCAGGATCTGGTCGGAAGTATTGAGCCTTGGCCGGGTAGGGCGCAACGATAATTTCTTCGAACTGGGAGGCGATTCGATTCTCAGTCTGCAGATTGTGACTAAAGCGCGCCAGGCAGGCTGGAAAATCACGCCACGGCAATTATTTGAACGGCAAACGATCGCCGCACTGGCGGTTTTAGCCAAGCCTGTGGAACAAGGCATGAAAACCGGCTTTACCAACGAGGTCGGATTTGATGCAGCCGCCCCTGTCTCACTGTTGCCGATTCAGCTTGATTTTTTTGAACAATCCATACCTGCACAGCATCACTGGAATCAGGCCGTATTGCTGAAAAGCCACCAGCGGTTGCAAACCGAGTGGCTCGATCAGGCATTGCAAGCGGTTGTACAACATCATCGGGCGCTTCGCTTTAGTTATGCCACACAAGCCAATGGTCAATGGCTGCAGCGTGCCACTGATTCGGTTGCACAGAATCTGCTGTGGATACGTTACGCGGCAGATAGCGAGCAATTCATGGCGCTGTGCCATGAAGCACAGCGCAGCTTGCATCTGCATGAAGGACCCCTTCTGCGCGCTGTGCTGATCGACATGGCTGACGATACGCAGCGTTTGTTATTAATTGCTCATCATCTGGTGATTGACGGGGTTTCGTGGCGGATTCTGCTGGAAGATCTCGAAACCGCTTATGATCAGGCAATGCGCAGTGAAACCATCGTCTTGCCTGAGGCGACGACCGATTATGCCATCTGGTCCCAACAGCTGCAGCATTTCCCCGCGACGCATGCTGCCGAGTTCGCTTATTGGCAGAATCTGACAGATATTCCTGTTGCGCTTGCTCGTGATTACCCAGAAGGCTCAAATACCATGCTGCACATTAATCGTGTGACCATGAAACTCGATCAAGCGAATACGCAGGCTCTGCTCAAAGATGCACCAGCAGCGTATCGTACGCAAGTGAACGATCTGCTGCTTACCGCCCTGGGTAGCGCGCTATGCCAATGGAGTGAGCATGAAAAAATTTTGATCGATGTGGAAGGTCATGGACGCGAAGATCTGTATTCTGATATTGATCTATCCCGCACGATAGGCTGGTTTACCTCCCTGTTTCCAGTGGTACTTGATCCTACAGGCGATTTAGCTACACGGCTCAAACGTATCAAAGAATGTTTGCGCCAAGTGCCGCACAAAGGATTGGGCTATGGCCTGTTCAAATACTATGGAACGGAAGCGCAGCAACGAGTCCTGAGCAAATTGCCTCAAGCGCAAGTCGTATTCAACTATCTCGGGCAATTCGATACCAGTTTTGAATCGGATAGTCTCTGGCAATTGGCCAGTGAGTCTAGCGGTGACACAATGGATCGGGATGCGCTGCAACCACATGATTTATCGATCAATAGCCATATTTATCAAGGTCAACTCTGCCTGGAAGTAAGCTACAGTAAAGCGCGTTATACGCGAGTGAACATTGAAGCGTTTATTCGTATTTTCCTGGTCGAGCTTGAATCTGTGATCGCCCATTGCACACAAGGCATTCGTGCAGTTACCCCTTCTGATTTCCCCTTGACTTGGATCACCCAGGATGAATTGGATCACCTACCCATTTCTATCGATCAGCTTGAGGATCTTTATCCGCTTTCTCCGATGCAGACAGGGATGCTGTTTCATAGTGTCTTCGATACCGGGGGCGGTGCTTATCTCAATCAACTCAGAGCGGACATTAGACACCTGTCGGTAGAACGATTCAGAAGCGCCTGGCAGGCGGCGATTGACCGGCATGAAATATTGCGTACCGGTTTCCTGCAGGAAGGCAATACTCCTTTACAGTGGGTCGCTAAAACAGCTGAGCTTCCTTTTGTCATCATCGATTGGCGAGATCGCACTATGTCTTCTGCGGCGGTCTTGGAGCAGGCGCTCGATGACCTTGCGCAATCGGAACATGCGCAGGGCTTCAATCTGAAGAAGCCGCCGCTGCTGCGTATTGCTGTGGTCAGCCTGGCTGATGATCGCTATCACGTCATTATGACAATTCATCATTTGTTAGTGGATGGGTGGAGTACTTCGCAATTGCTAGGTGAAGTATTGCGGCAGTATGGCGGCGCGTTCCCTTCCTCACCACGCGCCCGTTACCGGGATTTCATCGCATGGTTGCAAGGGCAGGAGCGAAAAACCGCAGAAAATTACTGGCAGGCGTGGTTAAGTCAATTCAACGAGCCTACCAAGCTGGCTGGATCCATTGCCTCTCCATCAGTCAATGAAGGTTACCAGCACACGGCCTGTCCACTCGATCATGAGTTTACCGAAGCGCTGATTCATTTTTCCCGGCAGGAGCGAGTTACGGTCAATACTCTCGTGCAGGCAGCCTGGGCCTTATTGCTCGGTCATTACACCAGCCAGCGTATGGTGACTTTTGGCGTGACTGTCGCCGGTCGACCGACCGATTTGCCCGAATCGGATCAGATGCTAGGTCTGTTCATCAATACCTTGCCCGTGAAGGTTGAACTCAAACCAGAACTTGCCGTGAGGGAATGGCTGCGTGCCCTACAAGCGCAGAATCTGGCTTCACGGGAACATGAACACACCCCACTATACGAAATCCAGCGCTGGGCAGGTCAGCAGGAATTATTTGACAGTATTCTGGTATTTGAGAATTATCCGCTCGATGAAGCGTTCAAACATGATACCCCCGGTGGGCTTGTGATCACAAACGCGCAGGGGCGCGAGGAAACGAATTACCCCATGACTGTTTCAGTCATTGAAAGTCATGGTTTTACTCTGCAGTACAGTTACGACTGCAAATATTTTTCCGAAGCGACGGTCAATGGCATCGCGCTGCAAGTTGAGAAATTGCTGCATGAAATTATGCAAAGCGCTGCCAGGCGGTTAGGCGATCTGGCTTTTTTGAGTAAAGCGCAGCAGGTTCAACTCAAGGCGTGGGGAATCAACGAACAGCGATTTACATCGGTCGAGCCCGTCCACCATCTTTTCGAACAGCAAGCTTTGATGCGTCCGGAAGCAACTGCGCTGATTTTTGGCGATACTGAATACAGTTATGCGGAATTGAACCGTCGCGCGAACCGGTTGGCGCATCGGCTGATCACATTGGGCATTCGACCTGAAAGCAGGGTCGGAATTGCGGTTGAGCGTTCGATCGACATGATCGTGGGAGTGCTGGCGATTCTTAAAGCAGGGGGAGTGTATGTGCCGCTCGATCCGGATTATCCACGGGAGCGACTGCACCATATGGTCGCAGATAGCACTATTGAGCTGCTGCTGACCCAAAGTATTCTTCGAGTACAGATTCCTGGACCGATTTCAGGTCATGTGCTGGAACTGGATAAATTGGATTTAATCTATTCCCCCGAGGATAATCCAACTGTTACCCTGCATGGTGAGCACTTGGCTTATATCATCTATACTTCAGGTTCTACCGGCCAACCCAAAGGGGTAGCTGTTGCGCATCATGCTCTTGTTGAACATGCACTGATCGCCGTTGAGTTCTTTAAGCTAAGCAGTCGTGATCGTATGCTGCAATTTTCCACTATCAATTTCGATGGTTTTATCGAACAGCTTTTTCCACCACTATGTGTTGGTGCTACGATCGTGTTACGCGGCTCCGCACTTTGGGACAGTGAAACGTTCTACCACGAATTGATCGATAAACGGATAACGATTGCCGATTTAACCACTGCATACTGGTTCTTGCTCGTGCAAGACTTTGCCAAAGAAGGGCCACGGGATTTTGGTGTATTGCGACAAGTGCATGCAGGCGGTGAAGCGATGTCCCCGGAAGGCATCAAGGCTTGGCGGCAAGCTGGTTTGGAGGGAATAACTTTACTGAACACTTATGGACCCACCGAAGCAATCGTGACAGCAACCATTGCTGATTGTGGCAGAAGCACAGGAGGGACACAGGACTACGATCAGGAGCCGGTGGTCACCATTGGCAAACCGCTGCCTGCACGTCATATTTATCTGCTCGATGCCAATCTGATACCCGTTTTGCCTGGCGTAGCGGGAGAGTTGTATATCGGAGGAGACTTGCTCGCGCGTGGCTATCTCAACAGAGCTGGATTGACAGCCGAGAGGTTTGTGGCTGATCCATTCGGCGAGCAGGGAGGAAGGATCTATCGCACAGGCGATCTGGCGAGATGGCACCCGGATGGACAAATCGAATACTTGGGGCGGGTGGATCATCAGATCAAAATCAGAGGTTTTCGTATCGAATTAGGTGAAATCGAAACACGATTGCTGCATCAGCCGGCTGTGAGGGAAGCGGTGGTAGTCGCCAAGGATGGGCCAAACGGCACGCGGCTGGCAGCCTATGTTTCATTACATGCAGGCAGCACATTGACAACGGAAGCATTGCGCGAGGCGCTTGCGCAAACCCTGCCTGATTACATGCTGCCCTCGGCAATTGTCGTGCTGGAAAATCTCCCGTTGAATGCAAACGGTAAAGTGGATCGCAAACGCTTGCCTGAACCGGAACTTGTCAGCGATAAGCAATACGCAGCGCCCGAAGGAGAAGTAGAAAAAACCTTGGCGGCAATCTGGGCCGAAGGATTAGGTCTTGGACGGGTAGGACGCAACGATAATTTCTTCGAATTAGGGGGAGATTCCATACTTAGTTTGCAGATTGTGACCCAAGCGCGACGCGCAGGCTGGAAAATCACACCACGCCAATTGTTTGAACGGCAAACAATCGCTGCACTCGCACCAGTCGCTGAGCCCCTGTCAGAGTCTATGGGAGAAACGCCTTCATTGATACCTCTATTTGAGCGTGCGCGTCTAGAAGATTACCTCGATGAAAGTCTCTTGGCAACATTACCTTTTAGCAACGATGATGTCGAGGATATCTACCCACTGTCGCCGACACAGGAAGGAATGCTATTTCATACCCTGGAGGCACCTGGTACTGGATTGTATGTGAATCAGATTAGCGTCGAAGTCGAGGGCCTCGATACTCCGCGACTGGCGCAAGCTTGGCAGGCTATGATTGCCCGTCATCCCGTACTGCGCACGGGGTTTTTATGGCAGACGGGATTGGCACGCCCTTTACAGATTGTCTTCAAGCAAAGCGAGGCTCCAGTAATCCATTTGGATTGGCGGGATAAGGATAACCTAGAAGAATGCCTTATTGCCTATGCTGATCAGGAGCTGAAGCGGGAATTCGATTTTCTTCATCCTCCCTTAGCGCGCTTGTGCTTGATTCGGTTAGACGATAACCGTTATCAGTTGATCTGGACCAAACACCATATCTTGGTGGATGGTTGGGGCGATTCTATACTGATCAGCGATTGGCTGCGTTGCTATAACGGAGAAATATTACCTCCGGCAGGGCCAGGTTATGGCGTTTATGTACGCTGGTTGGCCAAGCAGACCAGTCAGGCAACCCAGCATTTCTGGCAAACTGAACTCAGTAACATTGAAGGACCGACGTTGTTAGCAGAATCGGTCGCGAAGGCAGTAAAGAATCAGAGCCGATCTGGTTTTGCCCAGGTTTATACACGCTTAAGCCCAGAAGAAACCCGTCGTTTGCAAGCTTTTGTGCAGCAAGCGCATGTAACCTTAAATACCTTTGTCCAGGCAGCCTGGGCGCTGTTATTGCAACGTTATACCGGAAAAGAGACCGTCATCTTCGGGGCAACTGTAGCCGGGCGTCCGCCCAGCCTGCCGCAAGCAGACGAGATTCTAGGCTTGTTCATTAATATGATCCCGGTCCCGGTAGCGCGCCGCAGCGAATTGACGGTAAATGAATATTTACAGTCGTTGCAGCAAACAAATGCCCGATTACGCGATTATGAACATAGTGCACTTGCGGATGTTCAGCGCTGGGCGGGTTTTCCTGGGCAACCGTTGTTTGACAGCATTGTCGTTTTTGAAAACTATCCGATCGATGCGTCCTTGCGCAGTAATGAATTGTATGGTCTGCGTTTCGGTAAAATTGCCGGTAAAGGACTGACCGGTTATGCCATGGACTTGCAAGTGACGGTCGGAGAGTCGCTGGAAATCGAATATGCCTATGGCTGTTATGATTTTACTGATGAATTTGTAATTGAATTACGCAGCCACATGGAATACCTGATGCGGGAAATGATGGCTTACCCACAGCGTGTGGTGGGTGAATTGAGGGGGTTCGCTAAGGAGACACTTGATCGGCTGCTAATGCTGCGTAGCGATACGGAGACAATGAGTAGTTGGTCCCAGTCCTATCAACCCGTTCATTATCTGATCGAACATAATGCAGTACACCAACCCGATGCCATCGCGCTGCTGATGGGCGAGCAAGAAATGACTTATGCAGAACTGAACAGGCGCGCAAACCAGCTAGCACATCGTTTGATTCAATTGGGTGCTAAACCGGAGATACGGTTTGGCGTTGTGATGGAACGTTCCTTGGATGTTATCGTAACGCTGCTCGCTATTCTCAAGTCAGGCGCAGCTTATGTGCCGCTTGATATAGACTACCCATCTGATAGGCTTGCGTTCATGATGAAAGACAGCGCCTTATCGCTGCTGATCACGCAAAGCAAGACACTCGCAAAGCTCCAATTCAATGCGACTGTGCCTGTCCCCATCCTTGTTCTGGATACAATCGAGCTTGAAGCCGAACAGATGTGCAATCCCGAAATACCAGTACATGAGCACAATCTCGCTTATGTGATTTACACCTCTGGATCGACCGGGCTACCTAAAGGTGTGGCGGTTACCCATGGCCCACTTGCCATGCATTGTCAGGCAACTGCGCGCATTTACGAGATGACGCCTCGCTCCTGTGAACTGCTGTTCATGTCCTTTTCCTTCGACGGCGCGCATGAACGCTGGCTTACTGCATTGACGGTAGGGGCGGGGCTTGCGGTACGCGATCAGGAATTATGGACCGCCGAGCAGACTTATGATGCTTTGCGTCATTACGGTATTACCAATGCTGCCTTTCCTCCCGCCTATCTTGGTCAGGTTGCGGAATGGGCTAACCCACGTAATGATCCGCCACCGGTAGAGCTCTATGTCTTTGGTGGCGAAGCGATGCCAAAAGCGTCTTATGACTTGATACGCCAGACATTGCGGCCGCAAATGCTGATCAATGGTTATGGACCCACCGAAACCGTCGTCACTCCCCTGATCTGGAAAACCGATGCCAACAACAGCTTCGAATGCGCTTATGCGCCGATTGGACGCCCAGTGGGAGAACGCGCCGTGTATGTGCTGGATGTCGATATGCAGCCGGTGCCGATGGGCATCGTGGGTGAGCTTTATATTGGCGGATATGGACTGGCACGCGGTTATCTGGGACGAGCTGGTCTGACGGCAGAACGCTTTATCGCCGATCCTTTCGACCAAAAAGGCGGCCGCCTTTACCGTACGGGTGATCTGGTTAGATGGCTGGAGGATGGCAATATCGAATATATTGGCCGTGCAGATCATCAGGTCAAAATACGCGGATTTCGTATCGAGCTCGGTGAAATCGAGGCTCGTATTCGTGAAGCAACCGGTATTGCAGAAGCGGCTGTGACTGTTCACCAGGGAGTAAGCGGCGCCCAGTTGGTAGCCTACATCATACCCGCCAAACAAGATGCGACAAAGCAATCAATACAGCAATTGATCGCGCAACTCAAACAATCCCTTGGCGAGCGATTGCCCGAGTATATGTTGCCTGCCCATTTTATAACACTGACTAACTTGCCGCGCTTACCGAGCGGCAAGCTTGATCGCAAAGCGTTACCAGAGCCTGATTGTTTGCCAGGAGCGCATTATCAAGCGCCTTCTACGTTAGAAGCCAGATTGATCGCCAACATATGGCAGGAAGTTCTAGGCGTCGAACGTGTCGGGGAAACAGATAATTTTTTTGCGCTCGGCGGAGATTCTCTATCCAGCCTGAAGGTGATGGCACGCATACGTAGCCTGACTGAGGTGAAATTGGATTTCAAGCTGAGGGATTTGATCCAGCGCCCAACCATCGCAGGCTTGCTTGGTCTGGATAAACAATCGCAATCCAATCAGGGATTATTGATGCTCAACCAGGCAGTTGGCGATAGAAATACTCAACCATTGTTCTGTTTGCACGCGGGTCTGGGCACGGTATTTGATTACCAGCCACTTGCCCGGCGCCTGCAAGGGCTGCAGACCGTCTATGGTTTACCTTGCCGCATGCTTGCTGATCCTGCCCACCGAGACACCTCTTTAAATCAGATGGCAGAAGATTATTGCAGCATGATTCGCGCCGTTCAACCAGAAGGCCCCTATCATTTGCTGGGCTGGTCATTGGGTGGGACACTGGCTGCCATGATTGCCGCGTTGCTGGAAGCAGCCGGGCAGACGGTTGCGTTTCTGGGCCTGATCGATCTCTACGTTCCTGGAACGGAATCACCGCAGCAAGATGATTGGCGACAAGATTTTACTGATTTTGTTTCAGTGGCGATTCCTGGCGTGACGCCCAATGTCGCACTTCAGACAAAGTTATCCGGTCGATCTGCGGTAACAGTGTCAAAGCAGGTCATCGTTGATTTACTGGAAAGCGTACTCGCTATCCGGCAAGCTGAAAGCCGAACGAATGGGCAAACAGCTATGCAAGGTTATGCCGAGATGGGAACGGAAGAATTGGCGAATATCTTTCTTGTTGCGCGCCATTTAAAAATGCTGTCGTTGCAAACCAGCGCACTGCGTCCTTTGAAATGCCAAACAACGTGTTGGTGGGCAACGACACGTGAGATGAATGATCGGCTGGTGCTGGAACAACAAATCAAACCTGCCGAGATACACTCGGTTGAGATTGAAACAGATCATTTTGATATCGTGAGGTCTGAATCCTTATTGTTGGAAATCAGGTCTGAACTCGAACAAATCATACACGCTCCAGATACACCAGACAATCTGACCTCGGCTATGGCATAACAATAGACTGGTTCAGTTTATGGCAAGGCGGCATCGATTTGCCCCCATCCTTTGGCAGGGTGGCTAATCATGCCTGGAGCTTGCGGAAAAAAAACAGCCAGACCAGTAATTTTCACGCGCAACTGTTTCATTCCTGTTTACTCCTTGGCCCCAACGATCTGCACATGATTACCCGCATTAAAGCAAATATTCTGATTCATAAGCTTGAAAATATAGCTTAACCAGTTAAAAATGATTCAGAATATATAGGATTTAAAGAACATCTCAACGGTCTGGTTTTGTTGTCTACGCAGTGCTTTGGCCTGTGCCCATTTATGTTCAATAGGATTAAGATCAGGAGAATAAGCGGGCAAATATTCAAGGGTGTGCCCAGCGTTTTGTATGGCCTCTTGCGTATCCTGCCTCTGATGGAAGGTGGCATTATCCATCACAACGACGGCATGTGACGGCAATTCAGGCAGCAGGTCCTGCATCGCCCATCCGTGAAACACATCGGCATTGATATTGAGTGCAAACAGGCTGACGGTGAGCAATAGTTTTCCGATCAGGGCGCCAATCGCGTTGATACGACCTGGCGCATGCCAGTCATGGGTGCCATGACATCTCTGGCCAGCAGGTGCATAACCGTGCGTACGCGGCGCATCCTGTGCAAAGCCACTTTCATCAATGTAGACAATGGCCCGGCCTGCAGCTTCATAGGCAGCGATCTTCTCCTGGAAGATGCGCCGTGCGGGAGCAATTGCTTTGGGATGCTTCAGAGTTTTTTTATAGGTGATGCCAAGCTTTTTGAGCTCCAGAAAAATAGCGTTCTGCGCTACACCCAAACGTTTTGCCCGCTCGTACTGATAAGCATCAGGATAATCGCGAACATCCTGCCGCAATACCTCATTCTAAATCCCAATAGAAAAGTAAATAATATTAGACATATTTTTATTTATTTACATAGTGTTATGTAAAATTATAATTTCAGTTTCTATTAAGAATTGGAATCAAGATCAATCTTGCGTTGACGAAACCCTTGAGGTTTACGATGGATGTTCTTAATCCAGCGTGTCACGCTTGCCACGCCAATATCAAACCGGGCCGCCACCTCGGCTATCGTAAGTCCTTCTTTCTTCCGGACAGACAGGACTTTACGGTGGAAATCCAGTGAATATGCCATCTCTAAATTATAATCAGAATTATCTGGTTGTGCTATATATATTGCATCAAAGTTAATGAAGAAAAATAATTCTTGACACGACCCGAAGCGGACGGTGAAATAATGCAAAATTCATTTTTAACAGAGATAACGCCTGCCATAAAGCGCATGAGGTACGAGCGTCGCTTTGATGGTATTGTTAGACGGAATCTTTCAACTAGTTAATTTTCAAGCTCCTTAATTTTCTCTTCCAAATCCTGCGCCAGCATCCTCGAAAGCTGAACCATCTTTTCCAGACGTTCGCGCCGATTTATCAGTGCCTTAACTGCCTTCATTCGACTATTTTCCAGAAGATGGCTCTCAAGATTCTGATCGCTGCTCGCAACAACTCGGACTACGTGCATGATGGGAAGATCTTCATCAAGCGCTTCAGCGAGTTCAAAATATTCGCGCTTGACCTCTGCGATGTCGTGTGCAGTTTTCTTGAGACACATGGTGATTAGAAGGTGTGCCGAGTAGTTAATTCCACGTGCCAGCTCCAACCAGATTTTTGTTTTTTCTGAGAGCGTAGAATTATCGAGCCGGGATTGGGCTTCCGATTGATAGAAGTAGGCGCCGTTGTCAGGGGCAAGAGCTTGGATGGTTGCGAGAAGCAGTTCGATATCCTTCAACGGACGGTGATCGCGCGGAAAAGCATTGATGTGTTTCCACAGAGCAAGAATTGCTTCACGACACCGATCTTCAGCTTCGACTCTTTTCCGGCCTGTGGCTCTCTCAGTTGCCAGCATCACTTCGGCAATATGATGCGCCATCCACCGCCCCAAGGTGTCGACTGGCTGATGAAGTTGAAGTTCGTCAACGAGCAGCTTCCCGAGCGCAATGATGTCAATATATTGTTGCGATTTCTCCATTTGATCCGAATCGTACGAGCAGAGTGTATGGTGGGAGATATTCTAAATTTTCTTGCTGTCTGTGGCGATAGGAGTTCCGCCTATATTCTCGATTGATTTGGACCTCGAGCATCAAATCCATGTTGATTGAAGAGAGCCACAGCTTCAACGCTTCTATGTTTGCGATCAGCCGTGAACCGGTTTCCGGAGCAATATACTCATTCTTCTTCGATTTTCGGCCCCAGACATGTGAATACAGAACTGGTCGTTCGCCGAGAGACAGTGAACGCCAGATGCGGCATTCATAATCAGACTGAAGACCATTGCTTGTCGCAAACCAATTTGCTGGACGTAAGGGTGGATAACCGATGTCACCTGCCCAAGGATCGCGTTCATCAATTCCGTGCTCTTTTGATGTCTCCCAAACCCATCCCTTCAGTTTGAATTGGCCTGAATCGATCTCTAAATCGTTTTCACTAGGCGGAATGCGGTAGTCGTGGGGATTTGATGCGGTCTGGAGTGCGCGCATCAGCGAGTGCGCGTGCTCCGCATTTACAAGCGCACTAGAGACGCTGATACGCTCCTCTCGGTCGCTGTCTGTATAATTCCAACTGCCCCAGACGCAGATGCCTTCGTCCACAAACTTGACTGCGTCCAATAAATCGCCCTTGGCCACCGAGAAGCACCATGTATCGCCGGCCTCTTCGGATTTCCATCCGGGAACTTCGAGAGGGTCTGGGTCGCACGATCCGCCAGCCAGAGGCCGTCGGTACGTGTAAGACTATGCCTAGTGATCCACTCTTCGAGTTCATCAGAATAGTCGCTGTGCTGATGCCTTTGAACCGTGTCGATCAGCTCACCCGCTACCATCATCATGGAGTGATAAGAATGGTAGAATGATAAGTCCTCTACCCGAGGGTATGAGCCATGCGAGTGCTGAGTTTCACGGTCTCCGTATAGTCTACGATGATGTCGCGGATCGCCGCTCCAACCTCCTTGTCCAAACACCCCAAACTCATCGCGTACAATTTTCAGCGCTCGGCTTTCTATTTCAGCAGGCCCAAAAGCAAATATCCTCCCTAAACTCTCAAACCAGTAGCGGGAGATATCATATCCAAAGTAATACTTCTCTTCGTCAGAACTCGGTCTGGGAGTAGGCACTGCCAAATTGCGCTGGTATGTATTCGACATAACCACTTCGCGTTTTGAGACATTGATCGCTTGCAGCCGATCTAGCTCTTCTCCTGCCAGTTCGATCGTCTGCATACTTTCAAGCTCCAAAAGGATTTTTGCGCCTATTTCACGAAGCATGAGATGACGCTCCATCGGGGCGCATGCCCGACGGATAAATTCCTCAAAGTGAAGAACAGAATTCGCATGAACAAGTTTGACTGCTCTCCGTAGAGCGATTAGCAACCAGAGCTTGGCGCTCAACTCATAGAAAGGAAGGCCTGAACCGTGGAATGGGCTGGGGTCCTGACCTACCGCAAACGACAGAAGGGGACTTAAGATTTCCTGCCTTTCAAACGCGCACAGTAGGCAGACGACGTGCGCCGCTTGCCATCTTTCTGCTGTGTCCGGCGACGCAAGGGATGCCCAAACATATCCTGCTAAGGAAATCCCCACCTCTTTAGGTGGCCGTAGGCCCAAAGACCAGTTTCCATCGCCATCTTTGTTGCTCATGTCCTCCTCGAGCAATTGGAGCCCGTAGTCTAAAGCCGCCGCAGCCTGCTGCTTCGTAAGTGTGGGCGCTATCAATCCTACGAGGGAAAAAAGACGGCTAGAACCAAGAATGACAGGATTTTCTGCGGTCGCCTCGACAACCCAACGATAAATCTGCATCTCGGTTACGTCCGAGCATTGCGCGATGACTTTGTATGGCAAGACCTGATAATAACGTGATTCCGCGATCTCATAGTAATATGCCTTGCAGACCCTTTCCGTAATTCTCCCCAACGCCGAACGAATGTAGTTTCGGGAAAGCCAATTCTGTGGGATCGCCTCATACAAGCCACGTATGTCATACAAACTGAAGTCCTGGACACCAAAGATAGCTTCCAGCGCCTCTCTCTCCTGTCCAGGAGTAACACGGCGAAAGAATTCGTCTGCAAATATCTGACAGTAATAAGGTGGTTTCCCTGACCGCATTTTTCTATAGGCGTCCTGAATGGACTCTGGAGATGCTTCCTGTAATTCGGAAAAGATCTGATCCCAGTCCTTTGGCGGATCGGGTTTCGGTTCATAATGGCTCAGCGAACCGCTGTTACGCTTTCGTTCCAGTTTTTCTCTGCTTTCGGATAGACCCAAGTGGCCTTCGAAGTTCCAGTCCTTCCAACTATTTTGGTCAGCAACTCCCGCAATAGTCTTCCAGTCTTGTGACGTTGTTCCCCGAAGCTGGATATACCGCATTGCATGCTCGAAGAGTGCTTTGCGTCGCTGCTTATTTTGTACGGATGGCGTTGCTGACTGTACTAATTCAGCATGTGGCCAATTATATTGGTAGCCAATAAGTGCCAATGCTGTTGACGGTGCAACTTTGTTCAAATCAACGAGATGACTTATCGCGCGTGGAAACTCTCTGTCTGCCCAACAAAATGATCGATCTCTCCAGCGACTCAAGATAGCCAAGCTTGAAACAGGACAGAGTTTAGTAATCCCTTCTATGGTTCCTTCCCAGTCAAAGTATTTATCGCGTGCTACGAAATCATAGACTACTTCCGCGGCGCGAGAGAGGCGATAACACAATTCAGGTTGCGGCTGATCAGGATCGGATGCCGCGATAGAAAGTTCAAGCAGAGCAGCCCAGCGATCGAGATTTTCTTGGCCGATCCGCCCAGCAACCTCCACCGCCTTGTCTAAATAGTGCTCCGCTTCGTGAGGGCTTAATGCGTAGATCGCCCTGGATATGTCGATGTAAGTTTCAACCTTTTGCTCCACATCCATTCGCTCTTCGTTGATGATATCGAATGCCTCTTGAGCGAAGTCGTACGCATGATCGGAATACGCGCCCGAACGCGCGCAAAGTCTCGCTAATCCCGTTAAGGCCGGGGTGAATAGTTTTTGTTTGAGCGAGCCCTTCCATGCAGCAAACTTGTCCATTCTCGCCGTTGTAGGATCGATCATGAGTAGGATTTCAATCCAGAGTCTTGAAATCTCTTTCGACGTGAAACGGTCATCCCGATGGTAGATGCGAGCAGCCTTCTGAGCTTCCGAAATGCATTGCTCGATTGCCTGATCTAGTTCGTCCGGCTCGACCTGTCCCAGCAAAGCGCGCGTCCATAGCCTGTGCCAAGGTAAAACGGCACCAACATCCTCAGGAACTCCTGGGTATCGCTGTTGTGATAATGGCTTTCCTTCTCCATCTGCTTTTTCACTTCTGGCTTAGCCAAGTTTGAAAGCTCAATAGATTGCCCTCGCAGCGCCGCTCTCAGGCAATTTGCTCGCAGGAGCGTGAATCGTGGCTCATCTGAATGCCTGCTGAAATAGTATTTCTCAGGGGCTGGGATATAGATGTCGAGAACATCAGCAATCTCGCTTTGTTGCGCAGCGTTCCGGACAATCGCCGCCTGCACCACCGAATTCACAACTGAAAGGGTCGGTTCCTCATATGGCGGCCCTAGCTGGTGTTTTCGTATTTGTCGTGCGTACCTTTTCAGCCCATGAAGTGCAGCTTGGACAGCATTCGAATGCGGGTATTTAAGGACTGCACTCTGTGCGCTGATGGCAGCAAACAGTATGCATATATTCCCCGAGGAATGGGCAACGACTTCATCGATCAGATAGTATTGTCCCAGATCGACCATTCGCTGGAAAACGATTGAACCAACGCGATAGGCAACGCTTCTCGGCGTCCAGCTCTCCAGCTCACCCACGAATAATTCAGCACCATTGAGGTAAAGTTGACACATGGCCATTTCAGCAATGTCACTGTCATGTATCTCGGCATTTTTTCGCTCTTCTCTGGACAATCGCGACCAGTTGCGAACCCATTTGTGTGTGAGGCGGAGGTAGCTGCGGGACTCGGCTAACGTATCCGCACAACCGGATAGAAGGCATGCCTCATATGCGTGGTGTCCGCCGTACCAATCCGTCGAAAATGTTTTCTGAGCCACTATTTCTCGGAGCCGATGAGCGGGCAGTAAATGCGAAATCAGATCCGTATTAGCCTGAATCAACGACTCCTGTCGGTCATTGCCGGCTGTTTCACCTCCGGCTTTCAAGACCAGTTTTGCAGCGTCATCGTAGCGATTGTTTCTGAGCGCGGCTTTGAGTGCGAACTGCAAGCGCTGCAAAGATGCATTACGTTTATTGACTGGATTTTCGTTCGGTAGCTCCCCATCTTTGAGCACCAAATCAACAAGCTCGCTATACTGGCCTGCCTCCAGCATTAACTGCGGTAATGCGGAGGCAACGTAGCTGTTTTTTAAGGCAAGAGGTTGCAGCGCTCTTATGAACTTGATGAGCTTGGCTTCTTTTGGTTTATAAGTCTCTCGAAACCATATCTCTGACGGCTCGTCAAAAAACTGCACGGCGTCGCCCGTCAGCGACAACGGACGCCCTAAATCCAGGACAAAAGTCCGAATAGCACTCGCGCTTAAGCCAGACGCCAATGACAGAACCTCAATTGGAACGAAGGGGCGAAGGGCAGCCAGCGCTTCGCACAATGTATGTATCTGTTTGGCTTCAGCCTTGGGGGCACTGCCTAAGAGCTGCTTGATCGACTGTTCAAAAATACCCTTGATCGCATCTTCGACGGTAGTCGGGTTTGGGCCAAGCATCAGCAGTGTCTCGGGCAAGCTGAGGCCTCTGTCCAATGCGGTCGCCTGGACACGGGGGTTCTGAGAACTTAAGCGATGGAATTCCCGGACGTCATGCGGAGTCGCATTAGGAAACCGCTTTCTTAGCAACTTGTCTGTTTCGGCTTCTGAAAAGGCCCTGAGGCTTAAATCAACGTATCCGTTTGGCGGATCTAGCTTTTCGATCCGATGAGAACGACACAGGAGTACGAGTACTACCCCGTCGGGTAACTGCTGCCTAATAAGATCTTTCGCGAAACTGGCACGCTCTTGATATTCTTCCGCTGCCATTTCCGCATTGTCGGCCGCGTCAATGAGCATCACCAGTTTCGCGTTGGGATCGCTTCCTTTTAACACCTCAATCGATTGCCTAAGACGATAATTGAAAGCCTTCAGGTAGTCGGCCAGTCTGGCGTGGGCCGACGGAATAAGGGGGTGGCAGAGCTTACGCGAAGCCAGCTCATTTGCAATTTGCACAAGCCCAACGCGATGCTCGTCACGCCTTTGTGTCGCATTTCGGTACTCGCCGTTACCAAAGCAATCATAAAGCACCGCAACCGAATGTTCTGGCATGCGGTTGCACAACCTACTTGCTAAGGCGGTTTTCCCAACTCCGCCTTCGGCGTGAATGATTACGGGATTATGGTCATTCTCAAGGATTATACGGAGGCATTCATCTTCCTGTTCGCGAGCAAAATAGTTTTCTGTGCCCTCGATCAAACAAGGCGCAGGGAACAATTCATCTTCGTCTGTATTGAGGAAGCGAAGGACGTCTTCACGGGTGATTTCGGGATTGCTTGCCTGCTCCGGCAACGCCTTCTCTACTACAAGCCTCCAAAGCTGGTCGGCTGCTTCCTTATCTGACCCGGCCATGTAGCCGTTGAGCTCTTCAATTAGAATACTCCGCTGTTTCCAGTGTGCGTCATTTACATCATCAATACGAAAACTGGCGAAAAACTCCTGAGCCAATACATCATCACTGGTTTCCAGGTACCGTTTGATTTGATTCCACTGCTTTAAATCCTCCGGAGTCAGTGTTTTTTTCCGAATCTTCCCAAGCAGTTCATGCACATCGCTTGCGACACGGCGATTGGTTGTAAATGTGAAATCCACTGTTTGTTGGACAGTGTCTTCGGCTTCCTCCTTGAAAATCTTAAAACGCTTGAAAAAACCAGTTAGGATTTTGCTCAACGCGCTCAATGTCCAAGGGCTACCTTCCGTATATGAGTGCTTCAGTTGGTGGTAAGAGATCTTTTTTGCGCGCTTGATAGTGCTGTCGCCGTAGTATTCCGCGACATCAACGACCTCTTCACCGGTTCCGGCATTGTTATTCGGGGATTCGTCGCTGGACACTCCCTCTATGGTGATGCATGCCAGCTCCGACCGGAGATCGAGCAGACCAAGGCAACGGCGGGCAGCCCATCGATAGTGAAATTGATCACCGGCCCGCGTATATCGAACTGTGTCTGATTTTCTTATCATTGGGCGTCTTTCAATTCAAATGGGTTTTCGTACTTTACAAGCTGTAGAGTCCACTATGGTATTTAGGCAATGTAATATTGTCACGGTCATTAGCGGCAGGGGCAAAGAGTGGGTTTCGATGAAAACTCGCCATTATGGAACATATCTGATTTGTAAATTTCTGCTTTAGGTCGATAATGCTCAACCAAGTAGGTGCCGTCTAACAAGTAATTATATAGTTTCCATATATCTTCCATACTTTTGGCATTAACAGCAATGGAGTCGTTATGCTTATCAGGTTTGCTAATAACTATATATCATTCTAAATAAAACGATATACAGATCTGAAGATCGTGACAGTACAGACTGTCTCATATTATTTAGACAGATTATCGGAGATTTACACCTACTGCTACTGGGAGTAGGTGTTAGTTTAGTGGTATTGTGAGCAATTTAAACCTCACTCGTCACGGATAGGCATTCTGGAATATTTCAGCGTAGTTTTTCTCAATATAGTCCACTTCACCAGCCGTAAGAGCAGCAAATTCTTTTTCTTTTGCCCGTTTTGATAAATGCCCGTTATTTTGTTCCAAAAAGTTGAACAGTAGATCAATCATAGAATCGGGCATTTCAATGAAAGATTCCACACGCGTTTTAAAAAGGTTACAGCGTTTAAGAAAATCTGCTTCCCGTGGCAAATCGAAATCAATTGTTTTTTCAACACAGGCATAGAGAAATTCCACATGCGGCGTAGCATCGAAGTAACGGTAAAAATCCCCTGTGTCGTTCAGAACATGTACGTTCATCTTTTTCGTAGGTTCCCACTCAATGAAGGAAAGTAATCGTTTTGAATAACTTTCCAGAACTAAGCGATATTCATCAATTCGCTCTAAAATGCTTGCTGATATTGGGAATATAACTCCTGCCGGGTTAAAACCGCGTTGCGCCAGAACATGATGAATTAAATAACGGTGAAGCCGCCCATTCCCATCCTCAAACGGATGAATATAAACAAAACCGAAAGCAAGAATGGCAGCGGCTATAACAGCATCCAATTCCCCAGCATAATAGCGGTCAAAATCAATCATACCCCGCATGAGGTCAGGAAGGTCTTCTGGCCTGGCACTGATATGCTCCGGCAGAGGCAAGCGCGTTCCGAACTCATGCTCACCAACAAATCCGCCCTGTGTTCTAAGGCCCATTGTAATAAATCTGCTATCACCAATAACAATACGTTGAAGGCGCAGTAATTCATCCAGATCGAGAGGCCTTCGTCCTGCTTCGCCTATAACCCGCCCCCATCTTTGGATTCGGTTTTGTGGCGGCGTTTCCCCTTCAATCGCGTAGCTGGATTTAGAATCTTTGAGCAGCAGGAAAGCTACTGTTCGAGCCAGGATATCGGCAGAAATTCTGCCTACGGCTTCCTTTGCCCGCTCAGCAAGATTGCTGGCCACGTACTGTTCGATTGTTTCCGTGCGAAAAACCAGCGGGCAGAAATCCCGTGTGCCTGGCAAGTTATTACGTACCCTGTGCCGTGTAGATGTAATGCCATGAATCGCCCATTGCTGCTCCGAATCGACAATATCGACGTATGAGCCGGTTTTAGCATCAGGCAAATCCAGCTCCCGACCCAGAAGCCATTCATATAAAAACCAGAGACGCCGGGTGTAACTGCTGGTAGGCTTTGTTTTGATGATATGCTCAATTTCTTCCGGAGTAACGGCTTCAAAAAGCCGTTTCAAAACAGCCAGGTCGAGTCCTTCATATTTCAGGGCAAAAACGAGATGTCCTTCGAGGGAAGCCTCAGGCATATGGCGAGGCGTATAAATATGCCAGTCATCTTCTTCATAAATTTTATGGCGTGCGCCTATGGCAGACAATTTGCGCGGCAAAGGCACGGCCAAATCGTAAGCATTGATCAGAGCAGAATATCCAGCAAGAATCGCTTTTTCAGGCAAGCGTCTTTCCTGAAAAATACTCACTTCTTCTGAAAATCGATTATTTTTTCTGCTTTTCATGAAAAATAGTTGCTCTTTGTGATTTTATGCTTGCCAGTGTAACAGTATCATGAAAAACGATCACAGCTCATGAAAAATAATTTATTATAAGGATTTTAATGAAAATTAATTACTCTTTATGTTCTGATGCAACCTGCGTAAATTCAGCTAGTAATTTATCACCCAGCTTTATGAATAGATAGCTTTCAACTTCGTGAATATCTTCATGACACTGGCTGTGAACGGGGAAGATTTTCTTGATGCAGCTTTCATAATATTCGAGATGATCAATCTTACATTGCTTGCAATCCGGTACATGTAGGTATTCACCTTTTTCGACTGGCCTGTAAATATCCTTTGAACTCTAAACAAGGATATGGCTAATGCAAAGCCGCAAGCAACAATGATGGTGTTTTCGACCCTGGAAGAACAGCAGCCTTGCCATGATTGGAACACCGATTACAGGCCAGGCGTTTCCTCCCTCGGCTCATTACATCGTCATGAAAGGCTTTGTTCCTGAGTGCACCTTCTGCAAATGAAGCAGGAGATGCCGCAGTGGGAGAGGATTAAAGCGCGATTGGATGGCATGGCCATGTGATATTTTGTGTAACAGACCGGTAAATTTAGTATTTTGTTTTGATATGCTGTTTACACTGGTAACGCATGCAGGAAACCATAGGGTGCTGGTAGTAGTGTAATATGAACTTGTTTGGATTAAACGACTTTAGAAAATCGGGAAACTAGTTTTTGTCAATTAAGGTATTGAGGTTATAATTTTTGTGCCTTTCTACGGTTACCTAAGGAGGTGGACATACATTTACGAAGTGAAACCCCACAAACATACCCTCTGCGCAATTTTCCAAATGTAGCTTCCTGATTGAACGATTGAACTACGATTTCTATCATGCTTCAATGACTCTTGATTACGCTACCCTTGATTTGCTGCGTCAGAACCATCCGGCTTGGCGTTTACTGCGCTCCGATCACGCACCATTGGTGGCGAGCTTTTTACAGCGCGTCTTTATCGTGCCCAATGTGCGCGTGATGGCGCAAGCGGATTTGTCGGAGGCGCTGGAAGATGAGTTGTTTGCTCTGCGCGAACGATTAGGAGCAGACGCATTTCCCAAGGCTGCACTGGAGTACCTCAATGACTGGGCCAGTACTGAGAAAGGCTGGTTGCGCAAATTCTATACCAGTGGGTCGGATGAGCCACATTTCGATCTGACCCCAGCCAGTGAAAAAGCCATTGCCTGG
Source organism: Nitrosomonas sp. Nm34 (assembly GCF_900113925.1). GTDB lineage: Bacteria > Pseudomonadota > Gammaproteobacteria > Burkholderiales > Nitrosomonadaceae > Nitrosomonas. Next base: position 77,339 of record NZ_FORD01000010.1, read on the forward strand.
TTAGCCACGCTGATCGAGCGCAGTTTTGTCGGCACGGAATCGCGCCTGCTTACTCTGTTCGAGCTGCTTAAGCAGATGAGCGAAGGTAGCGAAACCGATCCGCAGGCACGTATTGCCGAATTAAACAAACGCCGTGATGAGATCGATGCCGAGATTGCGCGCGTGCAAGCAGGCGACATTTCGCTGTTGGACAATACCGCGCTAAAAGATCGCTTTCAACAATTCACGCAACTGGCACGCGAGTTGCTCGCTGATTTCCGCGAAGTGGAGCACAATTTTCGCAGTTTGGATCGGCGCGTGCGCGAACGCATTGCGCTATGGGAAGGGGCCAAAGGCGCTTTGTTAGAAGAAATCATGGGTGAACGCGATGCTATTGCCGATTCGGATCAGGGGCGCAGTTTTCGTGCTTTCTGGGATTTTCTGATGTCAAGCAGTCGTCAGGATGAACTTACGGCTTTGCTCGAACGCGTTTTATCCTTGCCACCGGTCATTGAACTTAAACCAGACGTCCGCACTCGCCGGATACATTATGATTGGCTGGAAGCGGGGGAGCATACACAGCGTACAGTCGCCCAACTCTCGCAACAGTTGCGGCGCTTTCTGGATGATCAAGCCTGGCTGGAAAACCGTCGCATCATGGATATCTTACACGGATTGGAAGTCAAGGCGCTGGCACTGCGGGAATCACCTCCGCCAGGTGAGATAATGGACATTGCCGATATGGCTGCTACTATCGAGCTACCAATGGAACGGCCGTTGTACACAGTCAGTGCCAAAACGGCTATCGCAGAGATCGAACTGCAAGCAGGCGATATTGAAGAAAGTGAGGCAGGGTCAATGCAAGCGTTGTACTCACAAGTGGTGATCGACAAAGGACGGTTGACGCGGCATATCCGCCATGCTTTACAGGATCGCTCCCAAATCACGTTAGGCAAGCTGTGCGAGCTGCAGCCACTCCAGCATGGACTGGCGGAACTGGTCGCTTACCTGGAACTCGCCAGCAATTCCTTCAAGACCGTGGTGGATGAAGAAGTGACCGAAACGATCGTTTGGCCAGGCACCGACACGACAGGTGAAGAAAAGATCAAGCAAGCGCGTGTGCCACGCGTAATTTTTGTGAAATAGCCATGACAGAATCAACCATTGAAAATACTGCAACTGACTATGACTTGTCAGCACTGGTCATTCCGTTACTCAAAGGCGTGATTTATCAGGAAAATGATGCCATTCTGTGGCATGCCCTGTTACAACTTCAAGCACGCGTGCGAGACTATGTAGGCGTGCTGGGACTGGAATTGGTGCTGGATGAAGCCGAGGGTTACGTCTTTCTGCGTGCGCATAAAGAAGAACCGGATGATGACGCAGCTCCCAAGCTGCCACGGCTGATCGCCAGGAGACCGTTGTCGTTTCCGGTAAGTTTATTGCTGGCACTATTGCGTAAGAAGCTGGCTGAATTCGATGCGGGTGGCAGCGATACGCGATTGATGCTCAGCCGTGAGGAGATCGTCGAGCTGATGCGAGTATTCCTGCCTGAAAGCAGCAATGAGGCGCGTTTAATCGATCAGATCGAAACGTATATCAACAAGATCGTGGAATTGGGATTCCTGCGCCGGCTAAAACCGGTTACTGCACCTCCTGGCAAACAAGCCGTAGTGTTCGAAGTAAAACGCATCCTCAAGGCATTTGTCGATGCTCAATGGTTGGCAAATCTCGATGCACGGCTAGCAGACTACCAGGCATATCTTGCAAATGAACATGGAGAAAGTAGCGATGGCTGAACGACAACCCCTGGAACTTGATTTTGTGGCCGATGATATGCTGTCGGGCTTCCGCTTGCAGCGTCTGGAAGTATTCAACTGGGGCACCTTCGATAGTCGCGTGTGGAGCTTGCAGCTCAATGGCAAAAACAGTCTGCTGACTGGCGATATCGGTTCGGGCAAATCCACCCTGGTCGACGCAATAACGACCCTGCTGGTTCCCGCGCACCGCATCGCTTACAACAAGGCCGCCGGTGCGGACAATAAGGAGCGCACATTGCGTTCCTATGTGCTTGGGTATTACAAATCCGAGCGCAATGAGATGGGGGTGAGTGCCAAGCCGGTGGCACTACGCGATGCCAGCAGCTATTCAGTCATTCTGGGGGTATTTCATAATGCGGGCTACGACCAGACGATCACGCTGGCGCAAGTATTTTGGATGAAGGATGGGCAAGGGCAACCTGCACGCTTTTATGTCTGCGCAGAACGTGCCTTATCGATCATCACCGATTTTGCCGAGTTTGGCTCCGATATTGCGCAATTGCGCAAAAAGCTGCGCGCTGGGAACGAGAACCGGGATGTCGAACTATTTGATAGCTTTCCACCCTACGGCGCCTGGTTTCGCCGCCGCTTTGGCATCGACAACGAACAGGCGCTAGAGCTGTTTCATCAAACGGTATCGATGAAATCGATAGGTAACCTGACCGATTTCGTCCGCAACCACATGCTGGAACCTTTCGACGTTGCGCCACGCATCACGGCGCTACTTGCCCACTTCGATGACCTCAGTCGGGCCCATGAAGCTGTGCTGAAAGCGAAACGCCAAGTGGAATTGCTCACCCCACTGATCGCCAACTGTGAACAGCATGCCTCATTGCGTGCACAGATCGAAGAACGCCGTGCCTGTCGCGAGGCGCTTAAACCCTATTTTGCCAGCCTTAAGCTCGATTTGCTGGAAAACAGGCTTGCAGCCTTAGCCATTGAATGGATGAATCAGGATGCCCTGGTTAAACGCAGTGAAGCACGTCGTGATGTCCAGCGCGTAGATGTAGATGAACTGAACCGTAGCATCGCTGACAACGGTGGCGATCGCCTGGAACGGCTAGTCATCGAGATTCATAAAAGAGAACAGGAATGCCAGCTGCGGGAGCGCAAAGCGCAGCGTTATGCCGAATTGGTACGCACGATTGATGACATGCCCGCTGAGAATGAGGTCGATTTTCTTGCTCAACGACAACGCTTGGCGGCGCTGGTGGAAACAGTACAAACACGCGATGTCCAGCTGCAAAATGATTTGACCGAGTATGGCGTCAGCTTGCGCCAAAGCAAGCAGGAACATGATGCTCTGACTGCTGAAATTATCAGCTTAAAAGCAAGGCGCAGCAATGTCCCGGCCGAACAAATAGCGCTGCGTACTGCCCTTTGCCAGGCGCTAGATTTGCCTGAGGAGAAGATGCCCTTTGCTGGCGAATTGCTGCAAATACGTGACGAGGAGCGCGACTGGGAAGGTGCAGTAGAGCGGTTGTTGCGCAACTTTGGTTTGTCGTTGCTGGTGCCGGATGAGCATTATCCTGCCGTGGTAAATTGGGTGGATAATACCCATTTACAGGGACGCCTGGTTTATTTCCGGGTACGGGCAAGTGCTCGCAACGAACCTCCCGATTTGCACCGGGATTCGCTCGCACGCAAGCTGGTGATCAAACCTGACTCGTCTTTCTATGATTGGCTTGAACGGGAGGTATCCCACCGTTTTGACCTTGCCTGCTGCACCACACAAGAGCAGTTTCGGCGCGAGACGCGTGCCATCACGCGTACGGGACAGATTAAAGCACCCGGCGAGCGCCATGAAAAAGACGATCGCCATCGGCTCAATGACCGCAGCCGCTATGTACTGGGCTGGAGCAATGCGGCCAAGATCACCGCACTCGAAACCAAAGCAAAAAAGCTGGAGAGGCAGCTTGGCGAATTGGCTAGCCTCATCAGCAAAATCCAGGCTGAGCAGAGCATACTCAAGGCACGTCTGGCCGCGTTGTCGAAATTGGATGAATATACTGATTTTGGTGAACTCGACTGGCAATTGGTTGCCGTGGAACTCGCAAAGTTACAGGATGAAAAGTTAAAACTGGAATCGACTTCCGATGTGCTTAAACAATTGACCGAACGGCTAAATGAAGCCGTGGCAGCCTTGCAGAAAACAGAAAGCCAGCTCGAGGTGCACAAGGACAAGCGCTCCAAAATCGAGCAGAAAAAAAGCGATACCGAGGTTTTGCGTGCGCAGACACAAGCGCTCGTGGATGATTCGGCGCAGGCTACTCACGCTGCCTACTTCGAGCTGCTTGACACGATGCGCAGCCAGGCGCTGGGTGAGCAGCCGCTCACGATCGAGTCCTGTGATTCACGTGAACGTGACATGCGCGACTGGCTGCAAAAGCAGATCGATAGCAAATCCAGCACGCTCAGTTCGCTGGCAGAGCGGATCATCAAGGCAATGACTTCCTATAAAGAAGAATTCAAGCTGGAGACTGCAGAGATCGATGCCAGTATTGAAGCGGCTTTCGAATACCGTAATATGTTGCATCATCTCCAAAGCGACGATCTGCCACGCTTTGAGGCGCGCTTCAAGGAATTACTTAACGAGAACACGATACGGGAAGTAGCGAATTTTCACTCGCAATTGGTGCGCAAGCGGGAAACGATCAAGGAGCGGATTGCCCGCATCAATGAATCACTGACCGACATCGACTACAACCCAGGCCGCTACATCATCCTGGAAGCCCAATCAACGTTGGATGCCGATATCCGCGATTTTCAAAACGAGTTGCGCGCTTGCACCGAAGGGGCTTTGACCGGATCTGATGATAGTCAATATTCCGAAGCCAAATTTTTGCAAGTTCGACACATCATCGAACGCTTTCGTGGTCGACAAGGGTTAGCCGAGCAGGACCGGCGCTGGACAGCCAAGGTTACCGATGTGCGCAACTGGTTTCTATTTGCAGCCAGCGAGCGCTGGCACGAGGACGACAGTGAACATGAACATTACTCTGACTCGGGCGGCAAATCCGGTGGTCAAAAAGAGAAGCTGGCTTATACCATTTTGGCCGCGAGCCTGGCTTATCAGTTTGGTCTGGAATGGGGAGCAGTGCGCTCGCGCTCATTTCGCTTTGTCGTGATCGATGAGGCGTTCGGGCGAGGTTCGGACGAGTCAGCGCAATATGGCTTGCGCTTGTTTGCCCAGCTTAATTTGCAACTGCTCATCGTCACTCCCTTGCAAAAAATCCATATCATCGAGCCTTTCGTCTCCAGTGTTGGTTTTGTTCATAACGAAGATGGCCGTACCTCTAAATTGCGCAATCTCTCGATCGAAGCATACCAACAAGAAAAGGCAAGGATGACGGGATGAACTGGACCACGCCAGCTGATCTACGCGCGCAACTGCATAAGCTATGGGAGCGCGGAGAAATTTGGCCAGTCTTGTCACGGGTGCACCCTTATTCCCGCGGCGTTTATCTCTCAAGCGCCCCACCTCAACGGAAATAGCAGAATATTTTAGCGAGGTGCGTGTCTGGATCGAAGCACTCAGGAAGATGCCGCGCTGCCGACTGGAAATGCGCGAATTCAAGCACCGGCTATTCGGCACTAACACGCTCCCCCATGAGGTCTGGATCGACACAGTTGGGGATGCCTTGAGCCTGATCAGCAAGCAGCGCGAAGCTGCCCATTTCACTGACCTGGTTACGATGACACGCCAACAACAGCCAGAATTGCTGGATTGGCTCGCTAAAAAGCCGCAGCGTGCGCTGGAGTTGGTCGATGAATGGCAGCGCTTGCTGGCCATTGTTGCCTGGCTCAAAGTCCATCCGCGTCCTAGCGTTTATCTCAGGCAAGTCGATATCCCAGGAATACACAGCAAATTTATCGAGTACCATCGTGGTGTGCTCAGCGAATTGCTCGACCTCGTGCTGCCAGCCGAAGCAATTGATCCCATTGCTTCTGGCACCAACCAATTTGCACAGCGTTACGGCTTTTTGGATAAACCGCTGTGTATTCGCTTCCGTGTTCTGGATCGAACCCATGCTTTGTTACCCGAGGTAGGTGAACGAGATATTTCGCTGGATGCCGACAGTTTTGCCCGGCTCAATCCAAAATTGTCGCGCGTCTTCATCACTGAAAATGAGATCAATTTTTTGGCTTTCCCCAATATCGAACACAGCTTGATTATCTTCGGTGCAGGCTACGGCTTCGAAATGTTGCGCAAGACAACATGGTTAGAGAATTGTCGTATTTACTATTGGGGGGATATTGATACCCATGGCTTTGCTATGCTTGATCAACTGCGCAGCCAGTTCCAGCATGTTGCTTCGTTTCTAATGGACCGCGCCACCTTACTGGCATTCGAAGCACAGTGGGGGATAGAGACCCAACCCACGTACCGCGAATTGTCGCGTCTGACACCGGAAGAGAAAGCGCTGTACGATGATTTACGCGATAACCGCTTGCGCAAGAATTTGCGGCTGGAACAGGAACGCATTGGCTTTGATTGGGTGAAAGCAGCGCTGGCTGCGCTCAGGTAATTTCAGTTAACGTGAGTTCGGGATAAAAAAAGCAGCAAAAGGGGTCTGTATTTCCTATGATAAATGGATTCTGGAAAAGAGTTTCATCATTATTCATGAGAAGAAACCTTCCCACATATCAGACATCCTCAAGCTCTTCCAGTTGTAGTGGCGTGCTCTTTATGTCGAACTCACGTTACTCTGTATTTTTTAAATGTTTCATTTTATGAGCCACACATACACAAAAAAGCTCTAGAAATACAGTTATACAAAAATCGCATTACTACTATTTTAATTTGTAAAGCTAAATAATATTCATTATCATTAACAATCGCTATTTCTGTTGCTCTTCAAAGAATGGAATGCATCAATTCAACAAATAATACATTGCTTTAATCATTTGATTCTCTATTAAGGAGGGATGATTCGATGTTGCAAAATAAAATTATTTCACTTGTGTCAGTTTTGATGCTGACTATATTTATCAGCAATCCAGCTTGGGCTAACGGTGGAAACCGAGTTTATTGGATAGCAGCGGATGAAGTGGTGTGGGATTATGCACCTTCATTTCCTGTTAATTCGATGACAGGCAATGAATTTACTGCGGAAGAGCGTGTATTCGTCGAGCAAGGAATTGGCCGGCGATATTTAAAGTCGGTCTATCGGGAATATACCGCCGGGTTTGGTGCGGTAAAACCGCGCGTCGCTGAGGAAGAGCACCTGGGTATACTTGGGCCTGTCATTCGGGCAGCCGTGGGAGACAGAATTACGGTTCATTTTAAGAACAATACCCGTTTTCCGGCAAGTATCCATCCACATGGCGTGCGTTATTCCAAGTCACACGAAGGCGCTGCCCATTCAGCAGATGATAAGCATAAATCTGGTGGGATCGTGGAACCGGGAGGGGAGCACACTTATATTTGGGAAGTGCCAGAACGTGCAGGTCCTGGCCCAAATGATCCTTCTTCCATTGCATGGGTTTACCATGGTCACGTCAATGAACCTGCCGATACCAATGCCGGGCTGATTGGTGCGATCATTATCTCAAGTAACAAAGAGAAACCACAGGATGTAGATCGTGAATTTATTTCCCTTTTTACGGTATTCGATGAGAACGCCAGCTTATATAAAGATATTAATCTTTCCACTTGCACTGGTTCTTGTGACCCGAAAAGCGAAGAATTTGAGGAAAGTAATCTGAAGCATGGAATCAATGGATTGCTTTATGGCAATAATAAAGGTTATGTGATGCGCACTGGAGAACGGGTGCGCTGGTATATCATAAGCATGGGGAGCGAGGTCGATCTTCATACGCCGCATTGGCATGGCGCCACTTTATTGCATAATGGTAACCGCCTGGATGTAACTGAAGTGTTGCCAGCAGCTACCAAAACGCTGGATATGCAGCCAGATGTCAAGGGCGAGTGGATGTATCATTGTCATGTCAATGATCACATCAGTGCTGGCATGTCAACGACTTTTACGGTCGAATAAAAATGACGGCTATCACAAAATAGTAAAGATTTTGCAAATCGGGTCGAAAATTTGTGTTAACTTTATTATGCTCGTATATAACCTGGTGAGCTATTGGCCTCACCAGGTTATTCTTAAGTTACTGTACATCCTTTATCCTTGAGGCCTCTAGCGGGTGCCAGTTCGACATCCTCATTTTTTCATCTTCAAGCTACCTAACTTTATCTTTGTATAAATGCAATGAAACCATGCATCTAAAAAGCCCCAGATTGTATTTTTTGTGAGGCATGGCATAAAAAATATAATTTTTATTCAACACTCATTACTGTTTGCGTGCGATCAGACGATTTCTTGCGTTACCTGGAAAGCTTAAGCTACTCGCTGGTGCTCTAAATTACGTTTTATAGCTTACGCTCATGCTCCATAATTTGGCGAATATTTTTGGAGACAATAAGCGTTTGTCTTTTCATCATGTAATGATGCGAGATGAATTGATGCTGGTCTTTAGATATGCAACATTCGTATATCAAGCTTCCTCAAACTATCCGGCTGTTATGTGATAATTCTTATGTCGAACTCACGTAAATAAATAAAGATTATTTACAGTAATGACTAATGATTCTCGCACGCGCACAACGTTTCCTCTGCCAAATAATCACTCCTGTTACGGACACTATTGCGACTGCTATTCCTAGCAAGGAAACCAGGATACGTCCAGGCAAGCCAAGGATGCGACCGGAATGCAAGGGAAACTGGGCTTGCAAGAATAAGTCGCCCATACTGCCTGCCCCCGGGATATTGTCACCGAGAAAGGATCCGTCCTGGCCATCAAAATAAAGCCAAGGATTACCAAGACCAAAGTTTGCGTGATCTTGACCTGGCTCATGAAACGTTACACCATAAATGCCATACTCTGGTTCATAAAACATGCCACCTGGCGGAATGTTCCAATTTCTTCTTTGCGCTTCTGTCGTAGCGAGTTGAATGATTTCATGCCGTGTAATCGAAGGTTCGATCGGCTCATCATGCGGCCGGGGGGTACGGTGCGCAAACGGATCTGGGGTGAGGGCGGAAAAGGCAGAGACGAGAGGGCGCATGATTTCCTGTTTAAGGTTCATAGAAATAGCGGTTACAGCAAGTATCAATAAACAAGCCCATAACCACACCCCACCTGAGCGATGCACATCGAAATTCAGCTTGTAACCGCCTTGTTGCCAGCGGAAAGCAAATGATTTGCGCCATGCCTGAAAATGGGGAAACGAGATCCAAAGTGCGATGAAGCAATCGATTGACCATACCATCGCCAGTATGCCCATAAACAATATGCCTAATTCCAGTCCAAAAGCATCCGGGATATGCATGCTATAGTGTAATTTATACAGGAAGGGCAAGAAATTTTCCCGGCTGAGTGAGACTTCACCCCACATGCGCGTACCACGTACTTCGCCACTTACGGGATCAAGTGCCACTTGATTGAAATCCAGCTCATATGCTTTGCCAGTATCAGGATTAAGGCGAGAGTTTACACCTAACCCAAGGTTCTCATCGGGTTCCAGGGACAACGGTAGCCACGTAATCAGAATTTTGGGATGAGATGCTTCGAATTGGTCAGCGAGCATCAAGGGGGGAAGCGGATTTCCCTGACTTTGTCGTTCGAATAATTGAGGGTTAAGCCACTCATCCAGCTCATGATCCCAAGAGATAATAGCGCCAGTCAATCCTGAAATGAATAGGAAGGCTGCCAGAAAGAGACCCGCCCAGCGGTGCAACAGTGTGAGTAGTTGGCGATTTGCTCTGGATTTGCTGGGCTGTTTTTCCTGCTGCAGGATATCAGCAGTTATCGTGGATTCAACAAATTTTTTCATGACGTTAAGTGGCACTATTGGCAGTCACCATAGAGGGTGTGGTTATTTCAGTTTGGGTATTGGTTGCTTTCCGATGATCAAAGATCAAACGTCCATTTTCCATGCGTAGCACACGATCGGCTAAATGGAAGTAGCGGTCGTCATGTGAAATAACCAGGATGGCTTTACCCATCGCGCACAATTCTGGAAGCAATTCATAATAAAAGATTTCCTTAAATGCTGGATCCTGATCGGCTGCCCATTCATCGAATACCAGGAAGGGTCTGTTTTCCAGATAAGCGATCACTAACGCGAGACGTTTACGTTGTCCTTGCGACAAGGTGAGCGTGGTAAAGGCGCCATCCTGGACTTTTACTTTATTTTGCAGATGAAGTTTGGTTAATAGCTGATTTCCCCTTTGATCCAGATCGTTGCCATGATCCGTTTCAAGCAGCCGCTCAAAAAGGTGAAAGTCGGAAAAAATAGTGGTAAAGAACTGTCGGTAGTAATCACGGTTTGTATCATCTATAGCTTTGCCATTAAGGCTGATGCTACCTTCTTCTGGTGGATAGAGTCCCACCAGTAATTTTGCCAAGGTCGTTTTACCACTGCCATTGCCTCCGATCAGAAAAGTGATTTCACCCGGAAAGAACTGCAAATCAATCGGCCCCAGCGTAAACATTTCATTCTTTTGTTCATGATAGTAACGGTGCAACACCCTCTGTAATACAATAGATTGCAGAGGCGGCAGCTCGATTTTGTCTGTCTGGGATTCAGAAGAGAACATGGAATGCGTAATTTCCTCTATATGATTGGCTGATACCTGAGCAAGGTTAGCCCGTGGAATATTCAACAGTAATGCTTCGAGCGGTCCTACCATATAAACGAACACTAGAGCGTAGCCCGTCATGATCAATGTCCGATCAGGTACGTCGCCTACCAGCAAAAATAACACCAAACCAATAAATGCGTAAATCAGGAAATTACCCCAGCTTGCTGAGGCTACAAAAACAGACATGCCAAATGTTCGTTCCTTACGTACCTTTTCGATAGAGCGTTTAAGCACATCATCATAAAAAGCAGTGCGTTTATCGCGATTGAGGCGCAATTCCTTGGCGCCGTCAGTAAGTGAACGAAAATAGGCAAATAAGTTATCTTGTTCCTGGGCGGCAATATCAAGATGTTTAATAGCACGTAAATGGGCGAGGTGATACCCTAGTGAACCGAACCCAATCACAGCGAGGGCGAGCAGGAATACCTGCCATGATAAAAACGCCATGTAAACCAGGCAACCAGCGACCACTACGGCGTTGGTAAGAATGACCGGAAAACTGACAAAGAATTCAGCCACTCGTGTGCAGTGTTCGGAAAGGGCAGATTGTACTCGTGCAGCACCGAGTTGCTCGAGCTGCCGGTAATCGGCAGCAATCACTCTTTGTGCGATAAAACTGCGTAGCTCGGAGTGTGCGCGTTGCCCTAGACGTTCAAAGAGAATGGCCGCCACCATATAACTCAGCATGACACAGAGCGCCGTTACTGCAAAAATGAGTGCCATTTCATCCTGATCAGATGCTGTCGAAGTGAGTGCTTCACTGATTTGAGCAAGCAGCAGTACACTGCAAATGCCATGCACGATACTAGCAAACGATGCACTTAACAGCAATAGTTTGGATTGATTGATAAGATACTTAAGCATGGTTTATACATAAAAGAGAGGAGATATACCAAAAAAGACGAATGGTCACGGTAAATGTTTAACACCAATATAGCCATCCTTTCACTAATTTTTACTAAAGCAGTGCATCTAGCTGCTGCTCATTGCGGACAATTTTCTCTGCTTATCAATGACATAACTATCTTCTAATTCTTCCCTACATGCTAGATAGCTAAAATTTTATAAAATATGTAAATAATAATACTTCTCATTCGTCTTCAATCAGTATAACGAGGGTTTTACCAAAATCAGTTAACTGGGAGACAAATGGAACGGTATCAATTAAACGAGCAAGCTTGTGAGACGCTAGTAGAGCAGTCGATGCGTCCGGTGAGCTTGTTATCTTGCCCAGATCAGGCACGCTATCTCGTTACCTGTGAAGGTAACACATTGAGCGTGCAGAATTGCGAAAACAAAAAAAGAACGATCTGGCGCTTATATAAGCAATCTGATCAATTAACGCTAGAGTGGGCTGATCCTTATACAGCACATCCGGATGTCACTGAATTGCTGGCGGCAATTGAAATTGCGTTTATCTCCTACCTCAATCAGGCAAAGTTATATCTTTCTACATCCATTAAGCAGTGTGGTGAGTTATTCAACTCGGGGGTAGTGGTTAAGACTGAAGATGGCCGAAATGTTGTGTATGTGGAGCTTTTCTGGCAGCAAGCCAGAGTATGGCTTTCCCCATCGCGATCTCAGCCATATCCGATTTATCCTGTTTTTAGTCATGGCCGCCGCCACCCGCTGCGGCCGCCTAAGCCCGTTGGTATTGTTTATCAGCGTTATATCATGTGGCTGGGGCGGACTTTATCCTTCCGAACAGTCGATCTCGCGACCGATCTTGCACGTTTCAGTCGCTGGATGAATGATCCGGTTGTGGCAGAATTCTGGCAGGAAACGGGTGATTTCGCTAAACACCGTTCATACCTCGAGGGTATCCAGAGTGATCCACATGTGATTAATCTCATTGCTTGCCTTGATGATGAACCTTTTGGTTATTTTGAAATATATTGGGCTAAAGAAGATCGGATTGCTCCCTATTATGATGTAGACAATTTTGATCGTGGCTGGCATGTGTTAATTGGAGAGCCTCATTTACGAGGCAAACCTTTCGTAACCGCTTGGCTGCCGTCTATTTCCCACTATTTATTTCTTGATGATGATAGAACTCAGCGCATTGTCATCGAACCCCGCGCTGACAATCACAAGATGATGCGGAATCTTGCTCAATGCGGTTACGCGCTTCTCAAGGAGTTCGATTTCCCCCATAAACGCGCCATGCTCGGGATGCTGTTACGAGAGCGCTTTTTTGCTGAACAATTGTGGGTGCCACGCAGCACATTACCACTCCATTCTGTTTATTTATCCTGAGGATTTCATCATGAAAGTTTACGATTTGATCGGTATTGGCTTTGGCCCATCCAATATAGCGCTTGCTATTACGCTCCAAGAAAAAAAGCAAGCTGGTTATAACATCGAGTCTTTTTTCATTGAGAAACAACCCGGTTTTGCCTGGCACGCCAACATGATGTTGGATAACGCGCATATGCAGGTTTCTTTTCTCAAGGATTTGGCTACGATGCGCAATCCTTCAAGTCATTTCACGTTTATCAATTATCTCCATCAAAAGAACCGGTTGCAGGATTTTATCAATCTCAAAACCTTCTTCCCGAGTCGGCATGAATTTAATGATTATCTGGCATGGGCAGCATCGCATTTTGACCAATGCTGCGCTTATGGTGAGGAAGTGATCGAGATAGTACCGGAGAAACGTGGAGAGGAGATTGTACTGCTGCGTATCCGTTCGTGCGATGCTGAACAAGTTATGCACGAGCGACTAGCACGAAATTTGGTAATCAGTATCGGCGGCCAGCCGAGAATTCCAGATAGTTTCTTGTCACTCAACGGTGATCCACGTGTATTTCATTCCAGTAGTTATCTGCAAGAGATTAAACAATATCCCTCAGCCAATAGGATTGCAGTAGTGGGAGGGGGGCAAAGTGCAGCAGAAATTTTCATGGATTTGCATGATCGTTTCCAGATAACTCAGGTTGATCTGATTATGCGTGCGCGCTCGATTAAGCCATCGGATGACAGCCCATTCGTCAATGAGATTTTCAATGCTGACTTCACGGATTTTATTTTTAATAGCTCTGAGCAAGATCGAGCCGAGATCCTTAATGACTTCTGGCATACCAATTATGCCGCGCCTGATCTGGTTTTAATTGAACAAATTTTCAATGTGCTTTACCGACAGAAAGTGTCAGGTAGCGAGCGCCATCGTTTTCTGCGGCGACATGAAGTCAGGCAGGTGCTTTCCCTGCAAGAAGGTATTCAGTTTGTTTTACATGATATGAATACCCATTGTGAACGAACAGAAACTTATGACGCTGTGGTGCTTGCCACGGGCTATCACCGGGATCATCACAAATCCTTGTTAGCGCCACTCACTCCTTATTTCGGAGATTTTACGGTAGATCGTCAATACCGACTATGCAGTACCCCTAATTTCAAGCCAGCGGTTTTTCTGCAAGGTGCTTGTGAATCAAGCCATGGATTGAGCGATACCTTGCTCTCAGTAACTGCTGTACGTACGAACGAAATTGCTCAGGCATTCATGAATGCCTCTAATCAAACAAGCGCCATGCAGACAAAACGTGGAGTTTCTACAGCATTTGCTTAATAGGCAATATTTCTTAAACTAGTCAGCATATTAATATGAATCGCATCATAACGCCTCCCGCAGAAACAATTAAACTAAAAAACGTAATCCTATTATCAGTCGTGCAACTGGCGTTATTGGCAATATCACTCAGTAGTTATGCAGAAACAAAGCAAATAGCAGATAAAGCAGCAGAAGCAAAAAACCAGCAGATTGAAGGTGCTGCTGAATCATCTGAGCAAACAACGAATAAAGCAGCAGAAGCAAAAAGCCCACAGTCAGAAATGACCGCCAACTCAACTGAGACAGATGCGGATAAGTTGAATGCTACAGTATTACCGGCGGTGACAGTTAAAGGCAAAGCATCTGACCGGATTAACGGTTATGCTGCTAAACGCAGTATGACTGGGACCAAGACAGATACCCCGATTATTGAAATCCCGCAATCGATCTCGGTGGTTACGCGTGATGAACTTGACATACGCAGCGTACAAAATTTTACTGAAGCTTTACGCTATACACCGGGTGTTACCGTTGATAACTTCGGGTTTGAGGGGCGTGGCTTTGAAAATCTATTCATGCGTGGTTTCGATGCATTGAACACTGCAAATTTTCGTGATGGCTTGAGTAATCAAGCGACGGGTCTGTTTTTTGGTTCTTATATTACCGATCCCTATGGATTGGAACGAATTGATGTGCTACGCGGACCATCCTCGATATTATTTGGTCGTGGTGATGCAGGGGGGATCGTCAATCGTGTGACCAAGCGTCCCAGTGCTGATCCAATCCGGGAAATAGAGTTGCAGTATGGCAATTTTGACCGTAAACGGGTTGCTGCCGATTTAGGATTCGCAAACAGTGATGGAACGTTGATGTTCCGCCTCGTAAGCTTGGGACTGGATACGGATACGCAGGTTAAATTTCCCAATACTGGCGGAGAACGCGCATTTCTTAGACGCTTTTATATTGCTCCTTCGGTGACTTGGCGGCCAACAGTCAACACGACTATCACGCTCATGGGCGATGTGCTTAACAATCGTACGAATTCATCCGCTTTTTATCTAGGGGGCTCGAATGGCAGACGTACCAATGTTCTGGTAGGAGATCCAGAATTTGTTAGATATTCGACAAATCAATCTTCTTTCAGCTATCAGATCGAGCATCACTTTAATGAGATGTTTACGGCACGACAGAATTTTCGCCATACGGATCAAGACGGGCGGTTTAATGATTTCTTTCCGCTCGGCTATAATACGGTTGATCAACCTACCTTGCAGGATCGTTCCGCTTTTTCTACTAGGGAACGATTAAACCAGACTGCAATCGATACCCATTTACAAGCTAAGCTCAATACCGGTCCAGTTCATCATACGATGCTTGTAGGTGTAGACTGGAATAAGACCGATGCTTCACTCAAATTTTTTGAAGGAAGCGAGGATGGTTCTGTTACACCTGGCATCGATATCCTTAATCCGGTGTATTCGCAACCGATTCCTAAGCCTGATATCTTGGGTATCCATTCCAAGCAAAAAATTGATCAATTTGGTGTCTATATACAAGACCAAATTCGGTACGACGAGAATTGGATCCTGACATTAAGTGGCCGTTATGACAGAGTTCATTCTACTGACAAGGATCTTCTGATTTCTGAAACAACAAAAACCAAAGCTGATGCGTTTACCGGTCGGGCTGGTTTAACTTATCGGTTTGCCAATGGCATCGCCCCTTATGTTAGCTATTCGCAATCATTTTTGCCACAACCGGGCTTTGATTCTAACAACAATCCATTCGATCCGACACGTGGTGCTCAATATGAAGTGGGGGTTAAATATCAACCAGTGGGTGGCAGAAGCCTTTATACACTTGCATTATTTGATCTGACTAAAACCAATGTATTGACACGTGATCCCAATGATCCGTTTCGCAGAATGCAAACAGGCGAGATCGGTTCGCGCGGCGCTGAACTGGAGGCTAAAGCAGAACTGTTACCTGGCTTATTACCTGGCTTGAATTTTATTGGCTCATTTACCTATCAGGAAGTAACCGTTACCAAAAGCAATGATACCGACTTAGACAAAATGCCTATTTTAGTACCCAATACCATGGCTTCGGCCTGGCTGGATTATTCTTTCAGGAGTCTGGGCATAGAGTGGTTGCGGGGACTGGGGATTGGAGGAGGCGTTCGTTATGTTGGTAGAGTATACAATGATCCGGAAAATACCAGTACGACCTCCGCATTTACTTTATTCGATGCTACGCTGCGCTACGATTATGGATCTTGGGTATTTAATATTAACGCCAGCAATATTTTTAATAATAAGTATGTGTCGTCTCAGCTCGCTGGTAATTTTTTTCTTGGAACAGAACGAACGGTCGTGGGAACTTTGAAGTACAGATTCTAGGTGGCGCCATGTTGTATTCATATCCTTACCAGGCGATACACCTGGTTTTATTAATTATCGGAGAAGTTTGAATGTCGCTTGACCCGGATCTCGCTGCATTTCTTGAATTGGTTGAAGCTAATGTCATGAGCGGAAGTAGACCCAGCATGCATGAGTTAACACCTGCGCAGGCGCGGATAGAATATGATGCTTCAACGCAGATATTGGATACTCCTGGGATGACTGTTGAGAGTATGACCTCTATCAGTATTCCATGCCGAGATGGCCGACAGATCCAGGCACGGTTTTATAAGCCAATTGAGTTAGCAGAAGAAAAGGGACCTTTACCAGTATTACTTTATTTTCATGGAGGAGGATATTGTGTAGGCGGACTGGATTCTCATGATTCTTTATGCCGATCTTTGGCAGCATTAACGCCCTGTTGTGTGCTCAATGTTGCCTATCGGCTGGCACCTGAATATCGCTTCCCGACAGCTGTTTATGATGCACAGGATGCCTATCAGTGGATGTTATCAGCAGGTACTGAATATAATTGGGATATTACGCGTATTGCTGTAGGAGGAGATAGTGCGGGTGGAACGCTGGCAACTGGCCTGTGTTTAGCATCGCGTGATAGCCATTGGCCACAACCTGTATATCAGGTATTGCTTTATCCTTGTACCAGCGCATGGCAGAATACCGAGTCACATCGTCGTTTTGCACAAGGCTACCTGCTTGAAGCAACGACTCTGCAATGGATGTTTACCCATTATTTACGTGATGCAGCAGATCGAAAAGACTGGCGTTTTGCGCCTCTTGAGGCGAGTAATCTGATTGATCTCGCTCCTGCGTTTCTGGCTTTGGCCGAATATGACCCCCTGATAGATGAAGGTATTGCATATGCCAATCGGCTCAAGGCTGCAGATGTTTCCACGCTCGTCAGAATTTATCCTGGAATGACGCATGATTTCGCCCGTCTTGGAAGCATTGTTAATGAGGCTTATCAGGTACGTAAGGATATCGCTAATGCGCTCGCTAATCAGTTTTACCCAAACCGGAATAACTGCTAGATCAGATATGCCTCTTTATCCTTCAACGTTTATTAGCCATTTTTATAACTAGAATCGGATGGATTAAGTGATCAGGATTTTTATTTGCATCATCCTTTTTCTTATCCTGACAGGTTGTAACATACTGCCGCAGCGGCATGTTGAGGAAGTAGGCGCAGAGATACCAGATCAATGGGTTGAGGATAAAGCATTCGGCCAGCCGATGCCGACTAAATGGGTAGGGACTTTTGGTGATCCTCAGCTAAGTACTTTGGTTGACAATGCGCTGACTGATAATTATGAACTGAAAGCGGCAGCAGCCAGGGTCGATGCAGCGATAGCACAGGCACGAATTGATGGATCAGGCCGTTGGCCGCAGTTTTTTCTCACAGCTGAACATGAGCGAGCTCAAATTCGAGAAGCAGGGTTTGGATCATCAAGATTCGATGTATTTGAAGTTCTGTTCGGGATGAGTTGGGAATTGGATGTTTGGGGGAGAATACGTGATTTTCAGCAGGCTGCAGTTTTGGAAGCTGATGCAACCGCTGTCGATTATTATGGAGTAAAACTGTCCTTGGCAGCACGGGTAGCACAAAGCTATTTTGAGTTAGTTGAAGCAAATCTGCAGGCAAAGGTGGTCGAGCAATCGGTCAAAGATCGAACTATCATAGTGAGTTTAGTCCGGGGACGTTTCCAACGAGGTCTGGAGCGCGGTCTCGACTTACGCCTGGCCCTCACTGATTTGGCTAATGCAGAAGCGCAACTCAAGCAAACACGTAATAGAATACAGATGATCACGCGCCGTCTGGAAATTTTACTGGGACGTTATCCGGGTGGAAATGAAATAGATGCTATAGCCTTGCCGCAATTGCCTGTTGATATCCCTGCCGGATTACCTTCCGAATTACTAGAACGGAGACCGGACGTAGTTGCAGCATTTGACCGTCTGCAGGCTGCAGATTTCCGAACAGCCAGCTCGAAAAAACTGCGTCTGCCGCGTATTACCCTGACTGCTGCCGGCGGGACGCGCAGCAGCGATCTGACTGAACTGATTGACCCTAAGGCAGTGGCTTGGAATGTATTTGCCGGACTCATGCAACCTCTGTTTACCGGAGGGCGTATCCAAGGTGAAATTTTCCGGAATCAGGCACGCGCAGAGGAAGCACTGAATTTTTACAAAAATACCGCACTTAATGCTTTTCGCGAAGTTGAACAGGCGCTGGCAGCAGAAGAGTGGTTACGGCAACAAGAAGCGTCTCTTAGGAAAGCGGTTGAACAAACTGAATCCAGCCAGAGATTGGCTGTTTATTCTTATCGTAACAATCTGATCGGAATTCTCACCTTACTCGACAGTTACCGCAGCACACTCAATGCACAGAGCGCCCATTTGTCTGTCACTCGGCAGTTACTTAGCAATCGCATCAATCTTTATTTGGCTCTGGGTGGAGATGTGTAATGAGGCAGATGCAGTGATCCGAAACCGGTATTTAATCGTTACTACTCCATGAAAACACGCCAGCAATTACTCATCGCGCTACTGATTGCGATTGGGGGAGGACTGGCTGCCTTTGCCATTGTTACTTCACCGCCGCAAACCGAGCAGCAGGAGGATATTGTTACACCGCTATCCGTTCAGGTCATCAGAGTAAAGCCTCAGCGGCTGCGTATGGATGTCCGGTCGCGAGGGCGTGTCATGGCGCAAACAGAAATAGACCTGGTGACTGGTGTCTCAGGCAATATCATCAAAATTTCACCTGAATTTGTCAGCGGTGGATTCTTCAAGAAAGGAGACTTGCTGATTTCAATCGACCCAGCAGAATATGATTTGCGGGTAGCGCAAGCACAAGCCAGGGTAATGGAAGCCCAGTATCAGCTGACACGAGAAGAAGCAGAAGCGGAACAGGCACGTGATGAATGGCAACATCTCGGACAGGGAAAGCCTAATTCGTTAAATCTAAGGATTCCGCAGCTTAAGGAGAAGAAAGCCAAGTTAGCAGCAGAGCGAGAAGAGCTGAAGAATGCCCGGTTATTACGTCAACGCACAGATATACGCGCTCCTTTTAATGGTCGGGTACGTAATAAGGAAGTAGGGATGGGTCAGTATCTGAGTAGCGGTGCGGTATTGGGAAGAATTTACAGCAGTGATCTGGCCGAAGTGCGCTTGCCATTAAGCACACATGAACTTGCTTTCATCGATTTCTCAGACTCCCCCACTCGTAATGAATCCAGGCAGGGTGCACCAGTAAGGTTCACAGCAAACTACCAGGGGCAGCAACAGACCTGGCTAGGCCATATTGTGCGAAGCGAAGGCGTGGTTGAGCAAGATACCGGCATGGTAGTACTGGTTGCACAAATCCCGGATCCATTCGGTCTTAGCGCAAAAAAAATTAACTCGTCTGGCATGGAAAGCACGAAATCGTTTACTGCTAGTTTACCGGTAGGCTTGTACGTAGAAGCCAGCATCGAAGGACGCTGGTTCGAAGATTTGGTTATTTTGCCAGCCAGTGCATTACGCAATAATAATCGGGTAGTCATTGTTGATCAGAAACAGCAGTTACGTTTTCGCACTGTGGAAGTACTCAGTAGAGAACGAGAACAAGTGGTCATTAAAGCGGGATTACAGGCAGGGGAATATGTGCTTGTGTCTGGTCTGCATCACCCGGTTGAGGGAGTAGAAGTCATCCCTACTGAGATTGTTCCATGAAACTGATCATCTGGTTTGCCAGGAATCCTATTGCTGCCAATTTGCTCATGCTGGTTATTGTTGCAGGCGGATTGATGGGTTTAACCGTATCCAAGCGTCATACTGTTCCCCCTGCACCACAGAACCAACTCAAAATCGAGGTTGAGTATTTTGGCGCAGGACCTGCAGAAGTGGAGCAAGCGCTATGTATTCCTATTGAGGAAGCCATCCATGACTTGGAAGGTGTCCGGCATATCAATACCGTTGTCAGCCAGGCAGAATGTGAGATCATCGTCGAGTTTGATCCCTCGATTGATTCGACACGTTTCCACTCTGCTGTGCAAGCTAGACTGGATCGCATTACATCTTTTCCGAAAGAAGCCGAGAAGCCGAAAATTCAGGAAATGAAAATCGGCACAACTGCAGTCACTATAATGGTGCATGCTGAACATGATGTAGTCGGTATGCTAGCCCTGATGCGTCAACGAGATCGATTACAAGCCATGCTGAGCAAGCACCCCGAGATCGGATTATTGACACCTTGGCCGAAACCTCCTTATGAAGTATCGATTGAAATTACAGAATCCGATTTACGTCGCTATGCGTTGACTTTTGAGGAGATTGCCGAGGCTATTCGGGCTGCGTCTAATAACATACCAGCAGGAGAACTTAAACAATCCGATAACAAGCTGCTATTGCGAAGTAAGAATCAGGCTATGTCTATGGCTGATTATGCTGCGATCAAACTGCGGTCTGAACCGTATGGTGCGCACTTGCTGCTTGGTGATATTGCACAGATTCACGAAACAGTCGGTGAAAAAGATTTTATGGCAAGAATCGATGGCAAGCCGGCTGCGCAACTCTTCGTAATGTCAAAAGACCGGATTGCGACAACTGTCGAAGCAGTCAATGAAATCATTGAAGCATTCCGCCCTGAATTGCCTGATGGCATTGGTATTTCGACATGGGATGACTGGTCAAAATATTATAAACATAATATGTCTATGTTATGGGAAAACGCAGTATCAGGTTTTATTCTGGTTTTTCTGATATTGATGTTTACCATGCGGTTTTATCTGGCGTTATGGGTAAGCAGTGGTATTTTGATCTCACTGCTAGGAGCACTTTGGCTAATGCCGATGCTGGGAATTTCTCTAAATACTTATTCAATTGCCGCTCTGATTCTTATCCTGGGTGTCTTAGCGGATGATGCTATTATTGTAGGTGAGAATATTTATACGCATCAGCAGCGGGGACGTCCCGGTTTAGCGGGTGCAATCAGTGGCACACTCGAGGTGGCACCTCTGGTAGTGTTAATGGTGTTGTCCACGATGATTGCTTTTGTTCCCGGCCTTTTGTTGCCGGGGCTCAGCGGCTATCTGATGTACAACATATGTCTGGTGGTTATTGTAACTCTGGCATTTTCCATGTTGGAAGCACTTTTGATCTTACCTTCGCACTTGGCGGCCAGCTCCCCTTCAAAAACAGATCGTAATGTCTGGTCCGCTGCTATGAGTTCTGTGCAGGAGCGTGTTGATAGTGGATTGCAATGGTTTATTGATGATGTCTATGCGCCAATACTGAAAGGACTGGTACGGCTTCGTTATATCACGCTATCCGTGTTTGCCATTATATTACTGATTACCGCTGCGCTTGTTTTTTCTGGGCGCATTCAAAGCGTGATGGAAGCTCCCGTAAATGACTATTATTTGTTTGCCATTCTCCAACTTCCGCCGGGCACACCATTTGAGGAAGTTGATTATCAAATAATGCGGCTGGAGCGCATTGCCAGTGAGATGCGCTCTGAGTTAAACACAGAGTTTGGAATCGACGAATCGACTAAATTAAAAGACAGTTTTCAGCATATTATTGCTGTCAGCGACGACAATACCGGATTTGTTGATATCGAAATAGCGATTGATGAGCGTATTCGTTCCCGGATGGATGGCATGAAGAAACAATGGCAGGAGCGATTCGGTGAACTTCCTTCTGGTGCGACGCTATCTTTCCAGACTTTCTGGCCCAAAGATCTTGGCATGCCAACGGCGCATTCTGCAAAAGCGATTGAATTGAAATTGGTTGCCGCAGATGCTGCGCTACAAAGCACAGTCGGTGAAATTCTTAAAACCAAGCTTTCTACTTATGCTGGCGTGCACAGTGTAACAAGTTCTATGCAAACAGGTAAATCCGAGTTGCGCCTCAAGCTTAAACCAGAAGCAGCATTTTATGGATTAACAATGCAGAGTCTAGGTGAGCAAGTTCGCCATGGATTTTTTGGGCTGGAAGTACAGCGCTTTTTTATGGATCGGGATGAAGTAAGGGTGATGCTACGCTTTCCTGCCGAGCATCGCCGTTCTCTGGATGATTTATACCGTATGCCAATCAGATTGACCAATGGCAATACTGTCCCATTCGCTACAGTAGCAGAAGCTGAATATACTCCCGGTTTTGCGAGCATTACCCGGCAAAGCCGGGAACGAATTCAATTAATCAGTGCGGATATTTTTAAAGGAGAGGCCAACGTTGAAGCTATTCTTGCCGATTTGCGTGCAAATGTGATTCCCGAACTGGAAGCGCAATATCCCGGACTAAGAATTGAACCAGGTCAAACCCGGCAAAAACAAGAAAAAGCAATGTCGGATCTATGGAGTTATGGCGCGTTGGCATTACTGGGAATTTATGCGCTGTTGGCAATACCCCTGCGTTCTTATGCGCAACCGCTCATCATTATGCTAGCCATTCCATTTGGTTTTATCGGCTCAGTAGCAGGTCATCTGTTATTGAAAATTCCTCTATCGTTGGAATCTTATGTCGCTTTATTTGCCGTAGGAGGGGTTGCCATTAACGATAGCCTGATATTGATTGCGAAAATCAATGAAATTCTCCAGAAAAACATACCGATTTATAAAGCAGTAATTCTGGCGGGTAAAGCACGCTTCCGTGCGATATTTCTAACCACAGTAACGACTGTGATGGGATTGTTGCCTCTCATGAGCGAGCAAAGCTCCGATGCGGAGAAACTGATGCCAATGGTCATTTCGCTTGCATTTGGTCAAATTTTTTCAGCATTTGTTACGTTATTGCTGGTACCTGTCAGTTGTGTTGTTTTAAAGAAAGTATCCGGTCAGAAAAAAACTCATAAGCTGATGCGTGGATTCTCTAGTTGAAATCTTAAAAAAATGACATCGTCACCATTACTACTGAAACAGCTTTGGCATACGCCGTTGGCGAATGCCTCCAATCAGGAAATCGTCTACCGTGATCAACAGCGCCTGAGTTACCGCGATGTGTATACGCGGATTAGTCAATTTGGTACTGCATTGGCAGCCTCTGGTTTTCGCAGAGGGGAGGTAATCGCGGTCATGGATCATGACAGCCACCGTTATCTCGAATGCTATTTCGCCATACCGATGTATGGTGCAGTTATGATGACGGTCAATACCAAGCTGACACCGGCACAGATCGCTTATACACTGAATCATTCGGGTGCCGCAATGCTGTTGCTACATGCTGATTTCATTCCTGTTATCGAAAATATCCATATAGAATTATCTAACATAAAAAAATTTATCGTTATGACGGAGGGAGCGGCGGTGCCACAAACCTCTTTGCACTTTGATGATGAATACGAAAACTGGCTGGCAGACCGAGCCAATAATTTCAGATTTGCGGACTTCGACGAGAATATGCGGGCGACCGTTTTCTATACTACCGGTACGACCGGTGCGCCCAAAGGTGTTTACTATACACATAGGCAACTGGTGCTGCACACACTAGCTGCTGGTATGGCGTTAGCTGCACCGGCTGCACGACAACGATTCCATAGTGAAGATGTCTACATGCCAGTTACACCGATGTTTCATGTGCATGCATGGGGTATTCCTTATATAGCGACGCTACTGGGTGTGAAGCAGGTTTATCCGGGACGTTATACACCTGACATGCTGTTGAAACAGATTCGTGAAGAGCGTGTCACTTTTTCACATTGTGTTCCTACCTTATTGAGAATGATATTGACCGCAGCGCAATCATCCGGTGTGGATCTTTGTGGTTGGAAAGTCGTCGTTGGCGGATCTGCATTGCCACAAGCGCTGGCTAAACTAGCACTGGAAATGGGGGTCGATTGTTTTTCCGGCTATGGTTTATCCGAAACAGCTCCTATTTTGACATTGGCACAATTAAATGCCCTTGACAGTGTGCAAGAGCCGGTTACGGATGATGCGCTGTCTACATTATGCTGCGCCGGGCGTGCAATACCGCTGGTTGATTTACGGATCGCCGACGACATGATGCATCCGCAGGTTTATGATGGACATGGCAGCGGTGAAATCATCGTGCGTGCACCCTGGCTGACGCAGGGTTATCTCGATAATCCTGAAGCCAGCACAGCACTTTGGCAAGGTGGTTATTTACACACACAGGATATAGGCACTATTGATCGGGATGGTTATTTGTATATTACTGACCGTCTGAAAGACGTCATCAAAGTCGCAGGTGAATGGGTGTCGTCACTTGAATTGGAAAATACATTGGGATTGATTGCCGGCGTCAAGGAAGTTGCCGTGATCGGCGTGCCGGATAAGCGCTGGGGTGAGCGACCGCTGGCATTGCTAGTAGTGGATAAGGCATTGTTCAATGAGTCGGCTGTCCATGATCAAATGCGCTTATTAATCGAGCGTGGATCGATTTCAAAACACGCACTGCTCACGCAATTCAAACTGGTTGAAATCATCGTTCAATGAGTCGGCTGTCCATGATCAAATGCGCTTATTAATCGAGCGTGGATCGATTTCAAAACACGCACTGCTCACGCAATTCAAACTGGTTGAAATCATCGCCAAAACCAGTGTCGGCAAAATAGATAAGAAAGCTTTGCGTACTCAGCATGCTGCTGCACTTTAAATAACCTGTACCTCCAGAACCTCATCAACAAGTATAAGCGGATTTCATCAGATAATTAGCTTCAATTGAGAAAGTCAAAATGAAAATTCAATCCATGCCGCGTGCATTGCCGCACATGTTATGGGCAGCGCTACTGCTGAGTGCTTGCCAATTCATTCAG
This sequence comes from Nitrosomonas sp. Nm34, assembly GCF_900113925.1. Lineage (GTDB taxonomy): Bacteria > Pseudomonadota > Gammaproteobacteria > Burkholderiales > Nitrosomonadaceae > Nitrosomonas. The sequence goes on from NZ_FORD01000010.1 coordinate 102,517, forward strand.
CCACCTGCACAAGTCCATGGCGGTCCAGAAATTTTATGGGATAGCTGGGGTGTGCCGCATATCATTGCCCATAAAGATAACGATGCCTTCTATGCATTTGGCTGGGCGCAGATGCGCAGCCATGCGGATTTGCTACTCAAACTCTATGCCGTCGCACGTGGGCGCAGCGCAGAAATTTTTGGTGAAGATTATCTGCCCGCGGACCGGTCTGTCCGGATATTGGGTATTCCAGGTCTAGCCGAAAAATGGTATAGGGAACAAGATGCTACTTTTCGTGCCAATCTAGATGCATTTGCTGCCGGCATTAATGAGTTTGCACACCAGTATCCGGAGACTATTTCCGATCCAGTCAGAGCGGTGTTGCCGGTAACGCCGCAGGATGTGATTGCGCATACGACGCGTGTGATGACCGTTTTTATTGCTGGTACTTCCGAATGTGGTGTAATAATGCCGGGTTTCGACTTTTCTGATCAGCCGGTTGCCTCGAATGGCTGGGCACTGGGTTCTTCCTATTCAGCCAGTGGTAATGCCATGTTACTGGCCAATCCGCATCTGGATTGGCGCGGGCTGGAGACATTCTATGAGGCACACTTCCTGCTGGCGGATGTGAATCTTTATGGCACAGCGCTGGTAGGTTCTCCGGTTTTACAAATTGCTTTTAACGATCACCTCGGCTGGACGCATACCGTCAACACTATGGATGGTTGCGATCTCTACCAACTAGAGCCGGCAGGGACTAAGCTGGATGAGGGATATTTGCTCGATGGGATAACACAATCATTTACTGTTACTCGCGAAATTATTCAAAGCCGCGAACAGGATGGGAGCATGACGAACGAGGTTTTACTCATCCGTCGCGCCAAGCAGGGGCCAGTAATTGAGGTGGATAACCAGATACTGGCGGTGCGCTTTGCGTTATTGGAAACACCATTGCTGGCTGGCATGAATCGGCAATGGTGGGAAATGGGGCATGCGCGTAGTCTGGAAGAATTCCAGGATGTGCTGCAAGGTCAGCATCTACCCTTATTCAATGTGGTTTATGCAGATGCAGATAAGCATATTATGCTTGTTTACAACGGTATTATTCCCGTGCGAACTACAGGCGATGCAGCATTCTGGAGAGCGCCTGTCCCCGGAAATAACGCTAATTTGATTTGGAGTAGGACGCATTCCTATGCGGATCTACCCAAAGCGATTGATCCCATCAGTGGTTGGGTACAAAATTCCAACGGCGCACCGTGGTATATGACGATGCCTTTCCTTGACAAAAATCATTACTCCCCTAACATCGCAGCGAATGTTACTAATAATCGTGAACTACGTGGATTGCAGATACTGAATGCACACCAGCAGATGAGTTATGAAGAATTGATCGCGGCCAAGCATTCGACACGCGCACTGGTAGCTGATCAATTGCTCGATGACCTGATTACCGCTGCGCGCGAGAGCAATAGTCAATTGCTATTGCAAGCAGCCGATGTATTGGGTCATTGGGATCGTCAGTATCTGGCGGAAAGTCGAGGGGCATGGCTTTTCGGCGTGTGGTTTGAGAAATGGCTGGAAAGAACGATTGCCAAAGCCACTGTAGCTGATCCCAATTACAGTTTTACCCCGGACCAGCTTGTCGGCAGTCTTTTCTATACTCAACCTTTTGATGCAACTCAACCATTGACCACTCCGTATGGTTTGGCGGATATACCGCTGGCGCTACTGGCCTTGCAGGATGCTGCGAGTGAATTGCAGGCAACTAAAGGCACGCTCGATGTAGCGTGGGGCGAGATCGCCCGCTTGCGCCGTGGCAAGACTGATTTGCCCGGTAACGGTGCCGGCACTGCATTAGGTGTTTTTCGTGAAATTGTTTATGAACCGGATGAAGATGGTAAATTTAAATCATTCTCCGGAGATACTTATATCGCTCTGATTGAATTCTCACGGCCTGTGCACGCTCAGGTGCTCACAACTTATGGTAATGCCAGTCAGCATCCTATATCCGAAATAGGGAGTCAATTACCGCTAGCTGCTAAACAGCAGCTTCGCCCTGCCTGGCGTATGCTGGACGAGATCGAGGCGAACCTGGTGATGCGCGAGATCTTGCGACGTTAATGGCAAAACTACTCAGATTCGGCTAGCGCTACCTTAACCGGGCTGCTGCACACTGATGCTATAGTTAAGTTCATTTCCCAGTTAAATTATAGCGGTAGCGAGCAGTCCTGTGTTCTGAATAAGCTACTTGGTTAGTAATGGATCAAGAGCGCTTTATATCCTATATATAGGATTTTGCGTACTAGCTGTTTTCGATATAATTTCTCTTCTCAAAGGCAAGCTGTTCGTATGTCATAAACTCTCCCGTCAATTATCTCGGACTGTCTTTTATCATACTTGATCTTTATGTGCTTTGGCTGGCAGGTATCTCCATTTGGTAAACAGTATGGGCTTATGATATGAACTTATCATAGCTCTTTTGGGAATAGTATTTTGAAACCAGTGGTTGGTAAACGGAATTGGACGAATTGAATTTAATAAGAGATTGTTACTAACGTGATAGTTAAAGATAAAGATAAAGTTTCGTGGGTACGGTTGCTATTTCACTTTCGAGGCAGCAGCTTTATGATAACGTGGCCCCGCATTCTTACAGTAACGGTTACCTCGATGATCGTTACCTATATAGAACTATACTATAATATTCAAGCCTATACGCTCACTACCACACCATTTTTGCTGCTCGGGGTGATCATGGGCATTTTCCTGGCTTTCCGCAATAACGCCTCATACGATAAATTCTGGGAAGGTCGCAAGCTTTGGGGGGGCTTAGTCAATACTTCGCGTAGCTTGACGCGCCAAGCTTGCTTTATGCTGGACTCTGTCCAGGATAGTGTGGAATTGCAACATTTACGAGAAGCTTTCGTCAAACGTGTCATTGCGTTTGCACATGCGCTACGCTGTCATTTGCGTAATGAAGATCTGGCAGGGGAAATTAATAAGTTTTTACCTGCGGAAGATTTAAGCATGGTTATTCAATCTACACATCGGCCACTTGCCATTCTGCAGCAACTGGGTCGTGATCTTGCATTCGCACGCAATCGGCGCTGGCTAAACGAATTCAGTTACCCCTTTATGGACGCGCAGCTCAACGAATTATCCAATATACTCGGTGCTTGCGAACGTATTAAAAATACCCCAATTCCATTTAGTTATAGGGTATTGATTCATCGCATTGTGGCTTCCTACTGCTTTCTCTTACCGTTTGGATTAGTTGAGACAACGGGCATCCTGACACCGCTCGTAGTACTGATGATTTCGTATGCATTCTTTGAACTCGATGCTATTGGCGATGAGCTTGAAGATCCGTTTGGCCTGCATCCTAACGATCTGCCCTTAGCTGCAATCTCACGGAATATTGAAATCAACCTGCTTGAATTGATGAATGACTGCAATCGTCCTGAAGCACTGAAGCCTGAAGGTGATATTTTGAGATAAGTTGTAAAAAATGATCAAATCATCAGTGGAGACAGTGCAAACTCGTTTCATTGTAGGTTAGGAACCCCAATATGACGAATTTGCACCTTATTAAAATACTTATCACAAATTGGCAACAGACCTTGAGAGATTATAATTGCCTCATGTATGCTACAAGGTCAGATTTTTCTTCGTCCGTCAATTGAAGTTGTAAAACCAGGTTAAAAAACTCGACAGTATCCTCTAAGGTTAATAAACGGCCATCATGTAAATAAGGGGGGCTGTCCTTGATACCGCGAAGTGTAAACGTTTTGATCGGCCCGTCTCCCGGTTCATTCAAAAATCGTTCAAGCTTTAGATCATGCATTTGATGGTCTAGAAACGCAGGAGGTTGATGGCAAGTAGCGCATTGGCCTTTACCAAAAAAGATCGTTTCACCGCGTAATTCCTGCTCAGTAGCTTTGTCTTTATCAAGGCGTCCCAACACATCTAATTTGGGTGCTGGCGGGAAATCCAGCATATTTTGAAACTGAGCCATATGGCTTACGTGAATTCTGTCTATTACTGGAAATCCTTTTTTCATTGCGTGAATAGGATCGCCGTTAAAATAAGCTGTACGGAATTCAAATTCAGTGAAATCTTCAACAGATCGCAAGCTTCGTTTTGAACTATGAATCTGTTGATTATACATTCCTCTTAAACTTGTTGTGTCTAGGCGAAATCTTCTTTCTTGTGGGCGAATATCAGGGCTCTGATGAAATTGAGCTGTCGTATGACCATTTACATGGCAATCGAAACAAGCTACTCCGAGACTGGGTTTTTCAGATTTACGATCATCTGTTGGATTAAAATCTTCCTGTGGGAGTGGTGTCAGCAGCATTTGCAGACCATTTAATTGTACAGGGGTCAAAATATCTTTGAAAAGATCATAAAAATTGTTAATCGAGACAACTTCTCCCCGGGAAACATCTCCTAATTCTGGACGATTCTGCAGAAACATTGCGGGCGGAAATTCTGGCAAAAAAGCTTCTGGTAAATCAAATTCTATGTCAAACCTTTCCAGCCTTGGAAACATCTTAATCTGAGTGGGTGGAAATACCATACCACCGCTTGATTGTTGTGGATGCGGAAGACTAGGGTAGGGGAAGATATTCTTTTTGCGTATTTCATCGCTGGACATTTTTGCCAGCTTTTGCCAGGTTAAACCATCTGGTAACCTTGCAGTTGGACCCACAGCCAGCGGCTTTCCGCGCGTCATCGTTGCATGAGGATCTAACCGAGGAGTTAAGTCATAGCGTTTCTGGAGGAGGACTTGCTGGGTTTTTGTAACAGTTGGGCGTTCTTTGGTAAGCTTACTTTTTATTTCTTCAAAAGTCTCAAACGGTTTTTTAGCATTTAACGGATCTCGATAAAAATCGAATCCTGTAATTTTTCCATTATCCGGTTGATTTTTAAAGGCATCTGAGAGAGGCATAGCATTGGAGGCTTTAAAAATATCGGATTTATCGTGAGCCTCAGTTTGTTTGTCTATTTTTTCTTTTTTTTCCACTGGTCGAGCTTCTTGTGCCCGTACAACTGCATCATCTGAATCCTTAGATGCTTCTTTATCGTTCTTACCAATAGCATTATTCGCTATAAATCCGAACAAGCTGACTCCTGTTATAGCAAGAAATAAAATATTTGATTTTTTCATAATAACCTCCTTAGAGAAATCTAGGGTTATATTAAGGATTGGATTAAAGCTCTGATGAAGAAAATTTCTCTGTTCTAGAACGAACTATCATAATTGCAAGTCTCAGGTGTAAGAATTTCTAATATTTACAATATTCTGGAGAATAGACCATGAGCAATCTCCTGAAAACGAAAGTAAATCAATTGTAGAGATTCCTGACGAACTATCGTAATTGCAGGTTGCAAGTATAAGAATTTCTATTGATAGTATTCAGGAGAATAAATCATACTCAACCCCCTGAAAATGAAAGTACACTGCTTATAGAGACGAGACTTCTGCATAACTGTTTTTAGACTTTTCTGTCTAAATCTGACTGATAAAATCAATCACTTAAAAATACCCAATTATCCAAAACGCTCGCTATACAACAGTGCCTTGTATGTTGGAACTGACTATGCAGAATTTGTTCCTTGTAAAAAAGGATTTCTTGAAAGTGCTACAAATGATGGACGGTTGGTACGATGAGTTCTTTTACAGGTAGCCTTTCATATCTCATCTTCGTCTGTAGAATTATTCGCTACTTCATAGTCGCTTATTTCCTCAAGAACGAGTTCATGCGAGGTGCATTGAAACCGCCATTGTTCTTTTAATGAAGTATCGTGAATGTTATGTATTAGCACACAATAGCGCTTGTTGCCGCAGTCATTGGGCAAGTGTATTTGGTTTTTAAACGCTTTCTGAAATTTTTTCGTGCTGGTGCAAATATAAAGCTTGTAAGTTATGCCTACATGGCAAGCTCATCCGGGACTCAGGATAAGCTGAATAATTATCTCAGTTTGTATTTAACGTGAGTTCGACATAAGAATCATCACATCACGATTGGAAGAGCTTGAGGGAGTCTGATATTAAGCGAGGGTTTCTTCTCGCGAAAGGTGTAAGCCACCAGTCCGGCTATCAGATTAACAAAGAAGTTAACCGGGCTGCGATGACGGGAATGCTCGATTTGCGAAATATTCTTCAATGGGTCATTGGCGGTCTCAATGATCGAGCGTTTACGTAACATCAGCTTGTCAAAAAG
>NZ_FORD01000051.1 GCF_900113925.1 Nitrosomonas sp. Nm34
TGCTCCCATTGCGATGGAAGAAGGATTGCGGTTTGCAATCCGTGAAGGTGGCAGAACTGTTGGGGCGGGTGTGGTAGCTAAAATTATTGAGTAGAAATATTGCCAATTAAAATAGTGATCTAATTCTGGAATTAGAATACGGATCGGCTAATCTCAGGATTAATATGCAAAATCAAAAAATACGTATTCGTTTAAAAGCATTTGACTATCGGCTTATAGATAAGTCAGCAATGGAAATTGTGGAGACAGCGAAGCGTACAGGTGCTGTTGTTAGAGGCCCTGTTCCGCTACCGACGCGAATTGAGCGATTTGATATATTGCGGTCTCCGCACGTGAATAAGACTTCGCGCGATCAATTTGAAATTCGGACGCATTTGCGCTTGATGGACATTTTAGATCCGACGGATAAAACAGTCGATGCTTTGATGAAGCTTGATTTGCCCGCTGGTGTTGATGTGGAGATCAAGTTGTAACTTTATAAAAGTAATGTTGAGCATAAAGTTAGTGCTAGCTTTTAATGAAGATGTTTGCAAAGGAATAAATTAATGAGCATAGGTTTAATCGGTAAAAAAGTAGGTATGACCAGGATTTTTACTGATAATGGAGATAGCTTTCCTGTAACGGTGCTGGATGTATCGAATAATCGTATTACTCAGATTAAAAAATTTGAGACTGATGGTTACAATGCATTACAAGTAACTTTTGGAATACAGCATGCTAATCGGTTAAATAAGCCGGCTCAGGGGCACTTTGCAAATGCTGGAGTGGAAGCTGGGCGTGTTATTAAAGAATTTCGTGTTAACGCAGAAGAGCTGAATGAAGTTAAGGCAGGGATGAAGCTTGAATTGAACATGTTTCAGGTCGGCCAGATTGTAGATGTGACCAGTAAAAGTATCGGCAAAGGATACGCTGGAACAATTAAACGGCATAACTTTTCCTCAAACAGAGCGAGCCACGGGAACTCAAGATCGCATAACGTTCCCGGTTCGATTGGTATGGCACAGGATCCAGGGCGTGTGTTCCCAGGAAAAAAAATGTCAGGAAGACTGGGGGGTGAAAAATGTACCATTCAGAATCTTGAGATTTTGCGTATAGATATGGATAGAGAGCTCATTCATGTAAAAGGGGCTGTTCCAGGTGCCAAGGAAGCAATTGTTGTATTGAGGTCGGGTATTAAGAGTAAGCCAAAAAACAAATAATAAATTCAGAATTTTGTAGTAAAAAATAAATCGCCAAAGAATAGGGGCCAGCAGTGGAAGCTAAATGTATTGGATCTGATGGGACAACGAGTAATATATCAGTTTCGGAGTCAGTGTTCGGAAGAGATTACAATGAAACACTAGTCCATCAAATAATAACAGCATATATGTCGAATGCGAGACAAGGTACTCGTGCTCAGAAAGGCCGATCGGATATAACGAAGTCTACACATAAACTTTGGAGGCAGAAAGGTACAGGTAGAGCCAGAGTTGGCGCGGCTTCTAATCCATTGTGGCGAGGTGGTGGTAGAATTTTTCCGAGTAGTCCACTGGAGAATTTTGCTCATAAAGTCAATAAGAAAATGTATCGGGCAGGCATATGTACTATTCTTTCTCGCTTACTAAGCGAAAATAGATTGCATTTAATTGAGGAGTTTTCAGTTGATACTCCAAAAACAAAGGAGTTAATTAATAAGCTAGAAGCGCTAAATTTTAAGAATGTATTGATTATTACAGAACAGGTTAATGATAATCTTTATTTGTCTTCAAGAAATGTGCCTATGGTAAGTGTAATTGATGCATCACACATGGATCCCATAAATTTAATAAAGCACAATGACATTCTAATGAGCCGTGAAGCATTAGTGAAAATTGAGGAAATGTTAAAATGAAATCTTCTAGTATTAGCCCTGAAAGAGCTCTGCAAATTATTCTGGCCCCTCAAGTTTCTGAAAAAGCAACATTAATCGCAGAAAAAGATAATCAAATAATTTTTCGTGTTCTACCCAGTGCAGATAAAAGTGAGATTAAGGCTGCCGTTGAGTATCTGTGGAAATCTCAAAAAATAGAAGTGACAAAAGTGCAGATATCAAATGTTAAAGGAAAACAAAAAAGATTTGGCCGATATATGGGGCGAAGAGCAAATTGGAAAAAAGCATACGTTGGCATCAAAAAAGGTCAGGAAATTAATTTTTCTGAAATGATAAAAGGCGAGGATTAAGTAATGACTTTAGTGAAAGTTAGACCAACTTCTCCTGGGCAGCGTGCTGTTATTAAAATTGCAAATAAGGAATTATACAAAGGGAAACCTTATTCTGCACTTGTAGAAGACAAACAGAAAACTGCGGGCCGTAATAATTCCGGGCGCATTACACTACGTCATAAAGGCGGTGGCCACAAAAGAAATTATCGAATGATTGATTTTCGTCGTAACAAAGACGGAATCATCGCTAATGTAGAGAGAATAGAATACGATCCTAATCGTAGTGCTAATATAGCTTTGTTATGTTATCTGGATGGAGAAAGACGCTATATTATTGCGCCTAAGGATATAGAGATTGGTAGTAAATTGCTGAGCGGCGTTAAGGCACCTATCAAGACTGGCAATGCAATGGAACTGCGGCACATACCAATTGGAAGTACAGTGCATTGTATAGAGCTACAACCCGGTAAGGGCGCGCAGTTGGCACGATCTGCTGGTTCTTCAGCTCAATTGCTCGCGCGAGAAGGGAGCTACACACAAATACGATTGCGTTCAGGGGAAATTCGTAGAATACATATAAATTGTAGGGCTACAATTGGTTCTGTGGGTAATGAAGAGCAAAATTTAAAATCGATTGGAAAAGCAGGTGCACAGCGCTGGCGAGGTATTAGACCAACAGTACGAGGTGTGGCAATGAATCCAATCGATCATCCACATGGTGGTGGTGAAGGGAAAACGGCTGCAGGTCGACATCCTGTAAGCCCTTGGGGACTGCCTACTAAAGGGTTCCGAACCAGAAAAAATAAGCGCACTGAAAACATGATAGTGCGTCACAGACATTCTAAGAAGGGTTAAGTTTTATGGGACGATCTGTTAAAAAGGGTCCGTTTGTAGATACCAATCTTTATAACAAAATACAAAACGCTAAAACTAATAATGACAAGAGGCCAATTAAAACATGGTCTCGTAGATCAACTGTAATTCCAGATTTTATTGGTTTAACTATAGCAGTGCATAATGGCAGGCAACATATACCTATTTATATTACTGAAAATATGGTAGGTCACAAATTAGGAGAGTTCTCACTTACTCGAACTTTTAAAGGCCATGCTGGCGATAAAAAGACTGCAGGATCTAAAAAATAGGAATATCAATTATGCAAGCAACTGCAATATTACCAAGCATTAGATTGTCTGAACAAAAAGGGCGCTTGGTGGCAAATCAAATACGAGGTTTAAAAGTAGCTAAAGCAATTGAGTTATTGACTTTTAGTCCAAAAAAAGGGTCAGCTATTATTCTAAAACTTCTTGAAACAGCCATAGCTAACGCTGAGCATAATGAAGGTGCTGATATCGATGAGCTGCATATATCAGAAATTATGGTGGATCGTGGAACATACCTAAAGCGATTAAGTACTCGAGCAAAAGGACGAGGCAATCGCATAATGAAACCAACATGTCGTATTTTATTAACAATTAGCGATTAAAAATTATTTGCGAAAAGCTTGGCGAAGATTATGGGACAAAAAATAAATCCTACAGGATTCCGACTTTCTGTACTAAAGAATTGGTCATCAAAATGGTTTGCACATGGTAAGAATTTCTCAAAATTATTAAATGAAGATATTAAAGTTCGAGAATATCTTCGAAAGAAATTATCTCATGCTTCTGTCGGCCAGATTGTAATTGAACGCCCTTCTAAAAATGCACGTATAACGATTTTTAGCTCGCGTCCTGGGGTTGTTATAGGCAAAAAAGGGGAAGATATTGAGGTTCTAAGAAAAGAGCTCGAAAAATTGATTCGTATTCCTGTGCATATAAATATCGAAGAGATAAGAAAACCAGAAATTGATGCGCAACTTATTGCCGATAATATTGCTCAGCAACTAGAAAAAAGAATTATGTTTAGAAGAGCAATGAAAAGAGCCATACAGAACGCAATGAGATTAGGCGCTCAAGGTATTAAAATTATGAGTTCAGGGCGTTTAAATGGCATCGAAATAGCGCGTACTGAATGGTATCGAGAAGGACGTGTTCCGCTACATACATTGCGAGCAGATCTTGATTATGCTACTTCAGAAGCTAAAACAACATATGGAATTATTGGTATAAAAGTGTGGATTTTTAAGGGAGAGCAGTTAGAAACCAGGAACCGTGACCTGACTTCAAGCACACCATATTCTTTAGCAGCAGAAGAAAATAAAAAACGTACGGATAAAATGATTACAGAAAAGACTGCTTAGAGATAAAGTGTATAATTCTGAATGTTAATCTAGTCGCAAATATAAATTCTTTCAATATATTAAAGGTTAATAAATAAAATGCTCCAGCCAGCAAGAACAAAATACCGCAAGCAGCATAAGGGGCGGAATACTGGAATTGCTACTAGCGGTAACAAAGTTAGTTTCGGTGAATATGGATTGAAGGCCGTTGGCCGAGGCCGAATAACTGCTAGACAGATCGAAGCAGCGCGTAGAGCAATGACAAGGCATATTAAGCGAGGAGGAAGAATTTGGATTAGAATATTTCCAGATAAGCCAATCTCGCAAAAACCTGCTGAAGTTAGAATGGGTAAAGGGAAAGGTAATCCTGAATATTATGTATCAGAAATAAAGCCAGGTAAGATGCTATATGAAATGGATGGTGTTGATGAGCAATTAGCAAGAGAAGCATTTAAGCTTGCAGCTGCCAAATTGCCAATAAAAACGCAATTTATGGTTCGTCATATAGGAAGTTAAAGCAATGAAAGCAAGTGAGCTTAAGAAAAAAACTGATGAAGAACTGAAAAATGAATTAATGTCTTTGTTACGAAGCCATTTTAATTTAAGAATTCGACACGCAACTCAGCAACTTGAAAATGTATCTCAGTTAAGAAATGTGCGGCGAGATATTGCTAGGGTTAAAACAGAGCTTAATCAAAGAGTTAGAATGTCATGAATAACGATAAAAAACCTAATACCCTAGTAGGCAAAGTAGTGAGTGATAAGATGGATAAAACTATCACGGTGCTTGTTGAACGAAAAATAAAACATCCACTTTATGGTAAAACTATTATCCGTTCAAAGAAAATTCATGCTCATGATGAAAATAACCAATTTAATATGGGCAATTTAGTGATAATACAAGAAGTACGGCCATTATCGAAAACTAAAGCGTGGCGTGCAATCAAATTATTGAGCAGTAATTAACAAACTGAAAATAATCATTTATTGGATGCTCCATATTAAATTCTTTTGATGTGAAAAAGATTTAATTAGACAAAATAAAACAAATTAATTTATTTATATACACGGATTAAAAAATGATTCAGCCTCAGACGATACTGAATGTAGCAGATAATACAGGTGCGCGATCTATCATGTGCATTAAAGTGTTAGGAGGATCTAAGCGGCAATATGCTGGTATCGGTGATATTATCAAAGTAGCTGTAAAAGATGCAGCACCCCGCGGTAGAGTTAAAAAAGGTGAGGTTTATAATGCAGTAGTCGTCCGTACAGCAAAAGGAGTTCGTCGATCAGATGGATCATTGATTAAATTTGATGCTAATGCCGCAGTAATATTAAATACCAAATTGGAGCCTATTGGAACACGTATTTTCGGTCCAGTTACAAGAGAACTCCGAACGGCTCAATTCATGAAGATAGTATCACTTGCACCCGAGGTAATGTAAAAGCATTCAGGTATTAATATGAAGAAAATTAAAAAAGGTGATGAGATTATAGTTCGATGTGGTAAAGATAAAGGTAAAAGAGGCACAGTATTGCGGTATGTAACTGATAATTATATCGTGATACAAGGTTTAAATATGCTTAAAAAGCATGTAAAGCCCAATCCGACAAAAGGCACTGTTGGAGGTATTACTGAATTTGAAAAACCAATACATATATCAAATGTGTCAATCTATAATCCTACCACCAAAAAAGCGGATAGAGTGGGTATAAGATTAGGTGATAATAATAAATCCCGGATTTTTAAATCTAATAAAGAGCAGGTTAGTATTTAACAAGGTATAGTCTAAATGGCCAGATTACAGGAATTTTATAATCAAACTGTGAAGCAGCAATTAATGCAGCAATTTAGTTATAAATCAGTTATGGAAGTGCCACGAATTACCAAAATAACTCTCAACATGGGTGTGGGTGAAGCGACATCGGATAAAAAAAAGATTGAAAATTCGATGAGCGATCTTGAAAATATAAGTGGACAGAAGCCTATTACTACAAAAGCAAGAAAATCAATCGCCACATTTAAAGTGAGAGTTGGCTATCCTATCGGGTGTAAAGTCACTTTACGCGGTAAAAGAATGTTTGAATTTCTTGATCGATTAATTAATGTTGCTATTCCTCGGATTAGAGATTTTCGTGGAATTTCTGGAAAAGGGTTTGATGGGAGAGGGAACTATAACCTCGGAATTAAAGAGCAGATCATTTTTCCTGAAATTGAATATGAAAAAATTGATGCATTAAGAGGCATGAATATTACGCTAACAACTACAGCGAAGACTGATTTAGAAGCAAAAGCATTATTGTCAGCTTTTAAATTCCCATTTAAAAATTGAGACTGGAATGGCAAAAAAATCTCTTATAAACAGAAATTTGAAAAGACAAGCAACGGTAAAGAAATACGCTAATGTTAGACAATCTTTATTAGTGATCCTTGCTAACAGTCAAGCGAGCTTTGAAGAAAAGGATGAGGCTAGAAAAAAATTGCAAAATTTACCGAGAAATTCTAGCTTTACACGACTACGGAATCGATGTGAGCTCACTGGTAGACCAAGAGGATATTATCGGAAATTCGGATTAGGGCGGAATAAACTAAGAGAACTTGCTATGAGTGGTCAAATTCCTGGAATGATTAAAGCTAGTTGGTGAATGATTGAAACTATAACGATAATTAATACTAATAAATAGTAATCAACAAATTAAATATTAATTCAGAAAAGTTTTTATAGGTAAAAAATATGAGTCTAACGGATCCAGTAGCTGATATGTTAACCCGCATAAGAAATGCGCAATTATCTCAAAAATCCTCAGTGCTCATGAGTTCATCTAGGTTAAAAAAAGCTATCGCTGAGGTGCTTAAAGATGAAGGTTATATTGAAGATTTTCAAACATACTCAGAAAAAGAAAAAATAAATCTGGAAATCAAGCTAAAATATCACGCTGGCCATCCTGTTATAGAGAAAATATCTAGAGTTAGTCGTCCTGGATTAAGAGTATATAAATCTTGTTCTGAGTTACCTAATGTAATGAATGGATTAGGTATTGCAATAGTATCTACTTCCAAAGGTGTTATGACAGAAGAAAAAGCGCGACTGAATGGAATCGGTGGCGAAGTTTTATGTATAGTAGCTTAAAGGATTAATTCAATGTCGCGAATTAGCAAGAAACCAATTCAAATACCGAATAATGTTGATTTCAGTATTTCAAATAGCGAAATAATCGTTAAAGGTCCGTTAGGCTCTCTTCACCAACGCCTCTCTGCTGATCATATTACCATCGCGAATGAAAATAATGAATTATTGGTTAAATCAACAAATTCGACAAAACAATCTCATTCATTATCGGGAACAATGCGATCTTTAATTAATAATATGATAATTGGAGTAACTTCTGGTTTTGTGAAACGATTAAATATTGTTGGTGTAGGTTATCGTGCACAGGCGAGTAGTGATACATTAAATTTGAGTCTGGGATTCTCTCATCCGATTGCTTACAAAATGCCGAATGGCATTACAGTTGAAACACCTACTCAAACAGAAGTCGTGATTAAAGGAATTAATAAACAGCAAGTTGGACAAATAGCAGCAGAAATTCGCGCATTTCGACCTCCTGAGCCTTACAAGGGTAAGGGTGTGCGCTATGCTGATGAAGTGATAACCCTTAAAGAAACTAAGAAAAAATAGTAAATAGGAAGCTCATGAAAAACCTTAAGCTATCTCGCATAAGAAGAGCTCGCAGAACACGAGTTAAAATTGCATTGCTAAAAACTTACCGGCTTTCAGTGCATCGCAGTAATAAACATATTTATGCGCAAATTATAGATGATGAAAATAGTAAAGTATTAGTAAGTGCATCGACGCTTGAGAGCGACGTTAGGAGTATCATAACGAATGGTGGCACAGTGCAAGCTGCAGAATTTATTGGTAAAAGAATAGCAGAAAAATCTAAAAACCTAGGAATTGACACCGTTGCCTTTGATCGATCCGGCTATAAATACCACGGGCGAGTCAGAGCATTAGCTGAGGGTGCTCGAAATGGTGGAATTAAATTTTGAGATAAGGAATATTAATGTCTAAAGCTTCAAGAACACAAAACATTACCTCGGTAAATGATGAGCAGACCGATGAACTTAAAGAAAAAATGGTCTCGATTAACCGTGTTACTAAAGTTGTGAAGGGTGGACGCATCCTGGCCTTTGCTGCGTTAACAGTAGTAGGTGATGGTAAAGGCAGAATTGGTATGGGTAAAGGTAAATCCAGAGAAGTACCTGTTGCCGTTCAAAAAGCGATGGACGAAGCGCGACGCAAAATGGTTAAAATTGAGTTAAAAAACGGTACTCTTCAACATGCTGTTGTTGGAAGACATGGTGCTGCCAAAGTATTCATGCAACCCGCTTCTGAAGGAACCGGTATAATAGCAGGTGGACCAATGAGAGCAATATTTGAAGTTATGGGCATTACTAATATACTTGCTAAATGTATTGGATCAACTAATCCTTATAATGTTGTGCGCGCTACCATTCAAGGACTTGAATCAATACGTACGCCTTCAATGATAGCTTCTAAAAGAAGTAAAAATCTTGAAGAGATTTTAGGAAAGCTAAAATGACAAAAGATAATAATGCGAAATTGAGGATTAAATTAGTTAAGAGCTTGATAGGTAAAAAAAACGAACATCGTAGAATAATTGCGGGATTAGGTTTAAAACGAATAAATAGTATTGCGATATTACAAGATAGCCCCTCAATAAGAGGTATGATAAATAAAGTCTCATATTTGGTTAAGGTTGAGCAATAAATGTATTTAAGTAATATAAAATCAAATAAAGAATCGCGGAAAGCCAGAAAAAGAGTGGGTAGAGGTATAGGCTCAGGCTTGGGTAAAACAGCAGGAAGAGGCCATAAAGGACAGAAATCTCGAGCTGGCGGCTTTCATAAAGTAGGCTTTGAAGGTGGACAAATGCCTTTACATCGACGTTTACCTAAGCGTGGATTTACATCCCTTGATAATACACAAGTTAAAGAAATCAAATTATCAGTCCTTGCTCAATCCTTTAATGAGATTAATGGAATAGACGACTTGAAAAAGGCTCGGTTAATAGCTAATTCGATACAAACGGTGAAAGTATTATTTGATAAGAAAATAAATACAGCACTAGTGATTAAAGGATTGGCTGTATCAAAAAATGCAAAAGAAGCTATAGTTAATGCTGGTGGCAATGTTGATTAATTAAAGGAATGGTTTTGGCTGCAAATAAATTTAATAAAGATGTGAATAAATATTCGGATTTGAAACGAAGGCTCTGGTTTTTGTTGTTTGCACTCATCGTTTACCGAATTGGAGCTCATGTACCTGTTCCTGGAATAGATCCAATTGTTCTGAAAGATTTATTCGATACCCAAGAAGGCGGCATATTGGGTATGTTCAATATGTTTTCCGGCGGAGCCTTATCACGTTTTTCAATATTTGCATTAGGAATAATGCCTTATATTTCAGCATCTATTATAATGCAATTAGGCACGATTGCTATTCCATACCTTGAGTCGCTTAAAAAAGAGGGGGAGTCTGGAAGAAGAAAAATAACACAATACACTCGCTACGGCACGGTAGTGCTTGCATTGGTGCAAAGCTATGGAATATCAATCGCTTTACAGTCTCAGGCTGGATTAGTAATAGAACCAGGGATATTTTTCGTAATAACAACTGTTACAACATTGGTAACAGGTACTATTTTTCTCATGTGGCTTGGCGAACAGATTACAGAACGTGGAATCGGAAATGGAATATCACTGATCATCTTTGCTGGAATAGCGGCTGGCTTACCTGCAGCTATTGGTGGTACGCTAGAATTAGTTCGAACAGGTGCTATGCATTTTCTAGTTGCTTTAGGTATATTTATAGCGGTTATTGCTGTAACAGGATTCGTAGTTTTTGTCGAACGTGGCCAAAGAAAGATTTTGGTAAACTATGCAAAACGACAAGTAGGAAAACAAGTATTTGGAGGGCAAAGTTCACACTTGCCTTTAAAATTGAATATGGCGGGTGTAATACCTCCAATATTTGCCTCTAGTATTATTTTATTTCCTGCTACGATGGCAGGTTGGCTGTCAACTGATGAATCAATGACTTGGTTAAAAGACATAAGCGGAGCTTTATCGCCAGGCCAGCCGATGTATGTTATTCTATATGCTGCAATGATTGTATTTTTTTGTTTTTTCTATACAGCGCTTGTTTTTAATCCAAAAGAAACAGCAGATAATCTTAAAAAGAGCGGAGCGTTTATTCCCGGTATTCGTCCAGGCGAGCAGACAACGCGTTATATTGAAAAGATAATGCTTAGGCTTACACTTGTTGGAGCTATGTATGTGACCCTTGTCTGCTTATTGCCTGAATTTTTGATATTGAAATGGAACGTACCTTTTTATTTTGGTGGGACGTCTTTACTTATAATAGTTGTTGTAACAATGGATTTTATGGCGCAGGTTCAATCACATGTTATGTCAACCCAATATGAAAGCTTGCTTAAGAAAACTAGTTTTAAAACTAGCCCTTATATATCGCGTTAGAATGTGGTCATAATAATGGCAAAAGAAGAAACAATTCAAATGCAAGGCGAGATACTCGAAACCCTGCCAAATGCTACATTTAAAGTTAAACTGGAGAATGGTCATATTGTGTTAGGCCATATATCAGGGAAAATGCGCATGAATTATATACGTATATTGCCTGGGGACAAGGTGACTGTGGATTTGACTCCCTATGATTTAACTAAAGCTAGAATTACCTTTAGAACTAAATAAAATCAAGCTCTTAAATAAACATTATTCAATTAAAAAGGAAACATCAATTGAAAGTATTTGCTTCTGTAAAGAAAATATGCAGAAATTGTAAAATAATTAGACGCCAAAGGGTTGTAAGAGTTGTTTGTATTGATCCCAGACACAAACAGCGACAAGGTTAATATTTAAGCATTGGCTAATAAATAATATTCAAGGTGAGTAAATGGCGCGTATAGCCGGAGTTAATATACCTAATCATCAACACGTCAAAATTGCTTTAACGGCAATTTATGGAATCGGCAATTCAACTTCACGAAAAATATGTAATGAATTGGGGATTGAAGGTTCTATTAAATTAAAAGATATATCAGAAGCCCAATTAGAGCAAATACGCGAAAAAGTTGCCAAATATACTGTTGAGGGCGATCTTCGACGTGAAATATCGATGAATATTAAAAGATTAATGGATCTTGGCTGTTATCGCGGATTGCGACATAGAAGGGGTTTACCTGTAAGAGGACAGCGTACGAGAACGAATGCTCGTACTAGGAAGGGACCGAGAAGATCTGCAAGTACACGATAATCATCTATAAATATTGATTCTAAGGTAATAATTTAATGGCAAAGGTTCAATCTAAATTACGAAAAAAAGTTAAGAAAAATATTGTTGAAGGGATCGCGCATATACATGCTTCATTTAATAATACAATTGTTACGATTTCCGATAGACAAGGTAATGCTTTATCGTGGGCAACTTCAGGAGGAGCTGGATTTAAAGGTTCACGAAAAAGTACTCCTTTTGCTGCTCAAATTGCTGCTGAACAAGCTAGCAAAATTGCACATGAATATGGAATTAAAAATTTAGAAGTACGTATAAAAGGACCTGGGCCGGGTAGGGATTCAGCAGTCAGATCTTTAAATGCTGCTGGCTTTAAAATTACTAGTATCTCCGATGTTACCCCTGTACCCCATAATGGATGTCGACCACCAAAAAAACGTCGAATTTGAGAGGAATATTTAGTGGCTAGAATTCTTGAACCAAAGTGTCGGCAATGTCGTCGAGAAGGTGAAAAATTGTTCTTGAAAGGCGATAAATGCTTTTCAAGTAAATGTGGAATTGAAAGAAGAAATTACCCTCCAGGCCAACATGGTCAGAAAAAGAGTAGAATTTCGGATTATGGATTGCAATTAAGAGAAAAACAAAAAGTTCGTCGCATTTATGGATTACTTGAACGGCAATTCCGAATTGTTTACAAAAATGCTGACAGAATGCGTGGTGTAACAGGTGAAAATTTGTTACAAATGATAGAGAGTAGATTAGATAATGTGGCCTATCATATGGGATTTGGATCTTCAAGAGCTGAATCTAGACAAGTTGTGCGACATAACTGTATATTAGTGAATGGGCGTCGAGTTAATATACCTTCCTATCAAGTTTCGCCTGGAGATATTATTGAAGTAGCTGATAAGGCTAAGAATTATCTTAGAATCAAATCATCTCTTCAATCTGCTGAACAACGCGGCTTTCCTGCATGGTTGGATGTAGATGTCAAAGCTATGAAAGGTACATACAAAATGAAACCGGAAAGATCTGAGTTATCATCTACTATTAATGAGTCTTTGATAGTTGAGTTATATTCAAAATAATTAATTTTATATCTTTCTAGTTAAGGATTTATACATGTCGAGTAGCCCGTATCTTATACCTAGAATAATAGAGGTCCAGAATATTACTCCTGTCTTGGCTAGAGTGATAATGGAACCATTCGAGCGTGGGTATGGTTATACATTGGGTAATGCATTACGTAGAGTTTTACTGTCCTCAATGCCTGGATCTGCAGCTACAGAAGTTCGAATAGCCGGGGTGGTACATGAGTATTCTACGCTTGAAGGCGTACAAGAAGATGTTATTGATATTCTTCTGAATCTCAAAAATATCGTTTTTAAACAGCATAGCAATACAAAATCTGTATTAACATTAAAAAAGAATATAGATGGACCAGTTACTGCTGCAGATATTGAGAGTACCCATGATGTTGAGATTGTGAATCCTGATCACGTCATTGCGCATATCGTAAAAGGTGGAACTATTGATATGCAAATTATCGTTGAAAAAGGACGCGGTTATGTTCCCGCTAACGTAAGACGTTCGGCAGATATGGATACTCAAGTTGGCAGCATATTATTAGATGCCTCTTTCAGTCCCATCAAAAAGATTAGCTATTCTGTCGAAAATGCGCGCGTAGAGCAGCGTACTGATCTAGATAAATTAATAATTGATATTGAAACAAATGGATCTGTTGATCCTGAAGAAGCAATACGTTATGCTGCAAGAGTACTTGTAGATCAATTGTCAGTTTTTGCTGAGCTTGAAACCACTCCTCTTCCTAAAGAGCAGCCTAAAATACCACAAATTGATCCGATATTACTACGTCCAGTTGATGATTTAGAACTTACTGTGCGTTCAGCAAATTGCTTGAAAGTAGAAAATATTTACTATATTGGAGATTTAATACAACGTACTGAAGCTGAGTTACTAAGAACTCCGAATTTAGGAAGAAAATCACTTAATGAAATTAAAGAAGTGTTAGCAGCTCGAAATTTATCTTTAGGTATGAAATTAGAAAATTGGCCACCGGCTAATCTTGAAAATCAGGGAAAGGAAACTGGTCATGCGTCATAAAAATGGACTTAGAAAACTAAATCGCACCAGTAGTCATAGATTGGCGATGTTTAGGAATATGGCTAATTCACTATTACGCCATGAAATAATTAAAACTACTTTGCCAAAAGCGAAAGAATTGCGCAGAGTTGTTGAGCCCCTTATAACAATAGGAAAAGACCCTACTGTTATCAATAAAAGAATAGCTTTCAACCGGTTGCGGGATCGCGACATTGTTGTTAAATTATTCTCTGATCTGGGAACTCGTTATAAACTGAGAAAAGGTGGATATCTTCGAATTTTAAGATATGGGTTCAGGAGAGGCGATAATGCACCTATGGCCATAGTTGAACTCGTAGATCGACCTCAGGATGTGGATATATCTGCTACTCCAAAAGAAGAATAGAACTCATTTAAGTCTAAAATGTTTGATTTTAGACCTAAATACATATTGTTAGGATATGATTGGGCTACTCGACCAAGTAGCCTTTTTCATATGTGATGAGTTCTCCTTGTGTTCTTTGTCAATCATGGTGTCTGCTTTCCAGTAATTTAACCATTCTCCTCGGTTTGCTACCTCAGGTATCTATCTAATATCTACCCGGTTGTGGATGTGCTTACGGCTGCGTGTGATGTCTACCATAGCGTTTGTGGTATTTCTTCGCATGGTGGCGTAAATTCAGGTACAGCTGGTCATCTTCCGCCCGTTTAACCTTTAAGATATGCTAGTAGATTGTCTCATGGCAGATACTGGCCCAGCCTTCCCGTTTCAACCTACCACTGATCTGCTCGGGGCTCCACCGTTACCGAAGCATCATGTTAATAGAATTCACTAGCTCCATTGTCATTTTAATGGCTTTGGGTTTGTCTGTGTATGGCGTTGTTTGGCCTTCCTGTCGCGTGCATATGATAATAGCCGCGCATCACCGTGTTTCGTACAAGTTCTTGACTAAGGGATTGAGCACGGTTCATCCTAAATTTCTCTGTTGGAATTTAGGATGAAAATAGCTGTAATATAATTCTATCAACAGTTCCCGGCCAAAAATATTGACTGCTCCTAAGTTACAGTAAAAGTAAACAAGCTGAAAGTAAGGTGTGACAATGCTTTGAGAAGATTTTGATTGTTTTATTAAAATCTCACCTGATTGGTAATGCCATAAATCTCTCAAAGTGCCTTAATCAGTAGGGTTCTTGAGCAATTTAAAAGATTTCAACTGAGGAATTTAGATTCATATGCCGTGCTTTTTGATTCCGCGAATCCTCCTATTTCAGACGTATTTCAATATAATTCCTCAGTAAGAGTAATAAGCTATATATAAGCCATAATTTTTCCCGTGAGTTGTATGCCGGAATGCCTTTTACTATTCCTTGCTTTTGACTGCTTCTGCTGGAAAGATTTTGGTCTGATAAACGAGTTATGTGAACAATTTTAATTACTCTTTATCAGAGTCAATTGTTCAGGGTCATTTCTGCGATTACCGCCTGATAAAAAATTATCTGAACTAACAATCCTCTTGCCAAGTTTCTTTTCTAACATTCTGGCAGCATCTCCAGCAATTTTGCCACCAGCTTTAGCTGCTTCTGCGTTTTCATTTAACCCTTGTGTATCTGAGGAAATGGCAATAGCGGTAGTTGATTTTTCACCAAGCATAGTAAATATTAATTCTAGGTCAGTCATATGATCTCGTAAGCTATGATTCTTCAGCCCTTTTACTTTCTTGTGTGTAGAAACGTCAATACCAAAAGTTTCACAGGAAATAATATTGGTTAAGTACCCGTATTCCTTATCCTGCACACCTCTATTCTTCCATTCATTAGTTAATTCTTTGCGAGTTACTATTGATCTAATCCTTGCATCAATCCAATCTTCTGTTCGCCCTTCTATTTGCCATTGGAGAATAGCTCTTTTGACTCCAATTTCTGGATTTTGTATTTCTTGTATCCGCTCATATCCAACTTTAGCCAGCCACTTCTTAAAAGGTTCGGCTTTTTTTGATGGAATTGACTGTACTATTCTAAAAAGAGTTTCAACATTAACTGCTTCTGTAGAGTAATACTTTCCATCAGATGCCTTCATTTTCAGTTTTCTGATTTTATTGGAAAGCTCATAAAGCTCTTCTTTTTTAATAAGCTTTGATTTTAAATTTGTCCAATATTTACTCGGTCTATCTGTTTCTGTAACCGCTTCGATTACATCAACTATAGAAAAATGCCACTCATTTTCATGAAATACCTGTCTTATTTCTTTGTTTTTAAATAGAGCTAACTGTTCCTCTCCCTCTTTAATAATCTTGGTGTTTTCTTTTTTATCAACTTCTTTTTTTGTAACTTTTGCAATACGCTTTATTGCCTCATCCATTGGCATATCAAGGCCGAAAGATTTTTCATATTCCTTATCCTCGCTCATTGGATCAACTCCTTATATGTGATGCGCCTGTTTGTATGTGATAAAAGTCTATTAACTTTTGTATCTTCATCCTGTTTATCAAGCCATTAAGTCAATCAGAAGATTGTACAAGATTAGAACATGATCACCCTCTTAATTATCAAATGAGAACAATCTTTCCTGTTTGATCAGCACCTCTATACGGACAAATAACCGGGTCGCACGAAAACCCGTGGGAAATGGTTGAGCAGAGCGCGCGTATCAGTGTTTGCAAAGGCGATAGCTTGACCATCAAGCAGCATCAGAGGATACTGGTCACCCTGGCAGAGTCGAAATCGCGTCATAGCGGGTTGACTACCAGCCAAGCATGCTGAAGGGCTAATAGAAGGGATCAACCATTTACTGCTTTCCCACCACCAGCTAGATGTCATACTGAAATATTGGGCGCTAGCAACGAATTTGCAGGATAGGAAGCGATATCACCTCAAAGCTGGAAGCAGCCATCTACCTTGCACATCCAGACCATTCATGGAATGAAGGCAACAGTTGCCCATCGAATTTGGGTCAACATGATTAAAAATTGGATAAACTGGGGGTTAAATGGGCTGTCTAATTTTTAGTCAGCAGAATTTTTGAGGCATATTCTTTGGCATAGAAAATTTATTGAATTAATAATTTTCTATTATAATCAAGATATTGGTTATAAATGGCGGTGCCCAGAAGAGGAACACTGGATCGGCGGAATACCTCATAAATACTAGCTCAGTATTCCGTAATCTGTAATCCGTAATAAAACCTATTTTTTGACGTTCCTTTATTTTTGACCACCTGTTTCGAGCACACCTCAGCCATGTATTCTGGCCCAGATAATGCCAATCATCCATCCCAACTTTTCTTTGATGTTCCTATTTTTCTGATCACTGAATACCAACGCATCTCTGCCATTCTGTTAGTTTTTAAATTTCTTCATCACGTGATTAATGATGTCTATTGCTCGCCATAGGGGATTGCCTTTGCCATCAACCCGGTCCAGCTTGATTGGTTTTGGAAAATCTGGATGAGGCGCATAGTGTGTCTGAAAATTTTTCTTCTCAACTTTCAGGTAACGTGCGCAGTCATCAGTATTCCATCGTTGCTTTTCTAAAGGTATTGCGTTAGATGCCACCGGGTTTGCGATTGACTGTGTTAGCTTATTTATGAGTTCTTGTTCTATTATTGGTTCCATAAATTACAACCCCTTGCTTTCCTCATCAGTTCATTGGTCACTTTAAAGTATTCGTTTATTACCTGATGTATTACCAATCTTCTCTTCTTGCTTGAGTTCTTCTAAAGGTCTGCACATTTCAACCGTATCAATTTCATCTACGTAGCAGATAACCACTTTAAGTTCATGCTTTAGATTCGGTAAAATCAATTGCATGCCTATTATTCCAAAAGAAACACACGCTCCTATAATGATAGGGTCTTAGGAAGTTAAGCACTTATTAAGGTGTGTTAACTTACTGAGATGAATGGTAAAAATAGATACTACTTTCGTTCTCGAATTAGAGAAGCGAAATTTAGGCAACTTATTCGGTGCTTTTCTCTGGATTTCACTGCGACGAGCACAGCAAAATTGACCGGTATCTCGATTCGATCCGTTAATAGCATTTACCTTAAAATACGGCAGCGAATTGCCTGTTGTTGTGAGCTTGAATCGCCTCTGCA
>NZ_FORD01000145.1 GCF_900113925.1 Nitrosomonas sp. Nm34
CATGTGGATCATGGCAAGACGACATTGACGGCAGCCATTACGATGGTATTGACGAAAAAATTTGGGGGAGAGGCGAAGTCGTATGCTCAGATTGACTCTGCGCCGGAAGAGCGTGCGCGGGGAATTACCATTAACACGTCTCACGTAGAATATGAGACTGAGAAGCGTCATTATGCGCATGTGGATTGCCCTGGTCACGCAGATTATGTAAAAAATATGATTACCGGCGCAGCTCAGATGGATGGGGCTATATTGGTCGTATCAGCTGCTGACGGGCCGATGCCTCAGACGCGCGAACATATCTTGCTGGCAAGGCAGGTTGGCGTGCCGTATATCATAGTCTATATGAATAAAGCAGATATGGTAGATGATCCTGAGTTGCTTGAGCTGGTGGAAATGGAAATACGTGAGCTCTTGTCTAAATACGATTTTCCGGGGGATGATACACCGATCATTGTGGGTTCGGCATTGAAGGCGCTGGAGGGAGATCAGAGTGATATTGGCGAGCCCTCCATATATAAATTGGCGGATGCGCTGGATAGTTATATTCCTGAGCCACAGCGAGCCGTAGATGGTGCTTTTATCATGCCGGTGGAAGATGTGTTTTCCATCTCCGGGCGGGGTACGGTTGTAACGGGGCGTGTCGAGCGGGGTATCATTAAAGTAGGTGACGAGATTGAAATAGTGGGTTTGAAGCCGACATTGAAGACGGTGTGCACCGGTGTGGAGATGTTTAGAAAGCTACTTGATCAAGGGCAGGCTGGCGACAATGTGGGAATATTGTTGCGAGGCACTAAGCGGGAAGAGGTTGAGCGTGGTCAGGTGCTTGCAAAGCCTGGGAGTATATTGCCACATACGAAATTTACCGCAGAGATATATGTTTTAAGTAAAGAGGAAGGGGGAAGGCACACGCCATTTTTTGCTGGTTATCGCCCTCAGTTCTATTTCAGAACAACAGACGTTACGGGATCGATAGAGCTTCCAGCAGGCACTGAGATGGTCATGCCTGGGGATAATATTTCGGTGACAGTCAATCTTATTGCTCCCATTGCGATGGAAGAAGGATTGCGGTTTGCAATCCGTGAAGGTGGCAGAACTGTTGGGGCGGGTGTGGTAGCTAAAATTATTGAGTAGA
>NZ_FORD01000109.1 GCF_900113925.1 Nitrosomonas sp. Nm34
ATTGGCGCTCTGATCGGAAAGACGCTGCTGACCATAAGTCTGTTCATCGCCCATATCACCGCTGACATTTTCTATGCGTGGATAACGCAGGACCTTTTGCCTAAACTTCTGCCCGCTTGCGTGATTGTCATGGACAACGCAACGTTCCATAAACGGCAGGATATCCAAACCGCCATTGCCAATGCCGGGCATACACTTGAATACCTGCCGCCTTATTCCCCGGGCTTAAATGACATTGAACCCAAATGGGCTCAGGCCAAAGCCATCAGAAAAAGGGAAGGGTGTTCCATCGAGCAGCTCTTTGCCGCTTATGAAATTTAAATCATTTTATATGAGATCTGCTATATTGCCTCCTTAATACATAACGCAAAGCTAACCAGGCGTGGGCCGGAAAGCAGAATAAATATAAAAACGATGGGGTCAAAAACGATGAGGCCAGATCTTGCTATACAGCATCTAATTTTTTTGTGTTTTATTACTAATCCAACGAAACAGTAGAGTGATGCAAACCAAATTAGCCCATGGTCTGTTTTTAGCGGTCTTGTCATTGCAAATTTCTTAATTTTAACGAACCGAAAAATAGCCCAAAGATTGTCGCAATGCAAGACTAGATCTGCAATCTCATGAAAATATTTGCCTACTTTTTCTCCTTGGCGCGCGCCAGCGCCAGAGCTAAAGCGCTAACAGGTTCAGGTTTGCGCGAGGTCTTTTGCTGTGCTTCACGTGGTTGCCGTTTGCGTTGTTCATGAGGGCGGCGATCGCGGTTGTCGGCGCTGGGGGAGGGAATGTCCGCTTTATCTTCCAGACGCATGGTCAGGCTGATACGCTGCCGGGTTGCATCCACCTCTAGTACTTTCACTTTGACGATTTGGCCAGGCTTGACGATTTGATGAGGATCCTTGACAAATTTGCTTGCCAGAGCGGATACATGCACCAGGCCGTCCTGATGCACACCGATATCGACGAAAGCGCCAAACGCGGCGACATTGGTCACGACGCCTTCCAGGATCATGCCGGGTTTTAAATCCGTGAGCGACTCGATACCTTCCTGAAAGATGGCAGTTTTGAATTCAGGGCGTGGGTCGCGACCGGGTTTTTCCAATTCAGTCAGGATATCTTTAACTGTCGGCAGGCCAAAGGTGTCATCGGTAAATTCGTTGGGGGAAAGTTCTTTCACCACTTCCGGTCGACCCATGACATGTTCAATGCCTTTTTTCAGGCGCACCAGGATGCGCTCGACCACAGGGTAGGCTTCCGGGTGCACGGCCGAGCGATCCAAGGGGTTGTCACCGTCGTTGATACGCAAAAAGCCTGCTGCCTGTTCGAAGGTTTTTTCGCCGACGCGTGGTACCTTGCGTATCGTTTGACGATTTGGGAAGGGGCCATGGGTGTCACGATATTCCACAATGTTTTGAGCCAGTATGCGGTTCAAGCCGGAAACACGCGACAGCAGGGGGGCTGATGCAGTATTGACATCCACACCGACTGCGTTGACACAGTCTTCCACGGTCGCATCGAGTGAGCGCGCCAGGACGCGCTGGTTGACATCATGTTGATACTGGCCGACGCCGATCGATTTCGGTTCGATCTTGACAAGCTCCGCCAGCGGGTCCTGCAAACGCCTGGCGATGGATACCGCACCGCGTAGACTGACATCCAATTCGGGAAACTCGGCTGCCGCAAAGGCCGAAGCGGAGTAGACCGAGGCGCCGGCTTCGCTGACTACGATTTTGGCTACTTTAAGTTCCGGTTTTTGTTCTGCCACTAGCTTGATAACCTCGGCGGCCAACTTGTCCGTTTCACGGCTGGCAGTGCCATTACCGATCGAAATCAATCCGACGCCATGCCGGATCACGAGTTGTGCGAGGGTTGCCAACGACGCCTGCCAGTCATTGCGCGGCTGGTGAGGGTAGATGGTGCCTGTTTCCAGTAGTTTCCCGGTCGCATCAACTACTGCCACTTTGCAGCCGGTGCGGTAGCCGGGGTCAAGGCCGAGCACAGTCTTGGAACCTGCCGGGGCGGCTAGCAGTAATTCACGCAGATTGCGGCTGAAAATCTTGATGGCTTCCACTTCGGCTGCTTCGCGCAATTGCAACAACAATTCGGTGCTGAGATGCAGGTGTGCTTTGACCCGCCATGTCCAGTGACAGACATTACCCAGCCATTTGTCCGCATTGCGACCATGATTTTCAATGCCGAAATGAGCCGCGATCATGGCGACACAGGGATGCGGTACCATAGTTTCAGCCGCTTCATCCAGACCGAGATCAATTTTGAGTACACCCAAGGCGCGGCCACGAAACAATGCCAGCGCTCGATGCGAAGGGATGGAGCGGATCGGCTCCGAATAGGTATAATAGTCACGGAATTTTTCTTCTTCTGCCATTTCCTTACCCGCTACGATCCTCGAAGTCACAACCCCTTCATTCCAGAGTTTACTTCGCAGAGCAGTGAGTAACTCAGCCGTTTCAGCAAAACGCTCAGCCAGAATATCGCGCGCGCCTTCGAGCGCGGCTTTCGCATCTGGAATATTGATGGCTTCCACTCCTTCAGCCGCTGGCTGCACTTTGATGTATTTGGCTGCTTCCTGCTCGGGAACGAGCGTCGGATTGTGCAACAACGCATCAGCTAGCGGCTCCAGTCCTGCCTCACGTGCGATTTGGGCACGCGTGCGTCGTTTGGGTTTGTAAGGTAGATAAATATCTTCCAGCAGTTGTTTTGTTGCAGCTTGTTCGATGGCAAGACGCAGTTCATCGGTAAGTTTGCCTTGCTCCTCAATCGAAGCCAGGATCGTCATGCGCCGGTCTTCCAGTTCACGCAGATACTGAACACGTTCTTCAATTTCCCGCAGTTGCGTGTCGTCAAGATTATTGGTTGCTTCTTTGCGATAACGTGCAATGAAAGGTACGGTTGCGCCGCTATCGAGCAGATTGACTGCTGCTGCTACTTGCGAAGGAGCAACGCTGAGTTCCTTGGCAATGAGCTGCACGATTTTTTGTTGTGTTTCATCTGAAAGTGTTTGTGTGATGGATAAGGTCATAGATTCTATTTTGCTGGGGAGGTTAAAAGCTGTGCGTATATTGATAACGCTTTGTTCGGTTGAAACTTGCTTCGTTAATTATCCTGAAAACGTTGCTGTATTGCCTGAATTTTATCGATATTGTTGAGCAAAGCATCGACACAATCCCGGTCCAGTTTATCACCGGCTAAATGTCATAGCATAGCGAAAGCTTCTTCATTCGACCAGGCCGGTTTATAGACGCGACTTGAAGTTAATGCGTCGAATACATCTGCCACTGCGCTGATGCAGGCTTCAATGGGAATTTCTTCACCCTTCAGACTTTTAGGATAACCTGTGCCGTCGATTGCTTCGTGATGATATTCAGCGATATTACGCAGAATATTGATATCACTAAAAGCACCAAGATTATAATCTGTGAGAATAGTATCAATGATTTCCCGGCCTTTTTCCGGATGGGTTTTCATGATATCGAATTCGCGTTCATTTAGTTTGGCTAGTTTCCGCAGGATACTGTCAGGAATGCCGATTTTGCCAATATCATGTAAAGGTGAAAACATGAAGATATGTTCGATTTGCTCATCACTGAGATGATAGCGCGAGGCTAATTCACGCGCGATCAAACGTGAGTAATGGGCAGTCCGATCGATATGTGAGCCTGTTTCTATATCGCGATAATGCGTCATGCTGCGGGCCGCTTTAACTGCGGACAGAAGGGTACGGATAGTCGCTAGCTCATTGATGACCACAAGTGCAACCAAATGGCCATAGATATCGAGTTGGCGTAGCACGCCGGGTACAAATGGATGGGTGATGTGGTTCCCTGTAACTGGACAACCTGAAAGAAAGTTAAGCTCTGACATGTATAGTTAATCGAGTTCAGGCAACCCGATCAATTCCTGGATCATTATAGTAGATTTCATCAGGCGTAAGACTGTCAAGGCTTTGATGAAATCGTTTTTGATGGTACCATTCAAACCATGTGGATAAATTCTGCTTTATCTCCTTCAGATTATTGAATTCTAGGGTATATAAAAGCTCATACTTAACTGTTCGCCAAAGTCGTTCAACAAAAATGTTGTCATAGTAGCACCCCTTGCCATCCATGCTGATCTGAATAGGATGATCTGTTAGTATGGAGGTAAATGCTTCGCTGATGAATTGTACGCCCTGGTCGGTATTCATGATCTGTGGACAACCATAATCCTGGATGGCTGCCTCCAGCGCCTGAGTACAAAAATCAGTATCCAGGGTATTGGACAAGCGCCAGCTCAACACCTTACGCGAATACCAGTCGATGATGGCAACCAGATAGCCAAAGCCCTTCTCCATGGGGACATAGGTTATGTCGGTAGC
>NZ_FORD01000061.1 GCF_900113925.1 Nitrosomonas sp. Nm34
AGCCACTTGAGTAACCGACCAGCCTTTACCTAACAGGTAGACCGTTTTTAGCCGGTCAGCATAACGCTTGTCTCTGGTTTGACGGTGCGCCACCTCTAAATTAGCAATTTCTTGTGCAGTGAGCAGGTAATGTGATGATATATTAAAATTCTAATATATTCACAACTATGCCGCATTAACTTAAACCAATTTTTGATTCACGAGAAGTATAATAAACTATGCTAGCTGGATTATATTGTGAGACTTTTTAAACTTTTTAATGACTATGCTTGAGCATAGTCTCAACTAGCCAAATAGAACCGATCCCTAAGCTAATGAGCACTACTTGTTGGATTGTGGCGCCTATTTCCGGTCGTTTATGCAAGCCTGGAATCAGATCTGCCATCGCCACATAAATCATACATGCTGTTGCAATTGCAAGCATCGGTAAAACAAGATGATTGAGTTGATGCAGCATAAAATAGGCTAATACTCCTCCTACTACCGCCGAGGTACTTGACAGCAAATTAAGTAAAAGTGCTTGAGTGCGACTGTAACCAGAATTGAGTAAAATAATGAAATCACCAGCTTCTTGCGGGACTTCATGGGCAAAAATTGCAATAGCAGTCACGATACCAAGCTGAACATCAACCATAAAGGCTGCAGCAATCAGGATACCATCCACAAAATTATGAAATGTGTCTCCTAACGTAATCATCAGGCCGCTACGACCATGATCACCTTGCGCCTCATAAATAGAGTGGCCATGCTCTGGATCATGCACTTCACATTCATCCATATGGCAGTGCCGCCACAAGACGAGTTTCTCCAGGATAAAAAAAAGCAGTATGCCGAGCAGAACGATGATCGTGATTTGCTTTGGATCCTCAGCAAGCCCTAGAGCCTCAGGGAGAGTATTTAAAAACGCTGCCCCTAACAATGCTCCAATAGCATATGAAACAAGCATAGATACCCAAGAACTACGGGTATTCAAGGTCAATATAGCTGCAAAAAATATACTTATTAGACCACCAAGGAGGCTAGTCAAAATGATCCAGGCAAGAGTCGACATATAAGTTATTTTACGGAAAGATAAGGATGATGAAGGTGCGGCACTTCGTGTTTAGTGCTGTTCCATTCAAGGAATAAAACAGTTTTTCCTGAAGAATATTAATCAGAGTGATGCTAGTGGCTGGTTGCTTGCACCCAACAGTACATTCATTCTTCAATATGGATTCATTTAGGGACTACTTAGCACTGGATCGCTCCATTTTACATTTGCCCCAGTAGCTTTTTATTATTTAATCGTTAGGTTAGCCAAATCAGTGCGGCCATTCTGCCCGTCTGACCATCTCGACGATAGGAATAAAACCTTGCTGGGTTACTAAAAGTACACTCATAACCGCCATAAATTTTAGTTACACCCACATTTGTTAGTCGTTGCCGTGCTAATATAAATAAATCTGCGAACCATTTCTTACTACTTTGACTTGGGGTAAAAGCGAAACTAGATTGGCTATCTTGCTTCAAGAATACTTCCTGCACTTCTTCTCCGACCTCAAAATGCTTAGGACCAATTGCAGGGCCCAGCCACGCAATAATCTCAGAGCTCTTACAAGCCATTTCCGAAATAGAGTTTTCAATTATTCCGTTAGCTAACCCCCGCCAACCGGCATGGGCAACACCTACAACAGTCCCTGCGGTATCACATAAAAATATGGGTAAACAGTCTGCTACTAATATTGCACACACCTTCCCGCTACAACGGCTTAATGCCGCATCACCTTCAGGCTCCACTACCTTTTTGTCCACCCACACTGGCTTTGCCCCATGAACTTGTTTCAACCAGCTTGGATTATTCGGCAAATATTGCCGTAATAATGCGCGATTTTGCTGTACTGATAAAAAATCATCCTGTACATGATCACCTAAATTTAATTCTGCATAAGTACCATTTCTGTTTTTACTCACGCCACCGTTTCGGGTAGTGAAAATCGCTTTAACATTCGAAGGTGATGGCCAGTTTGGAATAATCCAGTCGTGCATAAATGAGTGAGTTAATTAGTAGCCAGCCAGAAAATAGCAATTAGTACTACTGCCAGCATACTCAATAAATCTAAGTAATTTCCACTAAATAATTGATGGATACAACTTAGAAAAAGTTTGACAAACATATTCTATTTGCTCAGCAGTGTGCGCTGCATTTACACTGCACCGAACCAATGATTTACCTTCAGGTGCAGCTGGCGGAAGAATCAAATTGACGTAAATATTATTCTCCAACAAGCCGTTCCACAAGGCTAATGCCTGCTGTGGATTATCTAATATAGTAGCTACGACAGGACCAGGTTCCGGACCAACTTGATATCCCACCATTTTAAGGTGCGAATAAAGTTGCTGTGCGTTTTTCCAAAGCTGTTCACGTAATTTACTACCATTACGCAGCAATCTTAAAGCGACACGTGTTGCTGCAATGGTAGCTGGCGAAGGTGAAGCTGTAAAAATATAAGGATGACTCACATAGCGCAACTGATCAAGTTGCGGATGATTGCTGACACAATAACCGCCTATACCACATAAACTTTTACTAAAAGTACCTGTAATAAAATCAACTTCACTGCTGAGCTTAGTTTTCTCAGCTAAACCTTGTCCAGTTTCACCTAAAACACCAAGTGAATGTGCCTCGTCAAGGAGTAAAGTACTACCATAAGCATTCTTTAAGTTCACAATTTCAGCTAAAGGCGCTTGATCACCCAGCATACTATAGATACCTTCAATAATAATGAGTGTGTTCTTGCTCCGCTCACCTAATCGTCGAAGACGTTTTTCTAAATCAGCCATATCATTATGCCGAAAGCGAATGATATCTGCTCCACTTAGGATACACCCATCATAAATACTTGCATGAGAATCACCGTCAATAAGTGCTACGTCCCCTGCCCCTATTAATCCAGAGATCGTTCCAAGATTTGCTTGATAACCTGTTGTAAAAACAATACATGACCGGCATTGATAAAATTCGGCAAACTCCATCTCTAGTGCACGGTGTCCTGAATAATTTCCGTTTGCCATTCGAGAGCCAGTGGTACCCGTTCCTTCTTTATCTATCGCTTCATGCGCTGCTTCTCTACATTCCGGTGCAAAGCTAAGTCCTAGGTAGTTATTAGTGCCAAGAAGCAGAATCCGGCGCTCACCGATTTTCGCTTCTGTTGGAGAATAGATTTCTTCTATGGGTATTCCAAAGGCACTTAATCCAGTAGGTAATTGAGCTTTTCTAGCTGCGGCTGCTGCATCAAGTTTTTCGAGTAAATTCATTTTGAATCAGACTTGATTCTGTAAATTAAATTAGCAAGATCATACACAGTAACGACATCTGTGAGAGCATTTAGCGGGATAGAAATATCAAAGTGATCTTCTAATTCCATAATGAGATTCAATAATTTTATGGAATCAATCGCCAATTGAGTAATAAGATTGGTTTCTGGTGTAATTTCCTGTTCTGTATTGGCAAAACTTGCTAAGCGTCGACATAATAAATCCAGAATGTCTTCTCGGTTAATTTCTACCATTGGTTAATTAAAAAATCTAAAGTTTGATCAATTGTGGCAATGTATCACAGAGGCGGAAATTAGGATACCAGTTCACTAAATTTTGCCGCAGAGGCGTTATATCGCACACCCAGTCTGGATGTTGTAATTCACATACTTTTCCAGGAGTCAGCATTGGCGAATAGCCTAATAAGCGAGACGTCCATAAATTAGCATGAGCAATTAATTGAAGTATTAAATCAGGTAATCTAATACATCTGACAGGCTTTCCTAGAATATCTTGTGCAATAGCAGCCACTGATCGGTAGGTATAACCACCCGGCGTGCCATCATCAATCTCAAAAGTTCCTTTAATGGGCTTATCAGTACACAACCAATATTGAATTGCTGACACCAAATCATTCACATGCAACAATCCGAAACGATTAATTAAATCACCGATTGCGGGTAATATACCGTAGCGAGTTGCCTTAAAAAGAGGCTGAAGTTCTTTGTCACCAGGACCATATACAGCTGCAGGGCGAAAGATCGTACATGGCATATTGTCTGAACAATTATTGATTAGTTGCTCAGCTTTAAATTTACTAGTTGCATACCATGAAAGCTTTGATTCTCTTGCTGCCAGAGAAGATACAAAAAGGAAGCGAGGACTTAAGTTTTGCTCCAGGATTGCGCGCAGGAGATTATCTGTTCCCACTACGTTATTATGTAAAAAGCTTTCTAAAGAGTTACCTCTTACTGCGCCAGCACAATGTATGACAGCATATGCTCCTGATACAAGCCGCCGCAGTGACTCGTGGTTATCCAAGTCTCCATGTACCCACTC
Organism: Nitrosomonas sp. Nm34; assembly: GCF_900113925.1. GTDB lineage: Bacteria > Pseudomonadota > Gammaproteobacteria > Burkholderiales > Nitrosomonadaceae > Nitrosomonas. Next base: position 4,354 of record NZ_FORD01000061.1, read on the forward strand.
TAGATTTTCTCGTTTTACAGATGAGAACTCTCGAGTTAATGCGCGAATTCTCCATTTACTTTCTAGCAGAGTATCAAGCAATGCTCGGCCGATAAACCCAGTGGCGCCCGTTACAGCCACTACTTGTGACATTTACGATTATCTGTTATCTGTCTCCAGATTGAACTACGGATATCTGATCAGCTATATTTGCACGTTGAAGAAATCCTTGACGTGCCGCAAAACGCGACAGCTTACCAGACGATGTTCTTGGAAGCGTATGAGGTGGCACTAATTCAACAAGGCAGTTAACACCAAAAGCCATATAAACCATTTGTTGCAATCGACTCATGAGTGATTGTCTTTCCTCCACGGAGGTTAAACGGCACTCAACCACTAATACGACAATTGTTGTATCATCAGATCCACTAATGCCAAAAGCTGATGCTTCGCGCGATCTTACTTCAGGTTGTTGTTCAGCAAGTTCTTCTATATCTTGAGCACGAATATTTCGGCCGTTAACAATAATAACATCAGTACGACGTCCCGTAATGTACAAATCACCTTCAAGAATAAAGCCAATATCACCTGTATCAAGCCATTTCCCTGGCTTTAGTGCTTTGTGGGTTTCTTCACGGTTATTAAAGTATCCGGTCATAACGCTACCCCCCCGGACTAATACACTTCCAACCATCATCTGAGGTAATTCTTCTCCATTATCATCAACAATCTTAACTGTATGCTCAGGAAGTGGCCTGCCACAATTGACAAACTCATTAAATTTTCTACCTTCTGCTTGTACCCGAACAGCCATTTTCTTTTCTACTAACGTTTTGGTATCAACTTGAATACTCATTACCCCCTGGTTAATTTTCGAAAAAGATACCGCGAGAGTAGATTCTGCCAAGCCATAACAGGGTAAAAAAGCACGCTCATCAAATCCTGCCGCAGAAAATTTATCTGCAAAATTTCGTAAAATATCTGGTCGAATCATTTCAGCTCCGATACCCGCTGCACGCCAGCAGCTTAGATCAAGCTCCTTCAGATCAGACTCACGAACTCTTAATGCACAAAGTTTGAGGCCAAACGGCTGACTAAAAGCAATAGTACACCGGTTACGACTAATCAATTTTAACCATTGTAATGGTCTAATTGCGAAATCTCGTGTTGCGAGATAATCCACCGATAACTGTGCAGCCATTGGCGATAATACGAGGCCTACCAAACCCATATCATGATAAAACGGAAGCCAGGAAGCACAACGATCCTTCGCGCACACCTCCAATCCATTACGTACGATCCCACGAAGATTACACATCAAGGCCTGTTCTGTTATAACCACACCACGAGGCATGCGTGTACTACCTGAGGTAAATTGTAAATAAGCAGTTTCTTCTGCGGAATTGGGTTGAAAAACCACTTCTATCTCTGGAAGCAACTCAAGTTGACTGGGTGTTCCGACCCATTGCAAATGATCAGTATTTAAACCTTCAGCAGCTTCTTCAAGAAAACCAATAAAATCAAGATTAGCTATTGCAATACTTGCTTGGCTACTTTCAAGCATACCGCGCAATTGTCGAACATATATCGCATGGCTACCAAGATTAACCGGTATCGGCATTGCAAAAGGAACAAGACCTGCATAACGGCACGCAAAAAACAATTCAATAAACTCAGGTGTTGTATCAGCAATTAGTGCCACACGGTCTCCGCGCGCCAAACCAAAACCAGACAAGCGGCGAGCGGCCATAAGTGCACGTTGTTTAAGTGCACTATAGGAAAGTACCGATCGTACTTCACCCTTTGCATCATAAAAATTGTATCCTGTCGTTCCGGCTGCCGCATATTCCAGCGCATCCGTCAACGTATCAAAATCTGCTAATCGTTGAGGCAGCGTGTTAGCTGTAGGTGTCGCTGCCATTGACAATTTGCTTGAAGGCTGAGTATCAGATTCTTGCATTAGCGGATCCCCCAGCGTAATTATTGTCGAACTCAAGATCTTCCCCTCGAAGTAATGGTGCTGGTCATCTTATTCTAAAACTATTTTAACGCAATAATCCCCAAATACATTCTTATCAATGCGTTAGATAATCATCCATACGCTTCTATTGCTTCTATTTTTCGTTGCTTATTAAATACAACTGTCTCATATTCGCTGACGAAGGAGCTTATAGTAAGGGTGATTTCCCTGTCAAGGTTATATTAATTATGTGTTGTTTTATAGCAACAGTCTTATTATCATTAATTCAATCTATAAGACTTTAATTTCTAATTTAAATTTTATGATCAAAAATTTAAACTGATGCATAATGAACGTGCATAATTAACGCCATTAACGCCACAATGAGTAGTAATCTCAAGCTGATCTTAGCCTTAACAATAGAACTATTCTTTTTCAAGAAAATAAAATTAGGCGGGAACCAGAATCTTTAATCTGATCCAGGCATAATGTTTAATCAAACAAATAAACCGGGAATGTTGCAAGCCCGCAGTATCGGATTAATTTCTACCAATTCCGCTTCTTACCTGTAAAATAATATTAAGAAATAACCAATAGGCAGGCAATAATGCATTTGGATACAATCTACTCTTCAATGTAAGAAAAGGGATTGTTTTAAAATATTTAATATCTTTAAAAGCAAAAATAGGGTATTGCTGTAAGAGTGAAAATAAATTAGTTGAATATTGAGTACAGCAATACTCCTTCTTATAAGCACCCAAGCTGTTAAAATCAATAAGGCTAGTTATGATACGACATATCAGATAGTTAAGGACAAATATCAAATATCCATAAGAGACCAGCTAATCCTGAATTTTTTTCCGATACCTCTCTAAATAGTATACTTGACATTACTCATGCCCAGACTGCTGCTATTCGGCTACGGTAATCCAAGTCGTGGCGATGACGCACTTGGTCCCAATCTTATTGATCATATTGCATTATTGGGATTTAGCCACGTTGAATGCCAAAGTGATATGCAGCTCCAGATTGAGCATGTGATGGACGTGACCAGATGTCATCAGACATTGTTTATCGATGCAGACTTATCATGCGCAGAACCATTTGTTTATTCCAAAGTAGTAGCAGAAAAAGACAGGAGTTACTCGACACATGCTATGACTCCATCCACCTTATTACACGTGTATCAGGAAGTGTATGGACAGGCTGCACCACAAACTTTTTTACTTCGGATTCGAGGTTACCATTTTGAGCTTGGTGCTGCGCTAAGCAACAGAGCAAACGCAAATCTTGAGGCAGCAGTAAAGTTTGTCAGCAGATTATGTGAAATGGATGATCTCAAAATCTTATGAAAAACTTCGTACCATCCATTATTTCTTCAAATAAATTGATGAAGTTTCGTTTCGATGAGAACAGGCGAATTCAAGTTTGAAGTGTATTTTTATAAGGTTAACAAGAGGCAAACTACAATAGTAGCTGAGCTTCTTGAACGATCAAATAAAAGAAGCATAAATGAAGCACTGGCAGCAGCTTATCCGAGAGCAACGTATCAGATTCAGAGCTACGGAAAGCAGGTTTTAAGCAAGAAGAGAATAGCGAATAGTGCCTCTATGCAAACAAACCGGGGATAGTGGCAACCTATGCACTGTCAGAGACCGCCACACAAGTGCTATGCAAACGGAAGAAAGCGGTGTAGCACAATTCGCAACAAGGTCAGCATCGATGACCCGCACGGAATGGTTGAGCAAAGCTCGCGTATAGGTAATTGGGAAAGCGGTGCCTTGATCGGCAAGCGCCATCTCAAGGGGGACCGGTCACCTTGGCAGAGCAGAAATCGCACCATATTCTCGTAGGCAGACTACCACCTAAACATGCTGAAGGGGTAACAGAAAGGACCAGCCAGCTCTACCCCCTTACAAGCACAAATGTCACACTGTAACCTTTGAGAAGGGTAAGGAAATTGCCGGACATAAAACTATCGCAAGCTAATAATTGGCCATCCATTCTGTTGCGCATATCCCTCAAGGGTGGCATCAGGATCAACGGCAACAGGGTGCGTCACTTTCTTCAGAAGCGGCAAATCATTCAGAGAATCACTGTAAAACCAGCTTTCCAGAAAAGAGAGCCAAGTAAGATTATGCTTATCCAACCATTGCTCCAATCGCGTGATTTTCCCTTCTCTGAAGGAGGGTATTCCCGATACTCGGCCTGTGAATTGACCTTCTTTTTGTTCTGGCTCAGTTGCAATTAGGTGATCAATGCCTAATATCCGTGCAATTGGAGCCGTTACAAAACTATTGGTTGCGGTTATGATGATGCATACATTACGTTCAAGTTTATGCTTAGCAACTAGATCATGCGCACCAGGCGCAATCAATGGCATGATTTTTTTTTGAATAAATTCACTGCGCCATGCATCAAGCTGCTCTCGTGAGTGACGTGCTAATGGCTTTAGCTGAAAATCGAGAAATTCATGAATATCGAGTGTACCCGCTTTGTATTGCTCATAAAATTCGATGTTGCGCGCTTCATACACTTCACGATCAAGCACTCTCTGTTCAATTAGAAATTGCGCCCATTGAAAATCACTATCCCCGGCAAGTAGCGTATTATCTAGATCAAATAAAGCCAACTTCATAAGGCGACCTGTAATAATTCGCGCAATAAAGGAAGTGTTATTGGTCGCTGCTTAGCAAGAGAGTAGCGGTCCAATGCATCAACTACTCTGATCAGAGCAGGTAAATTACGCTGCTGATGCTGCAGCAAATAATCGCAAATCTCATAAGGCAGCTCAAATCCGCAACTGATTGCATGATTCTTCATAGCTTCTCTCTTTTCCTCATCATTTAATTCATGTATCTGATAAACCAATCCCCAGGCAAGACGCGTAACTAAATCTTGCCGTAAAGACAGCCGTGCAGGGGATACTTCACCACTTACCAAAAACAAGGCATCTCCCTCCTCTCGTACTTGATTATAAAAGTTAAACAATCTGATTTGGGCAGCCGCCCCCAATCGCTCTACATTATCAATTGCCATACAACGAATAGAAGCGGCCTCAAACGCAAACTCACTATTAATTTCGCATGAAACATAAATTGCTTTGAGATCTTGTTGAACAAATGCCTCAACTACTGCCTGCAACAAATGGCTTTTACCACATCCAGAATTGCCCCATACGTAAATAAAACGCTCTAGATTTTGATTGGTTAAAGCATTTTTAAGCGTTTGTAGCAGCTCAAAATTATGTCCTGGAATAAAATTCTCCAGTGTAGGAGGCCGTGGTGACGAAATATCGAGTAATAGTTGTTTCATGGATGCATACGGGAACCATTTCAAGAACAATCCTGCATCATTTGCCTATCGATACAATCATCAATATTTACTTCAGGACAAACGAACCGTTCTAGACTTATAGTCTCCAATTTTTGGCAAACGTATGGTCAATACACCATTCTTGTAATTAGCTTCTGCTCTATCAATATCCACATTGTGTGGCAATGGAATCGAACGCTGGAAGGATCCATAAGCACGTTCCATAATATGGTAAGTACTATCATGGGTAACCCTTTCGAAGCGTTTTTCTCCGCTTAAATAGAGTTTGTTTCCGTCAATGGTAATTTGCCAATCTTCCTTCTCAATACCAGGCGCTTCCACGCGCACAACGATCTCCTTATCTGTCTCCTCCACTTCTCCTGCTAGTAAACCCCATCGTGGAAAAACGGGTAGCTGACTTTCACCTTCCGTGGTCACTCCATTTCTACTACGGCCAAAATGGGTTAGTGCTTCCCCACTCCGAGTAAGTAATTCACGCCAACCATCAGAGAGATTTTCCCATGCACGACCCAATTCACGGCCGATACTTTTTCCTGCCTCTTTTAATGATTCCAGCATAATTACCTCCCTTCCACTTCATCATTTAAAAAATACATTCATCGCTGTCTTATACATAATAATACTATGAACGTGACCAATTCACTCGTAGCAAGTTTTCTTGCGCATTATAGTGAAACTCGAGCTCGCCCTGATAGGAATCATGGATCTTTTCGCCCATCCCACGCGCAAGATGGATATCTGTAGTAGTAATCAATGTGGAATCAGGTTTTTCTTCAATCTCCATGATGCGCTTAATGGGATGTTCTGCACGCTGATACTTTTCCTCATGATGCACTAGATGCATGATTTCTTCGCGATGCGCTAAAAAAAAAGGCCCTTCCAGAGTCAAAAAACCCGCCGGATAATGATCATGAATACGATGGCAAGCAGAGCACATTTCTTTATGTGCGTTTGCTGGCGCAGGCAACCACTGCCAGCGTCCCTCATGAAAAACTGCATTACATTCCGGGCAGATGGTCGGTTCGTGTAACTTACCTCTGGCTTTATAAGCATCATGCACCTGCTCTTGAATAATACCATCGTGACGAGTAATAGTATGGTAGCCTGGAGGAATTTTAGAATAACCTTTTTTAGAATGACTCATAGCATATACTCCTTTAATAAATATGAAATATAAGTGTCATGACTTAATTTAATAAGGCACAAGGTTCAATTTAGATCATATTACTTATTGAGCGATCAAAACTACGGATTTTGCATTCTCAAGCTTCGTATCCTACCTCTCTTTTAAATGATTAACCAGACTGTCGTCATAAAACTGATTACACTATTCATTTAAGCGGATAATTTAAGTAACAGCCAGAAAGGAGGAAAAAAGAAATGTTTCGTGATCGTAAAGAAGCAGCTATCTTATTGGCAAAGCAACTGAATCCGTATCATGGGCAACATCCATTGGTGTTAGCGATTCCACGTGGCGCTGTACCAATGGCAAGAATTATCGCCGATACGCTAAATGGTGACATGGATGTCGTGCTTGTGCGTAAATTGCGAGCTCCCGACAACCCGGAATTTGCAATTGGCTCAATAGATGAAACAGGGTGGACCTATCTGGCCGAATATGCCCATCAAGTGATAAGCAATCCAGCTTATATTGAGCAGGAAAAAACGACTCAACTCGAAGTCATGCATGAACGGCGCAATAGTTACACACCGATTCGTCCACCTCTTGATCCACAAGGACGTATCGTGATCATAGTAGATGATGGCCTGGCAACCGGCTCTACTATGATTGCCGCTCTGCATGCCGTACGCGCTAAACATCCTCAAAAATTGATATGTGCGGTACCCGTTGCACCACCTGATACTTTGGCTAAAGTTACACCTTATGCTGACGAGATAGTTTGCCTGGAGGCACCCGAACTGTTTTACTCAGTAGGACAATTTTATCAGTCATTTCCTCAGGTTAGTGATGAGGAGGTGATTACGCTATTGAGAAAAAACGACAAATAATTATTTGGGAATACTGAAATGCTGGACAAACCAGTCTGCTGCATGACGCGCAACCTGTTCCAGCGTGCCAGGTTCCTCAAATAAGTGGGTTGCTCCTGAAATCAAGGTAAGTCGCTTTTCACAATTCAATAGTGAATAAGCTTGTTGATTTAATTCAATCACCCCGTAATCTGCTCCACCAACCAGTAGCAAGGTAGGAGCATTAACTTCTCTTAAGGCTTGTTCACCAGCGAGATCAGGACGCCCACCGCGCGACACGATAGCTGTAATTTTATTCCCCAATTTTGCGGCAGCTTGCAGTGCGGCGGCGGCGCCTGTACTGGCACCAAAATATCCCGCTTGCGATGATTGCGTCTTTGATTCACCTTCCAACCATGCGGTTGCGGCAAGCAGACGTCGTGTGAGCAATTCGATATCAAAGCGTGTTGCATAATCCCGATCTTCTTCTTGCGTCAGCAGATCAAATAATAACGTGCCGATCCCATGATCCTGTAGTACTTTGGCTACATAGGTATTACGGGGGCTAAAGCGGCTACTACCACTGCCATGCGCAAATAACACCACACCTGCTGGAGAAGATGGCAGCACTAATTCACCATTGAGCCGGGTAGCGCCATCCTGAATCAATACTTCACTCATACCAACCCCCTATAGTAACCGACATGCGTTGTCTGCCAAATGTTTCGGCATATTCATCAAAACGTCCTGCAATAGCAATATCGCAATCAGGACAATGGCTATTGGAAGTAAGACGATAGTGGGCGATTTCATACCAGTCACGCTCAATCAAGGTGGTATTGCATGATGGGCAAAAGGTGATATCTCCGTCTTTGTTATGCACATTTCCTGTATAAACGTACTTGAGTCCTGCCATGTGGGCAATTTTACGCGCCCGAATAAGCGTACTCACTGGCGTACTTGGCATGCCAATCATTTTGTAGTCGGGATGAAATGCGGTGAAGTGTATCGGCACCTCCACACCAAGTTCGCTTGCCACCCATTCACTCAGTGCCTGCAACTCTTCTGTAGAATCATTGAGCCCGGGAATTAATAATGTGGTTAGCTCAAGCCATACCTGCGTTTCGTGCTTGAGGTATTTCAATGTCTGGAGCACCGGCTGCAAGCGCGAGCCGGTTTGCTTGACATAAAATTTCTCTGTAAATGCTTTTAGATCGACATTAGCGGCATCCATTTTAGCGAAGAAATCGCGCCGAGGCTCAGCATGGACATACCCGGCAGTAACTGCGACGGTCTTAATATTGCGCTCATGACATGCATCGGCCACATCCATGGCATATTCTGCAAAAATGACCGGGTCGTTATAAGTAAAAGCAACACTTTTACAACCCAAACGTTCAGCAGTTCGCGCAATAGCTTCCGGGCTTGCCTGATCAGCAAGCTTGTCGAAACTACGTGATTTGGAAATATCCCAGTTCTGACAAAATTTGCAGGCAAGATTACACCCTGCAGTGCCAAACGACAGCACGCTGCTGCCTGGATAAAAGTGATTCAGCGGCTTTTTTTCAATAGGATCGACACAGAAACCCGAAGAACGACCATAGGTCGTCAGCACCATTTCATCATCTAGCCGGCCGCGCACGAAGCAGGCACCGCGCTGTCCTTCATGCAATTTACAATCACGTTGACATAAGTCACATTGGATACGTCCATCACTCAACCAATGCCAATATTTAGCAGGATATCGTTCTGCACTGCTAATCGGTTCATCCATTTAGCTATTCCTCCATATCTTCAACTTCACGCCATTTGGTTACGGTATAACGCAACAATTTGATCCCTTCTGCCCAGAAATCTGCAGGTAACCCTGCCTTCCGCTTCAACATAGCGAGAAATTGATGAGGCTGTGAAAGCTCCTGCCATACTTGGGGTAGAAATGTACTGCGATAGCAACCATATTCAAACACGATGCCGTCTATACCTGGCCGCAGCTGCGCCAACGCATCCGCTTCGTCTTGCACTACCATCGCCAGCCTCGATGACAGCAACAAAATTTCAATATGAGTCTCATCAAACTCAGCGGTAAGCAAAGGTGCAAAGCGCGGATCATGTAAAGCAGCAGACACCGCATTGTTTTTGACATCCATTAACAATGATCGTTGCGCCTCAAGTGAGCCGATACAACCACGCAACTTCCCATCCTGCATCAGCGTAACAAAACACGCACCCAACTCTTGCTGCCAAGGCACACGCTCATCGCTTTCCAACCGATACGCAACATTCAAAGCACGAGCAATCGCAGCCCGCGCAATCGATAACAGCTCTCTTCCTTGATCAGGCAGCATAGTCAGTATTCCCAAGCGATGAATAGGGCGGTGTGAAAACAAATGCACCATAAACTACTACCTGCTCGCGCGGGCCTGCGGTATCACCCGAATTGCGCAAATTCAGTAAATGCGAAGTCAAGTGATGTTTGCGTACAGTCAGCATCAAGCCATTAATGGGCATCGCATCACAGTCCTGTTCATGATCGACGGTGTGGTTTAATTGAAGAATAGAGGAAATAGTCTTGCTATCTTCACGTTGTGCGATCGCATAGGGTAGATAGTGCGACAGATCGGAGCTCACAATAATCAAAGTTTCTTCACTTCTCCACAGGCAATCCAATACTTCAGCGACTTCCTCAGCCGAGGCCATCCCCACGACCAAAGGTACAATCGAGAAATCCGTTAAGGATGTCGTCAAAAATAACTTCCAGAAATTGGATTAGAATGTTCATGCAGGATTATGGATAATAAAGCCAATTTATAATGGGTAAATGACA
>NZ_FORD01000136.1 GCF_900113925.1 Nitrosomonas sp. Nm34
CGGTTTTCCGCATCCGGCGGTTGAACCCAGTAACTTAAGCTGTCACAAAATCTGATGGAACCCATAATCCCCATCGTTTCAGCCTTGCCTTATTGAGTACTGTATTGAGCGTCGGGCTCCTTGCCATTCGCCAGGCTCCAACCGATGCGCTGGTTTGGTGTAAATGATAAGGTTTAGCTTTTAGTCGTTTTAAGGCGTTCATCCTTCCACGCTTATTGTGCCAGCGTTGCCAGAAGTATTTCCGCATGTGACGACGTATCCAACCTTCCGTTGCCCTGGTTAGGGGGTATTGCCGGCAGGCTCCGAAGTAAGCATGCCAGCCTCGGATGTATTGCTGCCATCCTTTGATCCGCTCTTCCAGTTTGTGGCTGGTTTGCGCATTCCAATAACTTCTGACTTGCGCTTTCAGCTTCTCCAAGCTCGATGTTGCTGGCTTTATTTCTCCCCCGCTGGTAATCCTAAACCCCAGAAATCGGCCATCCCAAGGATGCTTGACACCACTTTTCGTGGTGTTGACCCTTAGTTTCAAATGTTTGGCTATCCATTTTGTCAGGCTTGCCAATATCCTTTGCCCGCTTCTTTCGCTTTTGGCGAAGATCGCCAGGTCATCGGCGTATCGGCAGAAACTAAGTCCTCGTTTCTCCAATTCTTTGTCCAGGTCGTCAAGGTAGATGTTAGCCAGTAGCGGGCTCAGTGGGCCGCCTTGCGGTGTGCCCTGGTTTCGCTTATACCTCCAACCATCCTTTTCTATTGGCGCTCTCAGGTATTGGCCTATCAGTTTTAGAACTCGCTTGTCCTTTACTTTTCGGCTGATCTTTACCATCAAGATGTCGTGGTTGACTTCGTCGAAAAACGCACTGATGTCTATGTCCACTACCCAAGTTTTGCCTTCCATGACATAACGCTTGGCTGCCCGAACTGCGTCATGTGCACTTCTCTGCGGCCTATACCCGAAACTGTGGGCGCTGAAGTCCGCTTCGAAGATCGGACTCAGCACTTGGTTTATCGCTTGTTGGATCACCCTATCCTGGACATTGGGAATGCCCAATAAGCGCTCTCCTCCTTGCGGTTTTGGGATCGTTATGCCCCGTATCGCTCCAGGTTGATAGCTTCCGTTTTCCAGTTTCTCGGCTATTACTGGCCAGTATCTCTTGGCGTGCTCCGCGAAACTTTCTATGCCTATCCCATCCACTCCCGGCGCGCCTTGGTTGGCTTTGACTCGTTTGTATGCTTTTAGCAGGTTGTCCCGATTAAGGACTCTTTCCATCAAATTTTCATTCAGCACCTTCTATTTCTCCTTCGCCTGTGTTTCAGCTTGCATCCCACGCCCACGCTTCCGATTGGAATCCACCAACCTCGCGTGGCCGCTGGGCGAGTGGTTGCCGCAGTTGCAACGTTCACCCACGCCAGAATACTCCGCGCCAATCCACAGAGATGTTTAAAATGGCCTGTCTTTTGGTTCTTCAGCCCTTCGCTCCACCTTGTTTCCAAGGCTTCTTCGCTAATACGGCTTCTGCTGACTTCTCCCTAACCTCATTCGGGAGATCTCCCCGGGTAAGGTGCTAAAACTTTCAGCCCGTGCCGTCAAGCTCTACCTCGTGCGTCTTTCGGTAACGGTTGGATTTCGTGTTCCCTAGCACACTTATCGCCCGCACTCGGCCTCACTGCTCGTTCGTGTTCCTACGGTCGTGCTTTTGCTACGCGCTTCTTTCAGGTTAGCCTCGCGGTTTCCCCCTTGCGTTTCACTACGGTTGTCGTTACTAACTCCGGTTATCTCCTCTCAGATAACAAGTTTTAACCCATGCCGGGCACACTA
>NZ_FORD01000094.1 GCF_900113925.1 Nitrosomonas sp. Nm34
TGCAGAGGCGATTCAAGCTCACAACAACAGGCAATTCGCTGCCGTATTTTAAGGTAAATGCTATTAACGGATCGAATCGAGATACCGGTCAATTTCGCTGTGCTCGTCGCAGTGAAATCCAGAGAAAAGCACCGAATAAGTTGCCTAAATTTCGCTTCTCTAATTCGAGAACGAAAGTAGTATCTATTTTTACCATTCATCTCAGTAAGTTAACACACCTTAATAAGTGCTTAACTTCCTAAGACCCATTTTTTAAAACTCTTCTACTAATCAATCGATCGATTTATATAGACCTGATTCGATGATTAAGAAAAAATTATTTGGATATATCTGTTAAAAAATTCGATCCCAAGTTTACTTGATAATAAACGAGTGTTCTCCTTTCATTGAATGATAAAAGATCAAATAAAAGATCGGTGGGTGAAGCAGTAGGAGAATACAATAGTCATTCCATAGTGAACCAGTATGTATTGCGAGGAGGGTCATCCGCTACTCCGGTGACACATACACGCTCAAGCTTTTGCCATTTTATGCTGGCTGAGACACGCTAGCAGTTTTTCATCATTTGCCTGACCCATAATGTAGCGTAGTGCTTGAGGTATAGATTCTCATTCAACCGGACGTGAGTTTACGATGGCCTAGTATGGCCGTTGGCATCATCGATATATTGCTTCGACTGCTAGTAGCCGGATAGCAGGCTTCGATTAAGATTCGTTATTGTGGTTATTAAGTCCAAATTCAGTCAATATTCCGGATTTTTTACTATTTCGGCAGCAGGTAAAGCACCTACTTTCGAGGCCACATCCATCGCAAGGCGCTGGAGCATGTCGGTTTCATCAAGGCCTTCCAGGAAGCGCTTGGGTATACCCGATAACCCGATCTGAGCCCCAACGAGCGCCCCGGTCAAGACAGCGCGTGCCTGATTTTCACCACCGCCATTCACAGCGTGGAGCACAGCCTGTTCGAAATCATCCGAAAAGCGGGCGGCAAGATGATAAGCCGCGGGAAGCTGATGATAAATGGCGCAGGTCATGCCATAAACCATGGAGACTTTCCAAGCGGGCTCTATGCGGACATCCGGATCCTTAGCAGCACCTGCAACATATGAAGGGGTCAGGAGTGCATCTGGCGAGATAAAATAGCCGCTTTCCAGTGGACGGTCCTTCTGCGGCGGCTGCAAGTCGGTATGCGCCATCGTATGGAAGGGTAATTTTCTCGCTCTTGCCAACCGCATGAGCTTACCGGAAAGACTAACGTCGAGCTTGTTTCCCTGAACCAGAAGTCCTAGTACCGCCCCGTATGCGACAGTAAGGGTAACCACGGTCTCATCGTTCTGGGTGAGGCGTGTATTGCTGGAGATGGCGGCCGCCATTTCCTGTGGCTGAAAGGCGTAGCGGACCGCCAAGGCGAGCGTTCTTCCTATCGCTTCGGTGGTGTCAGCTGGCCCTCCTGTTTGCACCCCCCAAGGCAGATTCTGCTGGACACGTTTGCGCCAAGCGTCGCGAATCGACTGCTGAGTGTATCCTCCTGGCCCGTTGACAGGCATACCGTTGAGCAACGGGAATATTTCCTCATCCATGCGCCGGCAGAAATCCGCTTCATCATAGCCGCCGCGCTCGACGAGCGAGTGCAGCATCAGGCGGAGAATGATGCCCCCCTGTGAAAGTTGGCCCGCTTTAAGATCGCTATGGTAGCGGCCGGGTTTGGGGTCGACATAGGTCGTGATCCAGTCGCCATAGTCACGGCGGAGCACCGCGAGGTCATAATACCAGTGGGGACCGAGGCCTAACGCATCCCCAACGAAGGCGCCCATAATGGCGCCGGCAGCCCGCTCCCTCGTGTCAGAGCCTTGAATAAAGGTGCCGATCATATTCTGATCCTCCTGTTAGTTAGCGTCAGCTGAATGATGTTTCGAGCGCCCAGATGCGAATCACCCATGAGGATTGAATCTATCCCAGCCGATAGCTTTCGTCAACTGCTGCTGATCACTGTGGTTTTCATCGCCAGGCTGCGGTCTGCTCCCGATAAGCCGGCTCCAGCAACGAAAAGTGTTTGAACCTCAATTGGACGAGAAAATACTATAACACAACCAAATAATTTTGATTATAACGTAAAGATGGCATATTCACTGGATTTCCGCCGTAAAGTCCTGTCTGTCCGGGAGAAAAAAACTTATCATTGCCGAATTGGCGGTAAGGTTTGATATAGCCTGACCAGTTAAGAATGATTAAAAAAGAATTCTCACCTAAACCAAACATAACACGAAGGCAAGCTGTAGACAGTATCAATAATACAGCACGAAGAGCCGGCAAAGTCATGCTTGATTCAGCTGGATCGGGTCGGGGTAACGGATTGTGTATCCGTTACCCCGACCCGATCGCGAGCTAAAATTTAACGCCTAATTAACTCGGAAAATTGGCGAAGGTGTAGCTGTCGTGTTAATGCTTTGTTTGGCAGACTAATCGGAAACATCGCGAATCACTCGACATGGATTTCCGGCTGCCAGTACGCCTTCCGGAATGTCACGCGTTACGACACTACCCGCCCCGATAATCGTTCGGGATCCGATACGGACACCAGCCAAAATAAGTGCTCCGCTACCCACCCACACGTCTGCTCCAATCTCAATTGGTTTTCCGTATTCCTGCGTTCTACGAAGATCTGCGTTGAATGGATGTAACGGCGTAAGAATCTGTACGCCTGGGCCAAATAGCGTGTAGTCACCAATGTGGACCTCGCACACATCGAGAACGGTGCAGTTGAAGTTGAAAAATACGCGAGTACCGAGATGAATATTTGAACCGTAATCACAGTAGAACGGAGGCTGCATCCAAACGGTATTGCCTCCAGTGCCGAAGAGAGCCTCCAGAATGCGGTATCTTTCGCTTTGCTCCGACTCTTTCGTAACGTTCAACGCATGACATAACGAGCGTGCATGTTCGCGCGCGGCAACTAACTCAGGATCGAACGGATCATAGAGTTCGCCGGCCAGCATTTTTTGACGCTCAGTTCGCATATTGCCGCCTAATTAGAATTAAACCTTTGAAATGACGCAATCCGTTAAAAAATAAAATCCAACATGGCGAGTTGCATACTCTCTCCTTATATTGCACCAAACTGTAGGAGTTTATTTTCATCATAACAGACTTCGTTAGATCCACAAGATATGATTAATAAATCATGATTTTTTGACTAGATATGCGAGAAATCATCATACCTTATACAAGTATACTTAATATAACCTAACCAATTAAAAATGATTCAGAATGTGTGAGAATGACCTATTCCATGAGCATGTATTCAGAGATTTACAAACGGTCGACCACAGGCTAAAGGGGATCAACTTAACAAAAAATAAACATTTATCCTGATAGAATAGAGAACTCCACCAAGCAGTTAACAATAAAGGAGAAACCATGGAAGAGATATACCTGGTATATGCGAAAGCAATATCAATAAAAGTTGCAACTAATGCTGTTGGTATTGGCACTATAAATGCAATCATTTTTGTTGGCGCAAAATCTCAAGAAGGAGCCAAAATACTTGCTCGTTCTGCGTTAATGGATTATGGATATCGTCTAACAAGCGTTTTGGAAATCTTCGTACCTACTCCTTCAGATATTTCGAATTTGGACCCACAATTATTAGCCCTGTACAATGAGTCGATTGATCGAGGATACGGACTTGAGATAATTGCTCAAGATGTTGATCATGATCATCCTTTCGAGATACGCTCATTGGGCACTCCTATTCTTGACGAAACAAAAAAGTATTAGATGCCAACTAAAAATAACTATAAAAATAACTAATTATGTTTTCTGAAAATTTAAAAGAATGTTCGCAAAAAGATCGCTCCATGAAATCTATTACGATAAGCTTCCCGATTGATGTAGTAGAATCCATGAAAAAAGTAGCGCGACTCAAAGGATTATCCGAATACAAGATATTATTGAAGTCATACATCAGCGCAGGGCTGTGCAGAGATGAATATCGATATTCCGGCATATCGACAGTGCTTTTGATCGAAGCGCTAAAAAAAATATGGGGTACCCGACACCGTCATCCAACAAGCCACACGGGATGTGATTGAATCAGCTATATGAATAGGAAATTGATCACCAGCAATATTACAGCTAGTCAAGCGCTTTAAACTTGGCTAAAGACAGGGAAAGTAATTCCCCTGGCAGGGATTGTATTTTTCGCATGCCAGTGAGTTTCTTATTACTCCCCTCTATTCCCTCTCTACCAATCGGGCTATGGCACCAGTAACTTGGCTCCATACCCGGATATCAGGGTAAATCATTTTCTTTCCCAATCAATGCCAAAGGTCTGCATCACCACCCTGGGTGAGCGGCCAAACAAATGAATCATGCGGATTTTCTTTCAATTCACAATCATGAAATAAAAATCTATCTCCCTCAAAGATATGAGCCAGGCATTGTACCATCACATTCTTGAATATAAACTCAGCACACCCATACGAATCACACCAATGCTTGACAACTATGCTCTTGCCCACATCAATCGCCCCGCTTAATCCGATCAATCTAATTTCGTCATCTCCCACGCGATTCCATTTCTAAATCAAACCTGACTTTATAGGCTCCTGCTTAATAGGGCTTGACTGCTACACAAAAATTTGACGAAGAGTCCGGTAAACTGATTCTGGCAATCTGCAATAAATTGTTGTCTCACTTCAACCGAGTGGAAAATGGCAATTATAGTTATGACTAAACGATGGAAATCGGACTCTTTAAGTTGCGCTACTTCTTTAGCAGTGCGCATATTACGCGACCTAATTCTCTTACCCTCTCCCTATCATGCCCCTCCAGATTATTGAAAAGCTTATTAGCGAACATGTGTCTATTCAAACTCATAAAGAGCAGCTTCTGCTTTTGAAGGATAAGATCGTAGCTTACGAGAATGAGCTTTCTGCATGCAGAAGAAAGATTTCTGCGTTGGCGGATGTGATTTGCCATCTTGAATCTGAAATTCATAATCTTAAGCTCAAAAATCGCGTATTGAATGAGAAGGTAGAAAGCTTACATAACGCAAATCCTCATGGTCATCGATGTAGACATTGCGGTTCGCTCAAGCTAAAAAGAATGGGGGGTGAGCCACATAAAATATTTGTAGATATAGGCATAGTCGACACTTTCTTCATTTGCCTGGATTGTGAAAAAGAATCAGTCATCACCATTGATATCCTGAAATAGTTTTATTACACACCGCTCTCAAGAATCCACAAAGAAAGCAAAAAAAGTACCTGGTCTTGCAAAACAACATCTATTGTCTTTTCTCAGGGTATCAAACGTGAGTTCAACATAAGAATCATCACATCACGATTGGAAGAGCTTGAGGGAGTCTGATATTAAGGGAGGGTTTCTTCTCGCGAAAGGTGTAAACCACCAGTCCGGCTATCAGATTAACAAAGAAGTTAACTGGGCTGCGATGGCGGGAATGCTCGATTTGCGAACTATTCTTCAATGGATCATTGACGGTTTCAATAATTGAGCGTTTACATAACAGGAGTTTATCAAACAGCGGCAACAGCTTGTTTTTCATGTTCTTGCGCACCTTGGTAACGAGCTGCACACCCTGCTCCCGGAGTTGCTCAGAAAATGGCTGCGAGAGATAGCCCCGATCATCAAACAGTTTGCCAAACAAAGAGCGCGTCAACTCTGGTACCGGGTCACGATCATCCACATTGCCCACCGTGATTTTGTACTTTCAGCAATTCCCCCTGGTCATTAATGACCAGGTGCAACTTGAACCCATAAAACCAATCCACACGGGTTTTTCCCCGGGCAGAAAACTCTGCCATTACTTGATGCGACCCAATGCGGCGGTTATGGCACACGCTGATTTTGGTTGAATCAATGAAGCTGATGCCACTGCATTGCCCAAAGCGGCTGGTCACAAAGCAGCGCAAAGGCGCCAGGCTATCTTAAAGCCAACTCCACCAAGCGGTGGTATACTCGGCACGGCAGATATGCGGAAAAATGAAGCGGGTATAATATTCGGTATGGTAGCTCCCTGTAACTGGACAACCTGAAAGAAAGTTAAGCTCTGACATGTATAGTTAATCGGGCTCAGGCAACCCGATCAATTCTTGGATGATTATAGTAACGTGAGTTCGACATAAGAAAAGCTGTAAAAGAAGTCTGAATTCCTTATGATGAAGTGGTTTTGGAAAAAAATTTCCATCATGAGAGGAATCAGGGTTCAATGGGTACTACAGCGATTTTTTGTGAGAGTGACGAATTTTGTAAAGAGTTTGAACCACGATGGGAGCAGCACTTATTAGGGTCATCGCTGAAACAGCGTCGGCGGCAAGGAGCGCTGTGTCTAAGCGAAATCATGACCATTATGTGGGGTTTCATCTATCCGGTTATCGGACATTTAAGCACTATTACCTGAATGACGTGTTGAGGTATCAGCGGGGTTATTTTCCAGGGTTGGTGAG
>NZ_FORD01000035.1 GCF_900113925.1 Nitrosomonas sp. Nm34
TATTGGAAATTTTTCAAGAAGAAAATCCTGTATGGTCGCTACTATGAAACTTTTTCACTTTTCAAAAGTGCTTGCCAAGCTTTTTTTACAGCAACGGATCATTACGAAGCAGAATTACGCACATTATTAACTGATAATTTCCACATCATTGGCAGCACCTGAGTGCCGAAATTTCATGTGCGATGGGTATAGTTTTGTAGGGTCCGCTCGATTGTTTACTTTTAATTGTTGTGTATCGAATATGAATATATATCTAGTGGCCATTGCATGAATAGATGCGATACTTACTACATAATATTAATATTATAGCGCTACAATACAAGAATAAGAGAGCGTCAAAGAAACAAGATATTGAATATCAATTATATTTATTTCACAGTTGGTGAAATAAATATAAATTTTCTAATAATTTTGGAGTAGAAATCGGAAGATAGGTTAAAATCATCAATAGAAAATTTTCCAAAATAGTAGACACCCCATGATTTCATCATCATGTGTTTGCTGAAAAATAAGCTCTTCTTATGATCTGCTCCAAATAGCACTACATTTCATTCTAAAAAGCTTATTTATCACTTTATTCAATTTGGAAGTTGTACTGAAGTACGAGAGGCAGAGAATATATGGATTATCAAAACGACATTATGGCAATCAGCATGAAACTTGCTTTTTTCTCAAATGTCATATTCTTAGCTATGCAACAAATAAAAAAATAAGACCTAAAACTGGCTATTGATTCTTGTATTTATTTATTTGATATTTTGGTAGGCGCGATTGGACTCGAACCAACGACCCCCACCATGTCAAGGTGATGCTCTAACCAGCTGAGCTACGCGCCTGGGTAATGCGACATTCTAACTGAAATATTGTATAGGTTCAAATATAAGTTAAAAAGAATGATTTTTTGGGCTTTTGGGCTTTATATTTTATTTTGCTTTGAGTAAGCGGTATGCTTGAAAAGCAAGGTAATATTTATTGCTTTTAAAACGAAAAATAAATTTTTCACTGCATATAGTTAGTGACACTTTCCATCACTATAAGTTGGACTGGATGAGAATCAACAAGAATTAATTTATTGGCATGGCAAGAAAATAACGATTATTCTTTGTCATTTTTGAGAAACTCATTGTTGGATGTCCGAGATTATATGAACGCTAAATTTAAGTATGTTGCGCCCAAATGGTTGCCAGGTGGTAATGCACAGACGATTTATCCTTATTTTCTAAGGCCATCAACGCAAGTTGCTTTACAGCGTGAACGCTGGGAACTTAAAGATGGTGATTTTGTAGATGTTGATTGGTTGGATGGTCCTTTGGATAAACCGCTGGTGGTCATGTTTCATGGACTTGAAGGAAGCTCACGCAGTCATTATTCACTCAGTATTTTGAATTATCTGCGAGAGCAGAATTGGCGTGGTGCGATCATTCATTTCCGGGGTTGCTCTGGAGAGCCTAATAGACTACCACGTGCTTATCATGCAGGTGATTCAATAGAAATAGATTGGATGCTACAACGAATAGCGCATCAATGTGAGTTGCAGAAATCAGGTTTGCCACTTTACGTAATCGGCATTTCACTTGGAGGAAATGCGTTATTGAAATGGTTGGGTGAACAAGGCAGTCAGGCAAGCAGATTGGTTACAGCTGCTGCTGCAGTTTCAGCCCCACTTGATTTAACTGCTGCTGGAAAGGCGCTTGAGTTAGGCTTTAACCAAGTCTATACTCGGCATTTTCTGAGTTCTTTAAAGCGTAAAGCATTAGAAAAACATAAGCGCTTTCCAGGCTTGCTCGATGGGCAGGCGATCGCTGCAACGAGTTCGCTATATGAATTCGATACCCATGTTACAGCACCCTTGCATGGCTTCCGTAATACGGAAGAGTACTGGAGTAAATCCAGCAGTAAGCCTTGGCTTCAACATATCCAGGTTCCCGCTTTTGTTATCAATGCGCAAAATGATCCATTTATGCCAGCTCATGCATTGCCGACAAGAGGTAAGGTTTCATCTATGGTTTTGCTTGAATTTCCTGAGCAAGGCGGGCATGTGGGATTTATGCATGGAACTTTCCCTGGTCAGCATAGTTGGCTGCCTCAGCGGCTTATCAGTTTCTTTGAGTCAGTGTGAACGCCTGGGCTGTTTAAAAATCTCGGTTTTTTAGTAGATTTTCCTGGATCAAGATAAGAACCTGGCTACAAAAGCTTTTTCAATATTTCCTTTGAGCGGAATTCTCACCCGATGACCGCTACCTGGAGCGATATGAATGGCTAGGCCATCAATGTTTTGCATCTGTTCCAGCTCAATCACTTGATTGCCAGAGGGGTGAATGATCTCCAAGCGATCTCCGATCTCAAAGCGATTCTTAACTAGAATTTCAGCCATGCCGCTGATTTCATCGATAGCCGTCACATCTCCCACATATTGACTACGGTTTGATTCCGAATGGCCACGCAGATAATTCTGAGTTTCATGACTATGATGCCGCTGGTAGAAACCGTCGGTATAACCACGATTGGCAAGCCCTTCCAATTGACCAAGCAGGGCAGGATCAAAGGGGCGGTTGGCTATCGCATCATCTATCGCTTTACGGTAGACTTGGGCTGTACGCGCAACATAATAGGCTGATTTGGTTCGCCCTTCGATTTTGAGAGAATTGACCCCGATTTTGGCAAGTCGTCCAATATGTTCCACTGCGCGCAGATCTTTAGAGTTCATAATATAGGTGCCATGCTCATCTTCCATGATGGGCATAAGCTGGCCTGGTCGCTCGCCTTCCTCAATCAGATAAACCTGATCTGCAGCCGGATGCCGTTTGATATTATCCTGAGGGGTAGGTTGTTGCATTAATGCCTGGTTGAAGTCGAAGTCAATTTTTTGCAAAGGTTCAATGCCGCCGGTTGCATTTTCTTCGGCTGACTTGACTTTATAGTCCCATCGACAAGAATTGGTGCAAGTACCCTGGTTTGGATCGCGGTGATTAAAGTAACCTGATAACAGGCATCGCCCTGAGTAAGCAATACATAAGGCCCCATGAACAAACACCTCCAGCTCCATGTCTGGGCAAAGTTGACGAATTTCGTTAATTTCATCAAGTGACAGTTCTCTGGAGAGGATGACGCGTGTTAATCCGATTTTCTGCCAGAATTTTACCGCAGCATAATTGACAGTATTAGCTTGAACAGAGAGGTGGATTGGAATATCCGGCCATTTCTCTCTGACTAACATAATAAGCCCGGGGTCTGCCATAATCAGCGCGTCGGGTTTGAGCTCAATGACGGGTACCATATCAGCCATATAAGTTTTTACCTTGGCGTTATGAGGCATAAGGTTGCTGGTAACAAAGAATTTTTTGTTTAGTGCATGGGCTTCTGTAATGCCGGTACGTAATTGCTCCAGAGAAAACTCATTATTGCGGGCTCGTAGAGAATACCGTGGTTGGCCAGCGTAAACTGCATCAGCGCCATAAGCATAAGCAATACGCATTTTTTCCAGCGAGCCAGCTGGGAGTAAAAGTTCAAGGGTGTTTAGCATAGTGTAAAATGAGCAGTAATGTTAAATCGATGGGCAGTCTGGTACGCATACGAGAAACTACGCCGATTAATAGTGAATCATCCCCAGAAATAATCCTGAAAGCCAAATAGTTAATTTTTTAATTGTAGCATTATGCTGACTGATCCTGCTTTTATCCACCTTCGATTGCATAGTGAATACTCCATCGTTGATAGCATCGTTCGTATCGATGAAGTTTTATCAAAAGCAGCTTCAGATAATATGCCAGCAGTGGCGTTAACGGATCTTGCCAATCTTTTTGGATTGATCAAATTCTACCAAAGCGCTTATAAAAAGGGTATCAAACCCATCATTGGGTGTGATATCTGGATTACGAATGAGACAGATCGTGATAAACCTACCCGCGTTTTATTATTATGCCAATCTTTTACTGGGTACTTGTTATTGTGTCGTTTGCTATCACGAGCTTATCGTGAGAATTTATACCGTGGCCGGGCTGAATTCCGCAAATCCTGGTTTCATGCTGATGAAAGCGGAACAGATGGATTGATTCTACTATCAGGTGCCCACCATAGCGAAATAGGGTGGCATCTATCACAAAATAATTTGAGTTCAGCTGAAATCCTGGCTCAAGAATGGGCAAGCTTATTTCCAGGACGATTTTATATCGAGGTGCAGCGGATCGGCTATGCGAACGAGGAAAGCTGCGTACGCAATTCTCTGCAGCTGGCTTCCAAATTGCAATTACCTGTGGTAGCAACTCATCCAGTGCAATTTTTAGAACCTGAAGATTATAAAGCTCATGAGGCGAGGGTATGCATTGCAGAAGGATATGTGCTAGGTGACCGCCGGCGTCCGCTTCGCTTTACCGAGCAGCAATATTTTAAAACGCAAGCAGAGATGCAGGCTCTTTTTGCGGATATACCAGCCGCTCTTGCCAACAGTATAGAAATTGCCAAACGCTGTTCACTTGTGCTCGAGCTAGGTGTTAATCGCTTACCACGTTTTCCAACACCGGGTGCGGTTAGTATTGAGCAATATTTGCGTGAGCAGGCCGAAGCTGGGTTAGAAAAACGCCTGCATGTTCTATTTCCAGAGATCGAAGTATATGCTTCGAAGCTGCCAAAATATCAGGAGAGACTGGATTTCGAAGTGAATACTATCATCCAGATGGGATTTGCAGGCTATTTTTTAATCGTTGCTGATTTTATCAACTGGGCCAAGCAGAACGATGTGCCGGTAGGTCCAGGGCGTGGGTCAGGTGCTGGTTCTCTTGTAGCTTATTCACTTGGGATTACTGATCTTGACCCGATGCGCTATGATTTGCTGTTCGAGCGTTTCCTGAATCCCGAACGGATATCTATGCCAGATTTTGATATCGATTTCTGTCAGGATAGGCGTGAACGCGTCATTGAATACGTGAAGCAGCGCTATGGCGCTGAAAGTGTTTCACAGATTGTCACTTTTGGCACGATGGCAGCAAAAGCAGTCGTGCGAGATGTGGGCCGTGTGCTCGATTTGCCGTATAACTTTGTCGATCAATTAGCCAAATTAGTGCCATTTGAGATCGGGATGACGCTAAAAAAAGCACGTGCTGTTGAACCTCAATTGGAACAGCGCGCACGAGAGGAAGAAGATGTGCGTAATTTGCTGGAACTGGCAGAACGTCTAGAGGGGCTGACGCGCAACGTGGGGATGCATGCAGGGGGGGTGCTGATTGCACCGGGCAAGATTACTGATTTTTGCCCTGTGTATTGCGCTGATGCGGGAGATTCGGTCGTTAGTCAATTTGATAAGGATGATGTCGAGAAAATTGGTCTGGTGAAGTTTGATTTCCTTGGATTGCGTACCCTGACTATTCTCGACAGGGCAGTTTGTGATATTCGGCAGCGTTATGCTGAATTAGGGGCACAGGCAGCCGACCAGCAGGCTGGACAGTTGGCATCTCCACTGAATCTACCCTTTTCTTTAAATCATATTCCTTTAGAGGATGCTGCAACCTATGCGTTGATGAGAAAAGGCAACGCCATCGGAATTTTTCAATTTGAATCACGCGGTATGAAAGATCTGCTGCAAAAAGCGAAGCCTGATCGGTTTGAAGATCTCATCGCTCTGGTCGCACTTTATCGACCTGGGCCAATGGATCTGATCCCCGAATTTATAGAACGTAAGCACGGAAAACGTGTGGAATATCTGGATCCGCGTCTGGAACCTATTCTTGGGCCAACGTATGGCGTCATGATTTATCAGGAACAAGTGATGCAAATTGCTCAGGTGATAGGCGGGTATAGCCTGGGGGGCGCTGATTTACTACGGCGTGCGATGGGCAAAAAAAAGGTTGAAGAAATGGCGCAGCAACGCGATATTTTTGTAGCAGGTGCCATCAAGAATGGTTTGACTGAACAGGATGCAATTACGCTGTTTAATTTGATGGAGAAATTTGCTGGCTATGGTTTC
Organism: Nitrosomonas sp. Nm34; assembly: GCF_900113925.1. Lineage (GTDB taxonomy): Bacteria > Pseudomonadota > Gammaproteobacteria > Burkholderiales > Nitrosomonadaceae > Nitrosomonas. The sequence goes on from NZ_FORD01000035.1 coordinate 5,960, forward strand.
AATAAATCGCATGCTGCGGCTTATGCCTTGATCGCGTTTCAGACAGCTTATCTTAAAGCACACTTTCCTGCAGAGTTTATGGCTGCGTGTTTGTCGGCAGAAATGAATGATACCGATAAGATCAATGTTTTTTACGGGGACGGTCTGGCCAATCGGCTCACTATTTTACCGCCAGATATCAATCAATCCGGGTATCATTTCCATCCAGTTGATGAAAGAACTATCCGTTATGGCTTGGGAGCAGTGAAGGGCACCGGGGAAGGGGCTATCTCAGCCATTATTGAAGCACGCAATCAAGGTGGATGGTTTACTGATTTATTTGATTTTTGTTGTCGGATTGATCGGCGAGTAGTAAACCGTCGTGTTATAGAATCACTTATTCGTGTCGGTGCATTTGATAGTATCGATCCTAACCGAGCAGGCTTATTAGCCTCTGTAGGCATCGCGATCGAATTTGCCGAGCAACGTAGTTTGTCAATTCATCAGACGAGTTTATTTACAGAAATTGAGAATAATTTTCAACATCCGGCTTTAGTTAACGTTCCCCAATGGTCAGAGAAAGAGATATTGCAGAATGAGAAGCTGGGACTAGGGTTTTATTTCAGCGGACATCCATTTTCTACCTACGTAAAAGAGCTTAGCCACTTTGTCCAGACCCGCCTAGATCGACTTAGTTCAAGTTTACGACGAGAGCTTCAGCTAATTGCTGGCGTGATTCATTCTGTCCGCGCGCAAATGACGCGTCGAGGGAAAATGGCCATCATTGTGTTAGACGATGGTCATGCCCAAGTAGAGGTCGTGGTTTATAACGAATTATTTTGTCAACACACTGATCTTCTAAAAGAAGATCAACTTCTGATTGCTGAAGTGACTATTAGTAATGCTTTTGGAGGCAATGATGAGCTTCGCATTATTGCCGATAAACTTTATGATCTTGCGAGTGCTCGCTCTTGCCATGCAAAAAAATTAAGATTCGTCATCAACGGCTCGGTAACCTCTGATATCACCACTATCGCCAAGCTTAAGGAATTATTCATGCCTTATCGGCAAGATAGTATAGCCAAAAATAAAGGTGCAGAAAGCCACCTTTATTCCTACTGCCCTGTAACGGTCATTTACCGGAATCAGTATGCAACCTGCGAGATCGAGTTAGGTAATACATGGCAGGTTCATCTAGATGACACATTGATTGAATCGCTATCTACTTATCTACAGCCAGAGAACGTAGAGATCATTTATTAATGAGTTATTTCTAATGGCTCATTGCTCAAATAGCGGACTGACGGGATATTCTAAAGCTTCCTTGATAGCGACCAGCGACAGCACAGCTTCACGACCATCAATAATGCGATGATCATAAGAAAGCGCAAGATAATTGATAGGACGTATAACGATTTGACCATTTTCAACTACAGGGCGTTGCTTAGTCGCGTGAATACCTAAAATCGCACTCTGCGGCGGATTGATAATGGGTGTGGAAAGCATCGATCCAAAGATACCCCCATTCGTAATGGAAAAAGTACCCCCCATTAATTCTTCAATGGTCAATTTACCCTCATGCGCTCTTTTTGAGAAATCAGCGATTTGCTTTTCTATTTCTGCCAGTGATAACTGATCCGCGTTACGGATAATCGGTACTACCAATCCGCGTGGACTTGCCACAGCGATACCGATGTCATAATAACCATGATAAACAATGTCGTTATCATCTACCGAAGCGTTGATAATAGGAAATTTTTTCAGCGCGGCAACAGCTGCTTTGACGAAGAACGAAGTAATTCCGAGTTTAACTCCGTGCTCTTTTTCAAAGGCATCTTTGTAACGCATACGTAAATCAATAATCGCCTGCATATTGACTTCATTGAATGTCGTCAGAGTGGCAGTGGTTGCTTGAGACTGTACCAACCGCTCAGCAATACGCATGCGTAATCTAGTCATCGGCACGCGTTGTTCAGGTCGATCTCCGGTTGCAGGCATTACCACTGTCTCAGGCATTTTGGTTTTTGCTTGAGAGGTAAGGGCCTTATTTTTCACATAGGCTAGGATATCTTCCTTAGTGATGCGGCTATCACGTCCTGTTCCTTTAATAACATTGAGATCATCCAAGCTGAGATTGTTTTCTTGAGCCATTTTTTTAGCTGCAGGCATTAGCTTTGGTGTGACCGGCTCAGTTTCTTCTACGGAGGGTGTTTCCTCGCTTCCTGAGGCTTCAGAGGATGTGATTTTTTTTTCAGGCATGGCTTCAACCTTAGGATGTTCTTTGGCTTCCCGAATCTCTGTCTCTATTTTAGCGATTACTTCGCCACTTTTTACTGTGGCACCATCCCCCTTAATAATTTCAGCTAGAATACCTTGCTGCGGAGCAGGTAGCTCGAGAACTACTTTGTCAGTTTCAACATCAATAAGATTTTCACCGCGATTGACCAACTCACCTTGCTGCTTGTGCCAGGAAATCAAAGTGGCTTCAGCAACCGATTCAGACAATTGTGGTACTTTGACTTCGATTAACATAATCTGCTTTCCTTTTTAAATTTTATCCCGAAATGCTGCCTCAACCAGTTCTTTCTGCTGGAACCGATCCAACTCCAGATAACCAACAGCAGGTGATGCCGATGAAGGGCGTAAAGTGTAGCTGAGAATCTGATCAGGTCGCTTATGCCTAAGGATGTAATGTTGAATACGGTGCCAAGCTCCCTGATTGCCTGGTTCTTCCTGGCACCAGATGATTTCCTTGGCATTGTGGTAACGATCTATTTCTACTTGAAAATCTTCGTGTGGGAAGGGATAGAGCTGTTCGATCCGAATGATGGCCATATCGGTAATGCCTTGCTTGCGGCGATAGGCGAGTAATTCATAATATATCTTGCCACTACAGCCAATGATACGCTTTACCCTATCTGCATTGAGAGGCTCGATTTCGGGAATGATCGCTTGGAATTGACCATCAGCGAGATCTTCTAATGAAGATACCGATTCTTTATGTCGAAGCAAGCTTTTGGGCATCATGATGATCAATGGTTTGCGAATGGGGCGGATCATCTGCCGCCGTAACAAATGAAAGATCTGGGCAGGTGTGGAAGGAACACATACCTGGATATTATATTCTGCGCATAACTGCAGGAATCGCTCTAACCGGGCCGATGAATGTTCAGGCCCTTGCCCCTCATACCCATGCGGCAGCATCATGACTAATCCACATAAACGTCCCCATTTGGCTTCGCCCGAGGTGATAAATTGGTCAATGACAACTTGTGCGACATTAGCAAAGTCACCAAACTGCGCCTCCCATATAACGAGTGCATTTGGTTGAGCCGTTGCATAACCATACTCGAAACCTAATACGGCTTCTTCCGAGAGCATGGAATCGATAATCGTGAAATCAGGTTGCTTGGCTGCAATATGATGAAGCGGTACATAAATGCCATCTTCCCATTGTTCCTGCTCGCGATTCTGGTCATGCCATACCGCATGGCGATGGAAAAAGGTGCCGCGCCCACTATCTTGTCCGGAGAAGCGGATGGGATAACCCTCTTTCAGTAGCGAGGCGTAGGCTAGATTTTCAGCCATTCCCCAGTCCAGTGGCAAGTTTCCTTTTCCCATTTCACGACGATCGGCAATAATTTTTTCCACCCTCGGATGCAATTTAAAGGTCGCCGGAGTATCCGTTAGCCGTTCTGCCAGGAATTTTAACTTATCTATGGGAACGCCTGTTTTTATTGGTTGATTCCATTTACCTGGATTAAGGAATGGCACCCAATTGGTTGCGTGAGGTGGTTTATAATCGTAGAGAATGGCTTTGTTGGGGTTGCTCCCTGCATCCATGGCATCATAGTAGGCCTTGACCATAGCTTCTGCCTCAGCCACAGTAATGATACCTGCTGCGACCAGCTTATCCATGTAAAGCTTGCGTGCTCCAGGATGTTTATTAATGATATGGTACATGGAGGGCTGCGTGGCCATGGGCTCGTCCTGCTCATTGTGACCTTGCCTGCGAAAACACACTAAATCAATGACAACATCCTTGTGGAACTGCATGCGATAATCCAATGCAATTTCTGTCACCATGACAACAGCTTCAGGATCATCACCATTGACATGGAAAATAGGGGCTTCGATCATTTTTGCCACATCGGTGCAATAAAGAGTGGAACGGCTGTCACGAGGGTTCGAGGTAGTAAAGCCGATCTGGTTATTAATGATGATATGAATGGTACCGCCTGTACCATAGCCTCGTGTTTGCGACAAGTTTAATGTTTCCATTACCACTCCTTGCCCAGAGAAGGCTGCATCGCCATGCAGCAACACAGGAATGACTAACTCTCCGTTTTTATCCTGCAAACGATGCTGACGGGCAAGAACTGAGCCTTCCACCACAGGGTTAACGATTTCAAGGTGGGAAGGATTAAACGCAAGGGCAAGATATACAATTCCACCCGGTGTCATCACAGCGGATGAGAATCCCTGATGATACTTCACATCGCCGGCGGCGAGCGTCTGCACTTTTTTTCCTTCGAATTCCAGGAACAAATCTGAGGGCATTTTGCCTAACGTGTTAACCAACACATTCAGTCTGCCTCGGTGTGCCATGCCAATCACGATTTCTTGTACGCCGACTTCGCCGGCATGTTGTAACAATTTATCCAGTAAAGGAATCAGGCTTTCATTTCCTTCACCAGAGAAACGCTTTTGTCCAACATAGCGAGTGTGAAGGTATTTTTCCAGACCCTCTGCAGCAGTTAGGCGTTCAAGGATATGTCGTTTGTAATCAGCAGTAAGGCTGGGCTGGGAGCGCGGACCTTCCACACGATTCTGAATCCAGCGCTTCTGCTTTAAATCAGTAATAAACATATATTCTGCGCCAATGGTGCCGCAGTAAGTTTGCCGCAGTATTTGTAAAATTTCCTTTAATGGCGCATGTTCCTGACCTACCAGTGAACCCGTATTAAAAACGGTCTCCATATCGGCTTCAGTTAATTCATAAAAAGCCGGGTCGAGTTCTGGTGTATCCGATATTTGCTGATGATTGAGTGGATCGAGACGTGCCAGACGCACCCCAAGAAAGCGGTACATGTTGATAAGCTGGAGAACAGCTATTTGTTTACGTTCCTTAGCCTCAGCCGAGACTAAAGAAGGAGCGACTGGTAAGCTGCCCACACGTTTTTCAGATAGAGGAGTTTGTGCGAGTTTTACAAATGATTCAATGACGGGAGTATGGGGAACATCTCGTGCAGTTATCGTCAGGGTCTGCTGCAATGAATCAAAATAACCCCTCCATTCAGGAGGGATTGAATCCGGACTGCTGAGATATTTTTCATAGAGATCTTCGATAAACGGAGCATTAGTGCCAAATAACATTGAATTCTCAAGGAATTGTCTCATCATGACCAAACTCGCTATATGTTAAAAAACGGAAGCACTTTGCAATAGGTTGTACCTGCACAATATGATTTATTTTATTTGGCCGGTCGACTTGTATTCCAACAATGCTAATTTAATTTTATGGTTTTTCTCTTTTTACCCTTATACACATAAAATTTATTTCTAAAATTTAGGGTTGATCTTACTATTTGTCAGTTTCTTTCGACGGTACGTTTCTTTGTGTCACACCGGTGTAGAGCTGACGAGGGCGTCCTATTTTTTGATCGGGATCAGCGATCATTTCATTCCATTGAGCTACCCAGCCCACCGTCCGTGCCATTGCAAAAATTGCAGTAAACATAGAGGTTGGTATACCTAATGCACGTTGTATGATGCCAGAGTAAAAATCGACATTGGGATAAAGTTTTTTAGTAATGAAATAATCATCTTCCAGAGCAATTTTCTCTAGCTCCAAGGCGAGCTTGAAAAGGCGATTGTTATGGAGCCCCATCTCATCTAATACCTCGTGGCAGGTTTCACGCATCAGTTTTGCGCGTGGATCAAAATTTTTGTATACCCGATGACCGAAGCCCATCAGGCGGAAAGGATCATTCTTGTCTTTCGCGCGTTTAATATATTCATTGATGCGTGAAGTATCGCCAATTTCCTCCAGCATGTTAAGGCATGCTTCATTTGCGCCCCCATGCGCGGGGCCCCATAAACAGGCGATGCCGGCAGAAATACAGGCAAATGGATTGGCGCCACTGGAACCTGCCAGGCGGACTGTAGAAGTTGATGCGTTTTGTTCATGATCAGCGTGAAGAATTAAAATACGATCTAACGCTTTTACGAAAACCGGATTGGGTTCATAATGTTCAGCTGGTGTGGCAAACATCATGTGCAGAAAATTTGCAGCATAGCTTAAATCGTTGCGTGGATAAATGAAGGGTTGCCCAATATTGTATTTATAAGCCATGGCCGCAATCGTCGGTAGTTTGGCAATCAGCCGGAAGGCGGATTGCTCGCGATGAACCGCATCTGAAATATCCATTGCTTCATGGTAAAAGGCTGACAAGGCACCCACTACCCCCACCATTACTGCCATAGGGTGAGCATCTCTGCGGAATCCACTATAAAATCTGACCAGTTGTTCATGCAGCATGGTATGGCTCTTGATAGCATGAACAAATTGCTTTTTTTGTTCGTCAGAAGGTAATTCACCATTCAGTAGCAAATAACAGACTTCCATGAAATCGCATTGTGTCGCTAACTGCTCAATAGGGTAGCCACGATAGAGGAGTATCCCCTTGTCCCCATCAATAAATGTAATAGCAGATTTTGTGCTAGCCGTAGAAAGAAAACCAGGGTCATAAGTAAACATGCCACTCTTGGCATAGAGGGTATGGATATCAATCGTATCCGGACCCATCGCACCCGACATAATCGGGAGCTCAACCGGTTCTCTATTCTCGCCAAGCAGCAAGGTTGCTATACGTTGTTCAGACATATCTATCTCCATGGTTTGAGGATGGATCTACACGCTTTAGTTTAGTATAACTGACAGCGTAAGTTTGCTTAACTTTGTTGAAGAAGCTTTAATAATGACTTCAAGTTTTCGCTTGGTGCTTCCTTTTTAGAAGAAATTATATCCCACAGATCATTATCAGGGAGTAAGAGTAATGATTCAAACGTATTTAACTGCGCTTCATCTAATTGCGCATAATATTTATCCAGAAAGCGCTGCAATACAATATCCAGCTCTAGCAAGCCGCGCCGACAACGCCAATAAAGGCGTTCTCGCTGTTTCATATCGTTCTTTTCACCAGCAGATTTTTTATCTTACTTATTGCGTTCATGGGATGTAATCCTTTTGGACAGACATCGACACAATTCATGATTTCATGGCAACGAAACAGGCGATAAGGATCTTCCAGATAATCCAATCGTTCAGCAGTCGCTTGATCGCGGCTGTCAGCCAGGAAACGGTAAGCTTGCAGCAAGCCGGCAGGGCCGACATATTTGTCCGGGTTCCACCAGAACGATGGGCATGCTGTGGTACAGCATGCACACAGGATACATTCATAAAGCCCATCCAATTCAGCTCTTTCTTCCGGTGATTGCAATCGCTCGGTCTCTGGAGGAGGATCATTGTTGATCAAATAAGGTTTGATCGAGTGATATTGCTTAAAAAATTGTGTCATATCTACGATTAAATCGCGAATGATCGGCAGGCCAGGCAGAGGGCGGATTTCTATCGGTTCTTTCAGACTAGCGATTGGAGTGATGCAAGCTAATCCATTTCGGCCATTGATATTCATTGCATCTGAGCCACATACACCTTCCCGGCAGGAGCGACGCAAGCTAAGACTGTCATCCTGAGACTTGATTCGAATCAAGGCATCCAGCAGCATTTTGTCAGTTGACTCTAACTCAATATCGTAATCCTGCATGTAAGGTTTCTCATCCTTGTCAGGATTATACCGGCTAATTGAGAATCGCATGGTTGAAGCTCCTCCTTTTCTTAACAGTTAATATTCACCGATCAAGATAGCAGGGCAGGGTAATGTATCGATGCAGTTTAAAAGATTGATCTATTCAGAGTGAAATCTTAATCATCAAGTCTGTTCAATCTTCTGGCAGATAAAACTCTTGATTGCATCTACATCTTTATCCATGACCTCAAAGCGTTGAGGTAGATCTTCCAGATTTTTAAATCCTGCAGGCCGTGCTGGCTCCAATCCCACAGCTTCCTTGATACTTTCGGCAAACTTTGTAGGTAGCGCGGTTTCCAGGCAAATAAGCGGAATACCCGGCTCGCGATATTCAAGTCCCACTTTTACTCCATCCGCGGTATGGGTGTCAATCAAAACTTTGTGCTCATGATAGAGTTGGCGAATCGTATCAATACGTGCCGCATGATGGCTGGTTCCGGAAATAAAGCCAAACTCTTTCGTTTTGACCCATAAAGCCGTCCCAAATAGATCAAAGGCATTGCCTTTATCAATGGATTGCCATAATTCCTTAACCCGCATCGCATTGCGGTCTGTCAGGTCAAAGATAAATCTCTCAAAATTGGAAGCTTTGGAGATATCCATCGAGGGGCTGCTTGTGTGATGTGTTTCAGTAGTGGTGCGTGGCCGATACAGCCCAGTACGAAAGAACTCATCCAATACGTCATTTTCGTTAGTGGCAAGAATGAGTTGTCTGATTGGCAGCCCCATCATACGCGCGACATGGCCAGCGAAGATATTTCCAAAATTTCCCGATGGCACAGAAAATGATACTTGCTCATCATTGGATTGAGTGACTGCAAAATACCCCTTGAAATAATAAACGATCTGCGCAGCTATGCGTGCCCAGTTGATCGAATTGACCGTGCCGATATGGTATTTTTCTTTGAAGATATGATCATTACTGACTGCTTTGACAATATCCTGACAGTCGTCAAAGACACCGCGAATAGCAATATTGAAAATATTGTCATCTTGTAAGGAAAACATTTGCGCGGTTTGGAAACGGCTCATTTTGCCAAGTGGTGAAAGCATGAATACACGGATACCACGTTTGCCGCGCATGGCATACTCAGCACTTGAACCGGTATCACCTGAAGTTGCTCCGAGTATATTCAGTTCAGCATTTGTCTTGGCCAATGTATATTCAAACAAATTTCCCAATAACTGCATGGCGATATCTTTGAATGCCAAGGTTGGTCCATTTGACAAACACAAAATGTGCAACCCGGGTTCAAGGGTTTTAGCCGGTGTAATGTCTGTGCTGCCAAATGCTTCCGCTGTGTAAGTGCGCGCTATCAAGTTGCGCAAATCATGAGCAGGAATATCATCCATGAAACGAGAAAGCACTTCAAATGCAAGCGCTGGATAATCCAGATGGCGCCATGCCTCAAGTTCAGACGGACTAATCTTTGGATAAACTTCAGGTACAGCGAGCCCGCCGTCTGGCGCAAGGCCGCTCAGCAGTATTTCAGTAAAAGTTCTTGGCGACATACCGCCGCGAGTAGAGATATAACGCATAATATTCTGATTGAAATAATAAGGGAGGAGAAGAAATAAGCGACTATCCTGGACTGATTTTGAAAAAATGCGGTAATTCGACTCAAATTACATCATGCTTATTTGTTTAATTCTTCTAAACGGATACGCACTATCTTTCCTGCCATGGTAGGTAATTTCTCAATTTTATCTAATGCTGCAATGATGTTCTTTTCTATCGTTGTATGAGTGAGCATGATGATATTGACTTTATCCTCTTCCTCAGCATGTTCTTTCTGCACCATAGCGTTGATCGAAATATCTGAATCAGCCAGGATGCGCGTGATATCAGCAAGAACACCGGGTTGGTCCATCACCTGTAAGCGAAGATAGTAAGCGGTTTCAACCTCTTCCATCGGCACGATTGGAATATTTGATAATAATTCTGGCAGAAATGCGAGATAAGGCACGCGATGTTCCGGATCGGCGGTCAGTAAACGTGCCACATCGACTAAGTCAGCTATCACCGAGCTGGCTGTCGGTTCTGCGCCTGCACCTGCTCCATAGTAAAGTGTCGGTCCGACGGCGTCGCCTTTGACGACTACCGCATTCATCACGCCTTCCACATTAGCGATCAATCTTTTAATAGGGATGAGGGTAGGATGCACACGTAGTTCGATGCCTTTCGCTACACGTTTGGTAATACCGAGTAACTTGATGCGGTAACCGAGCTCTTCAGCATAACGGATGTCATCGTTACTTAGTTGGGTGATACCTTCGATATACACTTTGTTGAAGCTGACCGGGATACCAAAAGCGATTGCTGCCATGATGGTTATTTTATGGGCCGCGTCGATTCCTTCTATATCGTAGGTAGGGTCAGCTTCCGCGTAGCCAAGTTTTTGTGCGAGGGCCAATACTGTATCGAATGCAAGCCCTTTCTCACGCATTTCCGACAAAATAAAATTACTGGTACCATTGATAATGCCAGCAATCCATTCTATCCGATTGGCGGCTAATCCCTCGCGCAATGCTTTAATAATAGGTATTCCCCCTGCAACTGCAGCCTCAAAGGCAACAATGACCCCTTTTTGCTGAGCGGCTGCAAAAATCTCACTGCCATGAGAGGCCAAAAGCGCTTTATTGGCTGTAATCACATGCTTACCGTGGGCAATCGCTTGTAGTATCAGTTCCTTGGCAATAGTTTGTCCGCCGATCAATTCGATGACAATATCAATATCGGGCCGTGAGACAACTTCAAATGCATCAGTGGTTACTGTCGTGTCACGGTCAGCCAGACGGCGTGCTTTTTCGATATCACGGTCGGCAATAATACGGATGACAATGTTACGACCAATACGGCGGACAATTTCTTCCTGGTTACGTTTCAGGACGGTATAGGTGCCGCCACCGACCGTACCAATTCCTAATAAGCCAACATTAATGGGGTTCATATTCTAATTGTTAAAATAAGCAAAAATTGTTACAAAATAATTAAATGATGAATTTTTCAGAATTCCTGAGCATATTTAATGCGATTGGCTATGGGATTATATGACGTGTATACCATGGCGTTTACGGTAACGTTCCAGGAAGTGTGCGATGCGGCCAATTGCTTCAGCCAGATCATCACTATTGGGTAAAAACACTACACGGAAATGATCTTGATAGGGCCAATTAAAACCCGTCCCTTGTACTACCAGCACTTTTTCTTCCAGCAACATATCCAGCACAAATTTCTCATCATCCTGAATAGGATAAATTTTTGGGTCCAGGCGTGGAAACAGATACAGCGCTGATTGGGGACGAAAGCAACTTACACCCGGGATATCGGTCAGAAGTTGCCAGGCAAGATCACGTTGCCGTTTGAGTCGCCCGGTAGGTAATGTCAGATCATATATGCTTTGATAACCCCCTAATGCAGTCTGGATACCGAATTGCGCGGGTACGTTTGCACACAGGCGCATAGAAGCCAGCATATTTAAGCCCGCAATATAATCCTGCGCGCGTTGTTTATCACCTGATACTACTATCCAACCAGAACGAAACCCTGCTGCCCGGTAATTCTTCGACAAGCCATTGAATGTCACAAACAAAATGTCATCAGCCAAGGAGGCGATCGAGGTATGGATAGCTTGATCATAAAGTATTTTGTCATAAATCTCGTCCGCATAAATGATCAAATGATGCTGACGGGCAATTTCTATGATTTCGAGCAGTAAATCGACCGGATACAGCGCACCTGTTGGATTATTGGGATTGATGATTACGATTGCGCGCGTATGAGGCGTTATTTTAGCACGAATATCATCCAGATCCGGAAACCAATCAGACTGCTCATCGCAAATATAATGGCGTGCCGTCCCCCCTGCTAACGATACGGCAGCTGTCCACAACGGATAATCAGGCGCAGGAATGAGCACTTCATCGTTGTTTTCCAGCAGTGCCTGCATGGCCAGCATGATCAGTTCAGAAACGCCATTACCGATATAAATATCATCCATTTGCACATTTGGAATATGTTTTTCCTGGGTGTAATGCATGATGGCCTTGCGTGCAGCGAAGAGGCCTTTTGAATCACAATAGCCAGATGCAGCGGATAGATTCCGGATCACATCCTGTAATATTTCCTCGGGTGCTTCAAAGCCAAATGAAGCAGGGTTGCCGATATTGAGTTTGATAATGTGATGACCTTCTTCCTCCATTTCTCTGGCCCGATCGAGTACGGGCCCCCGAATATCGTAACAGACGTTAGCAAGCTTGCTGGATTTCGTGATGGGCTGCATGGTTAATATGAAAAACTACACTGTAGTAGATAGATATTGAAAAAATAAAGAGAATATAATGTTACCTGACCCATATATTTTTGCAAAAAAGTAAAATAAAAAAACGCTAAATTTTTTATTGATAACTACTTGCTGCGCACTCGTTCAACAACGCAATCAACTGAAAATAATTTTTAAATATATTCTATTGGATAAAGAACAGATTCTTTATCGATCAATAAGCAGGAGGTTTTGCCTTGAAGCTACATCTTTCAGAGCATGAAGGAATCAATATTTTCACCGGTTACGGGGAAGGCTATGTCACGATTAATCAAGTCCCTTATGAGCATAATTTAATCGTACTGCCAGATCACATTATCGAGAACTGGCAAATACAAAGTATAGAGCAGTTGGAAGCAGCCCATTTTGACAGCATACGACCCTTTCAACCAGAAATCATTTTACTCGGAACCGGGACAACACTGCGTTTTCCTGATCGTAAGTTGATGAAAGCGATGGTTTCTTCAGGGATTGGATTAGAAGTGATGGATACCCAGGCTGGCTGCCGAACTTATAATATTTTATCTGCAGAAGGCCGTCGTGTGGCTGCGGCGTTGATAATCTAGCTTAGAAATTGGATTGGCAAGTAAGCATCTTTTTTATCTTATATTAACCGATAGCCTACACCAAGTTCAGTAAGCAGAAATTCAGGCTGAGCTGGATTATGTTCTAGCTTTTGTCGCAAGTGCCCCATATAGATGCGCAGATAATGTGAGCGTTCTGAATAATTGGGCCCCCACACTGCCAGCATAAGTTGATTATGGGCGATGACACGTCCGCGCGCACTGATAAGCGTGAGCAGTAATCGATATTCAATCGGTGTGAGGTGCACCTCTTTACCAGCACGTGTTACGGTATGGGCTGCAAGATCAACGATGACATCGCCAAAGTGGACTATAGGGTCGCCTTGATTTTCATCGTATTGTCGTCGCCGTAAATGGGCCCGAACACGGGCGATCAGTTCCGGTGTGCCGAATGGTTTAGTTAAATAATCATCAGCGCCTATGTTGAGTGCTGCTACTTCTTCTTCTTCGCGGTCACGGGCAGATAACACAATAATAGGCTTTTCCGACCAACCACGAATTTGCCGGATCACTTCCTTTCCTTCTAAATCAGGTAAGCCAAGATCAATGATGAGGAGATCTGGTTGCCTGGTTGAGGCTTCAATTAATCCACGTGTACCATTATCTGCTTCTAAGACATCAAAATTTTCTGCTTCCAGTGCTAGTCGTACGAAACGACGAATTTGATTTTCATCTTCAATGATCAAAATGCGAGGTATTTTCATTGCAGCTCTTCTGGCATGGGAACGATACCCAAGGGTAGTGCCACAGTGAAGCGGGCTCCACCATCCACTCGATTTTCTGCAGAAATCTTTCCACCATGAGCTTCTACAATTGCTTTACAAATAGCCAAGCCAAGACCAATGCCAGGTTTGTTGGATTCGGTTTCTCCACGTACGAATTTATCAAATATCTTGGTTTCCTGGCCGGGAGGCAAACCAGGTCCGTTATCTTCGACCAAAATAGTCATTTCATTATTCGCAGCAGCGGCGGAAATCGCAATCATACTGCCACTAGGTGTAAACTTGACGGCATTATCCAGCAGATTGACGATGACGCGTTGCATTAAAATTGGGTCACACTCACATAAGGGTAAGTTAGGAGGAACTGAAATGATGAGTTTGTTTTTAGCCAGCGAACGTTCAAGTTGCATGCATGCGCTGCCAACAATCTCCTCTATTGATTGCCAATCTTTTTTCAACTCCATACCACTAGTCTGCAGTCGCGCCATATCGAGTAGGTTTGTGATCAATCCAGTCATTTGTTGCGCCTCGTTCTGAATAGCAAGGGCAAGCTCCTTTTGGGAATTTTCTGGTAGGCTGCTGTCCGCAAGTGTACTGGCCAACCCCACCATAGCAGTTAATGGAGTACGCAAATCATGCGAGATTGCTGAAAGGAGTAAATTACGCAATCGCTCTGCCTCCATTGAAACCAATGCGTCCTGTGCGACCTCCACATAGTGGATGCGTTCCAAAGCCAATGCAATTTGGGCTGCAAAGGCATCGAGCAAGCGTTTTTCCTCAGGTTGATTAAGAAAAAGCAAATCCTTGGCTTCTATAACGAGCACGCCACGTGTGCGTATCGGAGCTTTAAGCGGGATGTAGTGTGAAGCGGCTGCAGATAACGTCTGTGTTCCAAAGCCAGCAGGTAATTCATGATCATAAACCCATTGCGCAACAGCAGTATCGATTGCCGGTTGAGAGGGCGAGGTGCCTGCTACTTTGATTCTTTCCTCGCTACTGGGTAGGAGCACCGCTACTGCTGAATTAAATATTCCACTTACATGCCGGTTTGCAATCTCGACTACTTGCTCGATGGTTAATGCGCCAGACAGTTCTTTGGAAAGGGCTGCTAATGCTTGAGCGCGCCGTTCCCGTCGATTGGCAATGGTTGCTTCGAATCGTAGTTTTGCCGCAAGTTGTCCGATGATGATGGCAACCACTAGCATTAAGGTAAAAGTGAATAAATATTGTATATCGGAAACAGCGAATGAGAATCGTGGAGGAACAAAGAAAAAATCGAACAGCAAGACAGACAATGCTGCTGCCCATACGCCCGGACCCCGACCGAATTTGAGTGAAATACCCACAACAGTCAATAAAAATACCATGACGACATTCGATAAATCGAATATGCGCAACAAAACAGCGGCCAATGTAGTCGTTATTCCACATGAAATTGTAGCCCAAGCATAATTTTGCCATTTAGTCGTGTTCAGATTGAATTCCCGCTTCTTAATGCGAGTAAGTTTTTCATCTTCCTTACCTACCAGATAGATATCGATATCGGGCGCAAATCGAGCAAGCGTATCAACAAAACGTGGACGCCAATGCTGATACCAAGCTAGTTCTCTTGGATGGCCAATGACCAGTTTGCTGGCGTTTTGGCTTTGTGCATAAGCAACCAATGTGGCGATCAAATCACTACCAGCTAGCGTTATTGTTTCTGCACCAAGTTCTTCAGCCAGCTTGAGGTGATCAAGAATGCGTTGCCGATCAGTTTTGGCGAGACGTTGCAATGCTGGTGTTTCAATATAGACGGCGAGCCAGCCGGCCTTTAGCTCATTGGCCAGGCGAGCGGCACTCCGCACTAGCTTATTACTCAGGGGACCTGGGCCAATACAGGCAATAATGCGTTCACGTGTCTGCCAAACATTGGTAATGGCATGATCTGCACGGTAAGCCCGCATTTGAGAATCAACACGATCAGCTGTGCGCCTCAAGGCAAGTTCGCGCAATGCAATCAGATTGCCCTTGCGAAAAAAATTTTTGGCAGCATGCTCAATTTGCTCAGGCACATAGACTTTTCCTTCTTTAAGCCGTTCCAATAACTCGTCAGGTGGCAAATCCACCAATGTTACATCATCTGCGCCGTCGAAAAAGCGATCGGGCACGGTTTCCCAGACACGGATGCCGGTAATACTACCCACCACATCATTCAAACTTTCAAGATGTTGTATGTTCAGGGTGGTATAGACATCAATCCCATTTGCCAGGAGCTCGTCGACATCCTGCCAGCGTTTTGCGTGCCTTGAACCTTGAATGTTTGTGTGCGCCAGTTCATCAACGATGATTAACTGTGATGCCCGCTGCAAGGCGGCATCGAGATCGAACTCGGCAAGCGATTTTCCCCGGTATTCGATTTTATGCAATGGCAATAGAGGAAGATTCTCCAGTAGCTTTATAGTTTCGTTGCGTCCATGGGTTTCAGCCACACCGATAACGACATCGACTCCCTCAGCTAACCGTTGCTGGGCAGCATTGAGCATGGCGTATGTTTTACCCACGCCGGCGCAAGCGCCAATGAAGATTTTTAGCTTGCCACGCTGGGCAGCCATTTCCTCTTTTTTGATTTCCGCTAACAACTGATCTGGATTGGGGCGTTCATCGATCATCATTTTTGCAATTCCTCAAGAGCCAAGTTAAGGCGTAAAACATTGACACGAGAATCACCCCATATACCCCACTGTGGCGTTTCAATTGATCGATCAACCAATGATTGGACTGTCGCCACATCGATACCACGTGCTGCTGCAACGCGTTCGACCTGGTAATACGCTGCGGCAGGTGAAATATGTGGATCCAGTCCACTCGCAGAGGTGGTGACAAGATCTGTTGGAATTTTATCCTCTTTGCCTGGGTGACTCGCACGCAGTTTTTGTATACGTTCACTGACTGACTTTATCAATGCGGGATTAGTTGGCCCAAGATTTGAACCGCCAGAATTTGCCGCATTGTAGGGCATTGGAGAGGTTGCGGAGGGCCGACTCCAGAAGAAAGTAGGCTCAGAAAAATTCTGTCCAATGAGGATTGAGCCGATCATTTCATCACCACGCTTCAGCAAGCTACCAGCAGCCTGCTCTGGAAAAGCGATTTGCGCAATGCCGGTGACTGCCAGTGGGTAAAGCAAACCTGTGACGAGCGATATCAAAATAAATAACGTAATGGCTGGACGAATGAGGTTCTTCATCATCACTTCTGGATTATGGTTAAGCGAGGTCAAAAAGACCTAACATGACATCAATCAGTTTGATGCCGATAAATGGAACAACTAAACCACCCAGACCATAAATCAGCAAATTTCTGCGTAATAGCGAAGCAGCACCCAGCGCCTGATATTTCACACCTTTGAGCGCCAGTGGAATCAGGAACACAATAATGATCGCGTTGAAGATGACTGCGGCCAGAATGGCCGAGGAGGGCGTATTCAGATGCATGATATCGAGCATCTTTAATTGTGGGTAAGTGGCAGCAAATGCCGCCGGAATGATGGCGAAAAATTTAGCGACATCATTCGCAACGGAGAAGGTTGTCAACGCCCCGCGCGTCATTAACATTTGCTTACCGGTTTCGACAATTTCAATGAGTTTGGTTGGATTGGAATCGAGATCAACCATATTGCCTGCCTCTTTTGCCGCCTGTGTACCCGAGTTCATACTGACGGCAACGTCGGCTTGTGCGAGAGCGGGCGCATCATTGGTGCCATCGCCAGTCATGGCAACCAATCGCCCCTGTGCCTGGTATTCCCGTATCAACCGAAGTTTGTCTTCAGGGGTGGCTTCAGCGAGAAAGTCATCAACACCTGCCTCAGCAGCAATCGCAGCAGCAGTTAAGCGATTGTCACCGGTAATCATCACTGCTTTGATACCCATTTTCCGTAACTCGCTAAAACGCTCTCTGATGCCGCCTTTGACAATATCCTTGAGTTCAATCACCCCGAGCACGCGCGCACCATCGGCCACGACCAAAAGCGTGCTACCACGTCTTGATGCTTGATCAACCAAAATTTCGACGCTTTCCGGGAAGGCACTGCCCAAACTTTCGATATGGGTGCGAATCGCATCTACTGCGCCTTTTCTAATCTTGCGATCACCGAGGTCTACACCAGACATCCGCGTGTGGGCAGTAAAAGGAATGAATAACGCATCGTGCAATTTACGCCCACGCAAGCCAAACTTCTCTTTCGTTAACACGACGATGGATCGACCTTCCGGCGTTTCATCGGCAAGCGAGGCCAGTTGGGCCGCATCGACTAATTCTTTGATCGGAATATTGGGGGCAGGCAGAAAAGCCGATGCCTGGCGATTTCCCAAGGTGATTGTTCCTGTCTTATCTAGCAGTAATACATCGACATCACCTGCTGCTTCGACCGCTCGCCCTGAAGTGGCGATGACATTGACCTGCATCATCCGGCTCATGCCGGCTACGCCAATCGCTGACAGCAAACCACCGATTGTCGTTGGAATCAGGCAGACTAGAAGCGCTACTAAGACGGTAATGGATGCCGGTAAACCCGATTCTGCCGATTCGACGCTGTAGATCGAAAACGGTAATAGCGTTACGCACACAAATAGAAATATCAATGTGAGTGCAACCAGTAAAATAGTTAGCGCAATCTCATTAGGTGTTTTCTTACGCTTAGCGCTTTCTACCATCGAAATCATACGATCCAGGAATGCCTCTCCCGGATTGGCTGTCACGCGAACTACCAGCCAATCCGATAGAATGCGTGTACCGCCCGTAACGGCTGAAAAGTCACCGCCTGATTCGCGGATAACAGGGGCGGATTCGCCTGTGATGGCGGATTCATCAACAGACGCGACCCCCTCAATAACCTCGCCATCAGCGGGAATGAAATCGCCTGCTTCAATGAGCATGATATCGCCCTTCCGTAACGAGATGGAGTCAATCGTGGTAATCTTTGCGTTGCGTCTGGGTTCAGCCAATTTTTTTGCAACAATATTCCTGCGGCTGCTACGCAGGGCTGCTGCTTGAGCTTTGCCGCGACCTTCAGCGAGCGCTTCAGCAAAATTGGCAAATAAAACGGTAAACCATAGCCATGCAGCTATCGTGAAAATGAAGCCTGCTGGCGCTTCGCCCTGGCCTGCTAGGGCATCGATACCCAGTATCGTCGTTACAATGCTGCCGACCCAGACGACAAACATGACCGGATTGCGCCATTGCGCCTGGGGAGTAAGTTTCTTGAACGCATTGATGAGTGCTGGCTTAATCAATACTGGATCGAATAAAGAAAGGGTGCGTGTCTTTTTCATAGTAAGCGCTCCTGATCGTTAGCGAGCAAACAATTGCAAATGTTCGACAATGGGACCCAGTGCCAGTGCGGGGATGTAGTTGAGCGCCCCAATGATGAGCACGGTGCTGATGAGCAATACGACAAATAAGGGGCCATGTGTTGGCATTGTTCCACTGGTTACTGCAAGCTTAGGTTTTGCTGCCAATTTACCAGCGATGGCCAACACCGGAATAATGGCGCCGAATCGCCCAAACCACATTGCAACAGCAAGCAGAGTGTTGTAAAAGGGAATGTTGGCAGAAAGCCCTGCGAACGCAGAACCATTGTTGTTCGCGGCCGAAGTGAATGCATACAATACTTCGGAAAACCCATGTGCACCCGGGTTAGCCATACCTGCCTTGCCTACTTCAGTAACAACAGCGATGGCGGCACCACCGAGCACTAGCAATGGTACAACTAGAATCGCGATCGACACCATCTTCATCTCGAATGCTTCGATCTTCTTACCCAAATATTCCGGTGTGCGTCCGATCATCAAGCCTGATAAAAAAACGGCGAGAATGGCGAATATGAGTATCCCATATAATCCCGAACCGACGCCACCGAACACGACCTCACCCAGCATCATCAGCCACATCGGAATTAAACCTCCCAAGGGCAGATAACTGTCGTGCATAGAATTAACCGCTCCACAAGAGGCGGCTGTCGTGACTGTCGCAAATAGCGCGGAAGAAATGACGCCAAATCGAGTTTCTTTGCCTTCGAGATTGCCCATTGAATCATCAACCCCCAGTTGAGTAATGAGGGGATTCGAATGGGATTCTGACCATAAAGCCACTGTTGCCATCATCATAAATAGAACGGTCATCGCGGCAACCATCGCCCAACCCTGCCGCTGGTCTCCAACCATCTGACCAAAGGCGAAGCATAGTGCGGTTGGAATCAGGAGAATACTGATCATTTCCAGGAAATTAGTGAGCGGCGTCGGATTTTCGAAAGGGTGCGCTGAATTGGCATTGAAGAAACCCCCACCATTAGTTCCGAGCAGCTTAATCGCTTCCTGCGAGGCAACAGGCCCCATTGCAATGGATTGCTTATCTGTTTTAATTGCTTCCATGAGCACGTTTCCTTGATCATCTTGCAAAGGTAAACCATTAAGATCCTTTTTCGGTGCAGCATATTCAAGCGGCTCTAACAGCTTGACATCTTGATAAGGTTTGAAGTTTTGAATGACTCCCTGGCTTACCAGAATTAATGCGAATACAAAAGACAGTGGCAAAAGGACAAAGAATATTGAACGTGATAAATCGATCCATGCATTGCCAATACCCGTAGCATTCCTTCGCATAAAGCCCCGAATCAGTGCAATAACAATTGCAATACCGGTTGCCGCTGATGCGAAATTCTGCACCGTCAAAGCGAGCATCTGTGTCAGATAACTCATCGTCGATTCGCCACCATAGCCTTGCCAGTTGGTATTGGTGACAAACGATATTGCAGTATTGAAGGCTGAATCTGGAGAAATAGCCCCAAATGCTTGCGGGTTCAGCGGTAATCCACTTTGCAAACGCTGCAAAGCATAAACAACAAATACGCCCAGAACATTGAATAGCAGGATAGCGGCTGCATAACGCCACCATGGCATATCTTCTGCTGGGTTGGCGCCAATGAAGCGATAGAATCTATGCTCAAAATTATCCAGCCAAACAAAGCGTTGCGTGAGTTGCCCATCAAAAACACTGGTGAGATAGCGACCTAAAGGCCAAGCGACTATGAACAGCACTACAAGGTATAAACCGATTTGTATCCCAGGTGATGTGTTCATATAACCTCCTCGGCGTTAAATAAGGCGTAAAGTAAGTAGATAAACAATAAAAAGGCAATGATGCCGGTTAGCCAATAAATCCAATTCATTTTTTATTCTCCAGGTAATGGCAGCCGGTGATTAATCCGATACATAACACAGCAAACAAAATGACAAGACTGAGATAAATAAGATCCATATTCTTACCCCCAAAGCTCTTTAGTTTTATAACCCATGCAGTATGTTCAATTGCGTGTAAAAGAGGGCTTGAATTAGCATGCTATAACGTAAAAATAGCGTAAAAATTTGATGAGCTTGGCTTCTGCAAATCCGGTTTGATAGAGGAAGCTGGCTAACTAGTACTTAGTTTCATTAAAACATACACATATTTAACAGTATGAGCCATAACCCCCTGTTCGATAACGGGAGAGCAAACATGGCAAGAAAAAGTGGGCGAGGAAGACTGGCACTATCGGTAGAAGAGCGTGAGCGATTGAGGCAGCTATCAGGTTCGCGCACGGCACCCAAACGAGAAGTAGAACGGGCACATATGCTATTACGCTACGCGGATGGAGCAGATATTGCGGGGATTGCCAGGGAAATAAAGGTTACACGTGCAACAGTTTACAAATGCATCGATAAGGCCTTGGCTGCGGGGGTGGACAGGACTAAAAGACAAATACCATCGGCCGAAGGAACCTCATATAGCATAACCAGATAATTTTGATTATAATGTAAAGATGGCATATTCATTAGATTACCGCCGTAAAGTCCTGTCTGTCCGAAAGAAAGAAGGACTTACGATAGCCGGGGTGGCGGCCCGTTTTGATGTTGGCGTGGCCAGCGTGACGCGCTGGGTTAAGAGCATCCATCGTAAACCTCAAGGGTTTTGCCAGCGCAAGATTGATCTTGAAGTATTGCGGCAGGATGTTCGTGATTATCCTGATGCTTATCAGTACGAGCGGGCAAAACGTTTGGGTGTAGCGCAGAATGCTATTTTTCTGGCGCGCCAGAAGCTTGACATCACCTATAAAAAAACTCTGAAGCATCCCAAAGCAGACGCAAACGCACGGCGCATCTTCCAGGAGAAGATCGCCGCTTATGAAGCTGCAGGCCGGCCCATTGTCTACATTGATGAAAGTGGCTTTGCCCATGATGCGCCGCGCACTCATGGTTATACACCTGCTGGTCAGAGATGCCATGACACCCATGACTGGCATGCGCCAGGTCGTATCAACGCGATTGGCGCCCTGATCGGAAAGCTATTGCTCACCGTCAGCCTGTTTGCACTCAATATCAATGCGGATGTGTTTCACGAATGGGCGATGCAGGACCTGTTGCCTGA
>NZ_FORD01000141.1 GCF_900113925.1 Nitrosomonas sp. Nm34
CCCATAAAATACTGAAAGACCCAACGTGCGGTGGGGTTGGCAATCGGGCGGCCTGATTGATTGGGGAAGGTTTCGCTAGCTTCGGCCAGCGCGGTACGAATCCGATATTCCAAAGCTGCATACACCAGTAAACACAGCGTCATGATCGCGGCTAAGCTCATGATCCGAGGCACCGATTTTAAAAAGAGGGTCGAGGCCAAAAATTGCGGGTCTTTGAGAAAGCGAAAGCCACGTTCTACTTTTTGTTAATCCTTATAGGTACCCAGCAGTTCTTCGGCTGTGAATCGGGACGTATCGGTTTCATTGGTGGCCAGAATAAAGCAGCTTTTCCGTTGCAGTCGCTCCTGATAGATGGACACGTTTGAGGCGATGGCACCTTCAATTCGCACAATAGTGTAATCAGCGGCCTGGTCCG
The DNA here is from genome assembly GCF_900113925.1 of Nitrosomonas sp. Nm34. Classification (GTDB taxonomy): domain Bacteria; phylum Pseudomonadota; class Gammaproteobacteria; order Burkholderiales; family Nitrosomonadaceae; genus Nitrosomonas. Next base: position 416 of record NZ_FORD01000141.1, read on the forward strand.
GCCTGGGGCGTCCGCGCCGTTGGTAACGGGCTTCACTGATCAACTGACAGGCCGTCAGCGTGGTGAGTTTCAGTTATTTCCTGAAGCGTCGCACGGCCGTTTCGGCATCGACTTCACAAGCAAATTCTTGACGAGACAAGGCTGCAAACGCTTCTAATTCTTGCTGACTTTGTTCCGTAAAGGCTGTGTTGACCGTCTTCAAGGCACGTTGCCGAGCCGCTGGCGAATAGATCAGCAGCCAACGTTGCCGGACATCGGCATAAGTGGTGCACAGTTTGATGTGCTGCTGTTCATCTGCTTGCGCTGCCAACAGGGGGGCTGTCAAGGCGATAGTCTCCCTGGCCAGCGTCAGCGTTTCCGGAACTCGCGTGATCCAGGTATAGCCATTCATCTGAGCCAGGCTTTCGGCAGTATACAACGCGCTATTGGCGACAATCGCGCGCAAGCCGACGTCCTGTTGCAACTGAGCCATGTGCTGCTCAGCGTCTGTCTAAAGCTGGTTTTATCAGCATGATTGCCGCTTAACGGTTCCATCAACAACGGAATCCCCGCTTGTCTTTCTACCACCAATTGCAACACTGCCTGATTCAAATCCGGTCGATGATCACGGCTATAGCCTTGGGTGATGTGAATTAATTGACTGTCTTCATCAATCGGCAATTGGCTGTTATAGATACCGTCGGCATGAAAGCTGGTCGAATCCGGATGGCCGGTTTGGCATGGCAAGCCGAGCTTTTGGACACTGTGAACCGCCAGTTGGCTATAAAAAGAACTGCAACCATACGCATGGATAGTATCCAACGTTCGGCCTGGCAGATCATCATTCAATCGGGCCGCGGTGATGCCCTCGCCAATCAGGTGTTCAACCGGTTTGTCCCGGAAAAAATGCG
>NZ_FORD01000034.1 GCF_900113925.1 Nitrosomonas sp. Nm34
CGTACTGATAAGCATCAGGATAATCGCGAACATCCTGGCGCAATACCTCAAGATCAATCTTGCGTTGGCGAAACCCTTGAGGTTTACGATGGATGTTCTTAACCCAGCGTGTTACGCTGGCCACGCCAATATCAAACCGGGCCGCCACCCCGACTATCGTAAGTCCTTCTTTCTTTCGGACAGACAGGACTTTACGACGGAAATCCAGTGAATATGCCATCTGTAAAAATTATAATGAATATTATCTGGTTGCGCTATATGACAGGTCTTTCCACTTCCAAATCAAATCGGACTGTTCCGGTTGATCTTTGCAATTATTTATTCTATCTGCACCTCGCCTATGGCTCATATTTGATTGGGAAATATAAGTCATTCTATTTCTAAATCAAAATTGACTTTGTCGGCTTCACCTTGTCGTATTATTGATACTGTCTGCGGCTCGCCTTCGCGTCATTTTTGAGTTGGAAATGGAATCAGACATCAATCATTATTCAGATTTTTCTTCTGAAGTAGGCGTATCTCGTGTTTCAACCTGATCCGTTTCAGCTTGGCTGGTTGCAGGTGGGGAATGCTTTGCGCGGTGAGCCATCTTACTAATCACCACGAAAAAGAGCGGTACAAAAAAGATGGCAAGAAAGGTAGCGGCCAGCATGCCGCCGAACACGCCTGTTCCGATGGAATGCCGGCTCGCAGCACCCGCGCCAGCAGCGATCACCAGTGGAAACACACCCAGAATGAAGGCCAAGGAGGTCATGATAATGGGTCGGAAGCGAAGACGTGCCGCTTCAAGCGCAGCTTCGACTAAAGGTTCACCTGCTGCATAGCGTTGATTGGCAAACTCGACGATCAGAATCGCATTCTTGGCGGCGAGCCCAATCAGAGTGATGAGCCCGATCTGGAAATAAATATCGTTACTCAGGTCACGCGTCCAGATAGCCAGCAGCGCTCCCAGGACACCAAAAGGGATCGCCAGAATGACCGCAAACGGAATGGACCAGCTTTCATATAAGGCCGCCAGCACCAGGAAAACCATGAGCAAGGCAAATAAAAATACCAGCACAGCTTGCCCGCCGACCTTACGCTCCTGGAAGGAGATGCCACTCCAATCGAGCGCGTAGCCTTTCGGCTCCAGGATTTCCTGAGCTACTTGCTCCAATGCGTCCAATGCTTGTCCTGAGCTATAGCCGGGTGCAGCGCTTCCGAGTACGAGGGCTGAATTGAAGCCGTTGAAATGAGTCACCGGGTCTGGCCCACTGCTGAATTCGGTAGTTACCACCGAATTGAGCGGAATCATCGACTGCTTATCATCATTGTGAGCACGCACATAGATTTTGCTGATATCATCCGGGCTGGAGCGATATTCAGGTAGGGCTTCGGTTTGTACCCGGTAAATACGGCCAAATTTTACAAAATCGTTGATATACAGATTGCCGAAATAAGCCTGCATGGTATCGAATACTTCAGAGATAGGTACACCCAATGCTTTAGCCCGCTCCCGGTCTACCTGGGCATAGAGCCGGGGCGAGCTGACGCGGAAATTGGTGCCAGCCACGCCGATCGCGGGATGTGCCATGGCCTGCGTGATAAATTCCTGAGCAGTGGCTGCAAATTCGGCAAAATCACCTCCGCTGGGGTCCTGCAATTGAACCGTGAACCCCCCAGTGGTGCCTAATCCGCTGATCGAAGGCGCATTAAATGCCAGGATTAAGGCTTCAGGGATTTTGGCAAACTCCTCAAAAGCCCCTGCAATCAGACCAGGCACCTGCTCCTCGGCATTTTGGCGCGTATCCCAATGATGCAACGGGATGAACATCGTGGCCTGATTCGTTCCGCGTGTACTGAACACAAAATTCTGACCTGCCAGCGTATCGGTTGAGTGAACGGCAGCAATCGACTGGAAATATCCCTCTACCTTATCCAGAACCTCAGTGGTGCGCGCCAGTGAAGCCCCATCGGGCAACTGGACAACCGTAATAAAATAACCCTGATCTTCTTCCGGCAGGAAACTCCCCGGGGTGATCTTAAACAAACCCAGAATAACGAATAGCAAGACCAGAAAGAGGGCCATGGACATCACCGACCGCTTGATGATAGCCCCGACAGTGCCTGTATAGCGTACCTGCACCCAATCAAACAGCCGGTTGAATAGCTTCCAGAATCTCCCAGGCTCACCATGACTTGGTTTAAGAACCAGCGCACATAAGGCAGGGCTGAGCGTCAGTGCCACGAAGCCGGAAATGGTCACCGAAAGCGCAATGGTAATGGCAAACTGCTTATACAATTCACCGGTAATGCCTCCCAGAAATCCCACCGGTACAAATACGGCAATCAGTACCAGCACAATCGCAATCACAGGGCCGGTCACCTCCTCCATGGCTTTTTTTGCCGCTTCGCGCGGTGTCAGTCCGCCTTGGGTCATATGGCGCTCGACATTCTCTACCACTACAATGGCATCATCCACTACGATACCGATCGCCAGTACCATACCAAAAAGGGTTAACGTATTGATTGAGAATCCCAGAGCCGCCATCCCGGCCAGTGTGCCTATGAGCGAGATCGGAACCGCGACAGTTGGAATGATGGTCGCCCGCCAGCTTTGCAGAAAAACAAAAACAACCAGAATCACCAGCAATGTAGCTTCAACCAGGGTTTTTACCACCTCTTTGATGGAAACATCGATAAATGTGGTTGTGTCATATGGAATATCGTACGATACCCCTGCCGGAAAGCTTTTGGCCAGCCGATCCATTTCCTGACGTATCCGTTTTACGGTATCGAGTGCATTGGCTCCGGGAGAAAGAAAGGTTAAAAGGAAGGTATTGGGTTTGCTATTCCACCTTCCCTCAAGATCATAGGACTGGGCTCCCAGTTCTACACGCGCGACATCGCTCAACCGTACCATGGAGCCATCCGGATAGGCACGCACAATCATGTTTTCGAATTCCTTGACCTCGCTCATGCGACCACGTGTGATGACCGGAATAGTCAGCTCGGTTGCTTGAGGCAAGGGCTCACGACCTATTCTGCCAGCCGGAAAATCGCGATTCTGATCGCGCACGACAGCTGCAATTTCAGTTGGAGTCAGATTGAGCTGAGCCATACGGATAGGGTCGAGAATAATTCTCATGGAATAGTTCTGCCCGCCGAAGATAGTGGCATCCCCCACACCCGGCAGCCGCTTGATGTTATCGATAATCCGCAGCAATGCATAGTTTGAGAGAAAAACATTGTCATGCTTGGGATCAGTCGAGCTCAACGCAATGACCGCTAACAAATCAGGTGAAGTCTTTTTGACGGTGATGCCCTGGCGGATGACTTCAGTAGGAAGCTGGGGTTCGGCAAGACGTTGCCGGTTCTGCGTCTGTACCTGGGCAATATCGATATCCGTGCCAATCTCGAAGGTGAGTTTCAACGTCATATGCCCATCATTCGTGCTGGTGGATTCGTAATAAAGCAGATTATCGATGCCGGGTAGCTGCACTTCAATGGGTCGCGCTACCGCTTCTGCCACCACCTCTGCGCTGGCACCAGGATAATCCGCATCGATCTGCACCATGGGAGGGGTAATTTGAGGAAACTGCGCAATCGGCAGCGAGTGTAAAGCAACCAAACCGACGACTACAATGATGATAGAGAGGACCGAGGCAAAGATGGGCCGGTCAATAAAAAAATGTGAGCTCATGGCATTTTATACGTGACGTGATCTGCAGAAGGAGTTGAAGCAGAAATATTCTCGTTCTGCATCTCAACAGCATTTACTCGCGTTCCTGGCAGGACACGATGAAACCCGCCTACCACCACACGTTCGCCGACACGCAGACCGGAGTCAATCAGCCATTCATCGCCATGCCAAGTACTAGCCTGGACCGGCCGCAGCTCTGCTTTCTCTTCTTCGTCAATCACATAAACAAATGAGCCGGTTGTTCCCTGCTGCACAGCACGCTGCGGGATGAGAATAGCATTCGTTCGAATATAACCCTTGAGGCGAATCTTGACAAACTGGCCAGGAAAAAAGTAGGAGCGTCCCGGCGCTTCTTTCCCTTCCGGATTAGGAAATTTGAATCGACCTTGCAACGTACCTGTTTCAGGTCGTAAAGCGATGTCGGCAAAATCGAGCGCTCCTTCTTCCGGATACACACTTCCATCAGAAAAAATCATCAGGCCCCTTAATTGAAAAATATCAGGCCTCTGAATTTTTTGCTCGGCAAGTTCGCGGCGGCGGCGCAGCAGATAACTTTCGGGAACACTTACGTTCACATACATGGGATCCAGCTGGTCGATGGTTGCCAGTAAGGTCGTTTGGGCCGAGATCAACCGTCCTTCGTAGAATTGGCTACGACCGATACGACCACTCACAGGCGCAGTGATCAGGGTATTGTCCAGATCGAATTTCGCTTTGACCAGATCATTCTGCGCAGCTTCCAGGGCGGCCCTGGCTGCCAGCACCTCGGCCTCGGCATCATCAACATCCTTTTTGCTGACAGCCTGTTTTTTTAGTAGTGGCTTCACACGCTCCAAATCATTTTTAGCCTGAGTCAGCCGAGCCTGGGCCTCGGCTACTTTCGCTTTGCTGCTAAGGTAAATGGCTTTAAATGGCACGGGATCAATCAGGTAGAGTCGGTCCCCTTTTTTAACATCTCGACCTTCCGTAAAAAAAACCTTTTTAATAATGCCACTGACCTGCGATCGAATCTCTACTGGACGGAAGGCTTCAGTTTGCCCAATGAATTCCGGTTGATCCTCAATCGTTCGTGCCGTCACTGTCATGACTTCCACCTGCGGAATAGGCGGTGATAAATCGGTGGATGGTTTCTCGGCACAGCCCGCAAGCAGGAGCAGGGATAAGCCAACACTCATGCTTGTCACGGCATGTCCAGTACGAGCAATGAATACGGTTAACCTTTGGATCATTTGGTACATAGACTCAGACTCCACTCTCTTAGTTCTTATTCCATTTTTAAATCAAAACTGGCTTTGTCGGCTTCACCTTGCCGTATTATTTATACTGTCTGCGGTTCGCCTTCGCGCCATTTTGATTTAGAAATGGAATTAATTGTTCTTATTAAAGGAAAGGGTTTTCAAAAAATCAGCTTCGGCACACACTCAACTTCACTGTTTAAACAGCCTTCTCTCATCACGGCAACCATCCTCCACCCAATGCTTTGTAAAGTTGAACCACTGACACCAGATGAAGCCGGTGGCTTGCCATGAGCGCGAATTCGGCATCGAACAGCGTGCGCTTGGCCAGAAGCACATCAACATAGCTGGTAATGCCGCCCTGGTAACGAAGATCAGCGGTACTTAAAGCTGAGCGAAGCGCCTCGACCTGCTCTTGTTGTGCCTTACGCTGTTCGTTGGCGGTGCGAATCGCTACGAGGGCATCTTCCACTTCTTTGAACGCGACCAGAATGGTCTGCTCGTATTGTGCCAAGGCCTGTTTTGCCTGCGCTTCTGCAGCGCGTTGCTGAAAACCCAGACTTTGTGCATTCAATAGTGGACCTGCCAGCCCAATTCCACCTACGCCAAATTTGCTATCCGAAAGCAATAAATTGGACAAGGACGGGCTGGCCACACCGAGGAAACCTGTTAATGAAATTTTGGGAAATCGTTCCGCTTTGGCTACTCCAATCCTGGCCGTCGCCGCTGCTAAAGTTTGTTCTGCCTGAAGAATATCAGGGCGTCGTTGCAATAGCTCGGAAGGCAGGCCGGCCGGTATTTCAGGCGGTATCAGCTGCTCTGTAAGCGAACGCCCACGTACAATCGATATCGGATTTCTTCCCAGCAACACACTGAGTTCATTTTCTTTCTGAATCATTAACCGATCAAGCTCTGCCACCCGGGCAGCGGCATTAGCCCGCTCCGCCTCAAACTGATCCAGATCGAGACGGGAAACGACCCCTTGTTGCAACTGTGCCCGGGAAATGTTAACTGACTCTTCCCACGAAGACAATGCCCGCCTGGCAATATCCAGCTGCATATCAAATTGCAAAAGGTCAAAGTAGGCTTGCGCCACCGCGCCGACTAATGTTAGCACGATAGCACGCCGGTTTTCCTCACGCGCAAGGAGATCCGCACGAGCAGCCTCATTGGAGCGACGGATCCTGCCCCAGATATCCACCTCCCAATTCAGGGTAGTCTGGCCAAAATAATTAAAAGCTGACGGAAATCCGGGCGGAGCGAATCCACCGAGCTTGCCAGCCACCGGGGCATTGGCTGACACGTCCATTTTCGGTAGAAAATCCATGCGGGCAATATTCAGACGAGCTTGAAGCTCCTCAACACTAGCCACGGCTTGTTTCAGGTCTTTATTTTCCAGCAAAGCCTGATTGATCAGCTGGCGGAGTTCTTCATCCTGCAGAAGCTCCCACCAGGAAAGATTGGCAATAGACTGCCCCTCCGTCTCCGTCATACGAAAATTATCAGCAATGTCGATACGAGGCCGTGCATAGTCAGGCCCCATGGCACAGGATGCGAGCAACAGAATCGGCAGCAACCACACCATACGCAACCAACTATTCTGGCAGTAATAGTATTTCATCCCTGATAGACAGGGGCTCAGGAATCCCTGACTGAATCTAATCAATCTAACCAAGGCCATGCTAAGGGTATCGACCCGTTTAAAATTCATCATCGCAGCAGTTATTATCTTTATCTTCTAAAACAAGCATGCTCTGAATCCAGCAGCAGGCCAGGCGGTGGGGGTTCAGGACTATCTTTATGGCACAACAGTATCTCTACCTGGGCACCCAGTGTGGTACGGTAGAAATCGAGAGCCTCTTCACAACCTTCACCGAAAAACAGGTAAGGTTCGATAAATGTGTCTGGCATGGTCGTTCCTTGAAATAAAATGAAGGCTGAGGCCTGATCGCGATTTGCCTTGCCCCTGGATCACCACACGCTCCACCCTGTCCAGCCACGGTTTTTCAGGATGAAGGCTCTGCTCATGATAACCCATTGTATTTGAAAGCAATTGGTTGATCTAGCTTTCAACATGACAGATTGTACTTGATCTACCCATATAAGAACAGGAGACGCACCTTTTGCACCAGTTGGGATTATACTCGCAGATACGCATTTTTATCCCCTAGCCAGCGCTGGAGATGACGCTGGGCTGCTTCGGGGTAGTCGCGCAACAAGGTTTCAGCCACGGTCCTGGCCGCTTCCAATAAATCCATGTCCTGCTGCAGATCTGCAAAGCGCAGCATCGGAATGCCACTCTGGCGGGTGCCCAGAAATTCTCCCGGGCCCCGCAGTTTGAGATCCTGGCGTGCAATTTCAAACCCATCGCTATGCTCGAAGATGATACGCAGCCGTTCACGCGCAATTTGGGACAATGGTTTCTGATATAGCAATACACATATTCCCGCTTCACTGCCACGACCAATACGACCACGCAGCTGGTGAAGCTGTGATAACCCCATGCGCTCTGCATGCTCGATCACCATCAAACATGCATTCGGCACATCCACACCGACTTCTATCACGGTCGTCGCAACTAGTAACTGAACCTCTCCCTGGCTGAATGCGCTCATGATGGCCGATTTATCCTGTGCATTCAACCGGCCGTGTACCAGGTTGATTTTTAAATCAGGAAACGTCTGGCTTAAAAATTCATAGGTTTCGACGGCTGTTTTAAGTTGCAATGCCTCGGATTCTTCAATCAATGGGCAGACCCAATAAGCCTGTTTACCTGCCTGGCAGGCTTCCCGTACACGCGCAATGACTTCACCGCGCCGGCTTTCATCGATCAGCTTGGTAACGACCGGCGACCTGCCTGGCGGCAGTTGATCAATGACCGATACATCCAGATCAGCGTAATAGCTCATCGAAAGCGTACGTGGGATAGGGGTTGCGCTCATCATCAATTGGTGCGGCAGCCAGTCGGGTTCACTTCCCTTCTCCCGCAAGGCCAAGCGTTGGTGGACTCCGAATCGATGTTGCTCATCAACAATGACTAACCCTAATCGAAAAAACCGGACCTGGTCCTGAAACAAGGCATGCGTGCCCACCACCAGCATGGCGTGACCTGCAGCGATTCGGGTCAGCTCAAGATCACGCTGTTTCTTTTTCTGACTGCCGGATAACCAGGCTACGGTGACACCGAGCGGGGCAAACCAGCTCAAAAATTTTTGATAATGCTGTTCCGCAAGAATCTCGGTTGGCGCCATGACGGCAACCTGGTAGTCATTTTCGATGGCTTGTAACGCTGCCAGTGCCGCCACAATTGTTTTGCCACTGCCCACATCACCTTGCAACAGACGCTGCATGGGGCTGGTCGTAGAGAGATCGCTCCTGATTTCAGCCAGTACTTTTTTCTGGGCAACCGTCAGCTCAAAAGCAAGCGTTGCAAGCAGCACGTGGGTTAAATGGTTCCTCTCCTGTAAAGCAGGCGCCCGGTAACTTCGCCGCTGGCGATAATGCATGCGCATGGATAATTGCTGGGCCAATAACTCATCGAACTTGATTCGACGCCAGGCCGGATGCGTGCGGGATTGCAGTAAACCGATGGCGATATCAGGGGGAGGCTGATGCAAAAGAGCAATACTTTCTTTAAATCCCGGCAACTGATAATGCTGCAATAGGGTTTCCGGCAGTGTTTCTGCCATGTACTCTCTGCTATGGCCCCTACTTAGCGCTTGCTGAATCAGTTTGGCAAGAGCGGTTTGAGTAACACCCGCTGTGATGGGATAAACAGGGGTCAAGGTGTCAGCCAGCGGCGATTCTTCATGCACGATGCGGCACTTGGGATGAACCATTTCTGCACCAAAGAAGCCGGTACGTGCTTCGCCTAATACCCTTACCCGGGCGCCTATCGAATAGGCTTTCACCTGGCTGGGATAAAAGTGAAGAAAGCGGATAAAAAGGATGCCGCTGGCATCCTTTACCTGACACACCAGCTGCCGCTTTGAACGCGTAATGACTTCACTATGGATAATGACCCCCTCTACCTGTACCTGTACCTGGCCAGTCTTACCATCCGGTATATCTCTGATGGGATAAAGCCTTGTCTCATCTTCATAACGAAGAGGCAGATGCAGAATCAGCTCTAATTCACTGCGAATACCTAACCTGACAAGCTTCTGCTGCAGCTGTGGATTGAGAGAAGAAAAGGAATCGTTTTTCAGTGCGTTCAAGTGAGTGGCTTGTTTACCTTTCGTGGTGATCTTCCTGTCTGAATGACTGACTGAGCTATCGCCTGATTATTTAGACAATACCATTACCGCATCCATTTCCACCAGTGCGCCCCGTGGCAACGAGGCTACACCGATCGCTGCTCGCGCAGGATAGGGCTGGCTGAAATGATGGGACATAATTTCATTGACCTTGGCAAAATGGGCAAGATCCGTTAAATAAACATTTAATTTGACAATATCACCCAGACTGCCGCCACTTGCTATGGCCACTGCTTTCATATTGAGGATGACGCGCACGATTTGTGATTCGATTCCTTCGACCATTTGCATCGTCGCTGGATCCAGCCCAATTTGACCCGAAAGATAGACGGTCTCTCCTCCACTCACTCGTACCGCCTGTGAATAAGTACCAATCGCTTGCGGGGCATCAGCCGTCTGGATAATTTGTTTATTCATTCTATCTCCTCGATTATTAAAATAATATAATTTCAGTTAATGACGCTCGTCCAAAAGTTTGTGAGAAAATCGGTTGTGTGTTCTGCTGTGTATTCTGTTCTCATAGCTGTGTTCTCATGGCTGTGTTTTGTTCGCCTTATTCCTGGCCACCGGCTACGATTTTCTTTCACAAGCGCTAAGCGCCGGGTCAATTTTCAATAAATCCTTATTTATTACCGTTATTCTGATTACTTAAACATATCCATGCAAAAACTTGTTATTCATGGTGGCAAACCACTTTGTGGTGAAATAAACATTTCCGGTGCAAAAAATGCCGCATTACCCGCGCTGTGTGCCTCATTGCTGACAAATGACACACTCAAACTCAGAAATATCCCTGATCTCAAAGATGTCACGACCATGATGAACTTGTTGAAACAAATGGGCGTCACTATCTTAACAAACGATCCATCAGAAATGGAGTTATCTGCGGCCCATCTTACCAACCCAACCGCACCGTATGAAATGGTCAAAACCATGCGTGCCGCCATACTGGTACTTGGTCCATTACTGGCTCATAAGGGAGAGGCCATCATTTCCCTGCCCGGTGGCTGTGCTATCGGCCTGCGCCCTGTAGACCAGCATATTAAAGGTCTCCAGGCCATGGGTGCAGAAATCAAGATTGAACATGGCTATATTCATGCCAAAGCGACCAAATTAGTTGGGACACGGATTGTGATGGATATCGTTACTGTGACCGGTACCGAAAATCTCATGATGGCAGCTTGCCTGGCTTCGGGCTTAACGATACTGGAAAATGCGGCGCGTGAACCCGAGATTATTGATCTGGCCCAGTGCCTGATTAAAATGGGAGCAAACATTGAGGGTGCCGGAACAGATGTCATTACTATTCAAGGGGTCGAAGCATTACATGGTTGCATGCATGATGTCATGCCTGATCGCATTGAAACCGGCACTTTTCTCACCGCCGTTACGGCCAGTAGCGGTGAAATCCACCTGAAAGGCGCACGAGCAGATATGCTGGATGCGGTCATCGATAAATTACAGGAGGCAGGTGCCATCATTCATTCAGGGGAAAACTGGATTCATCTCACGATGAACCAACCACCCAAATCAGTAAGCTTGCGAACAGCACCCTACCCTGCTTTCCCAACCGATATGCAAGCCCAGTTCATGACACTCAACAGTGTAGCTAATGGCACAGCTATCATTACTGAGACTATTTTTGAAAACCGTTTCATGCATGTTCAAGAATTGAGGCGCATGAATGCCGAGATTACGGTAGAAGGTAACACTGCCATCGTGCATGGCATACCAAAGCTTGATGGAGCGAATGTTATGGCCACTGATCTACGTGCATCAGCCAGCCTGGTGATAGCAGGACTGGTTGCGCAAGGTGAAACAGTGATTGATCGAATTTATCATCTTGATCGTGGCTATGAGCGCATTGAACAAAAATTAGTACACTTGGGTGCCAGAATTGCACGCATAAATTAAAAAACCCCAGTAGTGAGTTACTGGGGTTAGAGTATACGAATCTGAAATAAAATTAGCTGCCAGTTAGCGCAGCTTGCTTGTAGCTAACGACCACGGTAGCCAAGCGGGAATTCAGCCCCATCACTGGAACAACCAGCAATTTCTTACCATTCACATCCGACAGCATGGTAATTTTACGTTTTTGCAGCACTTCAGCAGGATAGAGATCTTTCCCTTCTGCTTCTTCCAGTCTTTTATCTGTTGAAACAAGCAGTTTGCCATCATCACTGATCAACACAACGCGTTCCGTATCTTTCATTTTAACCAGTTCATTCAGATATTGACTGACCTGATCAAGATTATTGCGGATCAATTCGCCTCGTACTGCCCATGATAAAACCTGACCAAAACGTTCTTCTTCTTTGTTATATTGACTGTCAGCATATTCACGTGCTTTTCTCATCATTATGGAACGCTCTGTTTCAAGATCCTGGGTCATTTGTACACGTTCTCTGTCCACGCGCGATTCAGCTTGACTGACCGCGATATATTTCCATGCAATAACCAGCAATAATATCCCCAGAAAAACCAGAAGCGACCAGGCGGGTAATTGCATGTGCTGAATTTTGGCAATTGGGGCAAATTTTTCGCTCAATATGTTCATGAGGGAGGCGGGTTTAGCCCACTCGAGTTTGCTTTTTCCGCTTTGATCACCTTCATTTTGTTTGTACTGATCTGTCATGAAATAGCTCCTTGTTGATGTGACAGGAAAGAAAAGCTCCAATTATCCACTATTCCGGATTGAAGGAAAAGAAAAGTTCATAATATTTTGTATGGATGAGTAAAGGATGTTGTAATTCCATTTCCCAATCAAAACTAACTTTGTCGGCTTCGCCTTGCCGTATTATTGGTACTGTCTGCAGCTCGCCTTCGTGTTATTTTTGATTGGGAAATGGAATGAGTGAAATGAGTTTATTTTTGAATTGATAATCCACACCCTACTTCACGCCATTTCAGAGCACTTGTCAGAAGTAAACTATTGCTCTTTAAAGGATATGGAAAAACCTATACGAGTCAGGCTTGTAAAAACAGCGTAAAAGGCGGGCTTATATCTGACAAATGCGCATTTTGAAGCTGCTTTACACCGCAGCGGCAAGGTAGATAGTTTTTCAACAGCCTGTTAATCTTGAACATAAAACTTTACCAACTCAATAAACCAATTCTAAATGGAGAAGAAAGCCGCAGTGGAAATGAATGCCAAAACCTGGTCAGGACGGTTCAATGAACCTGTTACTCAATTAGTACAGCGATATACTGCCTCAATAAATTTCGATAAACGATTAGCTGAATACGATATACAAGGCTCCCTGGCTCATGCTCAAATGCTTTCATCAGTCGGGATCATTAACTCAGTTGATCTGGCTGCTATCGAGCAGGGACTCAGCCAGATTCTTGAAGAAATCCGGAATAATCGCTTTGAGTGGCAAATCGAATTAGAAGATGTCCACCTTAATATCGAAAAACGCCTGACCGCACTGATTGGGGATGCAGGGAAAAGATTACATACTGCCCGCTCCCGCAATGATCAGGTAGCCACTGATATCCGGCTTTATTTACGAGCCTCGATTGATGAGATTACCTATCTTATCCAATCCCTGCAACGGGCGCTCGTGGATCTGGCTGAACAACATATTGAGACCGTGATGCCTGGTTTTACTCATCTCCAGGTGGCTCAACCTGTCTCATTTGGTCATCATCTCATGGCCTATTATGAAATGCTTGGCAGAGATATCGCAAGACTTCTAGACTGTCGCAAGCGTGTCAATAAATTGCCTCTGGGGGCGGCAGCGCTAGCTGGAACCAGTTATCCCATCGATCGTGAGATGGTCGCACAATTGCTTGGTTTTGAGGGCATTTGCCTGAACTCACTCGATGCTGTATCAGATCGTGATTTCGCAATAGAATTCTGCGCCGGTGCAGCACTGATCATGACTCATCTTTCACGCTTTTCTGAAGAACTCATTATCTGGATGAGTCCTGCCTTCCATTTTATTCAACTGGCAGATCGTTTCTGCACAGGCTCATCCATCATGCCGCAAAAGAAAAACCCTGATGTACCTGAACTGGTTCGGGGAAAAACGGGGCGTATTAATGGTCACCTGGTGGCATTGCTCACATTGATGAAATCTCAGCCACTTGCTTATAATAAAGATAATCAGGAAGACAAAGAGCCACTCTTTGATACGGTCGATACCTTGGTCAATACACTGCGCATTTATACGGACATGCTCTCTGGCATAACTGTAAATAAGGACGTCATGCGTGATGCAGCCATGCGGGGATACGCCACCGCAACCGATCTGGCAGATTATCTGGTCAAGAAGGGCCTCCCCTTCCGTGATGCCCATGAAATCGTCGCTCAAGCAGTTCGTTTTGCTGAAAATAAAAGCTGTGATTTAAGCGAACTGTCGCTGTCTGAATTAAAACAGTTTTCATCGATCATCGAACAAGATATTTTTCTCCTTCTAACGCTCGAAGGCTCCATGAACAGCCGCAATCATCCGGGCGGAACAGCGCCCGCGCAGGTACGTGCAGCGATCATGCAAGCGAGAAAAGAGTTATCCAATCATTAAATCATGATGCGATCAACCCACAATTTATTTTCTCAGTCTCCCTGGCTAGAGATCGCCGAGCAGATTGAGAGTACTTCAGATACTCATTTTGTTATAGAAAAGATTCATGCGATTGGCGGCGGATGTATCAATGAGACTTATCATATTCAAAGCAGGGAGCAGCCCTATTTTGTCAAACTGAACAAAGCAAGTACGCTACCGATGTTTGAAGCAGAAGCAGCAGGTCTTAAAGAAATCCACAATTCTCACACTTTGCGCGTTCCTGAACCCAAGTGCTGGGGTAGTAATGAGGTCAATGCCTGGTTGGTGCTAGAATACCTGGAATTAAGACACTCACCTAATCCAAACGCGGAAGCATTAGGTGTCGGTCTAGCTAATATGCATCGCACTTTCTCTGATCAGTTCGGCTGGTTTCGTAATAATACCATTGGCTCCACTTTACAGAAAAATGACCGTTCTTCTGAATGGATCTCATTCTGGCGTCAACACCGGTTAGGATATCAACTCCAGCTTGCTCAGATAAATGGCTATAAAGGCAGGCTACAAACTCAAGGTGAGCGGCTTATGGCCGATCTCGACGTATTCTTTACCGGAACACGCATCAATGCTTGTTTGTTGCATGGTGATCTATGGAGTGGCAATTACTCGTTTGATGCGGCAGGACGACCGGTATTATTCGATCCCGCCGTATATTATGGAGATCGTGAAACTGATCTTGCCATGACTGAGCTTTTTGGAGGGTTCCCGGCCCAGTTCTATGCAAGCTATCAAGAGGCTTATCCACTTGAAGCAGGCTATCGTACTCGCAAAACACTTTATAATCTCTACCATATTTTAAATCATCTGAATCTGTTTGGAAGTGGTTATCTGCGCCAGGCAGAGCAGATGATGGACAAATTACTTGCTGAGATAAAATAAAGGATTGGTACGAAGCATCACTATTTTTGTACTTGATTGTAAAGGCATGAGAGACACAATAGAATAAGGGCACCTCTAAAAATTCATATTTCGTCACAATACTTTGTTGTTTACAAAAAATGTTTCCTTACCTATCCGTGATAGGCTGCATTAACCTTTTTTGTTGCTTGCTTAGAACTCTGAATTTTTAGAAGTACTCATAAGATCAAAATTAGATTAAACGCTATAATAATTAATTAATTAATTACATTCTTTGTTATTTAACAAATCAAATAAGGACTGCTATGGCACAAAGCTCAACAAATATTTATAAGCGTCTGGAAAGCCTCGAAAAACATCTTGCGGAAGAACATCCTGATAACCCGGTCTTGGCTAAGGCAGTTCACAGCTTTCGCAAATTAGATCGCGTCGCCCAGGATATCGGTTTACTCGATCGCAACGAATCCTATGCAACCCATGTTACCTGGTGGCCGATGATTGCGGTACTGGGAACATTCTCAGCCGGCAAATCCACTTTTATCAATTCTTATCTGGACATGCATTTGCAACGCACAGGCAATCAAGCTGTCGACGATAAATTTACAGTGATTTGTTATGGTAGCGATAATGAAGTCAAGACGTTACCGGGGATAGCATTAGATGCTGATCCACGTTTCCCCTTTTATCAAATCAGTCGAAGTATTGAAGAGATTTCAGAAGCCGGACCTCAGCGTATTGATGCTTACATTCAGTTGAAAACGTGCCCTTCTGAAAAGATCCGCGGCAAGATTCTGATTGACTCTCCTGGGTTTGATGCCGATAGCCAACGTAACTCTACACTGCGTCTAACGCAACATATTATCGATTTATCCGATCTGGTGCTCGTATTCTTTGATGCACGCCATCCCGAGCCAGGCGCCATGAAGGATACATTGGAATATCTGGTTTCAGGCACCATTAACCGGGCTGACTCCAATAAATTCCTTTATATCCTTAATCAAATGGATGTCACTGCCAAAGAAGACAATCCTGAAGAAGTCGTTTCCGCCTGGCAGCGTTCCCTGGCACAAGCCGGTCTATTCGCTGGCAAGTTTTACCGAATTTATAATCCTGAAGCCGCTGCACCGATTGAAGATCCCCTTATCCGGGAGCGTTATGAGACTAAACGCGAAGAAGATATGGCCGAGATCAATACACGTATGCAGCAAATTGAAGTAGAGCGCTCCTACCGTATAGCCGGTATGCTTGAGCAGACAGCTGAAACCATCAGCAACCAGATTATTTATAAACTTACCAGCATGCTCCAAAAGTGGAAAAAACGAGTCATTTTGTTTGACAGTATCATATTCGGTACCTTGTTGATTCTAAGTGGAATGGCTTTCTGGTTAACCGATAGCTGGAATTTATTGAAAACATTTGCTGAAAATATTATGGCCTGTGACCCCCCCTCACTGATTGGTCTTGGCGTGATAGTGATAGTGATGGCTTATATTCATTTCACCATTCGCCGTAAGGTTGCAGACAATATGGCAGAAAAACTCCCTGCAAAATTTGGCCATGATCATCTCGCCTGCAAGCAATACACTCAGGCATTCCTCAAGAGTACAGCGGGTTTTCGACCGATGTGTTTTCAAAAACCTGCTGGTTGGAATGGCTCAAATCAAGATATTCTTGCTGAAGTGAGAAGCGAAGCCAATGACTACATCCAGTCATTGAACGATCAATTTACCAACCCTTCTGGTCGTAAAGTTGCAGCTGCAGCTGAAGAGATATCTGCAGCAGAAAGCGTCACTACGCCTGAAGGCAGGGTCGAATAAGCAGGGCAAGTGCTCGAAACAAAGTCGCTTGCTTGATGGAAAAACTAACCCTGCCTTTTAAAGGACTGGTTGCTCATCACCCCCGGCCTTGCTGGGGGTTGATTGAGTAAATGGTAGAGAGAGCACACCCTATCACACAACAGGACGCAATAGCGCAATACGACGAGGAGAAACCGGCAAACCCTTTTAATTTTATAATCGAACTATTTGTATTCCGATTTTTTCGTTTTAGTTTCAATAATCTCAGCATCTTCGATGTCAATCGATCTTTCTTTCTCCTCAAATTTTCCAGATTTTTGCAGTTTGCGCCGCAGCCACCAGAACCTTACACCTATTGCTCCAGCTACTATCACGATTAAAGCAAAAAAGATGGAAAAAAAGACCATCCCCAGCAACATGGCGCCAATAAATAAAGGAATCAGCGCCAGGAAAAATAGCCAGCGTTGCCAAGGTGAACCAGGGGTAGATCGATTCGTTGATGACTCTGACTGCTTACCATCAATTATCCTATGGATAAATATTTTTCTGTGATTATTATTCATTGTGTTAGCTCCTCTATTTCTGCCACCGTTTTAGGCACATCGATAGTCAGTACTTCATGACCAACGGCTGTCACAGCCACATCATCTTCGATACGCACCCCGATATTCCAGAAATGCTGCGGAACATTGTCCGCCGGACGAATGTAACATCCTGGTTCCACCGTCAAAGTCATTCCCGGCGATAAACAGCGCCATTGACCATTCTGTTTATATTCGCCCGCATCATGCACATCCAGTCCCAACCAATGCCCGGTGCGGTGCATGTAAAAGCGCTTATAATCTTCTGATTGAATCACACTGTCCACACTACCCCGGCATAGCCCCAGATCGATAAATCCCTGGGCAAGCACTTGTAAAGCAGCCTGATGAGGCATATCCCAGGTATTCCCGGGTTGGACTACCGCAATGGCTGCCATTTGAGCAGAAAGCACGAGCTGATAAATATCTTTTTGTACCGGTGTAAATTTGCTATCTACCGGGAAGGTACGGGTGATATCGGCTGCATAACCATTAAATTCACAACCTGCATCAATAAGCAGTAAATCACCTGACTGTAATTGTGCTTTATTTTCGATATAATGCAACACACAGGCATTAGCGCCCCCTGCCACGATAGGCGAGTACGCCGGTGCTTGCGAGCCCAAGCGACGGAACTCATGCAATAATTCGGCTTCGATCTCATATTCATACATACCAGGTTGTGTCTTCTGCATCGCTCGACAATGCGCTCCTGCAGAAATTTTTGCCGCATGGCGCATGAGCAACAGCTCTTCCTCACTTTTAAACAAGCGCATTTCATCCAGAATATGACAAATATCACGTATTTCGTGGGGTGCGGATACGCCCCCGCGTACCTTTTCTCTTACCTGTTTAATCCAGCTGATGAGGCGTGTATCCCATGTCGCGTTTTGCCCTAGCATGGCATAGATAGTTGGCTGATTCTCAAGTAATCTGGGTAGCCATTCATCCAATTTGGTGATGGGATAAGCTGCATCAAAACCAAATGCTTCACGCGCAGCATCGGGCCCATAGCGGAATCCATCCCAAATCTCACGTTCCTCATTTTTTTCCCGGCAGAACAGTATCTGTTCTGCTTTTCCCTGACTATTCCCGCATATGACCACTAAGACAGCCTCAGGCTCATAGAAACCAGTTAAATAATAAAAATAGCTATCGAAACGATAGGGATAAAAAGCATCACGGTTTCTGAGTCTTAAAGGAGAAGTTGCAATAATAGCAACCCCTTGCTGCATCTGTGACAATAAGCGTAAGCGCCGCTCGCGAAAAGTTTTGATTTGATCCATAGTGGCTTGAGTTTTACAAGAGTTTTCAGGGAACGCAAGGACTAATGCGCCTGCTCCCAATTATTGCCCACACCTACTTCGACTTGAAGGGGCACATTAAGTTTGCAGACATTTTCCATTAAATCCGGCAAGACATGTTTTACCTTATCGACTTCTTCACAGGGTACTTCCAGAACTAATTCATCATGAACCTGCATGATGAGCATACTGCGCATCTTTTCCTTTATCAGCCATTCATGTACGGCAATCATGGCAAGCTTAATGATATCTGCTGCAGTTCCTTGCATGGGCGCATTGATAGCGGCACGTTCCGCAGCCTGTTTGCGATTGTGATTGGAGCTGTTGATTTCCGGCAACCATAATTGACGACCCAATACCGTCTCGACATAGCCTTTCTCTCTTGCCTGCAGTCGAGTCCGCTGCATATAGTCAGCGACCCCGGGATAGCGGGCGAAATAGCGATCGATATAAAGGCGCGCAGCACTACGCTCAATCCCTAATTGGGTTGCCAGACCATAATCAGACATCCCATAGATGAGCCCAAAATTGATTACTTTAGCATAGCGACGCTGTTCCTGATTAACCTGATCCACCGGTACACCAAATACTTCTGCTGCAGTGGCGCAGTGAATATCCTCATTCGCAGCAAATGCCTTAAGCAATCCCTTATCCTGAGAAATATGGGCCATGATGCGCAATTCAATCTGAGAATAATCTGCTGAAATAATACGACTGCCAGGCGGTGCTATGAATGCTTCCCGGATGCGCCGGCCTTCCTGCCTGCGGACTGGTATATTCTGTAAATTTGGCTCATTGCTAGCTAATCTGCCGGTTACGGCAACGGCCTGCGCATAAGTGGTGTGTACCCGGTGAGTAGTGTTATCCACCATGAGGGGTAATTTATCCGTATAAGTCGATTTAAGTTTAGCCAGGCCGCGATACTCGAGCAGAATCTTAGGGAGTGGATAATCTAGCGCGAGCTGCTGCAAAACATCTTCGTCGGTCGAGGGTGAGCCTTTGGGCGTCTTCTTGATAACCGGTAATTTAAGCTGGTTAAATAAAACTTCCTGGATTTGTTTGGTTGAATTCAAATTGAATACTTGTCCGGCACTGAAACAAGCCTGCTGTTCCAGTGCCAGTAATTGCTTTTCCAGCTCACGGCTTTGTGCCCGGAGCAGATCCACATCCAGCAGCACGCCATTACGCTCGATCTGAAATAGCACATTGAGTAACGGCATCTCGATATGGCGATAAATATAGTCGAGCTGTGCTTGACACGCTATCTTCGGGTATAAGCACTGATGCAATTGCAGCGTAATATCAGCGTCTTCTGCTGCATAGCGCGTTGCCTCATCAAGCATAACCTGGTCAAAACCAATCCGGCTGGCCCCTTTCCCCGTTACGTCATCATAGGTCATCGTTTTTACCCCTAGGTGACGCCATGCCATGCTATCCATATTGTGCAGATGATGAGATTCCAACACATACGATTGCAATAAGGTGTCATGCGCTATTCCCTTCAGGCTGATGCCATAATTTGCAAAAATATGCTGGTCATATTTGAGATTTTGCCCAACTTTCAATTTTGCTGGATTCTCCAGCCAGGATCTCATTTTGTTCAACACAACCTCGAGAGGTAATTGTTGTGGTGCACCAGGAAAACAGTGCGTCAGCGGCACATAAGCGGCTTGACCCGGCTGCATACATAACGAAATTCCGACCAGTTGCGCCTGCAGTGGATTCAAGCTGGTCGTTTCAGTATCGAGCGAAACCAATGGTGCCGCATCGCACTGCACCAGCCATTTGTTCAACTGATCTTCGGTAAGAACCGTTTCATAACTAACTGATGTGGTTTCACTGGAGATGGATACCGCACCGCCTGGATTTAGCAGGGCCGCCGTTAATGGATCGGACAGAGCCGAGCTGGATGATAGCTCATTCTGCCGCAACTCGCGTGACCAGGTTTTAAAATCGAGGCATTCAAACAGTGCGGCCAGTTTTTGAGTATTGGGTGGTTTAACCACCAGATCTTGCCAATCGATTGAGAGATCCACATCACACTTAATTGTCAGCAATGCGCGTGATATCTCTAGCCAGGGTATGGCTTTGCGCAGATTCTCTCCGATGACTCCGCCAATTTCATTGGCATGCACGAGGATATTATCCAGGCTGCCGTACTGCGTCAGCCACTTGACTGCCGTTTTAGGCCCTACTTTTTCTACCCCTGGAATATTATCGGTGCTATCCCCTACCAACGCCAGGTAATCGAGTATCTGCGCAGGCATGACGCCAAATTTATTCAGCACCCCCGCCTCATCCAGAGTCTCATTGCTCATGGTATTAACAAGTCTGATTCCAGAATTTACCAATTGCGCGATGTCTTTATCACCGGTTGAAATAATGCATTGCATTTCGGCTTGCTCCGCTTTTTTAGCAAGCGTCCCAATCACATCATCTGCTTCAACGCCTTCAATGATCAGTAAAGGCCAGCCCATTGCCTGGATACATTCGAGCAATGGCGTAATTTGTGCCGACAAATCTGTCGGCATAGCAGGACGGTGCGCTTTGTATTGCGGATAAATCTCATCACGGAAAGTTTTGCCTTTTGCATCAAACACGCACGCGCTATAATCTGTCTGGTAATCCTTGTGCAAGCGACGTAACATAGCCAGTACACCGTAAATTGCGCCAGTTGGCTCATTTTGTCGATTGCGTAAATCGGGTAGTGCATAAAAAGCACGATATAAATAAGATGAACCATCAACTAGCAAAAGCGCTTTCATCTAAAAAAGGACCCCTATGAGCTTGGAAGAAAAACTTAGCGCGGTGATGACTCTTGAGAAGCCCTGGTCGACCAAAGAGTCATGGCGCGTATTTGGAATCATGTCTGAATTTGTGGAAGGTGCACAGCGCCTGGAATACATTCAGCCGGCAGTCAGCATATTTGGGAGCGCACGAACTGAACCGAGTCACCCCTATTATAAATTAACTGAAGTCATTGCACGGCAATTGTCGGATGCGGGCTTCTCAGTCATTTCGGGGGGTGGTCCGGGGATTATGGAAGCTGCCAACAAAGGCGCCTTTTATGGCAAGGCTCCCAGTGTCGGTCTCAATATCCAGCTTCCTCATGAGCAACACCGCAATATTTATCAGGATGTGAGTCAATCGTTCCGTCATTTTTTTGCCCGTAAATATATGTTTGTCAAATTTGCGACCGCTTATATCGTCATGCCTGGGGGATTCGGCACATTGGATGAACTAATGGAAGCGCTAACGCTTGTCCAGACTGGTAAAACAAGAAAAATGCCTATTATTTTAGTCTGCTCGGATTTCTGGCGTGGTCTGCTTGATTGGTTTCAGCAAGTGCTCATCCATGAAGGCTATATCTTACCAGAAGATATGAATTTAGTTCAGATCATTGATGAGCCTGTCGAGATTGTCGACGCAATCTTTAAATATTATGAAACGTCCGGCTTTGAACCTACCGCTGCTGAAAAGGAAATTCAACTCAATTTGTAATATTTCACTTTATTTAAGATAGAATGAACATGACCATTCTCTAGGAACCAGCATGCAACGTATAAAGACGACTCTATTTTTGTGTGCTATTTGTGTTACGTTGTCAGTCTCGGCGCAATCTACTCAGAAACCAGCTGATCGCCCCCCCCTTCCTGAACTGCCTGATTTAGCGTCACGTGAAGAACCAGAACTGCCTGAGCTGGGAATTGATCCTTCACTGGAACCGGAAGTGACCATTAAAAAAGGTAAAGAAGAAACAGTGGAGGAATATCGCATCAATGGTCAGCTCTATATGATCAAAGTCATTCCTCGTATTGGCAAGCCATTCTATCTTTTAAATAAACGCAGTCCCGTGGGTGAGCCACATCGAGGTGATCTTGAAGGTTATGGTGTAAACGTTCCGATGTGGGAAATTTACAGATTTTAAAACCAAACGAGATTAACATGAGAAAATAACAGCTACGCGAGGCATACATCTATTTATTGACGCTTATTCTACTGCTTATTCATGTCTGTTTTTACTCCAGTTAGCAAGGAACAACTATCAATCTGGCTCCAGGATTATCCCATCGGCACACTGGTCGATCTTCAAGGTATCTCATCTGGCATTGAAAATACCAATTACCTGGTGACAACCACCCTGGGTAAATATATTCTGACGCTGTTTGAGAAATTGACTGCAGCAGAACTCCCCTTCTACCTCAATCTGATGGCTCACTTATCGCAGCGAGGGATTCCATGTCCCAGTCCCATTGCGACATGCGCACAAAAACTATTGGGTGAATTGAATGGCAAACCGGCCAGTATTGTGACGTTTTTACCGGGTAAATCGCTGAAACGTCCCACGGCCGGACAATGTGCCGAGATTGGGGAAATGCTGGCCAGAATGCACTTGTCTGGCTTGTCTTATCCCGTGAAAATGACCAATCCACGAGGTTTGGAATGGTGGAATACGGCAGCGAAAGAAGTGATGCCATTTCTTACAAAAGAGGAACAAATATTACTTAATGAAGAGTTGCAATTTCAAGTATTACATCAAACAGAGGCTCTCCCGCGGGGGGTGATTCATGCTGATCTATTTCGCGATAACGTATTATTCACTGATACATCAATCGGTGGCATTATCGATTTTTATTTTGCTTGTAATGACGCATTCTTGTACGATCTGGCTATCACTACTAATGACTGGTGTATCTCTGAAGACAGCGTATTCGACGAGAGGCACGCCCAGGCACTTTTAACAGCCTATCACCATATACGGCCCCTCATTAATGAGGAGCATAAGGCATGGCCACGCATGCTGCGTGCTGGCGCATTGCGTTTCTGGATATCACGTTTGTATGATTACCATTTACCTCGAGAAGGAGAGCTCACTCATAAGAAAGATCCCATGCATTTCAGAGAAATTCTGAAATATCATCTAGCTAATCATTCCAAATTGATGCAAATCTGGATTAACTAATCAATTAAAATAATCTATCTAGTGCTTGATCATTAACCCTGATCTCATTTCTAAATCAAGCATGGCGCGCAGGTAAAACCGACTCTTTGTCGGTTTGATTTAGCAATGAAATCATCAGAACGGAAAGGGGAATGAATGGAATGCTTTTCCCAGGCATTATGTTTTAGAGTCATTCATGTGATTCCATTTCCAAATCAAACATGGCGCGAAGGCGAACCGCAGACAGGATAACTGATACGTCAAGGGGAAGCCGACAAAGTCAGCCTTGATTTAGATATAGAATTAATTCACATCTTTCCCTACAAAAGGGAATATTTCTAACAAATTATTCTATTTTCAGATTAACTAACAAAATTTATTGGAGAAAACAAATTGATAGAAGCTCGACAGGTTCCTGGTAAACAAGGGTTGCAATGGATACTGAGTGGTTTTTATATGTTTCGCTTATCCCCGTTTGTCTGGGTATTGCTGTGTTTCACACTCATATTAATTGCTGCTACACTGGAGCTTCTTCCTGTGCTAGGGAAATTTATTTTCACGCTCCTTTCTCCCGTTTTTATGGCTGGCGTCATGGTAGGCTGCAAAAGCCTGGAACAGGGTGACCCATTAGAACTAGGTCATTTAATGGTTGGTTTCAGAAAGAATACGGTACCGCTGATTACGTTAGGAGGATTTTATCTAATAGGACAAGTTCTGATAATCGGTGTGTTCATGATGATAGGGGGAAGCGAGCTGGTCGATATGCTGCTCTATGGGAAGAGATTTGATGAGCAAGAGCTGATGGGTGTGATGGATAACATTTTATCTGCCTCAATCGCTGGATTACTGCTGACCATCCCACTCATGATGGCAATGTGGTTTGCGCCTTTATTAGTCATGTTTGAGAATATGCCCCCTTTCATTGCCATACGGAAAAGCTTTTTTGCCTGTTTGAAAAATATTATTCCCATTCAGATCTATTTGATTGTGCTCATCATACTGGGCGTGCTCGCAATTATACCTTATGGCATAGGGCTTTTTATCTATATCCCTACTGTATTTGCCTCCATCTATGTGAGTTATCAGGATATTTTCCATCCTGAATCCATGTTTAGTGACAAAGAGGCCATAGAGAAGAAAGAAGAAGATACCGAAGTTAATCAGTAAATCCGCACATGAGCCTGGTAATTCCCTTTCTACATCAAACCTAATTTTGCCGGCTCTCCTTGCCGATTTGGCAGTGGAATTACAAAGGGGTCAGTTTGGCATACTCCAGCAGGAGCCATTTGGTTCCTGCGCGATTGAATTGAACCTGAACCCGGATGTCAGAGCCTTGGCCCTGATAATTGATAATTACCCCGGTTCCAAATTTGGCATGCGACACATTCTGTCCTATGCGCCAGCGGGATGACGGTTCTGCTGAATCTGCTGCCGCTCTTTCCTGTACCGTTTCTTTTCCAGCAGGCTGCCCCCATGCATTCCTGCCAAAGGTAAAGCCTGCCTGCTCATTCACAGATCGAAAAGACTCGCTGTTAACTTTGGATTGTGGCTGCAGCCACTTCAGCAAATGATCGGGTATTTCATTAATAAATCGCGAAGCAATATTGTAATGGGTCTGACCGTGCAACATCCGGCTTTGTGAAAAGCTCAGATATAACCGTCGCCGGGCACGTGTCATGGCTACATACATCAAGCGTCGCTCTTCTTCCAATCCATTTATGTCATCACGGCTATTTCCGTGTGGAAACAGCCCTTCTTCCAGTCCGCTTAGAAATACAGTATGGAATTCCAGTCCCTTGGCTGCATGCACTGTCATAAGCTGCAAGGCGTCCTCATGATGCTCTGCCTGATGCTCACCTCCTTCGAGTGAGGCATGAGAAAGAAATGCCACCAGACTGTCATCTTCAGCTTCGTGCACAAAGCTGGTTGCTGCGTTGATTAATTCATTCAGATTTTCCAGCCGCTCTGCGCCATCCCGTTCCAGACCGTAATGGCTCAATAATCCACTGTGAGTCAGCATGTAACGGATAGTCTCAGGTAACGGCAAATTGACACAAGCACGCTGCATCGTCATGATCAGATTAATAAAACTGGGTAGCCCTTTTTTAGCCCTGCCTTCATCAGCAAGAGCGGTTGCTTCGCCCCCCCCCTTGTTAAGGGCTGCTGCCCATAAGCTCGTTTGATGCAGTTTCGTCTCATCCTGCAATTGTTCCAAAGTGCGCGCACCAATGCCACGAGGCGGAAAATTGATCACCCGTAATAACGCATGATCATCATCAGGATACGCAATCAAGCGCAAATAGGCCAGGGCATGCTTGATCTCCTGACGTTCAAAAAAGCGCATGCCGCCATAAACTCGATAAGATAATGACGCATTGAACAGACTATGCTCCAATACACGTGACTGGGCATTGGATCGATAGAGCAGAGCGATCTCGGAGAGCGCAACCCCTTCTGCATGAAGGGCTTTGATCTCATCAACGATAAAGGCAGCCTCATCAAAATCTGTCACAGCGTTATACACACGCACGGGCTCACCATGCCCTTCAGAAGTCCACAAGTTCTTGCCAAGACGCCCGCGATTATGTTCTATCAAGGCATTGGCTGCGTCCAGAATATTGCCATGGGAACGGTAATTCTGCTCCAGCTTGATAATTTTCTCTATAGCAAAATCATGTTCCAGCTCCTGCATGTTCCCAGTATGAGCCCCGCGGAATGCATAGATGCTTTGATCATCATCCCCTACCGCAAATACGACAGCAGATTTGGGTGCATCCCCGCCGGCCAGTAATTTGAGCCAGCGGTATTGCAGCCGGTTGGTATCCTGAAATTCATCTACCAGGATATGTCTGAAGCGATCACGATAATGATTACATAGAATCTCGTTACGCGTCAGTAGTTCATAACATCGTAATAAGAGTTCGGCAAAATCAACCATTCCTTCGCGCATACATAATGTTTCATATACACGGTAAAACTCGAGCATCCTGCGCGTGAAATTGTCATGCGCTTCAACTTGAGAAGCACGCAACCCTTCTTCTTTGGCATGATTGATAAACCATTGGATCTGCCGAGGCGGGAATACTTTCTCATCGACAGACAGATCCTTCAGCAATCGCTTGATGACTGCCTGCTGATCGCCTATATCGAGAATTGGAAAGGTCTGTGGCAATCCGGCATCCTGATAATGTGCACGCAGCATACGGTGACACAAACCATGAAAAGTCCCGATCCACATCCCGCGCGTATTGATAGGCAGCATCGCAGCGATACGCGCCATCATTTCTCTGGCTGCTTTATTAGTAAAGGTGACAGCAAGAATACCGTTTGGACTCACCTGCCCTGATTGGATCAGGTAGGCGATACGTGTGGTCAGCACCCGTGTTTTACCACTACCCGCGCCGGCCAATATCAAGGACGACTGATACGGTAGTGTGACAGCTTCAAGTTGTTCTGGATTCAATCCAGAAAGTAAGGAAATCATGACTCAGAAAGTAGTGCTGGTGTTCCCTGCCTGAAAATAAATGAGTAACTTATGATAACACTCATTACTCTCCTCAGGCAGGGATTGAAAAATTACTGTTTACTTTTTGCAGCTAAATCAAGAATTAATGGGGTCAGAATCAATTCAATTGCCAAGCCCATTTTGCCACCCGGCACCACTATAGTATTGGGGCGTGACATGAATGAATCATGAAGCATATTTAACAAGAAAGGAAAATCGATATGCTTGTAATCACGGAAACGGACGACCACCATACTTTCATCCAACGTCGGAATATCACGAGCAATGAAAGGATTGGAAGTATCGACTGTGGGAACCCGCTGGAAGTTGATATGTGTGCGTGAAAACTGTGGGGTAATATAGTGCACATAATCGTGCATACGACGCAGAATAGTTTGCGTGACGGCTTCGGCAGAATAGCCACGCGCACTAGTATCGCGGTGGATTTTCTGTATCCATTCAAGATTGACGATGGGCACCACGCCCACGAGTAAATCCACATATTTTGCCACATCCGCGGTATCGCTTTTGACACCTCCATGCAACCCCTCGTAAAACAAAAAATCGGTTCCTGCTGTGATGGGTTTCCAGGGAGTGAAGGTGCCAGGTTTCTGATTGTAAGGAGCCGCCTCTTCTTCATTATGAAGGTATAAACGGGTCATACCCGATCCTGTTTCACCATATTCTCTGAATAAGGTTTCTAATTTTTCAAATTCATTTGCTTCCGGGCCAAAATGGCTGATAGCACGCCCGTTGCTTTTCTCTGAATCTGCAACTGCGTTTTTCATAGCGTCCCGGTCGTAGCGGTGGAAACTATCCCCTTCCACGATAGCGACATTTAATTTTTCCCGACGAAAGATATGCTCAAAACTATTCTTAACCGTGGATGTGCCAGCACCGGATGAACCAGTCACGGCAATAACGGGATGTTTTCGCGACATTTTACTACTCTCTCCTTAAATATAAACAAAATTGCTAAATTTCCAGATGATCTCCAAGCCACAGAGCTTGTAAAAAATTGTAGCGCGTGGCTGAACAGACAGAATGCTGCACAAGAAAACGAGTGTCACAAGTTTTGACGTGACCGCATCACATATCCAACACATACCAGATAATAGGCGAAGTCAAAGTTTGAATACCACTCAACGCAGCTACCAAGACAGTTAATTAATCATGTAACTAATTTTTTTTACAAGCCCACAGGCACATTAACTTTATATGATACCTTCTTTCCGCATTAATTTGCAGGTAGTCACTTCAAAATATCTCCTGATATTTCACCAGACCGAGCCTGTACCATCATGCTGCTTTCCTCAGTTGAAGATGCCCGTTAAATCGCTCAAGAAAGCTATAGATTAAGGCAGTTTGAGAGATTTTTACTATCACCAATCAGGTGAGATTTTAATAAAATAATGTGAATTCGACATCATTCAGTCTCTTCCAATATGAAATGAGTCTGAAGTGGGTGCGTATTTCCAGCGAGAAATGAGTCTGAGCAACTAGATTCTGAATTGGTCATTATGCGAG
>NZ_FORD01000063.1 GCF_900113925.1 Nitrosomonas sp. Nm34
TGCTCCCATTGCGATGGAAGAAGGATTGCGGTTTGCAATCCGTGAAGGTGGCAGAACTGTTGGGGCGGGTGTGGTAGCTAAAATTATTGAGTAGATAAATGGGATGTAAATTTATTTTTAGGTTTTGAATTCTGTTATAAAAGTAATATATTAAATATAAATTGTTGTGTAGAAAGTAGGCCAGTAGCTCAATTGGCAGAGCGTCGGTCTCCAAAACCGAAGGCTGGGGGTTCGATGCCCTCCTGGCCTGCCAAAATTGAATTCATTTCAGAAAATTGATTGGGTCAAAACTATAATGGGTTTTAATTTTTAATTAAAAGTAAGTCATGCTATTTAAGTAAGAGGTTATTGATTTTACTTATTGATCTTATTATCAATCTGAAATTAAGAAATTATTAAGAAGGCAAGGCTGATTATCTATTGTCAAGGATGGTATCTGGGTGAACAAATTTAAGTTGGCGCTTGCTATATTATCGATAATAGCTGGTGTCGTAGGTTTTTACTATTTGCGCGAGAGCGCAATGGTTATTCGTATTTTGCTTTTGTTGCTAGGCATAATTCTGGGAATTACGATAGCTTGGTTTACTGATCAAGGCAAGCAATTTTATACATTTAGCAGAGAGTCAATTGAAGAAACAAAAAAAGTGATTTGGCCTAGTCGAAAAGAAACAATGCAAACCGCGGGGGTGGTCTTTGCTTTTGTTGTGGCTATGGCGGCTTTTTTGTGGCTAGTAGATACCGGATTGATGGCGGTCGTGAGGTATGTAATGGATCAAGAGGGCTAGCTAAATGATCCGGGTGGTGAAATGAGCAAAAAATGGTATGTGATTCATGCATATTCTGGCTTCGAAAATAGCGTCAAGAGAGCATTGCAAGAACGCATTGCTCGTGCTGATATGGAGGATAAATTTGGTGAAATATTGGTTCCTGTAGAAGAGGTTATGGAAATCAAAGGTGGCCAAAAAAATATCAGTGAAAGGAAATTTTTCCCTGGCTATATATTGATAGAAATGGAAATGACTGATGAAACTTGGCATTTGGTTAAACATACAGCCAAGGTCAGTGGTTTCGTTGGTGGTTCTCTAACAAAACCAACACCCATCAGTGAAAAGGAAGTTCGAAATATACTTGATCAGATTCAAGAAGGCGTAGAAAAGCCTAAACCAAAAATACTGTTTGAGATTGGCGAAGCTGTGCGTGTTAAAGAAGGGCCATTTACAGATTTCCACGGAAATGTTGAGGATGTTAATTACGACAAAAATAAGTTAAGAGTGTCCGTTTCAATTTTTGGTCGACCTACACCTATTGAATTAGATTTTGATCAAGTCGAAAAATCCTAATTTCTCATAAAATATAGCTAAATTTAGAAAATAGAAGTTGTTATTGTTTTGTACCACATCGGGGAGAATGTTGTAAGCATTCGATAAAACCCAAAAAGGAGAATAATTTTGGCAAAAAAGATTATCGGCTATATCAAGTTACAGATACCGGCTGGAAAAGCTAATCCAAGCCCCCCTATTGGCCCAGCTCTTGGGCAGCGTCAACTTAACATTATGGAATTTTGTAAAGCATTTAATGCGGCTACACAGAAAATGGAGCCGGGTTTGCCTGTCCCGGTCATTATCACGGCTTATGCGGACAAAAGCTTTACATTCGTTATGAAAACAACACCTGCCACGGTATTAATTAAAAAGGCGGCAGGGATAAGTAAAGGAAGTGCTAAGCCACACGTTGATAAAGTAGGGAAATTAAGTCGTGATCAAGCGGAAGAAATAGCTAAATTAAAAATGCCGGATTTAACTGCAGCAAATATGGACGCTGCAGTTAAGTCTATTGCTGGTAGTGCAAGAAGCATGGGTGTGGAAGTGGAGGGATTATAAAATGGCACATGTTTCTAAACGATATGCGTTGATAAACAAAAGGATAGATCGGAATAAATCCTACTCGCTAGCAGAAGCCATTACACTTATAAAAGAAACTGCAACTGCAAAATTTGATGAATCGGTTGATGTTGCCATCAATTTGGGGATAGATGCAAGAAAATCAGATCAAGCAGTACGTGGATCAGTGGTTTTACCGGCAGGCACAGGTAAAGTGGTGCGTGTCGCTGTTTTTGTCCAAGGTGATAAAGCTAAAGAAGCGCTTGAGGCGGGTGCAGATATTGTCGGTTTTGAGGACCTTGCAGAAAGAGTTAAGGCAGGCGAAATTAACTTTGATGTCGCTATTGCAAGTCCAGATGCGATGCGTATTGTTGGTCAATTAGGCCAAATCCTGGGGCCGCGAGGACTCATGCCTAATCCAAAAGTAGGTACGGTAACACCGGATGTTTCAGCTGCTGTGCGGAATGCCAAAGCAGGACAAGTACAGTTTCGAGCAGATAAAGCGGGTATTGTGCATTGTACAATCGGTAGGGCATCATTTGAGCCTGATGCGCTTAAGAAAAATATTTTGGCGTTAGTAGATGCGCTAAATAAATCTAAACCACCTACATCCAAAGGTGTGTATCTAAGACGAATGACTCTTTCCAGTACCATGGGGGTGGGGATAAGAGTCGATCAATCCGGTGTAGAGTATTGATTTACAGACTTTGGGCTATTGACGTTTATAGTCAATAGGTTATCAAAGACCGTTGGGGTTTCATGTTTGCTCTAATAAACAGGATGAAATTTGCAAACTGAGACTTAATTATCATGAATTTATCGAATGGTGCCCAACGCAGATGGCGTATCCAGAACAGGATTTATTTCTTCTCCTGAATATAGATCGCCGCTTTTTAATATGGAAGATATCGTGATTATCCCGATATAACTCCAGAGTTTAACGTGGAGAACGTATCTTGAGTCTTAATCTTGAACAGAAAAAAGCAATAATTGCAGAAGTTGGTGCGCAAATAGCCGATGCGCAGGCGATTATATTGGCTGAGTATCGTGGATTGGAAGTGAGTAAATTTACCCAATTACGGGCTAAAACACGTGAGAGTGGAATCTATTTTCGCGTAGTTAAAAATTCATTTGTACGCCGTGCAGTGAAGAACACGCCCTATTCTAATCTTGCTGATCAAATGGTAGGTCCTTTGGTATATGGTATTGGTCGTGATCCGGTGACTACGGCCAAAGTACTTCATGAGTTCGCAAAAAGTAATGATAAATTTGTTATTAAAGCTGGAGCAATAACTGGCACTGTCTTGTCTAACAAAGAAGTTGCGGCCTTAGCCAGCTTGCCGAGTAGAGAAGAGCTGTTATCGAGACTGATGGGAACATTGCAAGCACCTATCGCTAAATTTGTGAGAACGCTTAATGAAGTGCCTACTAGTTTTGTGCGTGGATTAGCTGCTATACGTGATCATAAATGATCCATTCAGCTTTAGAAAGCAAATTTTTGCGCATCTTTAGAATCAATCAGTATTTTATTTATTGTTAGGAGAAAGAAATGGCTGTGGCCAAAGAAGAAATTTTAGACGCAATTGCTAATATGACCGTATTAGAGCTGTCTGAGTTAATTAAGAATATGGAAGAAAAATTTGGAGTCTCCGCTGCAGCGGCTGCTGCTGTTGCCGTTGCTGCACCTGCTGCAGCAGCTCCGGCAGCAGAAGAGCAAACTGAATTTTCTGTTGTACTAACCTCTGCAGGAGATAATAAAGTAAATGTAATTAAAGTCGTTCGGGCAATAACAGGTCTTGGGTTAAAGGAAGCGAAAGATCTGGTGGATGGCGCTCCAAAAGTAGTAAAAGAAGGAATTCCCAAAGCTGATGCAGAAGGGATTCAGAAACAACTTATTGAAGCAGGAGCTGCTTGCGAAGTTAAATAATATTGCTGTTATGAAAGTATTGGCTGGCAGAAGTAAATAGACTGCCGGCCTTTACTTTCTTTAATGATTTGATGTTTTGCCGAGCATTTACTGTGGCAGCCAGTAAATGCTATTTGGATAAATATAACTATTTAATCCTCATTATTCTGCGCCTGGAGAAAATTGATGAACTATTCGTTCACTGAGAAAAAACGTATTCGAAAAAGTTTTGCTAAACGTGCCAGCGTCTTACCAATCCCTTTTCTTCTCGCCACTCAACTTGAATCATACGCAGCTTTTTTGCAAGAGAAACTAGCGCCTAATAAGCGTGCTAATCAAGGGTTGCAGGCAGCGTTTAATTCAATTTTTCCAATTGAGAGTCATTCGAAAAATGCTCGCATTGATTTTATTAGCTATTCTCTTGGGACGCCTGTATTTGATGTTAAGGAATGCCAGCAACGAGGCCTGACTTATGCATCTCCTTTACGCGCCAGAGTACGCTTAACGCTTTTAGATAAAGAAATTTCTAAGCCGACAGTAAAAGAAGTTAAGGAGCAAGAAGTATACATGGGAGAGATCCCGCTCATGACAGATACTGGCTCATTTATTATTAATGGAACGGAGCGAGTAATTGTTTCTCAGCTGCACCGTTCTCCAGGTGTGTTTTTCGAGCATGATCGTGGAAAAACGCATTCCTCAGGTAAGTTGCTTTTTTCTGCACGGATTATTCCTTATCGAGGCTCATGGCTTGATTTCGAGTTTGATCCCAAAGATTATGTCTATTTCCGCATTGACCGCCGACGCAAAATGCCAGTGACAACTTTATTAAAGGCAATGGGCTGTACGCCGGAACAAATTCTCGCTGATTTCTTTGTATTTGATCATTTTTATTTTTCTAAAAATGAAATTTTATTTGATTTGGTGCCTGAACGTTTGCGGGGTGAAGTAGCAAGTTTTGATATTATTGATGATAAAGGTAAAGTAATTGCTCAAAAAGATAAACGTATAACAGCAAAACATGTTCGAGAATTATTGCAAACTGGTATAAAACAGATCGCGGTTCCAGAAGAGTTTTTGATTGGAAAAATCCTGGCACAAGATATTATAGATAAGGAAACCGGTGAAATTATAGCGCTAGCTAACGACGAAATTACTGAAGCTATACTTGAGAAAATAAGACGATCTGGAATTGAGCAAATTAGTGCGCTGTATGTGAATGATCTTAATTACGGTTCTTTTATCTCGCAGACATTGAGAATAGATGAGACCATTGATCAGACTGCAGCTCAAGTGGCAATTTATCGGATGATGCGCCCTGGCGAACCTCCTACTGAGGAAGCTGTTACTGCTTTGTTTAATGGATTATTCTATTCACCCGAGCGCTATGATTTGTCAGTAGTGGGGCGCATGAAGTTCAATCGCCGTGTTGGGCGCTCAGAGCTGACGGGTTCTTCTACCTTATCTAATTCTGATATTATCGATGTGATCAAGATATTGGTGGAATTACGCAATGGTCGTGGAGAGATAGATGATATTGATCATTTGGGGAATCGTCGTGTTCGTTCAGTTGGAGAATTAGCTGAGAATCAGTTCCGAGCTGGATTGGCGCGAGTGGAAAGAGCGGTTAAAGAACGGCTTAGTCAGGCAGAATCAGAGAATCTTATGCCTCATGATTTAATCAATGCTAAACCGGTATCGGCTGCAGCACGTGAATTTTTTGGCTCTAGTCAATTATCCCAATTTATGGATCAAACGAACCCTTTATCAGAGATTACGCATAAAAGACGTATTTCTGCATTGGGGCCAGGTGGTTTAACACGTGAACGAGCAGGTTTTGAAGTGCGCGATGTCCATCCAACTCACTATGGACGTGTATGTCCTATTGAGACGCCGGAAGGGCCCAATATCGGTCTGATTAATTCGTTGGCACTTTATGCACAAACTAATGAATATGGTTTTATTGAAACCCCTTATAGAAAAGTAATAGATGGGAAAGTAACTGACGAGATCGTTTATCTTTCTGCTATTGAAGAAAGTCAATATATGATTGCTCAAGCGAATGCAAGGCTTGATTCAGAAGGAAGGTTTGTAGATGAAATCGTTTCATGTCGTCAAAAGAATGAATTCACATTGGCGCCTAAAGATCAAATCGAGTATGTAGATGTTGCGCCAGCTCAGATTGTTTCCGTTGCTGCTTCGTTGATTCCTTTTTTAGAACATGATGATGCCAATCGTGCTTTGATGGGTTCTAATATGCAGCGACAAGCTGTTCCTTGTTTACGTGCGGAGAAACCATTTGTTGGGACGGGATTAGAACGGGTTGTGGCAGTTCATTCTGGTACCGCTGTGAGAGCAGTGCGTGGAGGAGTTGTGGATTATGTAGACGCAAGCCGTATCGTAGTGCGCGTGCATGATATTGAAACACATCCAGGAGAGGTGGGTGTAGATATTTATAATTTGATTAAATATACCCGTTCAAATCAGAATACCAATATTAATCAACGCCCGTTAGTGAAAGTAGGTGATGTTCTGGCG
Organism: Nitrosomonas sp. Nm34; assembly: GCF_900113925.1. Classification (GTDB taxonomy): domain Bacteria; phylum Pseudomonadota; class Gammaproteobacteria; order Burkholderiales; family Nitrosomonadaceae; genus Nitrosomonas. The sequence goes on from NZ_FORD01000063.1 coordinate 6,322, forward strand.
CGCGACGATGTGATCGCCGATGGTGCATCGACTGACTTGGGCGAACTTGCATTAGGGCAAAATATGCTGGTGGCTTTTATGCCATGGAATGGATATAACTTTGAGGACTCCATTCTTATCTCTGAGCATGTCGTATCTGATGGTCGTTTTACCTCCATTCACATTGAGGAATTATCCATAGTCAGTCGTGATACTAAGCTGGGTACAGAAGAAATTACTGCTGATATTCCCAATTTATCTGAGCGTCAACTCGCACGCCTGGATGAATCCGGGATTGTTTATATCGGTGCTGAAGTTGAAGCAGGTGATGTATTGGTGGGTAAAGTAACTCCGAAAGGTGAAACGCAATTAACCCCAGAGGAGAAGCTATTACGAGCCATTTTTGGTGAAAAAGCTTCTGATGTTAAAGATACTTCTTTGCGCGTACCCTCCGGGATATCCGGTACCGTGATTGATGTGCAAGTATTTACCCGAGAGGGGGTAGAACGGGACAAGCGTTCTAAGAAAATTATCGATGATGAATTGGCTCGCTATAAAAAAGATCTGGCTGACCAGATGCGCATAGTGGAGACCGATGCATTTATGCGCATAGAGCGTTTACTTATCGGCAAAACAGCAACCGGTGGTCCCAAGAAGCTCGCTAAAGGGACACTGATTATAAAAGAATATCTGGAGAGTATTGATCCTCACTATTGGTTTGATATCCGCTTGGCTGATGAAGATACCAGCATACAGTTAGAGCAGATAAAAGATAGCACGGCACAAATGCAGAAAATGTTTGATAGTGCTCTTGAGGAAAAAAGAAAAAAACTTACACAAAGGGATGAATTGCCACCAGGTGTCCAGAAAATGGTCAAAGTTTATGTTGCCGTCAAAAGGCGTCTACAGCCTGGAGATAAAATGGCGGGCCGTCATGGAAATAAAGGTGTCATTTCAAGAATTGTGCCTGTAGAAGATATGCCTTATATGGCCGATGGTACTCCTGTTGATATCGTATTGAATCCTTTAGGCGTGCCATCGCGTATGAATGTAGGACAGATATTGGAAGTTCATTTAGGATGGGCGTCAAAAGGAATGGGTAAAAAAATTAATGAGATGTTGCGTGAGCAGAGAGAAACTACCGAGCTCAGAGCGTTTCTCGATAAAATCTATAACAGCAGCGGTAAGAGAGAAGAAATTAATTCATTAAATGACGAAGAAATATTAGAGCTCGCAAAAAATTTAGTTGATGGCGTACCCTTTGCGACGCCTGTTTTTGATGGTGCAACAGAAACTGAAATAAAGGATATGCTTGAATTAGCTGGTTTGCCCCGATCAGGGCAGATAACTCTTTATGATGGTAGAACAGGTGCTGCTTTCGATCGACCTGTTACCGTAGGTTATATGCATGTGCTTAAGCTTCACCATCTAGTGGATGACAAAATGCATGCTCGTTCTACGGGTCCCTATAGCTTAGTGACGCAACAACCGCTTGGCGGCAAAGCTCAATTTGGCGGCCAACGTTTTGGTGAAATGGAGGTATGGGCGCTAGAAGCATACGGAGCTGCCTATACCTTGCAGGAAATGTTGACCGTTAAGTCAGATGATGTGAATGGACGTACCAAGGTATATGAAAGTATTGTCAAGGGAGATCACAAAATAGATGCGGGAATGCCGGAATCATTTAATGTATTGGTAAAAGAAATTCGATCGCTGGGGTTGGACGTTGATTTGGAACAACATTGAAATCTTAGTTGAAGATATTTTATGCCGACCGATAGATTATTAGGAGTGACAAATGAAAGCGCTGCTTGATTTATTTAAACAAGTTACTCAGAAAGAAGAGTTTGATTCAATTAAAATTGGTCTTTCCTCTCCAGAAAAAATACGTTCTTGGTCATACGGTGAAGTAAAAAAACCTGAAACGATAAACTATCGTACCTTTAAACCAGAAAGGGATGGGTTATTCTGTGCCAAGATTTTTGGTCCAGTAAAGGACTACGAATGTCTGTGTGGAAAATATAAACGCTTAAAACATCGTGGCGTGATTTGTGAAAAATGTGGCGTAGAGGTGACCTTATCTAAGGTTCGGCGCGAGCGTATGGGGCATATTGAATTAGCCTCTCCCGTAGCGCATATCTGGTTTCTGAAGTCATTACCTTCCCGTTTGGGACTGGTATTAGACATGACATTACGAGACATTGAGCGCGTGCTCTATTTTGAAGCTTATGTAGTAACTGATCCAGGCATGACACCACTTGTTGACGGTCAGTTGCTGACTGAAGACGATTATCTCAATAAAACGGAAGAATATGGAGATGATTTTTCTGCAGGGATTGGTGCAGAAGGTATACGAGATCTGTTGAATAAAATGGATATTGTTGCAGAAATTGATTCTCTCCGTCGTGAAATGCAGAGTACAGGGTCTGAAACTAAGCTAAAAAAAATAGCTAAACGTTTAAAAGTACTGGAAGCATTTAATAGATCAGGTATAAAACCAGAATGGATGGTGTTAACGGTACTGCCAGTACTGCCACCAGAACTGAGACCGCTGGTGCCATTAGATGGAGGGCGTTTCGCAACCTCTGATTTAAATGACTTATACCGTCGTGTTATTAACCGGAATAATCGACTAAAACGCCTGCTCGAACTTCGAGCGCCGGAAATTATCGTGCGTAATGAAAAACGTATGCTACAAGAGTCAGTCGATTCACTTCTTGATAATGGGCGCCGTGGCAAGGCAATGACAGGAGCCAATAAACGGCCATTAAAGTCTCTTGCCGATATGATCAAAGGCAAGGGAGGACGATTTCGCCAGAATCTACTGGGTAAGCGCGTCGACTATTCTGGGCGATCAGTCATTGTGGTGGGTCCTCAGCTTAAGTTACATCAATGTGGCTTACCGAAAAAAATGGCGCTTGAGCTATTCAAGCCGTTTATTTTCAACAAGTTGGAAACTATGGGTATTGCCAGCACTATTAAGGCAGCCAAGCGAGAAGTGGAAAATGAGAGTCCAGTCGTGTGGGATATTCTGGAAGAGGTTATCCGAGAGCATCCAGTAATGTTAAACCGAGCGCCAACACTTCATCGATTGGGTATTCAGGCGTTTGAGCCGGTGTTAATTGAAGGCAAAGCAATTCAGCTACATCCTCTTGTTTGTGCAGCCTTTAATGCGGACTTTGATGGAGACCAGATGGCCGTACATGTTCCATTATCTCTTGAGGCGCAAATGGAATGTCGTACCTTGATGATGTCAACTAATAATATTTTGTCTCCTGCTAACGGCGATCCTATTATCGTACCTTCACAAGACATCGTGCTCGGGTTGTATTATATGACTCGGGAAAAGGTTAATGCGCGCGGTGAGGGTATGTTTTTCCCGGATGTTGCGGAGGTATCACGCGCGTATGAAAATCACGTTGTTGAGCTTAATGCCAAAGTGGTAGTAAGAATAAAGGAAGTTGAAAAGAGGAAGGAAGAAGGAGAACAAGTAGAAAAAATTACACGCTATGAAACAACTGTAGGTCGCGCGTTATTATCGGAAATCTTGCCAGATGGACTTCCTTTTTCTGTGATCAATAAGGTACTCAAGAAAAAGGAAATTTCAAAGCTGATCAATACATGCTTCCGTTTATGCGGTTTACGTGAAACAGTTATTTTCGCGGATAAACTCATGTATTCAGGTTTTTCCTATGCAACGCGAGGTGGTATCTCTATTTGTGCGGATGATTTGCTTACCCCTGTTCAAAAAAATGACATCATAAAAATTGCGGAGAAGGAAGTACAGGAGATAGCGGCTCAATATACTTCAGGCTTAGTAACCCAGGGCGAGCGCTATAATAAAGTAGTGGATATTTGGGGGCGTGCCGGTGATCAGGTTGCTAAAGCGATGATGGATCAATTAAGTGTAGAACCGGTATATGATCCCTTGGCAGGAAAGGTAAAGCAAGATGAGAATGGCAAACCGATAATGCAGGAATCATTTAATTCAATTTACATGATGGCCGATTCAGGTGCGCGCGGCTCGGCAGCTCAGATTCGGCAACTTTCGGGCATGCGTGGATTAATGGCTAAGCCTGATGGTTCTATCATTGAGACACCTATTACCGCAAATTTCCGTGAAGGGCTGAATGTACTGCAATATTTTATTTCTACTCATGGCGCACGTAAAGGACTTGCTGATACAGCTTTGAAAACGGCTAATTCTGGCTATCTTACTCGTCGTTTGGTGGATGTTACTCAGGATTTAGTGATTACTGAAGAGGATTGCAGCACAGATAATGGTGTTGTAATGAAAGCGCTGATTGAAGGTGGTGAGGTTATTGAGGCGTTACGTGAGCGCATACTCGGCCGAGTAACTTCGCAAGACATCGTTAATCCAGAAAGCCAGGAGATTATTTATCCTGCAGGCATTTTACTTGATGAAGAGACGGTTGAAAAAATTGAATTATATGGAATTGATGAGGTTAAAGTACGTACCCCGCTTACGTGTGCAACTCGGTACGGGTTATGTGCCAAGTGTTATGGACGCGATTTAGGCCGAGGGACAGCAGTAGATGTTGGTGAGGCAGTAGGTGTGATTGCTGCACAATCTATTGGCGAACCTGGGACACAATTGACCATGCGAACATTCCATATCGGGGGCGCTGCTTCAAGAACAGTAGTAGTGAGTCAGGTTGAGAGTAAATCAAATGGCGTGATTCATTATTCTCCTACGATGCGATATGTAAAAAATGCTCGCGGTGAATTGATAGTCATCTCTCGCAGTGGAGAAGTGGTTGTTTATGACGAAAATGGACGTGAGCGAGAACGCCATAAAGTACCTTATGGTGCAACATTACTCGTGCATGATGGTGAAGTGGTAAAAGTGGGCAAAGTATTAACAACATGGGATCCCCATACACGTCCTATTATCGCAGAATATAGTGGCAAGGTACGTTTTGAAAATGTTGAAGAAGGTGTGACAGTAGCAAAACAAATTGATGATATAACAGGTTTATCTACACTCGTTGTCATAGATCCCAAGCGCCGTGGCGCTACACAAACTAAGGGATTGCGTCCATTGGTTAAATTTTTGGATGAAGAAGAAAAAGAAATTAAAATTGCGGGTAGTGATTTGCCAGTTAGCATCACATTCCAGATTGGTTCCATCATTTCTGTACGGGATGGACAGCAAGTAAGTGTCGGAGAGGTATTAGCTCGTATTCCGCAGGAAACTTCAAAAACCCGTGATATTACGGGTGGCTTACCGCGTGTGGCTGAATTATTTGAAGCCAGATCGCCTAAAGATGCAGGTTTATTAGCGGAAGTTACTGGTACAGTATCTTTTGGTAAAGATACTAAAGGAAAGCAACGCCTCGTCATCACTGATCTCGATAATATTGCACATGAATATCTAATTCCAAAAGATAAGCATGTTATGGCGCATGATGGCCAAGTTGTAAATAAAGGCGAGACGATTGTTGATGGTCCTGCTGATCCACAAGATATATTACGTCTTCAGGGGGTAGAGGCATTAGCCCGGTATATTACTGATGAGGTACAAGATGTTTACCGTTTACAAGGCGTAAGGATAAACGATAAGCATATTGAAGTGATTGTTCGCCAAATGTTGCGTCGTGTACAAATTGTTGATGCAGCAGATTCATCTTTCATTCCTGGCGAACAAGTTGAGCGAGCTGATGTGCTAGCAGAAAATGAGAGACTGCTTGCTGAAAATAAAACTCCTGCAACATATGAATACATGCTACTAGGCATTACTAAAGCATCGCTCTCAACAGATTCATTTATCTCTGCTGCTTCCTTTCAAGAGACGACCCGTGTTCTTACAGAAGCAGCAATTATGGGAAAAAGAGATGATCTGCGCGGATTAAAAGAAAATGTTATTGTAGGAAGATTAATTCCTGCAGGAACAGGGTTATCGTTTCATAATATCCGTAAAAAGCAAAGACAGCAATCAGTGGCTAATATAAGTACTCATTTACCTCAAAAAGTTGCGGAAGAAACAGATAGTGAATCTATAACTGCTAATAATGACGTCTCCTTCAAATAGCATTTGAACTAAAAATCGCAGTCGGTAAGTAAAAGGTGTTCAGGTACGAGGAAAGTACTATCAAGCTGTAGAGAATATCCTTTGCAACGAAGAGCAGCATTGTATTCGTACCTGGAGCAATATATGAGGCATTTCATAATAGTTTCACTCTTCTGGTGAATAAGAAAATTTTGAGAATGCCTCTATATATCATGTGGTTATTTTCCAACCAAATGGATGGCTACTGTTTTAGGTTTAAGCAGAGATATGGATTTTCATATGCATTCAGCTAGGAATCAGACGATTTTAGTTAGGTTATATACACACTACCCAATTAAAGCTACCTCTAGAAATCGATATTTCGTCACAATATAGCGTTGTTCACAAAAATATTTCCTCATTCATATATCCATCGTATGCTGCGTTAAAATTTTTTTTCGCCTCGTCTTGGTTTAAGCTCTGAATTTTTAGAGGTACTCTTAATTCGTTAGCTTAATCTAATCTATAGCTTAACCATGAAATCTTGATTAATAAAAAATACTGATCATATCTTCCAACTATAAAATTCATCTTTAATTAATATTACGTAAGAAGAATAATTCATATTTCAAAATCCTTGACACAGATAGGGTCAAAGAAGTAGGCTTGGGAGTTACAAGTAAAGAAAAAGAAGTATGGGTTAGTATTGACTTTATGCTCAAGCTATTGGAAGAAATGGATAGGCGT
>NZ_FORD01000012.1 GCF_900113925.1 Nitrosomonas sp. Nm34
TCCATGGCGTAAAAGACTGGCATGCACGAGGTCGAACCAATGTGATTGGCGCTCTGATCGGAAAGACGCTGCTGACCATAAGTCTGTTCATCGCCAGTATCAACGCTGACATTTTCTATGCGTGGATAACGCAGGACCTTTTGCCTAAACTTCTGCCATTGCCAATGCCGGGCATACACTTGAATACCTGCCGCCTTATTCCCCGGACTTAAATGACATTGAACCCAAATGAGCTCAGGCCAAAGCCATCAGAAAAAAGGAAAGTTGTTCCATCAGCAGCTCTTTGCCGCTTATGAAATTTAAATCATTTTATATGAGATCTGCTATATTTGATCATAAGTAGTGTGAATCAAAAATGCTGCTTGAAAATTTTTATGCTTTGGAACTAATCGGGCTCCTCCCCATTCCATCAAATATGAAGATTCTTAAGCCTGGTCAGAATTGTTGGTGTGTCGAAACAGCAGACCGTATTGCCTTTCTGGTGGACGGTGCGGCCTACTTTCGAGCATTCCGCGCCACAGCCTTGCGAGCGAAACGCTCGCTGTTAATACTCTCATGGGACATTTACAGTGATCTTCTGCTCGTCCGTAATGGAGAGGATGACGGTCAGCCTAAGACGTTAAGATTGCTGCTTGATTATCTTGCCGAGTCTGAGCCAGCATTCCAAGCCTACGTACTCGATTGGGACTTTATAGCGCTTTATGGCATGGATCGTGAATGGCTGCCAGTTTACCAATTGGATTGGCGCACTCACCGACGAGTCCATTTCTGGCTTGACGACTGTCATCCTATCTGGGCCAGCCACCACCAGAAAGTAGTAGTGGCAGATGATACCGTGGCGTTCTGCGGTGGTCTGGATCTGACTCGGGGGCGCTGGGATACATTCGAACATAAAGCTGATGACCTGCGGCGTGACGAAGGCAATGGTCCATCAGCTCCATACCATGATGTGCAGCTGATGGTAGCAGGTCCTGTCGCCCGCTCGCTTGGCAAGTTGGTGCGCGATCGCTGGCAACGGGCGTGTAGGGATACTATTCCTTCCCACCCGCCACGGTCAGTTGCAGAGCTATGGCCAGATGATGTGTCCGTGGATGTGGAGAATGTGCGCGTGGCTATTGCTCGCACCGAGCCGGCTCATCAGGGCTGTACCGAGATTCGTGAGGTCGAACGCTTATACTTGGATGCAATTGCTGCGGCCCAGCGCTCTATTTATATCGAGAATCAGTACCTCACTTCCGCAGTTATCTGTGACGCCCTTGCCCGACGCCTCAAGGAGCCGGAAGGTCCTGAAGTAGTTATTGTGACAGGCAAATCTACGTGCGGTTGGCTGTCTCAAGTAACTATGGATGTACTACGGACCAAATTCGCGCACAAGCTGCAGCAAAGAGATCACCAAAAGCGTCTGCGTTTACTCTACCCAGAAGTCCCCGAGCTTGGTGACAACAACATCATCGTCCATTCCAAGATAATGGTAGTAGACGATATTTTTGTGCGTATCGGCTCCTCAAATTTAAATAATCGCTCAATGGGTATCGATACAGAGTGCGATCTTGCCTTCGAATCCGAAGGTCGCGAGGATATCTGCACCGCAATCGCTGGTTTCCGCAATCGGTTATTGGCGGAACACCTTGGTGTCGAACCCCAGCAGGTCGCCCAGACGACCGCGAACCTGGGCTCATTGACGCGAGCCATCGATGCATTGTCCGGGAATAGTCATACACTGCGGCCTGTGCCTCTGCTTTTAGAAGTGCCTGAGGTAGTCGAGGAATTAGTGTCCGAGACAACGCTAGTGGATCCTGATGAGCCAATTGATCCAGACCGGTTGGCCGAGCAATTTGTTTATGAAGAGGAGCGACCACCAGCGCGGCGACGCGTAATAGTATGGATAATCATATTATTGTTCCTGGCGGCATTGGCGGCAATGTGGCGCTGGACACCGTTATCGGAATACCTTGATTACGAAACGCTGCTCCTCGCCCTCGGAGCATTCGCCGAACTTCCCGCTTCCCCCCTGTTAGCAGTAGTTGGTGTGACAATCCTCGGGCTGATGATGTTTCCAATTACCCTGCTCATTATCGTAACTATCATGGCTTTTGGACCTTTTATCGGCTTCTTCTGTGCATTTGCTGGTGCACTTGGCTGCGCGCTAGCTGGTTATGGGGTCGGCGCTTACCTCGGTCGCAATGTGGTGTACCGAATTGGCAATGGCCGGTTAAATCGTATCAGCTTGCGGCTGGCGAAGCAAGGCATGCTGGCTGTCATATTCTTCCGCGTGGTGCCCATTGCCCCTTACACAATCACTAATTTGGTGGCTGGCGCTTCTCACATCAAACTCAAAGATTTCTTTTGGGGCACTGTGATCGGTATGTGGCCCGGCATTGCTGCTATTACGCTTTTTACCGATCGCATTCACACTATGCTGGTAGAGCCTAGTTGGAAAAGCGGTATCATGCTAGCGCTGGTTTTTGGTGGCATTGCTCTTATCGGCTACGGATTGGTCACCTGGCTTAAGCGCCGTGTCGGCATGCAATCGATAACAGAAAAAGGACTGAACCGATAGCCGTGATCATCGCTACCTATAACATCCACCGCTGCTACGGGAATGATGGCTGCTTCTCACCCGAGCGCATTCGTATAGTGTTAAGAGAACTAGATGCAGATATCATTGCACTTCAGGAAGTGGAGACACGCCAAGATAGTGGTCTCGATCTGCTTGAATTCTTCGCCGAAGATGCGTATCAGCCGATCGCTGGCCCCACCATGCTGAAACAGAATGCTCATTACGGTAATGCACTCCTCAGCCGATTACCAGTGGAGCAAGTCTTTAAGCATGACCTGTCTGTTCCAGGCCGGGAACCGCGCGGAGCCATCGATGTGCGCATTCGGGCAAAAAATACAACGGCACGTTTGGTGACAACTCATTTCGGTTTGTCGGTTAGAGAGCGCCGCATTCAAGCACAGCGAGTGCTGGAGTTGATGGAACCACAAATTGAGCCAGTAGAGATCCTGCTCGGTGATCTCAACGAGTGGTTTCTCAGGAGACAGCTGCTTCACTGGTTCCACCGCGCGTTCGTCGAGACAACGTCACCGGCCACTTTCCCTGCCCGCTTCCCGCTGCTGGCACTTGATCGGCTCTGGGTTCGACCTAACTCAGTACTGCGCGAACTGCAACATTATCGCTCACCTATGGCGCAGGTGGCGTCCGACCATCTACCATTACGCGCTGAACTTGATCTGTCAGAAATTTATGCAGAATAGGGAGCAGATCCTGAGGAGGTTCCCATAAATTTTTTTGCTTCCTTATTCCATTTTCCATTTCATATCAAAAATGATGCGAAGGCGAGCCGCAGACAGTACCAATCATACAGCAAGGTGAAGCCGACAAAGTCAGTTTTGATTTGGAAATGGAATTAATTCAGGCAACCATAATCCCAAATTGGTTGTGACGACATACACTTATGCCGCTATTCCTTTTCAATTAAGTTGAATCAGAAGGGCATCGTTACATCCAAAGAAAACAGAAATTGATCCTTTCTGCCATCAAATGGCCGAAATGCGGTATCAATACCATCAGCTCTGTCATAGCGGATATTTGTTCGGAGCATGATGTTGCGGATCGGCTCCCAACTTCTTTTCCAGCGTTGCCCCGGTTTCCAGTTCATACCCACCGTAACCGCATAATAATTTGCGGGAGCGCTGATGAAAGGAACATTGCCTGCATAGCTCACGCCTTTACTGTTCAACGCTGATAGTATGCGATAAGGTGAGAAAACACGCCAGCCATTGCGGTCATGGAAGCGCTCAGCACGAATGCCGATAGAAAGGTCACGAAAAAGATCATAAGTCAGGTGGGTGTTGATGCTATACCATGCTGCATTCTGAATGCCATCAGGCAAACTGATGTTGCTGGCCCAGCCGTTAGTATGCTGCAGCACCATGTGCGTCTTGGGGGTGAGCCAATGTTGCAGCACGAGGCTGTACATCATCCAGGGCTCATCGACAGCAGTTTGCCCATAAGTGCCGCCGAGTTGTGCTGAAGTCCTTTTGTCATCGCTGTCCCATATAATATTTGCCAGTCCCCCCCAGTTGTCCAGTTGCTTATCAAAAACGCCATCCCAACCGCCAGTTGCACTACCTGTCGTTGTGCCGCCTTGGATAATCCAATTTTGATTAACGGTATAAGTACCTAGAAATCCTACATGGGTGAAGGGCTCACCACTGTTAAGGATATAGGCTCGAGTGTAAAAAAAGTTATCCGGGGCGGGAACGGTTTCGTAGCCCAGCGGGGTGTAAAAATGCCCGGCCTTAATATTGAGACCATTACCAACCGGTATGTAAGCTTCTAGATAGGCTTGTGGAAGAGCAATGCCGTAAGTGCGGGTTGATTTACAGCACAAATTGAGATCCCAGTTACCTCTACTATCCGTCGGTTCGCCAGTATTCTCATCAAAGGCAGATATACCAAAAGCCTGAGTAAAGATCGCATCTGTTCCAAACAAAAAGTCGAAACGACCGCCAATATCCCATTTTGTACCTTCTGATTCGACATTGCGTTGCAAATATAAATAGAGTTGATTTAACTGAAATCGATTAGCACGGTCCGCAAAAGTCACCGTACCATTGAAGCCATCAGAGGGGTTGTTTGCATTATAGGTTGCACCGCTATTAATCCAACCACCGAATTCCAGTCCACTTTGGCTGAACAGATTAGATAGGCTATTAGCATGGGTAGAATTTAGAATCAAAAAAAACAATACTAAAATCCCTGTTGCCGCGAATATTACGTGATTAATGTGGCTGGATACATAATTCATTTTTCCTTGTTTGTGCCTTTCATGGAAATTAGATCGATTTTGTCTCTGATAATATAAAAAAGAGAGCAATGATCATGAGGCATACACAATATTCCAGTGAATTAAAAGTAAAAATGACGCTGGGCGGCTCAGCTTCTTTTAATTTGCTTATTCTCTAAAATTTAGATGGCTTTTCTAAATGATTACTAATTTAACGGAGAGTCTGTCGCCTCTTCCCTTCTTAAACCGAACTCTTGTTTTTTCTGTTCTTGTGCCATTCTCCGGTGAAGAGCGGCTTCCTTCATATTCTCTTTGATAGAATTCACATACATACGAATATTCGCTGTGGTATGCGACCGCACATCTTGTCCCCGTCGCCCATAATAGTAGGAATGACTATCATAATCTTCAAGCCGTTTCTTCTGATCTTGTAGCTTTGCTTTCATCTCATTGGCCGCTTCTTCGTAGTAGGTAGCCATGGCCTCATGATTACTAGGATCTATGGTATGCAATTTATCACTATAAAGTTCGTTACTTTGAACACCCCCTATCGGGCTCATTTGCGCACAGCCAACTAAGAAGCCAAGCATTAGAATAATTATCAAAAAAGTTAATTTTTTCATCATAATACCTCCATCAACTACTTTAATTTCACCCCCATTTCCTTATTTAAAAGCTGTTATCGAAAATATTGTGCCAGTATTTTATTAAGAATAACCATATCAAGAATACGTTCTTTTGGGGATACAAACTATACTCAACTTGCTTGACTAACATGGTATTCTATTTAATATTAAAGAGATTTTCTCTTCTATTAGTCATAATAAGAGTATGGTTTTTAATACATTAACCCTATCTACCACATTTATATCTATCTTTAGAATATATAATACCTACATAAAAATAAAAAATAAGGGCTAAAAAAAGAAATTGATTGTCTCTTTTATGGATACAGTAAAAATGGCTATGTTGATGTGATAAGCTTTGATATAAGGATTTCTGAATTAAGGAGGCATCAGACAGAAATGCTTGTATTTGAATAGATGCTATCCTTTTATAGAGTTTGACTATAACGACTACATGGCAAGATTAAGTAGAACCGTATGTGTAGGCCTACCGCGTTACATCACGCAGCGAGAAAATATTTTTTCTCCGATAACGGTCGAAGCGTTTATCCAAAGGAGTGCTGCAATACAGGCGGTATGATATTTTCGCGTATTGTCTGATGGCAAATCACAGCCGTTTTATTACTGTTCCGGAAAGGGACGAAAAGAAAAGAGTTGTAGAGATTTTAAATCGTTGCACATGCATTATGCCTTAAGAATTAACTGGGTACGAAGATGGAAAGGCTCATAGTGGGAAGGGCGATTTTTCATTACCCTTAAGAGATGTTATTTATGCGCTGCCATCGGCTATGTCGAGCAAGATGCAGAACGATAAAATGATCTTCAAAGCGAGATAATTTCTAGTCGAGTATGCTAGCGCATTTGGAATTAAAGGAAGGTGCAATATGGAGTCAAAAGCCCGCCTGGGAAAACAATGGGATCAAGTTTCGTTTTGGTTAACATGCCTGGCGGGAGAGGATGATTCTGAGAAACTGGCATTATTGTGGCGAAATATTGAAATAGGTTTATCTTGCTGCGCATTTTATTTGAGGATGGGAAGAGAGAGTAGGTGCATTGCTGCGTTACAGTTCTTTCGGGCGTCCAAAGGGTGAGGAAGAAGAGCAATAAAAGGTAGAGCTCTACTGTGCTGTTAGTCTTTATCGTGTCTGCGGCTCGACTTCTCGTTAGGTTTGATTGGGAAACGGGATTAGCTCAAATGGATCAGCATCTTGTTGTGAGGCATGCTTGAACGTAAGTCAAGCAGCAAAAGGAATAGAAAGCATAAGCTAAAATACCAAAGGTAAAACCTGATCCTGTGTGGAAAATAGGCGGGTATTTGTAAAATAAGTGAGGTCGTAGTCATGACAGGCAACCTCATCAATGAGCCTAATTTAGCAAGACTACAGTTCACGGCACGCTACTGGCCCGTGCCGTGAACATTCAACTGTTTTATCTGTTACGAGCTGGCGTAAAAGGTTTCGGCTTCTTAGGGATCTCGGTATCGCTAAACGTTTTCATATACGCCACGATGGCATCCTCTTCCTCTGAGGTTAACTCAAGATTGCCAAGAATCGGCCCCCCGCGAGTAGTATTTTCCGGATGTTCTGCTGCGGGCCAGCATTTATTCGCCAATGCCTTCTCTTCCGTATCTACCCCTAATTCGGGAGGACATACGGTGGCGCTCGTATTGTAGAAATTCACGATGCCCTTGAGACTCTTGAAGAAACCATTATGAGCATATGCCTTCACGAAAGAGGGATTGGGACGGGTATCCACACCGCGCAGGGTCGGAGTCTTCCAAAACCCACGGTGAGCCGGGTCGTTGGTAGTATCACTCAGGCCATCATCCGGGTTGGTGGGATTGAACTGTCCGATCGCGGGATTGGGCGGTGTGCCTATATTATGGTAGCTGAAGTCGGTGTACAGTTGGTTGGGCTCCGCCCCATCTGACGGATTCGGGCCAAAAGGTGATCTGCCGCTATTATGACAAACCACGCAATTGGCTCCCTTACCGTTGGGGGCGGGGCCGCTAATTATGTTGCCGCCAATCTTCACCGTGTAAAACAGGTCATGACCCAGATTTTCCTGTTCAGTTAAACCGTCTAGAGGAAACTTTTTGTCAGGATCGTTTGCGAGCGCCTGGTCGCGCCTGGAGCTAAACGAATTGACTTTGCCGGAGTCTTGGAAGGCCGCAATTGCTACCGCAATACGCTTGTAATTCACATCGACATGGGCATCGTCGCAAGTGATTGGAATAGTCCAGGCCTGCTCGAAAAGGGGGGCATACTGAGCCTTTTGAACATGCCGGCAAACACCGGCTCTATCTGCCTTGTTCTGCTCGACAGGATTGACGAAGGGGCCTAACGCTTGGACAGCGGTTGGCCCGCGATATTGGCCGTAAGCAGTTTTTAGCCCAGCAGGATCGGCTGTTTCCGCAAAAACCTCATCGCCAATTTTGTTTGGGTCAGCAGTGCTTCCGTCGGGAATATCGCCTTTAGCGCGGCCGTCCCAGAAGGCGCCGCCGCGCACTCCGGATGGTGGGCCTATAACACCCTCCTCAAATAGCGGTGTGAAGCTTGCGTAGGCATTGCTGGGTGGCTTACGATTTCCGATTGTATGCGGATTGGCACCGGTTATTGCCACTTGAGTAAGGTTGGTTTGGGAATGCGGTCCCGTCCAACCAGCCCTTGGGTCATGGCAGGTAACGCATGCCATGCGCGGTGGATTGGAGATTTTATCCCAGAACACTTGCTCACCCAACTGCCTTAGTGCGTCAAGATTAGCAGCATTCGCGCTGAAAGAGGAAAAGAATAACGGAAACGCCGCGGCTGATGCGACGATAAAAGAGTTTTGTTTTTTTTTAATAGTCATAGTGGTTTTTTCTTGTCATTTTAATTTTCAAGCAAAAATAGAATAGACAGCAATATTTATACCAGAATATATAACCTTTATTAATCAATTTGTTGTATTGATATCTTGAGAAAAAAGGTGAGAATTTGTCGTTATTTATTAAGTAAATTTCGTGCGCAATATTCGGAAAATGAATAATGATCTGTTAATAGAAGAATTATGTATGTCAATAAATAGAGACACATTTTTATATTGAATAGGTAACATTATCTTTTTAAAATATTTAATTTGTCGCTAAAGAATGAACACCGAATAAGCGTCATAAAATAGGGGTAGACCGCGAGTTAAGGAAGTATCTCAAGACCACTTTGTTTAGAATTTCCAAATGCGCTTTATCATGGAGCATCGTATGAAGATCGCCGCCAAAATATTTATGAAGACGATGATGATCGGCTAAGGTATCTAAAAATCCTTGGAACGGTTGTTGGATATAAAAATGTCAATCATCACATGGTGCAAGGAATGCATTTATCAGAACAGGGCAGGGAACAGATTACGGTTCTCGGTTATGAGAAACAACTGCTGAATTCTGGTTCTACCACTTTGTGCGTTCGGTCAGATCTGTTGTGCTCTGTCATTCATCTCAAAGTTACTAATGCTTGTGTTACAAGCGTTTATTGCTAAATGCATTGCGTTACTCGTGATTTGCCTTATTTTAGTTCTTCCTGGTGCTCTGGTAACTTGTGCCTATGTGGAACAATGGTCGCGCTTCGCGTTGCCGCTACGGCAAGTCTGTGGGCTGGCTGATTATGTTGCCGTGGAATAGGATGCAGTGAAAAGCGCCCCAAGGAAGCAGCAAGCCTGCGTATCTCCGAAAGGCAACTGTCATTACGCTGTTCGCGCCACAGCTGGATCAGGCCGTAGTTATCGCAATAGACCCGTAGCTGTCGCTGATCGTATCTAAGCGCAGCCTTCATGATTACGACTACTGCAGTGAGCTCTGCATTAAAGCTATCCTTGGCGTCAATGGATTGACTGATGTTACTATACCTCCAGACTTAATGGCGAATCCCCTGCTGGGGTAGATGATGTGCATTTTCATCCTGTCGAGAGTCGTCCATTTCGCCTTAAATATCGCAGTAAATTATTAGGATTCAACTGTCCGATCATGACATATGAGACAGAAAGTCATGCTTTCGTTATCCGGGTCCTCTAAGGAATTGCTGAAGTGCATCATACATTTAGGAGCGGCGCAATGCCTCAATCCCAAGGTATGCCCCAATTTAATCAGTCATTGCGTCGAAAGCCAATAGAGTACTTGTTGCGGCAGTTTGTCCCGATTGGCATGGGTGACTTCCCACAGCAAGGCATCGGGACGACGTTTCACTTGTTCGATGAAGCCGCTACCCTTTTTGCTGATGGTTGCCACCAGCGGCTTACCGCAGTCAAACAGTTTTTCCATGGCCGCTATAAAACGTGCAGACAAGCACTCCATCTTGCCGATTTCGTCAACCAGATACAGATCGACATCCGCATCCGGCGCCAGTGCGGAGGCGACTGTTGCATCGATCCCAGCAATATCCACACCATACTTGCCTACCTGATGCACATGAGGAAAGTCGATATGGGCAATGGTTTGTTGCAGTCCACCGAAGGTTTTCAGCAGAAATCCGCAACGCTCTCTGCCCTTGCGTATCTCGTGAGTATAAAAGCCGCCAATGCGTTTGTTGCGCAACTGCTCGGCAACTTTGCCGATAATTGTGGTCTTGCCCACGCCCGGCATACCGGTAATTAGTAACATAAGGTTCTGGATAAAAGGTTGAATGAAGATGCCTCAATTTTACCGAACTAAATCCAGACAAAAACCTTTGCTGGTTCATCAATTAAATGGATGGTTGCTCTGCGTTCTATCTCTTTCGACTTGGTAAATGGTTGCAAAGTTTAGCGCGTTATATCAGTCAGTGCGTTCGAGTATGAAATCCTTTGCCTTATAGCATGTGCTGGCCTCGAATATAGTCAGTAGGTAGAATGGCTCTGGCTTATTCTATTTCTCAATCAAAACTGACATTATCGGCTTCACTTTGCCATATTGTTGATACTGTCTGCAGCTTGCCTTGGCGTTATTTTTGATTGAGAAATGGAATCAGGAAGAGAGAAAAAACCGAATCGCGGCTTCTGGGTAAAACATTTTTTTGCTAAATCAATGCCTACCGTTATAATCTCACTATAGAAAGCTCCTATTGTAAATTCCATTTCTCAATCAAACCTGACTTGGTCGGCTTCACCTTGCCGTATGATTGGTATTGTCTGCGGCTCGCCTTCAGGTCATTTTTGACTTGGAAATGCAATGAGGAGTCACTGCATAATTTCTCTAGCACTTTCATGCTGTTGAGAGTAGTGTCCATACCATTATTTCATTTCTAAGGCGGCACTAAATGCAGACAGCATTTCATAAAAAGGAATCTTATTGGAGCAAAGAATGAGCAATGGCTATTGTAATTTGTCATTTCCTCGAGTGGAAATGATATGTAAATACGATATATACCCATGCTAACCGAACAGCAAAAAGCTTTGTGGGAACAATTGCGGCATACGCTAAGCCGGGATCAAGCGATCTGGTTTGCAGGCTATGTGCAAGGGATAGTGCAGCCCGAGGGTATGGCTACTACTGCCACTGTCACTGCGCAAAAGAAGCTACGCGTGTTTTTTGCCACTGAAACCGGTAATTCCAAGATGATCGCGCAGCAACTAGCCAAGCAGGCCAAAGAGCATGGCTGGAACGCCTCGCCCCAGTCGGTGAAGAAAATTAAGCAAGCCGAAGAATTGCAAGGTGATGAGCCCATTATCTTTGTCACTGCGACCCATGGCGAAGGTGAGCCGCCGGAGACGGCGCTGGCTTTTTTTGAGATGCTCGAGCAGTCAGAGGCGTCGCTTAAGGGCGTGAAATACGCCGTGCTTGGGCTCGGCGACAGCAGCTATCCCCAATACAACCAAGCCGTCCGTGACCTGGATGCCTATATGGAAAAGCTGGGGGCGGAACGCATTTATGCACGCGGTGAACTGGATGTGGATTTCGCCAGCCATTATCCGCAATGGATAGCAGGGGTATTGTCGGCGCTACCTTCTACGCAACCCGCCAGCATGCCAGCTACTGTAGAAACAGCGGCACCTTCAGGCAAAGGATATTCCCGTCTGGAACCGGTAGTAGGGCTTGTGAGGGAAATTATCGACCTCAACGACCGCGGTTCTGCCAAAGCAACCTATCATATTGAAATCGAGTATGATGAGTCGCTGGCTTACGTGCCCGGCGATGTGGCGGGCATTATTCTGCCTCATTTCGCTGAGGGAGTGGACCACCTCACGCCACGCCTTTATTCCATTGCTTCGTCACCTTTAGCGCATGCCGGCAACATTCATCTGACGGTGGCGCTGGCGTGGCATCAGGGTGAGAACGGCGAGATTGGCTACGGGCTGTGTTCGCGCTATTTAGCCGATTTAAAAGTGGGTGATGAAGTGAAATTTTTTATTCAGCGGAACAGTCTGTTCAAACTGCCGGAGGATGAACGGGACATTATCATGATCGGTCCAGGTACAGGCATCGCACCGTTTCGCAGCTTTGTCTGGGAACGGGCAGAGCGGGGGGCGAGCGGGCGCAACTGGCTGTTCTTCGGCGAGCAGCATCAGCACTGCGATTTTCTCTATCAGGCTGAGTGGGTCGATTTCGTGGAAACCGGCGTGCTGCACAAAATCGATCTTGCTTTCTCCCGTGATCAGGAGCATAAAATTTATGTCCAGCATCGCCTGAAAGAAAACGCGAGTGAACTGCTGGAATGGATAAACGGTGGTGCGGTGATTTATGTCTGTGGCGCAAAAGACCCCATGAGCAGGGATGTGGAGCAAGCTCTGCTGGAAATTTTCGCTACTGAAAAGGGTGGCCACGAAGCTGCCCAAGCCTTTCTCGATCAATTGCATGACGATAACCGGTATGTGAAGGATGTTTATTGATACAATGGGTACAATTGATACAGCCGTGATTCATAACTTTTGCGGCACAGCGGCACAAATGACAAGCCATGGAAACGATTAGCGATTATGACTGAACAAAACCTTTCACCTGTTGAACACCTCAAGACTCGCAGTCGAGGATTACGCGGTACGTTGGCTGAAGGATTGAAGAATCAGCTTACCGGACAGCTTTCGGCGGATGACCAGCAGCTCGTTAAGCATCACGGCATCTACCAGCAAGACGATCGCGATCGCCGCAGCGAACGCGAGACCAAAAAATTGGAACCGGCTTATTCCTTCATGATTCGCCTGCGCTTGCCAGGTGGTGATATCACACCGCAGCAATGGCTGGGGTTGCAACCGCTGCTGCATGAGAACACTACCGGTATCCTCAAAATTACTACGCGCCAGACTATTCAGGTGCATGGTGTCGTCAAGTCAAAGCTCAAGCCCACTTTACAATGGTTTAATAAATATGGGCTTGATACCATCGCCACGTGCGGTGATGTCAATCGCAACGTCATGGCCGGCTCGCACCCCGCCACTTCTGCATTCCACGAAGAAGTTCATGCGTTTGCAGTTAAAATCAGCGAATACCTGCGACCTAAAACCAAAGCGTATACAGAGGTCTGGCTGGATGGGGAGCGTCTGGATGAAAATGCTGAGTTAGAACCTGATCCGCTTTACCAGAATCGCTATCTGCCGCGCAAATTTAAAGTGGGTATCGCTATCCCGCCACATAACGAGATTGATATTTTTACGCAGGATGTAGGCTTAATTGCCATTGAAGAAAATGGCCGCCTGGCAGGATTCAACGTGACCGTGGGCGGTGGGCTGGGTTGCACTCATGGTAACCCGGCTACCTATCCGCGGCTGGCAGATATGCTGGGCTTCATCAAACCAGATCAAGTGTTGGATACGGTGTGGCAGATCGCAGCCGTGCAGCGCGACAACGGCAACCGCAACGATCGCAGACAAGCCCGTGTGAAATACACCATTGATCATATGGGGCTGGAAGCATTCAAAGCCGATCTGGAAAGCCGCTTGGGGTTTACACTGGCTGCGCCACGCAGCTTCGCCTTCAACAGCCGTGCCGACTATTATGGCTGGTTGCAAGACCATAAAAACCGCTGGCATTACACGCTGTTTATCGAAAACGGGCGTGTGGTGGACACACCCGAGTACCGCGCAAAATCAGCGCTGGATGCGATTGCAGCAAGCAACTTATGCAAATTCCGCTTGACCGGCAATCAAAACATCATGCTGCTGAATATAGCAGCAGAGGATAAGGCAGCGATAGATACGATTCTGGAATCACATGGCATCATTAGAACACAAGCTGCGCTTATGCCCATTCGCACCCATGCCATTGCGTGCGTGGCATTGCCGACCTGCCCGCTGGCTCTGGCAGAAGGGCAACGCTATCTGCCCGAACTGCTTAGTAAGGTGGAGATGCTGCTGGAAAAATATGCGCTCACGCAGGATGAAATCAGCATTCGCATGACAGGTTGCCCGAATGGTTGTGGTCGCCCCTATGTAGCCGAGATTGGACTGGTAGGGCGTTCAGTAGGGCATTATGATTTGCGGCTGGGCGGTGATCGCCTGGGCTATCGCCTCAATACCATTTACAAGGAAGGGCTAGACGAGTTCAGCATCTTGAGTGCACTCGATAGTCTATTGTCAGATTATGCCCGCGAACGCATAGAGAGCGAGACTTTAGGTGACTATTGTCAGCGGCAACTGTTCGCTAAGACAGTTAGATAAATAAAGCGCCCCGCAACAAGCTGCGGGGTATTTAACTGTGCGCTTCAATCTGTTAGTTTTCCACTAGCTTTCATCCCCAGGGCAGGGGAGTAGACTCGTAGAGATTGAAAATTAGAACCAATACCCGGCTTAACGGGAATGATGCATCATTTAATGATATGTAGAAATTCTAAAAAATTTCAGCAATCGACCCAAACATAGCCTTTCTAATTTGACCTGAACATCTGGTTAAACGGCACGTCGAATCTGAGCGGAACCGCTACACTGACAAAATAATCAGGCGCGCTCTTGGTTAAACCAATACCTGCTATCGTTGAGAAAAATAACCGCCCGGCAAGAATGGAAGAAGCACCGAGTGTAAATATACTACTGATTGCATCGGACCCCGGGATTGAGTTACCAAACAACTTGGTGTGATCTATAAAATTTTGTTGTAAGCCCAAACTTAATGAAGTTTGCGGACTAGCGGCAAGCGTGGCACCCAACGCTAAGCTATACACATCGCCTGGTTCGACATGATCTTTTTTAAAAGATGTCCTGTAACTCACTGTGCTCGTGAAAGCTAACGGATCCTGACGCTTAAGCGCTGTTACTGAAAAGATCAAATCATTAAAGCTAGTAGGCAAACCTTCAGCTGAAGTATTATTGCGTATTTGTTTGCTGGTATCTGTATCCCAGGTCACTCGGCCAATGATATCCGGTAGCCAGCCGGTTTCTCGTAACAAAGTCTTGGCAAGACCGACACGAATATCGCCTAGCATATGAGTAGTATTTTCCGTTTCTTGATTAGCTACCACAGTAGACTGATTGATCACCCGGGTTGGTATACTAAGTTCTGCCTGAGTCTCGAAAGGCAGACCAAGTCTAAAGAAAACCCCTGCTTCGATATTATTTTGGCGACTTTGAATATTGGTAGCGGCAGCGATATTACCTGCTGGATCCCTGAGCAAGATAGGTTGCTCATTCTCCAAACGAGCATAATTCACGAAGGGTTGAATTTCTGCTTGACCAAATGGCAATAGTAATGCTCCTGTCTGAACCAATGTGCGTTCCAAGGCTCTCTCTGCTGCTTCCTCATCTACTTCGAAACCACCAGGACCTTTTTTGCTTTGTGCCACGGTAGCGGGTGGTATTTTTGTTGCAGCTTCATCAGCTTGAGTCTGGCGAACAGGCTGGTCGCTAGTAGCTTGAGTGGATGGTGCTGCAGGGGGTTGAGCAGCCAATGCAGACTGAGAGCTCTGCTGCTCTGTTCCTGCAGGTTGGTCGGTAGTCGCTTTGCTTGGTGGTACTGCAGCGGATTTAGCAGCGGTTGCAGATTCAGAGCTCTGCTGTCCTGCTCCCACGCGCTGTTCCAGTTGCTGAACACGCCGCTGGAGATCTGTAATCACCTGATCGCGTTCCTGGAGTTTTATCATGAGTTGATTGACCAATGAGGCTTCCGTTGCCTCTTGCGCCCAGATACGACTGACCGGATTGACAAGAAAAAGACTGGCGCTCACTAATAAAACCCCTTTAATCCGACTTTTTTTCGATTTATGGATGCTTTTCATTACTCGTCTTCCGGTTTTAAGCAAAAAAATCACACAAAGTTCAATACAGCTAAGCTCCAGATTTTTATCATACCAATATTTTTTTATCATATATATACAAATACCCATTACCGAGAAATTATTTTTGCTCGAGAGTGAATGCTTTCTGAGTAATGAGTATCTGTATAAAATAGAGTCTTGAAAAGCCAATACCTATCTACTCAACTAATCCTAATCCGGGCACATTCAAATCAATAGATTATGTACGCAGAGCTTTAACAGTTTTGCCACTAAATCGATGTTAAAATTTGTTACTTTATGATAAATATAAATTTTACGCGCATCACTTCCCAAGACACTCGTAATGCTTGCAATTTATCGTAACATAACAAACTCCTCTGCTCTTGGTTTAAGCAGATTAGACGTGGGAACACCATCAGTCCGGGCGACTACGAAACCGACTCTACCGATTTGCGGAAAATTTATCCATGCATTTTCGAATTGCTCGATCAACAACGTGCGGTTACCCCATGCTGGATCGGCAAGTAATACACGATTGCCTTTTATTCCCCGAAAAATAACAAAATGGTTATATCCCAACAAATTGACAGGAACAATAATAGGCGCATTCTTTACTAAATCATCAAGCGTGAGCTTGCCATAGCCGATGCCCTCATAGCCACGTTTATCGGCATAGCGTTTTAAATCAAGTATGGAAAATCCCTGACGAATATTGACCAGTTGAGGATTCTTTATGTATTCCTCCCGCGTCATCAGCATTTTCGCTACCTGTTTCTCGGTAACCATATCATCATGCTGAAAATTTAGCAAAGTCGTTAACGCAGCAGCGCCGCAGCTAAGATCCCATTTCTGCACAACTACATTTTCCCGGCGCATTTCAAAAAGAGATTTAACTGTTCTCGCATGCGCCAGATCCGCAATACTTATAGTCAGAGTAACAATACAGATTAATCTTAAGGCTACAGGATAAATGGATTGAAATAGTTGCATCCGCATTTCTCCTCTTTTTATCAAGCTGTAATTTCTGGCAAACGATCTGAATGTTATGTTCATGCTTTGTCTCACTGACGCTGGGTTTAAAGGGAACAGATAGCGCGCGGTAAATTAATGCCAGCAGAAGCGAGAGTTGCTCGCCCTATACTGTAATTTTTCCCGCCCACATGTTTGCTGTTATGTAATCTTTGCGTGTTATCAGCTTCAATATTGAGACTGCTGCAAGCTTTACTAGCTCACTAATGGGGCGGAATGTCGATCGCAATAACCGTTATACGTTCAGTTGAGCTAGAAAATGTCGGAGTGCTTATATCATGTCCATTGCTATGTGCGATCACTTTGTCCCCCTGAGCAGCATACGCAGTCTGGACATCGGTATAGGAGCTCGAGCCGCAGCAGGCGAGAGCGTTCCCGGAACCTTTTCCTATCAGAACATTGCCTGGCGGTGTGCTCTTGATAAATGTCGAGGTGCTGGTAGAGGTATACGCATTGGGGCTGTCTGCTGCGGCAACGGCGCCAACTCCTACGGCCAAGTAGGAACCCGCTGTGGCCGCATCCATCTGTGCGTCCGTCAGTCTCACCGGTTCCCCCGCCCATAGTGTTGCCGACTTTACCAGGGCAGTGAAAATCACGACATTAAGTACCGGACGTAAATGCAACGTTGTGCTCATAATTTCTTCCCTCCATAATTCTGTTAGAGTGTTTCAGAATGTTTTGCGTTAGTAATAATTCCTAACAGGTAAGTGCGAACATGCTCGTGACAGCAGTTCCTTGTCTGAAATCACGCCGCAAAAAGAACTTAACGATTCCTTTGACGCTACCAGGAGTTCTTTGCCTCTAAGTTTAACGGGTGTGAGCTCTGGCAGCAGACCTAAATTAATGCATATTTTGGATTGGGTCTAATGTGGTGTAGGAGGAACAGCCACCACACTGGTAGATGTACTGTCCGCACCACAACAGGAGACCGATATCACGATTCCCTCAGCGGGGGTTTTCGAAAAACTGGTAGAATGACTTGATCCGATGCCGGATGCGTCGATGTTAACCGTTACGCTGCCGCCGCTAATGTTATCCATCTGTGCTTCTGTCAGTTTCATAGATTCTGACTGCTTAGTAACTGTTGGTTCTGCTTGAGCGATGGAAGCCATCGCAGTAAAGGCTAAACATAAAAGAAAGGCTGTTCTCATCAATCTTCTCCTAAAAATGTTAAATAAAGTATGTAACACCATTTCTGCCTCTACCTTGCGCCCGGTGTTTTCCCCAGTTTGCTGCAAGTATTAGATGAAGCTAGAATTCATAAATTTAATACATTGGCTTTATTCTGAGGATTCTATTTTAGTTGTATATGAACTACTACTTTTGATGGAGCAGGCATCAATGACGAGGCAATGTCACTGAAGAGTTAGTCAGAATACGTGTCTCAAGTGGCATGCAAGAAGTATTACCCTATTCATAGTACTCCTATTGGCATATCGATATTCACCTTAAGTTGATTAAACGATTTACGGATTGGCGAGATCAGGCGAGAGAATCATACTTTGTCTCATCCGGCTACATTAAAACTCGCGGGAATGCTCGAGCAAATGGCCGGTCTCGAGGTAAGTGCCCGTCAATCATATTTACATTAGGAGAACATCATGAACTTTAAAATGAAAATGACTTCTTTACTTGCTAGTGTAGCTTTACTTGCTGGTGCAGGTATTGCCAATGCACAGGAACCTCTGCGCTTGAGCGAAACCTCTATGGATAACATCACGGCTGGTACCTTTAATTATCCTACGTTCACCTCGAATGTATCCAAAGATTGGAATCTCTCTGATTATAGTTACATTGGCGCAAAAACTAATATTATTAGTGATCCGTATATCAAAGATATGACAGCACATGCAGAGGCTCAGGCAGGCTGTCAGGCGGGTACTACCTGCCTGGCTACAGGCGGCGCTATAACCCAAACGGGAGATTACTATCACCCAACACTATCCATTAGCACAAGCACCTCCTCTTCTTCCGGATACCCTCACTACTAATATTTGGGGATGGAATCAATTTGCCTTTCACCGCAGAACGACTATTGCTGAAGTAGCTGTGGCTTAAGGCAAGCTGAGTAGGTTGTTAAGCCTCATGTCATTGGCATGGGGCTATTTTCATACTGCCAGTTACAGGGTAAAAATAGGTTCAGCGGATATGAGGTTGCAGTTCTGAGTGGATGGCAGCAGTAAGGATTGACTCAACCTCATGTTCTTACAATGGGTCAAGGAAGGAGCAGGTGGCCTGCGAGCTACCGCCTGCAGGATGAGTACAAAACCGGATAACTGGATTTTAAAGTAACTGCAGGAACGATGGGGTAGTAACCTTAAGCTGGACTAGCTGGGACTCAAAAAGCTAAAATCTGCGTAGCTTATTCTCGAGGAAAAGCTGACTATGAAATTGCTTACCGAATGATATAAAGCGAAATTGCTTGACGTGCTTTCCTGCTAAGAAAAAATGATTATTTTATTATCAGCCTCTTGCTGGATGCTTGCTACGCCAAGTGACATGTCCAGCTTTCTGAATTCCCGCCACATCAAGATCTTCGATTGTGCCGAAGTATTTGCTGACCCTTGATGTAAACGTATACGCCCATGCGCATATGGGGGACTGATGCGTAGGATATATCTAAGAATCACGTCAGCAGATTACACATTCGCAGAAAAGACTTGATTACCAGAGTGAATAGTATAAGACGGCCACAGCATTCGGTGATGTTAATCTTATGGCTTGACTAGGGCACTGCTAAGCAAGGGCTGCTCTGGCCGGATTTGGTCGCTAGGGTAATATAAATAGTGAAGCTGGTGGAAGCAACAGTAGTAGCCCGCTTGGCAGCGGCTTCTAAGATCTGCAGAAATCGCTGATTTTGACTAAACCCCAAAACCCCCTCAGATTTATTGGTTGAGTGGGCTACGGAACGAATTTTACTAGGAATGGACTAGGTGCTCGAAATATTGAGCTTCAGGGCCTTATCTATAATCAGCTGCGGAAAATCCCTTGGCCTTAACGCTAGGAATGGTTTGATGAATGCAGCGCCGGCTCGATATGCGCTTTGATGTTTCCTCTTTCTTGCTCTCTCACTAATTCCAGCCCTTCCGCAAACTAACCATAACAGATATTCAATGTTCCATGCTGCTTATTTGAGAAGCAAGAAAAGCTGCATGAGTACGATTGGTTGCCTTAAGCTTTGCCATAATCTCTCTCACATGAACCTTCACGGTACACTCTTGCATTCCGAGCTCATAAGCAATAAATTTATTTGACTTACCTTGCCGCATAAGCTCGAACACCTCCAATTGTCGCGATGTAAAGGTCCGCAAGACTGCTGGATCAACCTTGCCACCGTTCGGGCGCTCCTCTGCGATGGGCTTTGTGGCTTTTTCGATTATCTCCAAAAGAGCCTTAGATGGAATAATCGAGCCACCTGAGATGACAAGTCGAAGTGAGTGGATTATCTTGGCCGGGTTGAAGGTCGATGAGATGTAGCCGCGGACTCCGATTTGAATAGCATCCAGAATATCAGCAAGCTCATCGCGATCAGAAAGAAGTACTAAAGGCGAGTCGGGATGCTTGTGTTTCAGCTGTTGAATTCCGTTAGAAATATGATGCTCGCTGACGCGGACTGCACCAAGATTAATGAGGATCATTTCTATTTTATAGGGAGGTTCCAGATAATCGGCCACGAACTCATCGATTCCCGGATAAGATAAGATAACAAAATCATCTGAAAGTGTTGTTAGCAGATGTGAGATGGACATCCGCGTCAACGGCCGTGAATCAATCAGTGCTACTCCGATCTTATTTGTCTTTTCACACATAATGCTTATCTCTAATAAAATAAGCACTCTTTAATACCAACAGTAATTTATCGGCTAAGTATTGCTCAGTGTTATTTATCTCATAATTAATATTATTCTCTTGGCTATGAGTATTTACCATTTTTTTCTCTCCTCTCCCACACTCACTATTGATTATATGAGGTCCAATATTAATCTCAGGTCGAGCTGAAATTGTTCATGCTATTAGAAAATACTGAATGAAAATTTTTTACTTTAATTATTTCAGTACACATTCTCGATGCTTAGCAACTGCTGTTCTTGAGTTACCTCGGCCGTAAAAGCCATATGTAATTTCTAGTTGACATCACTATTTCTTGATGGCAATATTTATTGCAAAGAGCAGTAGAAATAGCGTAGTAAAATTAGAAAAAAATGGTAACAAGAGACCCTTCGGGCCTGTTCCCTTTTCTTCATCAAGACTCACTGTAATTTTAATCTCACTACACTCAGGTCATCCTTATTATTTAGAAGACTTCATGCATCATACCAAGGTACACGAAATATTCTGATTAAAATCAATCGAGTTTAATAATTAAAATTCTAAGGAAGTGAAATTCTAAGGAAGTGCAAAGTGAGTGCGCAATAATGCAATTGCATACAATTTAATATAAATTTCAGCTAGAGCTAGAGCCATGAATCACTAGTTTGTTAATTCCAACTGAGCTGCTCGGCTTTCGAAATCAAGGGGAGCGAAACTTTGTATTCATCATCACAATAGAGCAATAACTCTCCCTTAATATCGTATCGCGCGCTTTTATGAAATTTGAAATAAGAGATAGCAGCTTGGGATAGTGTGGGTTAATAAAGCGAATGGTGGTTCGGACCGAATTCAATACAACTATGATTTGCCATAATCTGGCAGCATATTTCATATTGCGACGGATTATCTTATCGGCTTGCACATTCCGTACGTCTAATAGGATCGATTAAGTCAAGCGCTATTCAGTCTATGAATCGGCAAGATAAATGGCGTTTAGATAGATCCAATAACAACCGCGGGTTCAATATCAAACCAAGCAGGAATGCCCGTTTTTACTTTTCAAGCATTGCTCCTAAATCAAATTAAGGTTTCTGCTTATTATAATTTTATCTAAAAAAGAATAATTTTTGATTCAAACAGGTGGAATTTGAAGTTACTAACATAATGTGAATTGCGAGCTGAAAAGGAGCAGTTCACCAATAATGTTAAAGTATTACGGAAGACATCATCCAATCTCAATCAACCAAAGTCATGAATGAGCCGGCAGGCCCGAGTCATAACGATTGATCTCTATGTTTTAAGGATTATCAGAGAAAGCTTTGGCTTTATAGTCAAAGAGTGAGCCATTACGCGGATTCAAGCTTTAGTGACGAAAAAGTAACCGTACTCTGCCTGTTCGGTGTGGTAGGCAAGCATAGAGCGGATCAATGGTATTGATGAGCATACGGATCGTCATTAACGCGCTTGGTTTGCCTGACTTCCGAGTGATGGGAATTATATTCAGTGCCGGAACCGGCTAGTCGATATGCTTGCACCCTTGTAGTGCTGATTCAGCAGGAGCGCGAGCCAGGGCAAGCCTGGCCTAATCAATTCATTGCCGGTAGTCCCGTGGCCAGGCAAAGCCATTGGTTTAACACGTGTGTAGCGAAACAGTTGGCGAATTCAGGTAACTGCTCAACCAAGAAGTTGTACTATCATGGTGTGCAGAGCTCACATATGAGGGCCGTCAATCAGACTCATTACCTCTCCCTGCATACATCGGCGTGAGTAGCGTCGCAGTCACGATGGTAAGATATTTGATCAGATTCGGCTATAATTGCACGACAGTGAACTGTGTGGCGATAGAGCTTGTTAATGACGCGGCGCGGAGAGGTCAGACAAGCCCGTAATCCGACCGTCTAAACATTGGCTAAAAATATAGAGGGCAGCACTATCTGGAAATACAGGATAAATCGTTGCTGTAGCGGTCTCGCGCGTTCGACAACCGGTTGAAGCGATTTGCCTTGATTGAAGAAAAGATAGGCCTTGGAATATACCCAGAAAGAAAGTTTGTTCTTATAAGGGAGTTGTGGTACATGCATTCGGAAAGCTGGCTGTGGCTTTGTTTTTTTCTGGAATTTTTACGAGTTAGCTCTTAATGCACATGCCAGTTAAACTATCTCTTTTAGCTGGGGTACCCAAATAGATTGGACCAATCACTTAATTTCGCCGGTTTTTCCTTGTCTTATTTTTCAGACTGCCTACGGTTCGCCTTTCTGCCATATCTGATTTGGAAACGGAATTATTAAAAGACAAGCTGAGAAGAAAAATTGGCCTTAACAACTCATTTTGTCATTAGCTGCGAACATGGTGGTAACCGTATCCCGACTCAGTACCGCCATCTATTTCATGGATTTGAGGTTTTATTGTATAGTCATCGGGGCTATGATCGTGGGGCATTGCGCATGGCAAGAGATCTGGCTCAGTTATTGCACGCTTCCTTGTTTGTATCGACTACTAGTCGTTTGCTGATCGATCTTAACCGCTCTATTGGCCATCCGCAATTATTCTCCGATGCGACCAAAAATACATCGACTACTATTCGGCGAGAGATTCTGGTACGCTATTATCTGCCTTATCGTAATCAGGTCGAGCAAACTATTGCTGAAGTAATAAATAGGAAAAACCGCCAAGTCATTCATATTTCTTCACATAGTTTTACGCCTGTGCTTGATGGAGAGGTACGTCACGCTGATATCGGTCTTCTTTATGATCCATCGAGACTGGGAGAACGTAATTTATGCTATCGTTGGCAGGCATGCCTCAAAGCAAAAGGACCCGATTTAACCATTCGGCGTAATTATCCGTATGCTGGTAAAGCGGATGGCTTAACGACTTACTTGCGTCGTCAATTTCCAGAGGAGGCGTATTGGGGAATCGAGTTGGAAATCAACCAGAAACATGTTGCTAATGGTAGACAGCACTGGCAGGCGCTGCGTCATTTAGTGCTGCAAACTCTCCATGATGTGGTGGGATGAAGCATTGATGACTATGTTTTATCCATTTCTAAATCAAAACTGACATTGTCGGCTTCACCTTGCCGTATGATTGAGATTGTCTGCGGTTCGCCTTCGCGTCATTTTTGATTTGGAAATAGAATAAGGTCGTCCTGGCGTATGGCCAAATGGTGGACAACATGATGGCGCTTTTTAGAAGCGCTCAAAATAACCTCCCGCTCGAAGGATCCATAAGCGTTCTATGGTTTTAACACGTAGCCTATCTCTTCCCTCCGCTGCAGACTATACCGATACCGAAGCCTGGCTGGATAAGCTGGCCACGCAATTTGCGCCAGCTGATATCACGCTGTTGCGCCGGGCTTGCGCGATGGCTGCTCCATTATATGAAGGGCAAGCCACGCTGAACGGTACGCCATTATTGCAGCATGCGATAGGCGCAGCCTCTATTCTTATTGAGATGCGCATGGATGCCGAAACCGCCGCGGCTACGCTGTTGCACGCCGTGCCGGATTATGTGGAGGATTGGTATGCGCAAATAGAAAACCCATTCGGCACGAATATCGCCAAGCTGGTGGAAGGGATCTCGCGTATGGAACAGATCCGCCAATTCAGCGAAATTGAGCAACTTGACACATCAGATAACAAAGTCGGCCAGGCTAGGCAGATCGAAAGTCTGCGTCAGATGCTGCTCGCGATGGTGCAAGATATCCGTGTTGTGCTGATCAAGCTGGCTGAACGCATGCAGACCATGCGTTATCTTGCCGGTGCCAGCAGTGAATTACAGCAGCGTATCGCTTATGAGACGCGTGGTATTTTCGCACCGCTTGCCAATCGGCTGGGTGTGTGGCAGATCAAATGGGAATTGGAAGATCTTGCTCTGCGCTATTTAGAGCCGCAGCTATATAAAGAAATTGCCCGCCTACTCGACGAGCGGCGCGTGGATCGCGAGCAGTACATCGATGAAGTAATTGCCCAGCTCAGGCAGGAGCTGTTACAGGCCGGCATCAAGGGTGAAGTCAGTGGGCGACCCAAACATATCCATAGTATTATCAATAAGATGCGGCGGAAGAATCTGAAGTTCAGCGAGCTCTACGACATACGCGCAGTACGTATCCTGGTGAACGACATTAAGGACTGCTATGCTGCGCTGGGTCTGGTGCATCACCTGTGGCAGCCAATTCCCGGCGAGTTTGACGACTATATCGCGCGTCCCAAGAGCAACGGCTACCGCTCACTGCATACTGCGGTGATCGGTCCACGCGGCCTGGCGCTCGAGGTGCAGATTCGTACTCATGATATGCACTACAACTCCGAGTTGGGCGTAGCCGCACACTGGCGCTACAAGGAGGGCGGCAAGTCGAATAGCAAATTCGATGAGAAAATTGCCTGGCTACGTCAGATTCTGGCGTGGAAAGAGGAAGTGAGCGACGGGGGCGAGCTGCTTGAGCAATTTAAAAGCGAGCTTTTTCAAGATAAGGTATTCGTGCTGACACCGCAAGGTAAGGTGATCGATCTCCCCAAGGGTTCGACGCCGATCGATTTTGCTTACACGCTGCATACTGACCTTGGCCACCGCACACGCGGTGCCAAAGTGGACAGCAGAATCGTCCCGCTCAATACGCGCCTACAGAATGGACAGCGTGTGGAAATCCTCACTTCCAAGTCAGGCACACCCAGCCGTGAC
Source organism: Nitrosomonas sp. Nm34 (assembly GCF_900113925.1). Lineage (GTDB taxonomy): Bacteria > Pseudomonadota > Gammaproteobacteria > Burkholderiales > Nitrosomonadaceae > Nitrosomonas. The sequence continues at coordinate 25,087 of NZ_FORD01000012.1, forward strand.
TGGCTTAACCCGGCGCTTGGCTATCTGCAAAGCCCGCGTGCCCGTGCCAAAGTTCGCTATTGGTTCAAGCATCAGAACTTCGAGGAGAATGTGGCCATCGGCCGCGCCAAACTGGAACGGGAACTGCATAGGGCAGGTGCCGGCAGTATGAATCAGGAAAAACTGGCGCAGAAGCTGCATTACAACCATCTTGAGGATTTGCTTGCTGCTATTGGCCGTGGAGATGTCAGTGAACACCAGATTGCTCTTACCATTCAAGAGGCTGCATTGTCCAAGCCTGCGGAATCACTCCCGGTTTTGGCTGCCAGGCACATCTCTGCATCCAAGGTGCCGTCAGGCATTGTGGTCGAAGGCGTCGGCAACCTGCTCATCAATCTGGCCAGGTGCTGCCAACCCTTGCCGCCGGATGACATCGTCGGCTATATGACGCGGGATCGCGGAATGAGCATTCATCGTCAAACCTGTCCTTTTATCATGCGTTTGCCAGAAGACCGGCATGCGCGCTTACTGCACGCGCACTGGGGGGGTAACGCAAATCTTGCTACCAGCGTTGATATTGAAGTAGAAGCCCATGACCGCCAGGGCTTGCTGCGCGATATCAGCGATCTGTTCGTGCGCGAAAAGGTGAACGCTACCAAAGTTAACGCCACTAAAGCTAATACTCTCGGCCATGGCAATATAGCAAAGATGCAATTTTCACTTGAGATCGTCAATCTGAACCAGCTGCAACGCCTGCTCGCACTGATTCGACAGCTGCCCGACGTGATGATAGCGCGGCGGCGGGAGTAGGACATGTATTCTGCAGAGCATTTGCAGTATAGCCCACCTGATGTAGCGCTGAATAATAGCGCGTAGGGCGTATTTTCTTAATGCGCCGCATGTGTCTTGGAAAGCCTGCAAATTTCAAACTTGTCATATATTTAAATCGATTCTGGAGTCCTTGCTCTCTCTATTTCTGAGCTTCCTCGCAGAGTATCTCAGTGTATTTTTGGTCTAAAAAGTAACAATACCTCTCGTTGTTAACATTTTTAATGCTCAATAAAAGAAACTTTTAATCGCTCAGTAGCGAGTTTGACTAAATATCCGGCTTTACGTATAGTTAAAAGATATCGGTTTTTTATTATAAATGTCTGAATATAAACATAAATTATGACAATTAAGCAGCGCGTGCAGCATTTACTGGATTTTATCGACAACAGCCCGAGCCCTTGGCATGTAGTTGCCTCGATCGAAACGGAGATCAAGGCATTTCAGTTTGTCCGGCTTGACGAAACTGCCAAATGGTCATTACAAGCGGGCGGCCGCTATTATGTGGTGCGTGACGATTCTTCGATCGTCTTGTTCGTGCTGGGACGCAAAACACCTGCCGACGTGGGTTTCAAGATTATCGGAGCACATACCGATTCGCCGGGGTTACGGATTAGACCGAATGTTGCTCCAGCAAGCGATGGACTCGCGCGGCTCGGTGTCGAAATCTATGGCGGACCCATCCTCGCAACTTTTGCCGATCGGGACTTGAGTTTGGCCGGGCGGGTCAGCTATACCGATGAGAAGGGGCGTCTCGCACGTAAGCTGGTGCGCTTTCAGCAGCCGTTATTGCGCTTGCCAAATTTGGCGATACATATGAACCGGGGTGTCAATGAAGATGGCCTAAAGCTCCATAAACAAAACGAATTGCCGCTGTTATTTGCACAATTGACCAGTGACCAGCTGCCGCAGCCTTATTTTATGACGTTGCTGGCACAGGCGACAGGCATCAGTGCATCCCAAGTATTAACATGGGATTTGGCGGTGTACGATACCCAAAAAGGCACGTTCTGGGGCGCAAATCAGGAATTTTACGCTAATAGCCAGATCGATAACCTGGCTTCCTGCCATGCCGGACTGCAAGCTTTGCTGGATGATGCCGTGCTGAGTCATGCCGAGAGCACGTTGGTCTGCGCCTTTTTCGATCATGAAGAAATCGGCAGTGAAAGCCATGTGGGTGCTGCCGGCAGCTTTTTAGCTGATGTATTGCAGCGGATCAGCATCGCTACATCTTCGGATTGTGAGGATAAGGCACGTGCGCTGGCTCAGAGCTTTTTGATCAGTGCGGATATGGCGCACGCCTTCCACCCCAACTTCCCCTCGGCCTATGATGCGGATCATAAAGTGTTCGTCAATAAAGGTCCGGTGATCAAATCCAATGCGAACCGCCGCTACAGCTCCGAAAGTATCTCCATTGCACGCTTCATCCAGTGGTGTGAGGAAGCGGGTATTCCCTACCAACGCTACTCGCACCGTTCAGATTTACCCTGTGGCAGCACGATCGGGCCGATGACCTCGGCAAAGCTCGGCATACGTAGTATAGATGTAGGTTGTCCGATGTGGGCGATGCATAGCATTCGCGAAAGCGCTGGCGTGCAGGATCATGAATCTATGATCAGAGTACTGAAACAGTTTTTTATTGATGATTAAGTGAGCGCCAAAAGCAGCTCTCATTTATTCCTACGTATTTGCACGTATTTTCTTAACCAGTTTATCTCGATAAACTATTGAAGTATTAGGGTTCAATAAAAGACGTTTATTTTTCTGATACGCTGTGGGCCATACCTGAAATTTGTAGCTATCAGTTTGGTCGATATTTTTAAGCCGTATGTCGTTATTGTCGGTGGCGGTGTGAGTGAAGGCTACTATAATCAGCTGTCATGCTAAGGTCGGACATCTGGCACAGGCTTTAAGGTGTCGCTGCTTGACGTCAGAATATCAAAACTGGAATAGGTATTGACGTGAGCATGATCTGTGTGGTCATGTTAGCCTGAATTGCCACCAAACTTCCACAAGGAGGTCATGTGAACTCTCTAGATGAACTTTGCATCAATACGCTGCGTTTTCTCGCGGTCGATGCCGTTGAGCGCGCGCATTCAGGTCACCCTGGGCTTCCGTTAGATGCAGCACCCATGGCTTACGTTCTGTGGACACGCTTTCTGCGGCATAACCCAAGAAATCCTTCATGGTTAAACCGTGATCGCTTCGTATTGTCGGCCGGGCATGGCTGCGCATTACTCTATGCGTTGTTGCATATGACTGGATACGATCTCTCGCTCGATGATCTGAAGCGTTTCAGGCAGTGGGAATCGAAGACGCCGGGACACCCGGAATATGGTAAGACGCCAGGCGTCGAGGCGACAACAGGTCCGCTAGGGCAAGGATTTGCCATGGGAGTAGGCATGGCTCTCGCAGAACGACATTTGAGCAGTTGTTTCAATCGCCCGGGCTTTTCACTGGTCGACCACTATACTTATGCCATTGTATCGGATGGCGACCTGATGGAGGGGATTTCCTCCGAAGCGGCTTCGCTGGCAGGTACCTTAGGTCTGGGCAAACTGGTTTACCTGTACGACAACAATCATATTTCTATTGAGGGTGACACCGATCTGGCCTTTACTGAGAGTGTTCAGCACCGCTTCGAGGCATATGGCTGGCATGTGCTGCCAGTTGCTAATGGCAACGATATTGATGCCATCGAACACGCGATCCAAATCGCCCGCAGCGAATTGTCTCGGCCTTCACTGCTGTTGATTCGAACCCATATCGGTTATGGGAGCCCCAAGCAAGATACCGCCAGTGCTCACGGCGAGCCGCTTGGTGAAGAAGCATTGAAGGAAACAAAGAAAAAACTTGGATGGCCCTTGGAGCCGGAATTCTATATTCCTGAAGAAGTACAAGCGCATTTTCAGGTAGCCCTAACGAAGGGCACTCACTGGGAGAAGGAGTGGAACGAGATGTTCGACGCTTATCAAAAAGAACATCCGGATCTGGCGGCCACCTTGCGGCGCTTGCTGCATCACGAGCTTCCAGGTGGCTGGGATGATAATCTTCCTTTGTTTTCGACTAAAGACGGCCAAATGGCTACGCGAGACGCTTCCGGCAAGGTGATGAATGCCCTTGCGGAAAAGTTACCGGTATTGATCGGGGGTTCGGCGGATCTCAGCCCCTCCACGAAGACCACGCTAATGGGTTATAGCGACTTTGGCTTTGATCAGTTCTGCGGTCGCAATATCCACTTCGGCGTTCGCGAGCATGCAATGGGTGCGATCGTCAATGGCATGGCGCTTCATGGCGCAATCCTGCCGTATGGTGCGACGTTTTTGATTTTCTCTGATTATATGCGTCCGCCCATACGTTTGGCTGCGCTGATGCAGACGCATTCCCTTTTCATTTTTACGCATGACAGTATAGGCCTTGGTGAGGATGGTCCTACGCATCAACCCGTCGAGCAGTTAGCCAGTCTTCGCGCCATTCCGGGTCTCGTCGTTATGCGTCCGGCTGATGCCAACGAGACGCGTGTATGCTGGCAAATTGCCGTATCTCATCACGGTCCTGTGGCACTGGTACTAAGCCGTCAAAAGCTGCCTGTTCTTGATCCAAGCCGCCATCCTATTGTAGCTGGTGTGCCACATGGCGCTTACATTCTTGCGGAAGCACAGGCAGACCGGCCGGATTTGATCCTGATTGGAACAGGCTCTGAAGTTTCTCTCCTCTTACAAGCGCGTGAAAGGTTGATTAAAAAGAATGTGCAATCACGTGTGGTTTCGATGCCATCCTGGGAGTTGTTTGATGCACAACAGCGTGACTATCGAGAAAGAATCCTGCTGCCCGGAATACCTAGGCTTGCAGTGGAAGCGGCTGCACCTCTTGGCTGGCGCAAATATGTCGGTGATGCCGGCGACATCATCTGTATGAATCGATTTGGCGCTTCGGCTCCAGGCGAAACTGTGATGCACGAGCTCGGGTTCAATGTGGAAAATGTGGTTACACGCGCGATGGCATTATTGTCGTGACCTCAAACATTCTCCTGGATATACTCATTTAATTGCCCAAAAGCTACGGCTGTACCACAAAGGGTGCGTATTAAGGACGCGTACCAAGGGTGCGTGTAAACTGCGCTCACTTTTCGAGATCGAAGACTGTGTTGCTACCTGCCTATGTCATCCTATGTCTGAATTAACCCTGACGCGAAGGTGAGCCACAGACAGTATCAATCATACGGCAAGAAAAGTCGGAAAAGCCAAGGTTGATTTAGAAATGGAATAACTTCCAGTGCGTGATGATGATCTACAAATGATGTGCTAGAGTATGCTGTGAACTGCAAGGTGGTAATGTAGAGGTGCTCTATGCAGCTTTGAAAAAATTGACCTGCTTTCTGATGTGGCAGTTTATAGTCGATTGTTCTTCTTGGGGGATTGAGAAATGATCAAGTTAAAGCGAGTATATGATGTAGCAGACACTACTGATGGGCTTCGCTTTCTCGTGGAGCGCTTGTGGCCACGTGGTATCAAGAAAACCGACTTGAAAATGGATGAATGGCTGAAGGATATTGGACCCAGCCAAGAACTCCGCCGATGGTTTGCTCACGATCCGAAGAAATGGGATGATTTTCGTAAACGATACTTCGCTGAATTAGATTCTAGGTCAGAAATATGGGAACCTCTTGTTACCGCTGCTCAGCATGGAACAGTCACCTTGATCTACAGTTCGCGCGAGCCCGCTTACAATAATGCTGTTGCACTGAAGGAGTATCTCGAAGAAAAGATAAAATGAAGATTTTATGCGGTATGCTGATAACAGTATCGCTTAAACAAATCGATAGAAAAGGCACGCATTTAATTGCTTATCATGATTTTGTCTTTCAATCTGACAATTCTAATTATCATTAATTGGCATTATTATCGCTGAGAGGCATTGTGTCATGAGTGTTATAAGCACTTCACAATGTGGTTGGATGAAGTATGATGTGGTTATAGCGCATCTCTTCTCTATTACTGAGTTGAATTAGATACGAAGAAGATATCATTCGGCAACGGTAGTCGTGTGTGCAGGGGGGATCCCGTTATCATTCCCAGCGCTGAAAGTATCAGCGCTGGGCGGCAAGATATTTCTAAGTTATATAGCGCTGACCAGCGACACACAAATTCTGGTGAATGAACCGTTAGAAAAGCGGTTGTGAGGGTGCCTGTTTATGGTGCAGCGATTCGGGCCGGCTTCACCTTGCCGTATTATCTGTACTATCTGCAGGTTCGCCTTCGCGTCATTTTTGATTTAGAAATCGAATAATACCCCATACTGGTGAATAAAATGGAAATGTTTACCGCGGCGGCTGATATGCAGACTAGTGTCACTATGCACGTCTTTCAGGCAGATTGCCCGATGGCATTGAATAAAGTGATAGGTGCCGAATATCAGGGGAAACAATTAGATTTTAAATGATCGATACAACTATCGGTAGAGAGCATTCGCGCAGTGAAATAATATGCTATTCATTTATAATTCTGTTGTCATGCCTTATTCAGGCTGATCTAATTGGGATGGCATTATTTTTAATCTAATTCCTTTATAAAACAATGGCAACTATTCTTCCTCTGGAACCGCAACGGTTATATTTATCCTGTGACCTCGATCAGTTCACATTTCAGACTACGGCAGAGGTAACCGATCTGACGGAAATTATTGGTCAGGCTCGTGCAATGGATGCAGTGCGCTTTGGCTCTGGCATTCGCCGCGAAGGATACAATCTTTTTGTGCTGGGCCCATCCGGGATGGGCAAGCATAGCTTAGTCCAGCAATTACTTGAATCAAAAGCAAGCAAGGAGCCTGAACCGCCAGATTGGTGCTATCTGAATAACTTTGCCCAACCACACAAGCCCAGAGTACTTAAGCTTCCTTCCGGCAGAGGAGAGGAACTGCGGCAACACATGGAGCGATTGGTGGATTATTTACGCAGCGCCATCCCGGCGCAGTTTGAGAGCGAAGAATACCGCAACAGGGTGAGCGCAATTCAGCAAGAATTTAATGAACTGCAGGAACGGGAGATAAGAGAATTAGGAGAAGAAGCTGAGAAGAAAGAGATCGTTTTGCTACGTACACCAGAAGGATTTGCGCTGGCGCCGAGCCGTAATCGGGAAGTGATTCCGCCAGAAGAATACGACAAGCTGCCTCAGGAGGAAAAAGATCGGATAGAAGCCGCCATTATTGAATTGCAAGCGCATCTGGAAAAAATTCTAAGCCATCTGCCCCAGCGTCGTCGCGAGCGTAGTGAACGCATCAAGCAGCTAAATCGCGATATCATGCTCTCTATCGTCGAGCATATGATTAACGAGTTGCGCGCGATCTATACAGATTTACCTGACGTGCTCGACTTTCTGGATGAGGTGCAGCAGGATATGGTAATGCATGTGGATGATTTCCGCAAACCCGAAGAATCCGTCAACATTTCCGGCATGACGGTGATCACTCACCAGACATTTAATAATTATCAGGTCAATGTGCTCGCCTCCAATCATAAAAAACCTGGTGCGCCGATCATCAGTGAGGATAATCCGACCTATAGCAATTTGCTTGGGCGAGTGGAGCATGTCTCCCAGTTTGGTGCGCTGGTGACCAATTTTACGCTGATTAAACCGGGAGCATTGCATCGTGCTAATGGAGGCTATTTGTTGCTGGATGTACGCAAAGTGCTGATGCAGCCATTTGCCTGGGAAGGGTTAAAACGGGCGTTACAGTCGCGCAAAATTCATATTGAATCACTGGGACAGTTATACAGCCTCGTCAGCACCGTATCGCTCGAGCCAGAGCCGGTTCCATTGGACGTGAAAGTTGTTTTATTTGGTGATCGTTTATTCTATTACTTGTTACAGCGATACGATCCTGAGTTCAAGGAGCTGTTCAAGGTAGCAGCCGATTTCGAAGAGACGATCGAACGGAATGCCGAATCCCATATGCTTTACGCACAATTGATTTCTACGCTGACGCGCAAAGAGAAGTTATTGCCTTACGATCGCTATGCAGTCGCCAGAGTGATCGAACATAGTGCTCGCCTAGTGGGCGATTCGGAGAAGCTCTCCATGCATATGCGCAGCATTGTCGATTTATTGCATGAGGCAGATTATTGGGCGCGTGAAGCAGGCCATGAGGTGGTGCAGTCCAATGATGTTCAGCAGGCCATTGATTCCCAGATTCACCGTCAGGATAGGGTGAGAGACCGGCTATACGAGGCAATTCTGCGTGAGACTTTGATGATCGATACCCAAGGGACGGTGACAGGACAGGTCAATGGTCTTTCGGTGATCGAGCTGGGCGGATTTGCCTTTGCACAGCCGACCAGAATCACCGCCACGACCCGATTTGGCAAAGGGGATTTGATCAATATCGAGCGTGAAGTTAAGCTCTCAGGGGCGATTCACTCTAAAGGCGTGTTGATTCTTTCTTCCTTTCTTGCTGCACGTTATGCAAAAAATCAACCACTGGCGCTGTCCGCCAGCCTCGCGTTTGAACAATCTTATGGCATGGTGGAGGGGGATAGCGCTTCATTAGCCGAATTGTGCGCATTGCTTTCCAATTTGGCGAATATCCCGATCGATCAATCGTTGGCGATAACCGGTTCAGTTAATCAGCTCGGTCAAGCACAAGCAATTGGCGCCGTCAACGAAAAAATTGAAGGATTTTTTGATATCTGTGCTGCACGTGGCTTAACTGGCAAACAGGGTGTATTAATTCCCGCTGCCAATGTCCAGCACTTGATGTTGCGTCAGAATGTGATCGAGGCCGCAACCGCGGGTAAATTTCATATCTATGACGTAGAAAATGTCGACCAAGCCATTACACTGCTGACTGGCGTATCAGCAGGCGAAGCTGATGCTAACGGAATCTATCCTCAAGGCAGTATTAATCACCAGGTAGCAGCACGACTCGCAGAACTTACCGCGATCGGTAAGTCGTATGTGCAGGTGCAACAGCAGGGTAAAAATTAGAAAAGATCAACTTGATTTCGATTGCTTTATTAAATTGGAATGTTTAGTTTCTGATACTTTTCAGGCACTCAAGATCCAGGATTTCTATGTTTCCAATTGAGTGCTCTTGCTGCGGTTATGCTGTATCTATCGAAAATATCAGCCAGGATCAGAAATCCGACAAGACTCGCGGTTTTTGTCCACATTGTAAAAAATGGTTTCCTATTTTGCTCCCATCAATTCGCAAGAAATTGATTTATCTGGATCAGTGGTTTTTTTCGGCTGTGTGTATTGAAGCTGATAAGCCCGAGTCTCAACATGCACTGCGTCTTTTTTCTAAGCTTCAAAAATTAAAAAAACAACAGAAGATTTTTGTAGTTACTTCTGAGATTCATAGTCGCGAAACATCTGCTATCCCTGAGAAATATGTTGAAAATAGAGAAAAACTCTGGCAATTACAGAATGATCTGGCTAATGGATTCATTTCACATAATTCAGAAGAAGTATTTGTCGCTCAGTGGAGAAGAATACTTACCAGTCAGGCGAGCCACGATTCTTTTCCTACTGCCGACATCGGGCTTGTGAATCCTCATCAATTAGAGATAGGCGTGAGGATTCAGCTTACAAACCACTGGCGATTAAAGTTACATCGGGATAATGCACGTCCACCTGACATAGTTAATCAAGAGATTCGAGCAGTCTTACAAAGACAATTGGAGAATATGTCAAATTGTAGAGATGTTTTCGAATGCTTGAGTTATGTTCGCGCCCATTGGAGCAAGGATATTCGACAAGGGATTGCATCGTGGCGGCAGCAGCGTAACCTACATCTTCTGATGGAGCATATCGTCAATCAGCTAGAAGCAGGGCGAATTCCTGCTATCCCTGCACGGGAAAAACTTGCACCATTTTATCGAATTGTTCACGAAGTAGTTCAGGGGCTGGATGAGGAATCCACACTTAAGCGATGGTTGGAATTATTAGAAAACAATTCGGCCAACAACTTGTGCGCCTATATCAGGATTAGGAGTGCTCTCGAAGCAGCGTTGCTTTGGAAATGTCACATAAGCGGAGTTCTCATCAATAATCAAAGAAAATTCCATGCTAAATATGGCCTTTCTCGTCAAAATGATATCGATCATATTTCAACATTTGTTCCCTACGTTGATGCTTTAATTACCGACGAAGATACGCATAATTTTTGTAAACTTGAAGTGGTCGCTAATGAACTGAAGCAATTCCCATGTAAAATCTTTTCTATGGAAAATTACAGCGACTTCGATACATGGCTTGATAACTGCTAACCAATCTCACAAGCTTAGAGCGTAACTGGTTTTTTTCCTTATGTATGTAGCCATCTCTCCAAACTTGTGAGAAGTTATTCAGTATTCATCTTCAAAAACAACTAAATCGTTGACTATCATCTAAATCTTTTGACAGAATCAAGGTGCTGAATTGTGCACCCTTAGAAGAATCACAAAGCGCCTGACGCTCAACTGGATTATCTAAATAGCTTTGTTGATATTCTGCATTGAATACAGGTTTGCCGTTTGCAATAAAGCCGGTTAGCATATTACATTCATGGAACTCATGACATTGTTCATTAACACTAAAGTCAAAATAATTAATTAAATCAGGGGTTTGTTCCATATCATTTTTAAGCCCAACCGACAATCCTCTTTTATGTGCTTCATTGGCAATAAACTTATTAAATGCCAGCTGATCCCTGGCGCTTATATCAAAGCCGGAATTATTGGCATACGCATCCATATTATCTGGTTCCACGCCATCACACCCTTTTAGCAGAGCCAAGTTAAGACGTGAGATCATGATCTCCGCTACATTGTGTGAACGAATATCAAGCCACCGCTCATCCGGCTTATCGACTAAAGTATTGCCCAATTCAGCAGCTTTGAATTTATCTTTATCTTCTCTAGAATCTTCAAAGCTACCTGCCGAGAAATAACAGATGACCTTCTTGCCAGAAGCTTTGAGTGTATTAATCAAGGATGGGGAAGAATTAAATAGATCAATATCATAAAGTTTAACCGGGTGATTTGTATTGACTTCACCTTTCAGCTGCCATTGCCAGGTGGTTGCAACAGGAGGTTTGTACCAATCACCGGTAACAGGTGGTGCATCAGGATCAAGTAAGGGTGCTTTAGAAAGAATAAATAATTCAATATTGGAGAAATCGCTGCTATTTGTATCATTATGTGCTTTTACCGCAACAATGAAAGCCGCGCCATCCCATAATTCGATTGAACCGGATGTGGTGTTACCCATGTCAACACTTTTAATGCTTTCGGGTCCGGTAAAAGGAAAAGGCGCATAAAATAACTGATAACCACTGGCATTTGGAACTGAAGACCATGTAACGGATACCTTGGTGCCATCTTGCGTCACTAAAATAGCAGGTGGCTTTAGTTCATCCGCTAAGGCAAGGCTGCTATTAATTAATAGAAGAAAAAGCATCAATACGATTTGCATGACATTATTATTTGTGCGCATAGTCTAATTAAATGCAAGAGTAAATAAACAATAAAATGATTGATTGGGATTCAATCTCATAAATGTCACTAAAGGCAAATCAGAAGCAATAAATCAAACTTGCCTAACTTTATTACGTAATTAATACTAAGAGATAAAAAATAGGGAGACAATAATACAATTGCATACAATTTTATTGCTCGATGATTGTCCCTATATGACTTCAGCACATTGTGGGGCTAAACAACTAGAAGCATAGGTGTCACACAAAAGCTTCGGGCACAAAAATGGTGACAATAATCCGTAAAATTTCTGATGCTCACAAGAGCCTACAGCGGCGCCGCGATAGCCTGCGTCACCAAAGAAGGTGCTAATACGTGGAGTCTTTTCAACTGTTGCGTGCAGCACAGAATGAGCGACCTTGGCGTCATGAATATTCTGGTATAAATAACCACCTGGATCAGATGGCCTAACGTATGAACCATAATATGTGTTTTCTACCCATAGTTTCCTTACTCTCGTCAAAGCTACGGAAATCGCTGCATGACACAATCTTGAAATTTTATTAATCTATCGGTCTCAAACCAAGCGGTGAGTTCTTTGCCGTTTTTTTTGATGGATTTTATTAGCCTCGTACAAGGCAGCTTTTCACACCTCTCTTGAGTTGCAGTGCCAATAATAATCATAAACAATTTTTCACGCGGATAATCTTTTAGCTGCATATGCAATTTGGCCGGGTTTTACTGATATGGAGAACCGCACCAACGATAGCATATGTGCTGTGGATCGGCTTTTTCACGCTTGTATCTTTGCGCTCAAAATGGTGGGCAACTAGCGTCATTCTTTGCATTCTTCGTTTAATAAATCACTTTGATATATCAGATTCATAAAATGGTTGTAAGCTATAACGCTAAATATTTGATAAATAATCTAATTATTTCAAGATCTCTACTAAGAATCGGCCGATACAGTTAGGGTCAAAGCAACGTTCTATTTATTCTGCTCCAACCCCAAATTCCCTGCATTAATAAGAGAGGAGAAGACTTCGCTCTCTAATATGTGCTATTAACCTTCTGCAGCGATAACGTTATCCCAGGTGGGCGGTTGGCCTACCAGCGTAATCGATATATGCTCGCCAAAGTTGACGATGAAAGTATCAACCTCAATAGTGATATTGGTAATATGACTAGCGATCTCTCCACGAGTTAAGCCATACTCAGTGAAATCGAGCATATCGCCTTCCTGTCCATTATAGTTGTCAATTTTCCAGTGGCCCTTGTCATGGAAGACAAAATGGTCTGCGCCTTCTTCCCCATGGCAATTGTCCCCTGGGCGTGCGTCGACATGTTTATATTTACCACCATGGTCATTGCCATCTTTATTATTGCCACCATGATCATTACCAGCTTGATTATTACTGCCCTGGTTATTGCTAGCCTGATGATTACTGCCCTGGTTATTACTAGCTTGGTTATTACCACCATGGTCATTGCCATCTTTATTATTGCCACCATGGTCATCGCTACCTTGGTTTTTGCCGTCATGGTCATTACTGCATTGATCATTTCCACCATGGCCTTTGTCACTCTGGCTATTATCACTGTGGTCTTTACCGCCAGGCCCACCATTCATTCCACCGGCTTCATGGCTATCATGTTTATGGTCATCATGTTTATGGCTCTCATATTTATGGGTATCAGATCCTTTATCACTAGACCCACCATCTTTATGACCATCATTTTCATGGTGATCATTTCCTTGACGATCTTTTCCTTGACGATCATATCCTTCTCGATCGTACCCTTTCCGATCGTATCCTTCTCGATCATATCCTTCTTGATCATACCCTGGCCGATCATATCCTTTTTGATCATACCCTGGTCGATCATATCCTTTTTGATCATATCCTTGTGCATCATATTCTTTTTGTTGTTCATTGCTAGCACTCATAATTATCTCCTTTTAATGAGTGGAATTCATAAAACCAGAGAGTCCATAGAAAGTAAAATTACAACCTGGCTCTCAACAATACCTACCCAGCAAACCCATGTTTTGACAGTCCAGCTAAATTTATAGTGAAGCCATGGAAATAGAGGCAATCCTAATGAATAGTCGGTATCTTTAAACCTTGCGTGCCGAATAGATCAATTAAAATAAAGCGGACTGAACCCAGCCCTAGAACAAAGATATTCACCGAGCTAGCAAATCAATAATTCAGCTTTATTTGTGATTATGTTATGATGAGGACAAAGACATATCAATAATGCAAAAGCATGCATTTATGACATATTAGTTATTACCTTATGGTTATGTTTTGATCATCCTGCTTGAGACGGTTAACCTGTTTGACTAAAAAATAGGTGATGGTTTTGTTTCATTGTTAACTATAATAAAAAAGAAAGATGATACTGAGAGGGCTGAGGGGGAGAATCAAATGTCCCGGTTTTTCAGGGAATTTTTTAGTTTGAGTCAGGCTGAATTAACTGATTTCTTCAATTGACATTAATATGATGCCATTTTAAATTCAGCCGATTGTGTACTTCCGATTAACTTCAATAACCAGCGGTTATTGAACCAGCCAACCCATTCCATAGCAGTAAATTTCACTTTATGAATATGGTGCTACATACCTCATGCTGGATTGGCTTATAATTTATATCATCCGTTTGTCGTTTCAAACAGCGCATTGACATAATTATCGCTAACGCTGCTAACTGAAGAATCAATATTGGCTTTTGTTAAAAGTTCGGTATAACGGATCGACAATCATTTAGTGCTATGATTGCTATAGTGGATTAACCCACTGAGGTTTCTCCCTGACTCCACCATACTCTGCTTTAATACCTTGAATAGTGAGCTTATATGTCATGGCTGTTGACTGTCCAGCAGACCCATAAATCCATAAATTGCGCAAAAACTTCTAGAAGAAAAGCTACCTAAAAAAATCTTGATCACCTTGTCAAAAGAAGTGATGTTTTCCGCACATATTTCGTTGGGGCGCTTCGCTACAAATTGGTGGCTATCCTTGTTTGTTGGGCTCGAGCCAGCCGTCTGCCATCATCACCTGGCATTTTTTATCACGTCTGATGTTTTGTATTCCATTCTTCTTCATCAGTCGCTTGACTGTACAACAGGCATCTTGGATACGTTTGATTATTAATCATCCCTATACTTGGTTGGCGCCATACACTTTGAATTTGATTCTTTATAATTTGTGTATCTCGCTTAAGTGCTTTAGTGTGATCGAGTAGCTGGTCAGGTTCTCGTTCTCTGCTTCATGCTTATAGCAACTCGACAGGGCAATCTGAGTTTGCCTGCAGATCGGGTCGACCTTGTATTGCTTCTTGTGCTGATCGATAAATATAACCATAGCTTCGGTCGGCAGTCGAGCTTTGCCTGAGTAAAATATGCTGTGTCTCGTTCAATATCTCATTGACTGCTTTAGCTCTTATACTATTTTCCCGCTCCAACTGTTTGTGTGGCTCACAATCTGAGGCTGGCAGGCCTATTCTGATGTTCTGATCAGTCTCTAATTGTTACACTTGTTCGCGCAACGCCTCAGCAGTACAACCATTCATAAATGTTATCGATTCCAGTCCTTCCCATGGCAACTCATGCTTCTCTCAGTGTTCATACAGCAACCGGATATTCTATTTACGAAACTTCGCGAATATCTTATTTTGTTGATTACTCTATCTTCTCAAGAAATAGAATCTCGCGTTAAATACGGCTTATTTTGCCAAAATAGTATGGATCGTAATTAAATATTTATTTGCTATGTCGATTATTATTATTAATCGACGAAGAGATGAGGTCATTGAAGAATTGAAGCAATATTCATGAAAGTTCTTTTCCACGGGGAACCATATTAAGCTTAAGACATAGCCCTAAATGGCATCTATTATCACAGCTTAGGGTACCTCTTACTTTTTGCATGGCTTATATAATTTCAGCGGATCTAATCCGGTGGCGCGTTGTATCAAGCGTCAGGCGGTACTGAGTGGCTATTTTCAAAAACAGCTAAATCGCTGACTATCATCTAAATCTCTTGACAGAATCAAGGTGCTGAATTGTACTCCCTTAGAAGTATCACAAAGCGCTTGGCGCGCAGCCGGGTTGTCAATATAACTTTGCAGATATTCTGCATTTAACACAGGCTTGCCGTTAATAATAAAGTGGGTCAGCGAATCACACTCGTTTAACTCATGACATCGCTCATTAATACTAAAGTCGAAAAAATCGATTAATTCAGGAATTTGTTCCATATTATTTTTAAGCGCAACCGACAATTCCCTTTTATGGGCTTCATTGGCAATAAACTTATTAAATGCCAGCTGATCCCTGGCGCTTAAATCAAAGCCGGAATTATTTGCGTAGACATTCACATTATCCGGTTCCACGCCATCACAGCCTTTTAGCAGAGCCAAATTTAGCCGTGAGATCATGATCTCTGCTACATTTTGTGAACGAATATCAAGCCATCGTTCCTCTGGCCAATCAATCAAAGTATTACCTAATTCCTCAGGCTTAAATTTATCCTTATCTTCTCTATAATTTTCATAAGTGCCTGCTGAGAAATAACAGATGACCTTCTTGCCAGAAGCTTTGAGTGTGTTAATCAAGGATGGAGAAGAATTAAATAAATCAATATCATAAAGCTGAGCTGGATAACTTGTATTGATTTCATTGATCTCATTGATTCCATCATCTTCTATTGCTTTTTTCAACTGCCATTGCCAAGTTATAGCTACAGGCGGTTTGTACCAATTACCGGTAACCGGTGATGCTTCAGGATCAAGTAACGGCGCTTTAGAAAGTATAAATAGTTCAATGTTGGAGTAATCGCTACTACCCGCATCATTAAGTGCTTTTACCGCAACAATAAAGGCAGCCCCATCCCATAACTCAATTGAGCCAGATGTGACGTTGCCCATGGCAACATTTTTGATGCTTTCTGATCCGGTAAAAGGAAAAGGTGTATAAAATAACTGATAACTGCTGGCATTTAAAACTGGAGACCAAGTAATGGATATCTTCGTGCGGTCTTGCGACAATACAATAAGTGGTGGCTTTGGTGGTTCTGCTAAAGCAAGACTACTTTCCAATAGAAGAAAAAGTGTCAGCATGAGTAGTATGACAATATTATTTATCCACATACTTTAAATTGAATGCAAATGATTGTATCAGAGTCTATTTTGTTAACTACCTATTAATTAAGAAATATCGAAGGAAAAAATCAAATTAGTTAGATTTTATGACAAAATCAATATTAGGGAGTAGATAATAAACCCGCAAGAATGCAAATGCATACATCTTATCCCTCGTTAAGTGGCGCATCGCAAAAATCTTCTTATATAATTTAGTTGCCGCGCTATAGAGTCGGCTTAGAGCGTATCTTCTCTTTATCCTTTATCCAAATACAGCAATAAGTGCTGTATCGGAAACCTTGAAGATTAAATTTTCAGACAAGATGTCATATAACTTGGTAAGTAGATGAGAGGAAGATTGTCTTTGCATTTACGCAGATAAATGTTATGCAAAAACTCAACTGGGTGATAGTAATTCTAATTTTTAATAGAAAAAGTAACTATAAAATTACATAATAAACTGTAAATAAATAGTTTTATGTGAAAAATTATTTACTTTTTTATTTGGAATAGGAATAAGTAGGCTGAGCGATAAACCACATAATGCACCATCATGAATTGACCTCTATGTAAACAGATCCCTGGAAATTTAGGAAGCGAAAAAAAGGGGTTTTTCCAACTTGGGAGCAAAAATATGGCCAGATTAAATCCGGCCATATAATCACGGTAAAGATTGGTTAGAGTCTGCTAAAATTTTGCAGATTCCAACTTAACTCATTATTCCAGAACGTTTAAAGTACCTGGCAAATGGATGTTTTTTGGATGGAGCTGGCACCAAATAGGGAAGGCGCCGGCTTTATCTGCTACGAAAGAGATTGTTTTGCTTTCTCCTGCTTTGACTACCTCTTTAATGTCATAAGCGTCAATGGAAAATCCTTCACTGATAGGAGATTTGTTTTCTATGGTAATCTTTACTTTGGTGCCTTTATGGACAGCCAGCGTTTCAGGTTCATTGAGAACATTAAAAGCACGAACGTTTTTAACGGTCACGCCTTCGATATTGAGCTCAGGAATATTGGTGTCAAAAGCATTAACAATGACCTTGAAGTGTTGTTCTTCTTTGTGTTGGTGGTGTTCTGCTTTTTTATCTTCTGCTTGAGCAGTGCCTGTCAACAGCAACCCAAGTACAAAACTCGCACATAATGCTTTGGTTGTTTTTATCATTACTTCCCTCCATTAAGATTAACATTTTATTGAAATTGCACTCACCAGTACGGTGAGTATCTTAACTGCTTGCATCTTAGCCAGCAGAACAAATGCTCATGGATATGCGCAGATCATCCAAGGCGATTACCTGTAGTTTTAGCATTGAATTATGTTTATGCTTTTCTGAGGACTTGCGTTCTTTTCTTAGTACCTAGCAACGTTGCGTTACTTTAGATGGGATAATCAAGGTTGTCAATATTATTGAGAATTTGAGAAAGGAGGACGCAATAAAAGGGGACAATCCTCAGGCTGTGCCAATCTTGCTCGTTCGTGCAAAAAATCGAAATTGTAAAAAAACTATTGCGATGATTCTTTAACAATTTGTCTTGTCATGCAATGTACTTCTGATGGAATCTGAATTTATAGTGGCTTATTAATGATTGTTGCGGTTGTGAGCAGAAAGGTGAGCACCGCCTGTGCATCGTTGCTCAGATTATTGTTCATTCCATTGATCGTTCAAAGAACGTTTCACGTTATAGAAGTGAAGGGGAATAATTGTGGTGTCGCGTTGCTTTTCTTTTTGATCGGTACTAATGACTACAATTGATAATAATTGGTCATCCGATGAAAACGCGTATGTCGTAACATCGGGCTGAGGGTTTTCTTGTTTGAGGTTAATTAACTCAGCTACTAAGTTGGATTTAAGACATTTGTTATTGTCGATGGTAATCATGATGTTTTCCTTGTTAATTTAAGGTATTACACAAACTATAAAAAAGTAAGCGCAACAACAGATGCCATATTTGAATTACAAACCAGCCTAGGGAAAGACGTCCCCATGTAGACCTTAGCCCTTATTAATAACATATTTGGAATACAAGTTAGAAATGAGAAGTTAGGAAACCATTCACATCTTAACCAACATTCTTAATAGTTATTGATTACCTCTAAAAATTCACTTATGCAAATTAAATAAAGGACTGAATAAGTTCACTGAATATTCCTTCTTCGGTCTGGTCACCATAATCTACCGGGAAATGGGGAATGATTAAATACGTGTGAACACGTATGGATGAGTCCAGCAAAATGCTTGATCGGGTCAAGTATTTCATGACAGCCTACTTAAGGGCGTTTTTTAGGGCTACTACTTAACTACTTGCATCATACTGGGTTTCGTGCGTCCTATTTCAATATCTACGTCAACAAAGAGCTTATAGCCGACCGTGACGATCTATGAAAACATAATGTGCAGGAACTCATGCTGCTTTGACTTGATTAAGCAGCGTGCAAGAGATCACATATGCATGGATTAGATCTGGAACCAGGTTGGGAAGCAAATGGAAAAAAATAAGAACGCTAAACTAAAGCTTGAATCCAAAAGGATAATAAGTGATTTTTCTGTGGGCACGCTTTGTTACCAGTAGATTATTATTTTTTAGCCAAAGAAGCAGGAAGGTGAACCATGACGCAATTGACCAGAAAAGAAATCGAATCGATTGAAAATAAATTACACGAACGCCAGCAGGATTTACTCGAAGAAGTTCGTGATGAATTGGACGAGCGCGAAAACCAATCCTTTGCTGCTATGATGGGGAATGATCCTGGTGATAACTGTGATTTCTCGCTCGCTGATCTACTGGCTGATCTGAACATTGTGCGTGTATATCGCCAAATCAACGAATTACGCGAGATCGAAAGAAAACTGGCGCAGATTAAAAAAGGCAGTGCGAATGAATGTATTAATTGTGGTAAGGAAATCGGCTTACAACGTTTGCTGGCTTATCCGATAGCCATGCGGTGTGTGAGCTGCCAGGAGAGGCACGAACAGATGTATGTGCATGAGGGGCATCCAAGCCTCTAAAGAAGATATAAATAGCAACAAACCATGAAAGAAGAGGCTGCACAAAATCAGTTGATTGAAGCGCTGCTTGATCCGGCGTGTTATCCTCACCCCGTCGGGCGCATTCAGCATGTGGAGACGCATATTTCCCATGTGCTACTAACCGGTGATTTTGTTTACAAGCTAAAGAAACCGCTGAATCTCGGCTTTCTTGACTTCAGCACGCTGGACAAGCGTCGCTTCTATTGTGAAGAAGAGTTGCGACTCAATCGCCGGTTGGCGCCGGATATTTATCTTGAAGTCGTTACTTTTAACGGGGAAATAGCAGCACCTTGCCTCAATGGCCCAGGTCCTGTGCTGGATTATGCTATCAAAATGGATCAGTTTGATCCGGATACAACTCTGGATCGACTCGACCATCTGGCGCAATTATCGGTGCAGCATGTCGATACCATTGCCAGTACCGTGGCAGATTTTCATTTACATACCCCATATGCCCTGATGGATTCGCCATGGGGTACGGCAGAGACGGTCTGGGATTCGGTTGCCCATAACTTCGAGCACATTAGTAACCAAGCTGGGGAGAAGCCAGAAGGGGTTCAATGGCTAGAGGCGATTCATCAATGGAGTGTTGCTGAGCATAATAAACTCTTGTCTGATTTTGAGCTACGCCGTGTACAAGGCTATGTGCGAGAATGCCATGGTGATCTGCATCTTGGAAACATGGCTTGGAAAGCGGGCAAGTTATTGATTTTTGATTGTATCGAGTTTAATCCAGCTTTGCGCTGGATTGATGTGATGTCAGAAGTCGCCTTTTGCTATATGGATTTGCTGTTTCGGAATCATCATGATTTGGCTTCCCGTTTTCTCAATCGCTACCTGGAACGTACGGGCGATTATGCCGGTATCAAGCTTTTGCGCTACTACGCGGTTTATCGTGCGATGGTGCGCGCTAAAGTAGCCTTTATCCGTGCAACTCAGTCAGGATTGTCTGTGGAAATGGCGGAATACGAAAGACAGCAGGGATGGGATCATCTCCAATTAGCTGAAAGGCTTACCCGGGGGTTAAAACCTGTTCTGATGATTACGCATGGCTTATCCGGTTCGGGGAAGACCGTATTTAGCCAGAGTCTCATTATGAGTTTTGAAATGATCAGCCTGCGTTCCGATATCGAACGCAAACGTTTGGCCGGACTGGAGGCGCTGGCTAAAAGCGGTTCATCTGTTGAAAGTGGCATTTATAGCCGGGAATTTTCTAGGCGCACTTATGATTTTTTGGCAGAGTTTGCCGAAACGCTGCTTGAGGCGGGCTGGCATGTACTGGTAGATGCTACCTTCATTGCGCGTTGGCAACGTGAGTTATTTCAGCAGATGGCGATGCGTTGCGGAGCAGGATTTTATATCCTGGATTTTCCGGTGCCGGAAACATTGCTCAGGCAGCGGATTCAAGCCCGTAACGTAACAGGTAAGGATGCTTCCGAGGCCGATATTTCTGTTCTGGAGCTTCAATTGAAAACTCATGAAGCGCTGACTCATGCTGAAGCACATATGGTAATAGAAGCCACAACTGTTGAATCTGTGGCGGCAAAGCTGAAGGCTGCTGTCACATTACATAATTCACTACTTCTATTTCCAAATCAGAACTGACGCAACGGCGAGCCGCAGACAGTATAAATAATACGGCAAGATGAAGCCGACAAAGCCAATTTTGATTGGGAAATGAAATTATTCGTAATAAGGTGAAACTGATTCAAGAGCCTATATTCTAATAATTTTGCCTATACCTAAAGTTTCTTGTGGCCATAAAACAATGCAGAAAGATCTATGTGATGCCAGGAAACAGCTTTTATGTTTTAGTGTTTGCTTTTTTGTCCTCAAGATGCTCTGTTTGCTGATGGTATACAAAATAATTCTGGAGCAAATTCATTAAATATGAATCATCAGAAAAATATGACTAAACTACAAAAACCACTTGTCATTATAACTGGGGCTTCCGGAAATATAGGAGGTTCACTCTGTGATGCATTGAGAAAAAATTACTATGTGATTGGGCTTGATATCAATCCGTGTGATAAAGCAGATATCAGTATTGATTGCAATCTGACCTCGGAAAATTCCGTCAAATCAGCTTTTAATGAGATACGCGCCCAGTATGGACAAAAAATTGCTGCCGTAATCCATTTAATCGCCTATTTCGATTTTACCGGGCAACCTAATCCTCTTTATCAAAGTGTCACCATTGAAGGTACCCAGCGTTTACTTACCATACTGCAAAACTTTGAAGTTGACCGATTCATCTTTTCTAGCACGATGTTGGTTCACGAACCAACTGTACCAGGACAAAAAATCAATGAGGGTATGCCGCTTAAGCCCCGCTGGGCTTATCCACAATCCAAGGTTGAAGCAGAAAAAGTCATCAAGCAGCAACATAATAAGATTCCTTACACCATTTTACGGTTGGCTGGTGTATATGATAACGATAGAGCGGTACCGACATTATCTCACCAGATAGCCAGAATTTATGAACGCGACTTTAGAAGCCATCTTTATTCGGGCGATCTGATGGCCGGCCAGGCTCTTCTTCATAAAGAAGACATGGTAGAGCTATTCAAACGTGTAGTAGACCGCCGCAAGAAATTACCGCACACCAACATTATGCTGGCTGGTGAGGATGAGGTGATGAGTTATCAGGAATTGCAAAATCGGATTGGTTATCTGATTTTTGGCAAGAAGGAATGGCAAACGGTAGATATTCCGGAATTTATTGCCAAGTCCGGTGTATGGCTTGAGGAACAGGCTGAGCCGATTGTTCCAGATACCATTGATCAGGGCAAAAAACCTTTTATCAAACCATTTATGATCGACCTGGCTTCTGATCATTACGATATCGATATCAGTCGGGCACGAAAATTACTGGATTGGCAACCGAAGCATAGGATCTATGATGGATTAAAAAATCTCATTGCTAGCCTGAAGAAAGATCCTGTTGCCTGGTACAAAAGAAACGGTGTTTTATTACCAGACTGGGTACGAACAGCGCAAGAGAAAGATCTCAACGCAGACCAGATCAGACACAAACATGAAACAGAGTACTTTCGACAACATCACGAAAACCTTTGGGCGCATTTCCTCAATCTAGGTCTGGCTTTCTGGCTCATGACCGCTCCCTTTATCCTGGCATATGAATCGCAAGCTATGGTTTGGAGCAATGTTATTTCCGGTGTGGTACTGCTTATTTTATCGTTCATGTCCTTGTCGTGGCGTTTTGGTTTTGCTCGCTGGCTTTGTGGCGCAGTAGGCCTCTGGTTATTGAGTGCGCCCTTGATTTTCTGGGCACCAACCGCGGCTGCCTATCTCAACGACACGATTGTCGGTATGCTGGTTATGGGCTTTGCCGTTTTAACTCGACCTGTGCCCGGTGTTTCAGCCGTTGCTGCTCAAACCGGACCGACGATACCGCCAGGTTGGTCGTACTCCCCTTCTAGCTGGTTTCAGCGTTTGCCCATTATCATACTGGCGTTTATTGGCTTCTTTATTTCCCGCTATTTGTGTGCTTACCAGCTTGGCCATATCGATGGTGTATGGGAGCCATTTTTTGCAGGTTCACCGCAAGATCCGCGTAATGGAACTGAAGAAATAATCACTTCATCCATTTCAAAAGCTTGGCCAGTGCCCGATGCTGGCTTGGGAGCCATGACTTATGCATTAGAAATCCTGACCGGCATGATAGGCTCGGCAAGGCGTTGGCGGACTATGCCATGGCTGGTGATATTATTTGGCATTATGATCGTGCCATTGGGTATTGTTTCCGTTTTTTTTATTATCATTCAACCGATCTTGATCGGAACATGGTGCACGTTATGCTTGATTGCTGCAGTGGCAATGCTGATACAAATTCCTTATTCTATTGATGAATTGGTCGCGACGGGACAATTTCTATCCCGTAGAAAAAAACAGGGACGTTCCCTGATACACGTTTTTTTCCAAGGGGATACGGATGAAGGAAGACGGGAAGTAATTGAAGAAAATTTTGCACAAAGACCCTCAAAAATTTTCAAGGAAATATTAGAGGGCGGCGTGACTTTGCCCTGGAATTTAGTAATGTGCCTACCCATTGGAATCTGGCTGATGTTTACACGTATTACGCTCGATGCTGGAACAAGTATGGCCAATGCAGATCATTTAATTGGCTCACTTGTGTTGACCGTGGCGATTACTGCTCTGGCTGAATCGGGTCGTGCTATTCGATTTTTTCTCATACCACTTGGTTTAGCTTTATTAGTGGCGCCTTTCTTTTATGACACAAGTATTGGGTCACTCATTTCCAGCATATTTTGCGGCATACTTTTAATTATATTCAGTTTGCCACGCGGTCCCGTACACAGCCGTTATGGAACTTGGGATCGATTTATTGTTTGAATCATGCCAGTAACATGTGTCGGTGTAAAATCACTTGCTCCTGATAAAATTTTTGAGGTTTATGCGGCCTTAGCAAAAGTTTATGAAAACATCAGTATTTTGGCAAACAAAACAGATAGTTGAAGGCTTGAAGTTTTTGTGTGAGATGTCCACTAGCGTACTCATAAACAGCAGAAGAGATGAAAAGCCAAAAGTGCGATACTCAACACCAGGGCATTTGTCGCCAAATTATGCTAGGCCGATCTGCTTATTCTGCAGTTTTGACGAAAAGAGCGTCATCCGGAAGAATGTATATTATTATCTTAGCAAGCTTAAGCTAGCGGGGTTCGATATCATTTTCATCAGCTCAAGCGAGATGATCTCGGATACAGATCTAAGGGAATGCTCGAAACTTTGTATAAGAATAATTATACGGGAGAACAGGGGTTATGATTTTTATGGTTGGAAAATAGGATTGCAGGAATACCCTCAATATCATTTGCACAGTGCACTACTTCTAGCAAATGATAGCGTTCTAGGGCCATTTTTCAGTATTAAAAATTTAATTGCAAGATTGGAAAATAATAGTGCTGATATTATAGGAATGACAGATTCTCTACATTTTCATCCCCATCTACAATCATACTTCCTCTATTGTAAAAAGACTGTCATAAATTCAGAGGAATTCGCCCAATTTTTTAGTAAAATTGAAGTATTAGAATTTAAGATGGCGATAATAAGAAAATATGAAGTCGGCTTTTCTCAATCATTTGGTCGTCGTTTTAAACTATCAGCTCTTTATAGCTTAGAAGGTATCTTAAATCACATCCACTACGATAATAGACCAAAGTATTGGATAGATGCGACTACCTGCTTATGGAAGCCTCTCCTCACTGAATTTAACTTTCCTTTTCTCAAAAAAAAGCTTTTAATAAAAAGAGGGATAAATATCGAGGAAGTTTCAGAGATACTTGCGAGAAGTGGTTCAAATTATACTGTCGATATGCTGGCGGAGTATATCGTGTCTACTTGATTCTATAGTTTAATAAACGTAAACGCATCAAATTAAACTTCTAGTTTTTGTAGTCTACCCTGTTAAATTCAATCTCTGGATTCGGGATTATTCCCCTCGCGATAAGGTGCCTTTAATTGCCGTTTATCAAAATGATTTTGATATATCCAACGGAGTCTGCTTATCCTTAAATCAAGGCTTCACCGGTCAATCTTTCTAAGATGCGTAATGGAGAGCATGATGAATCATTCATCGCATCTGCCGGTAGATAGAATGTTTGGTCGAGACTGTGCTGTCCTCCCATCGCGCCATGCAGTACCAAATCGGTAAGAGCGATCCAGCTTGATCCAGCTGGGAATTCCATGATCTTGCGCGGTGCTGTTTGCTGATACTCTTTGTCACGGATACCAAGAGAGCGTAACGTGGCTATGTACTGGTCATATTTGGTTTTTGTTCCGTCAATCATACCAAGGTGAGCAAGTATAGAGGAAACCCAACTTGGTTTACTGATGCGTACAGCGGGCAGGAAACGGCGCACGAAGGGTTCGAATGGTTCACCGAGCTGCCAAATACGCGGTTGATTGGCAGGATTGATGTTGGTGAAGATGCGCAGCATACTGCGTCCTTGAGTGGGATATCCATAGCTTGAGTCGATGTGTAATGATTGGGTGCTGCTGCGAGATATCGGCCGATAAGTGGTTCGTTTACGGTCTAGCGCTAATTTGTAGCTAGGAAACAACTGCGTGATCACATTCTCGCCCCACTTGCTATAACGTGACAGGATTACCTCAAGGTCAGGACGCGCTGTATCTTTGACTTGGGCTCGCATCATTTTCCCTTTTACGTGTACGTAATGATATTTCTTGATGCGGCCATGTGCTGGATCGAAAATGATTGTTGGCCGGCCATCCTCGACATCGGGCACTCGTGTCAATATATTCGATGTATTCGAGATCAATTCTTGCTCTCGCTCAGATAACTCGAATCCGCTTCGGGGCAAGTAGATAACTCCTCCCGCTTCCAATATTTCGATGGCTTTGCTCCGTACCTCAGGCATTGATAGATCGGTTCCCGGCCGAATTGTCAGCATTCTCACAATTTCAGTTTCTTCGACTAGGGAAATATGTTCCTTACTTACCATAACAGTTCCTTGATTCATCTAGAAATATAAACAAGCTGCAAGCCAAGTAAATATCACCACATTGCCATCTTTTTGTCCAGATAAATTGTTTTGATTTCAATTCCGTGCCATGTAGTAACATGTTAGTGTTGGGTCTGTTGAAGAAGCCATTTGCTACCATGATTTATTAACCCCTGGTTCCTTAGTTGAGCAGGATACAAAAAAATTAAGATCTTCGCTCAGCCCAGGGTTAATCTAATTTCAGCATTTTGAATGAATACTTTAGAAAATATTGAATGAAAGCGCTTTTCTTTCTTCGCCATTACAATGATATTGATCATATTACCCCGGTCATTTCCAAATGGGTTGAATCCGGTCATACTTGTGACGTCATTCTGATAGGCCATCCGAAATTTCGGGATGATTATCGCATTCAGTATTTAGCCAGTCTGGCGGCTGTGCGCGTTGCTCATATACGAGAGCTGTTGCCAGCACTCATCTATGCTGTATGGCGAATGCAAACGCTGTTATTGAGCCATAGTTTAAGACGCTCGTTTATAGGACCCTTTGCTGTTGCCTTGTGTAGAATTTTTGATGATGAGCGACGAGCAAACACTTGGAGAAGTACTGCTCATCAACTGTTAAGATATGGTTTTGTAAATCTGGATAAGGGGGTGGTGGTATTTGACTGGATTACCAAAAATTCGCCAGTATGTCTGGAGTGGGTTGAAACAGTCGTCTCCATGGCCCACACCATGGGCTTAGGCACAGTATCGCTCCCTCACGGAGATAGTCCACATGCTAATCAATTGATACGGCATGGAGAATGGAATCTTCAGCCGAATACGCTCTATTCCGCTGGGCGAATATTTGACAAGCTTGTCGTGCCGAATGAATTATGTGCTAAACGCTTCTATCCCTTCATGACTGATCATTCATTAGCAATACTGGGCTCGCCGCGCTATTGCGATGAATGGCTCGCTAAATTGAAGGAGTTGCTACCTTCTGCACCACTGACAGGTTCCAGCAACCAGCTCAAAATAGTGATGTTCTTGAGAAAGGATGATTTCACCATTTTTTGGGAAGAAGTCGGGGAGGTTATTCGAATGATGGCTGCTTTCCCAGAAATTGTATTGGTGATCAAACCTCATACTCGTGGTGGCTGGAAACAATCTTTGACTAAAGATGCTTCCCTGCACCATTTGCCAAATGTGAGCATCGCTGGAGACTCCATTCACTCGGTTCACTTGATGAATTGGGCGGATGTCATTATCGATCTCGCAACTTCGGTAGTGTTTGAAGCGATCAAGGCAAAAAAACCAGTATTGGCAGCCGATTACCTGCATGCGGGCCGTTCTGCAGTCGCTGAGTTTATGCCGGAAACAGAGCTGCGATGCCGTGATGACGTCTATCAAAAAATAAATGAATTTCTTTCTAATGGTTGCAGCTCTTTCTATGTCGAGAAGCATCGACAGCACTTTATCAAGGAAATGATTGATGGTCATGATGTCGAGGTATTGCCGCGTTATGTAAGTTTGCTGGAGACGCAAGCACAAATACGTCTGATAAGGAAAGATAAAGCGTAATAATAATTTGAAGCGATCTCGATCTGATCTTAGAATTAGCTAATTGGAAGAACTAGCGATCCCTGGCGCGGTCTTTCAGAGTGAATGGATAGCCCGAGCACAAAAATGGAGGAGGTATGCATTGTTTGGTTGCTTGCAATTTGAGTAAGTTATCATGAGTAGACCGATGGCGTCTTCCGACACATCAATTGATGTCGTGATTCCTGTCTACAATGCACCTGATTTGACTCGGCGCTGCATCGATTCTGTCGTGGCCTGTCTTGGCAATTCCATCAGGCGTATTTTAATTCAGGATGATGCTTCCACCAGTGAGACACGGCAGATGCTAGATAACTTGCCGTACGATTGCGTGGATGTCTATCATGCAAAAAATAATCAGGGCTTTGGTTTATCAGTGAATGAAGCAGTTAATCGATCTGATGCTTTCTATGTATTAATTCTTAATTCAGATACTGAAATAAGCCATGATTTCCTGCCATTGCTATGTGCAGCATTAGCGGCTGATGCTAAGTTAGCAGCTATCATTCCAGCGGGCAACAGTTATGCCAAATTTAATCTGGATCAATATTTACTGCAAGAAGGTGGCTATATTGCAACCTATTATCTTCGAGGACATGCCATTATGATTCGTCGTGATGTTTTTCAGGAAATGGGGGGCTTCGATCCTGTATTTGGGCGCGGTTATTATGAAGATATTGATCTTGGCCGTCGGCTTGATCTTCGTGGTTGGCGCTTTGGTGTGCATCCCGACGCTCATATTTACCATAAAGTGGGCGGCTCTTTTGGCCGTGGACGAGCCTTCCAGAAACTCATAAAGCGTAATCGCACTATATATCTTTCACGCTACCCCAAAGCGCGGCAGAATATACTTCTGCTCTCGGGAGATTGTTCATTGGAAGACTTTCCTTCGTCGGCTCTTGATGCAATTGAGAATGTATTCCATCAAGGGGGTTATGTACATTGGCTTATCCCGACACTATCTCCCACATTGCTTTGCTTGCAGATGTATAGTCAGCCCTTATGCTTAAGTACGTTAATCAGTGTAGTTCTTCGTGGTTGGTGGCGGGTAGACAGACGTATTACAGGAATTTGGATGATGCCTGGCATTCCACTTTTGTTGCGCGTCTTACTGGCATCTTGGGGCCGTGCATTTGGATTGGAAATAAAAGAGCTACCGTTTAAAGAAAAGACAATACAAGATTGTTCAGTCAGATTACTTTCCAAGTAATTTGCCCATATCATGGAATAAAAGAAAGAGTAGATAAACAGTTCATTTATCGAGGCTTCTTGTTGATCGTTGTATCTCTGATATCACCTTATTTATAGCTAATTCCTATTTGCGTTATAAAACGAATCAGTGAAATAAAAAACTGTTAATTCTCATAAATTAATCTATTTTATCTACTCATATAAAGCTTATACCTACGTATTTATACGTATTCACATATGCGTTGTTTTAAGATAATTTGTAAATGAGCTATAGAGTAAAAAAACAGAGGAAAAGTGTGTCCTCTTAGATAGTAGTAAAATAAGAAAGTAAATACACTCCCTTATGCAACCTATACAGCTTGATCATGAGCAGCATTTTATGCCGTGCTTAGGAGAGTATCAGCAAATTAGCATCTTAACGTTATGACGAAAATTCTCACGAGATTTTCACAATTCAAAGATTACACTTTTTCAGTCAACCAGATTGGTATCGGGAACGTTTTCCATATAATGAATATTTTGCGTATTAAGGCATTTATTTTTATAAGATAGCTAATCCATTTTTATAGATTAACCCACATTCATTTTTTTATGGCGTAGAAGGAAAGTGTATCTATTTATGAGACAAGTACATAGAATAACTATTTTGCATATTTGTGATTTAAAAAGCGGGATGAATTAGAGAAGGAAATCGCGTTCTCTAGAGCAGGAACAAGTAAGTGTTGTAGCAAGAGCTAGCTCAAGTCATCATATATCTGTTTAATGCGAATGGAGAAAAAACTGCAATGGAAAAATTGGATTTAGGCATAGACAGGATCACGCGTGATCTGAGTGGTGCGTTCTTGATCTTGCCCAGGCTATCCGATGATGATACGGCAGCTACTTTAATCCATCGATACTTTCAGCGTGAAGTCTGGGATGAAATCAGAATGGTTGATCGCCTGATAATGTATGCAGCGCTTCCATTAGTGCCATTCGTGATCATTTTGCTGACAATAGTCTTCACCACACTTAATGGACGCTTTATCAAAAAGCGAACAGGTAAGGGAATAATCAGGCAAATTTACGAGCAAATCAGGCTTGCTACCCGATATGCAATCCTATCTCCCTGGTACTACATTTTTGAACTGCACGATGAGGATAAGAGAGAACACGCAGGTGAATATCTTAATCGCTTTGAAATAAAAGCAGGTATTTATAAGTTATTACGTAAATACAATGGTGGTCTCCCCATTCCCGTTGAGCGTACTACAGCGTATATCAAGGATAAAGCATGTCTTAAGGCTCGCTGTAATGATAAAGGTATTGCAACCACACCTATCTTTTGGATCTTTGAGAAAAGACAAATCAGAAAAATAGATTGGCAGGATGAAAAACTGCCCGAAATTGACCTTTTCGTAAAACCGTTAGCCGGACAGGGTGGAGGAGGTACTTCGCGCTGGGATTATCTCGGTTCGGGGCAATACCGAGGTGGCGATGGAAAGGTCGCGACGGGAGAGCAATTAATTGAGTACTTACGAACAGCCTCAGAGCACAAGACTTATCTGGTGCAACCACGGCTCATAAACCACAGGGAAATCACTGATCTTGCCAATGGCACGCTGGCCACTATTCGTGTGATGAGCTGCCGTAATGAGTCAGATAACTACGAGGTGACCGATGCGGTTTTTCGTATGGCGCGAAACAGCAAAACTGTCGTCGACAATTACCATGCCGGTGGCATTGCAGCCAATGTCGACATTCAGACGGGTGAACTAGGCAGAGGCACTCGCGGAGCCTGGGGAACAGTTGCAGATGGATGGTACGATCGGCATCCGGAAACCAATGTGCCCATCCTGCATCGCAAGCTTCCGTGCTGGCCTGAATTGATCCGTTTTGTGCAGGATGCTCATGGTTGTCTTTTTTCTGATCAGGTGGTAATCGGCTGGGATGTTGCTATACTCGACACCGGTCCTTGCTTAATCGAGGCGAATAAAGCGCCTGATTTAGATATCATTCAACGTACGAGGAATGGACCTGTTGGCAATGAGCGACTTGGTAAGTTGTTGGCATTTAATTTGAGACGAACAATCGAAGCTAAATATGCTCCCCTGGAGGTAAATTCATTATGCAAATGAACTCAGCTTACGAGGTTTATTTTGGTGGGCCTGATCGCTCATCAGGTTATCTACGGGATCTGCTGGCACAGCAGATTGCTGCTGTGCCAGCAGGAGGCTCTATCGATTGGGTAACTTATTATTTTCGTGATTTAGAGCTTGCCAGAGCGCTCATCCAGGCTCAAAACCGAGGCGTCAAAGTGACTGTTTGTCTAGCAGGCAAGCCACGTGTTTCCGATGCTAATGATGACGTGATTGCCCTGCTTTCCGCACCAGAAGGTCTAGGTGATAAGTTTCGCACTGTCACGCTTACCGGGATACCTTCCCCGCCAAGAAGAGCATGGAGACCTCAGTTACATGAAAAGCTGTACTGCTTTTCGCATCCGAAACCCGTCGCGTTCATCGGTTCTTTTAATCCATCCGGAAACCAATTGGAAGAAAGATCGGATATTATTCGAGAGATTGGTGACCAGGATCAGGGTCATAATACGTTGGTTGGGTGCTATGATCCGCTGCTCATTGAGAAACTGGTAAAGCATGCCCGACAGTTACATCAAAAATCACCAGGATTATTTTATCGATTTTCTGCAAATGCAAATCACACCATCAAAGGGACTGATACGACTATTTATTTTCTACCCAGCATGCGTCCCCATCCCGTCATGCAATTCTTGAATGAAATAGGCAAAGATGCGCGTATTCGTATTGCAGCCTCACATATCAGAGCAAAGCGGGCTGTTGATGTGATCGTGGGGCTGACTAAGCGAGGAGCAATAGTGGAAATCATTGCAGAGCAAACGCTTAGACGTGTTACTCCGAACGTAGAGCAGCGATTGCTCTCAGCGGGAATTCGATTCAAGCGAAATGGTGATAATTTACCCATGCATCTTAAGTTCATACTAGTTGAAGCCGGTGATCAGAAGTGGTCGATTTTTGGTAGTTTTAATTGGACGAAGCCTTCTTTCTGGTTGAATCATGAAATTATTGCTATTTCCAGCAATTCGCATATTTTTAATGCTTTTTCCGATCGATGGAGTATATTGGCAAATGAAAAAGCCATTACACCTATCACGCCCGAGCGGTTTGGTTTAATTCCTGTTTAATGGTTGTAAGTTAGGTGCTATATCATATGAAAACTCGAGCTTCACCGCTAATTATTCCTGTTGAAAGCCAAGTTCGTGAGTTAGATGCGAAAATTCTTTTATCCTGTATTGCAGCTGAGCGTGGTTTTCCAGTCATCATGGGTTCCAGAGCGTATGCTCATTTCCAGGTAGCCTCCGTTCCTCGGGGAATTTATTTGGCGAAAAGTATGCGAAGCCTGAGTAGTTCAATGTTTAAGATATTGCGCCAACTGGGTCATGAGATTGTGGCGTGGGAAGAAGAGGCGCTGGTTCATCCACCTGCTGAGACATATTTTTCTCTGCGCTTGTCTCCTAAGACTATCAAAAATGTGTCGCATGTATTTGCCTGGGGTCAGGAAAATGTTGATCTGCTTCGACAATATCCTGCACTGCCTGAGAATATGCCCATCCATATTACCGGAAATCCGCGTGGTGATATGCTGCGGCCAGAAATTCGTCCTTACTTTGCCCCAGAAGTTGAAAAGCTGCGTAGTCTTTATGGAGATTTCATTCTTATTAACACCAATTTCAGTGATGTAAACCCCTATATTCCCAGCGTGGGCTTATTTCTGCCAACAAAAGCTCCTTCGCAGCCAATCCGTTTAGGGCAGTCTGGTATTGGCATGAGCAAGGAGTTTGCTGAAGGTCTGCAAGCGCATAAACTGTCAGTTCTGGAGGATTTCAAACAACTTATTCCCATGCTCGAGCAGGCATTTCCTGAGTTAACTATCATTGTTCGACCTCATCCTAGTGAAAGTTATCAAATTTATCACCAAATTGCTGCGAAATGTCCGCGAGTAGTCATAACCAATCAAGGCAATGTCATTCCCTGGTTACTCGCTGCAAAAGCGATGGTACACAATGGCTGCACGACCGGGCTGGAGGCTTATATGCTCGATGTTCCTGCGATCTCTTACCTGGCAACGCTTAATCAATATTACGACTATGACTTTCAAGGTTTGCCTACTAAACTCAGTTACCAATGTTTCAATTTTGAGGAACTGGCTGATATTTTGTCTCAGATTCTTAAGGGTGAAATAGGGGCAGCGGATGGCCAGGAGCGGCAAGATCTCATTGATTATTTCCTGGCAGCGCAAGAAGGGCCATTAGCTTGTGAGCGGATTGTAGATGTTTTGGAAGCCAGTGGTTACAGTAAAGGACAACCCCCGGCCAAACCACTCAGTACCTATCTTCAAGGATGGCTATTCACCAAGCTAAAAGCTGGCTTGACGAATCTCTATATGCGTCGCCCAGGTCCCAATCGGCTGGCCTACCATAATCACCGTTTTCCTGGAATTTCAGTAAAAGAAATTGAACAAAAAATTGCGCATTTTGGTAATTTATTAAAGCGCTTTGACAAGATTAAAGTTGCGCCATATGCTAAGCATGTATTCAGGATCAGCGCATAAGTTTCTTACTTTACTGATTGATATCTATGAAAACACCCAGAGTTGTTGCTGAAATAGGCTGTAATCATAAAGGTGACATTGAGATTGCACGTGAGATGATAAAAGTCGCCGCGAGCTTTGCTCAATGCAATTTCGTCAAGTTCCAGAAACGTTCGAATAAGGAGCTGCTTACACCTGAGGAGTACCATGCACCTCATCCCAATCCACAGAATAGCTATGGGGAAACTTATGGAGCACACCGTGAATTTCTGGAATTTAATGTTGAGCAACATCAACAGTTAAAAGAGTGGTGCGAAGAGTATGGTATCGGTTATTCAACTTCAGTCTGGGATCTTACTTCGGCAAAGGAAATTGCAGATATCAATCCAGAATTCATTAAGATACCCTCAGCGTGCAATCTCAATTTTACTATGCTGGAATTCCTTGCTCGTAACTATAGCGGTGATATTCATATTTCCGCGGGGATGACAACTCCTCCGGAGCTAGAACAGATTGTGAATTTGATGGAAGCACATGATGCCGCTCATCGGGTTGTGTTATATGCTTGTACCTCAGGTTATCCCGTGCCTTTTGAGCAGGTTTGCTTGCTGGAGTTACGAACTATAGAGGAACGGTTTGGCTCTCGCGTTAAGGAAATTGGGTTTTCTGGACATCATCTCGGAATAGCCATTGATTCTGCAGCCGTGGCATTGGGCGCATCCTGGATTGAACGGCATTTTACTCTGGATCGGACTTGGAAGGGGACTGATCATGCCGCCTCATTGGAGCCAGATGGGTTACGCAAGCTGGTACGCGATGTGCGTGCTGTATCTAACGCTTTGACATTTAAAGATACCCCTATACTGGAAATTGAGTTACCGCAGCGTAATAAGCTCAAACGTTTGCAAGGCGTTCATTTCAACTGATGCGCTGGGTTGCTTTTATGCCTCTGCGTGCGAATTCGAAATCGATTCCTGATAAGAATATCCGCTTCATCGCAGGTCGGCCTCTATTCGCCTGGAGTCTGGAACAAGCGATTACTTCACAGTGTTTTGATGAGATTTACGTTGCTACCGATTCACCAAGAATACGAAAGAGAGTACTGGAAGAATTTCCTTCTGCTGTTAAAGTGCTGGATCGTTCGGCTGAAACGTGCACAGACACAGCGAGTACGGAAAGCGCTATGCTCGAGTTTCACCAGAAAATATCATTTGATGTGGTTAGTCTGATCCAGGCTACTTCACCGCTTACCCGTGCAGGTGATTTTCGTATGGCTAAGCATAAATTTGTTACTGACAATCTGGATTCTCTGCTAACTGCCGTGTCATCGAAACGTTTTTTCTGGACCCAATCAGCGATACCTATTAACTATGATCCGGCTAATCGCCCAAGACGGCAAGATTTTGAAGGATGTCTCATGGAAAATGGGGCTTTCTACTTCACACGAGCAAAATTGCTGAAAGAAACGGCCAGCCGTTTGGGCGGGCGTATCGGTATTCATCAGATGGCTGCTGAAACTGCAATTGAGATTGATGATGAAGTCGACTGGATGGTGGTGGAGCAACTTCTGCTAAGGCAAAAATTAAAATCCACCCTCGGTGCTTCACAGATTAAAGCGTTTATCCTTGATGTGGACGGCACACTGACTGATGGTGGTATGTATTATGGATCGGATGGTGAGGCATTCAAGAAGTTTAATACCCGCGATGCACATGGTTTGCAATTGCTACGTGAAAACGGCATCAAGGTTTGTGTCATGAGCTCCGAAGCTAGCCCTGCTGTTGCCGCGAGAATGAAGAAACTGAATATTGATGAATACTATCCAGGAATAAAAAATAAATTTGAAGTGCTTCAGAGTAAAGCTAAGCTCTGGCGGATATCTTTACAAGATATCGCCTATATGGGGGACGATCTTTGTGATTTAGACTGCATAAGCAGGGTAGGCACTGCTATGTGTCCAGCAGACGCTGTTCCAGAAATTATACAGCGGGCTCATTACATTTGTACCCGCCCGGCTGGACATGGTGCTGTGCGTGAAGCATGCGATCTGATCCTTGGAATCAATCTGGGAATGACCATGACTTCTCCAAAAAATCATTCTTAAAGCGGTAGTGGGTGTATTTCGTGTATTTCGCAGATCATCTCAAGATTAAGTATAAAAATTACTGATGCAAAATAAACTAGTCAGTTCAGCCAATCTGATACAGACTTCTTATGCATGGCAACACATATTGACAAAAGCCATGTTACTTTTTTTTGGTATTGCTCTGTGGAGCAAGTGGTTGAGTCTGCCTGCCGGTATCATTTTGACTGTACTCTGGATTTTAGATGGGGGGTTTAGCCGGCTGAGGGGAATAATCAAAGATCCCTTCGTAATGGCAATACTCATTTTGTCTGGTGTGGTTGCACTCGGAACACTCTGGGGCGATTATCCTGAGTTTGGATATATAAAGTGGAGAAGATATTTTGCTTTCTTGATCTTTATTCCTTTTTTATCTTTGTTGAATAAAGAGCGCTTGCCTTGGGCAATCGGGGGATTGCTCACTGGTTATTTCGGTGTTTTACTGATGGGGTTTTATCAATGGGCGATTGTTGGCGTACAAGGAATTCCTCCTCTCAATATTAGCTATTTAAATTTTTCATTAATGCTCGGGATTGGAGTCATGCTGACGATCTACCTGGCAAGCATAAATAGCGATAAAAAATTAAAGTCAGCACTCTGGTTTTTTGGAGGCTTCTTGTTGTTTCTTCAATTCAATCAGGATGCACGTGGGCCTCTCCTGGCAACCCTGGTGTCGACGGGTTTATTAATTCTTCTACTCTATAAAACAAACATCAGAATATTGGCTGGTATTGCATCATCATTAATGGCTGTGGTTCTTATATTTGCATTCAATAGCGCCAGCTTTCAGGGGAGGCTGATTCAAATCCTTGACGGTGTAAAGCTATACCAGCAAGGAAAATATGGCACGAGCCTAGGCTATCGTCTTGCCATCTGGGATGTAGGTTTGCACGGTATTATGCAAAAACCATTAACTGGGTATGGTACAGGAAAAGCAGGAAGTTATTTCGAAGATACGATAACCACCTATAAAGATGGTCGTTATAAGAATCTACTTGAATATCATAAAACAACTAACTATCACAATGATTGGATTGAAATTGGCATGCATGTCGGAGTGCTTGGTATTTTCGCGTTAGCCTTTCTTCTAAAAAGCTGGTTTCAAACGCTACGCGCTTACCAGCTTCCTATCTTGGGAGTTACCCTGGTCAGTTTTGTTTTCTTATCAGGCCTAACGGACACCTTTATTCTCTATAGCAAAATTCCTACTTTACTACTTGCCATTACCGCTATTGCCATCAGCTGGCAAAAAGTAACAGGAACAATTGAACTTGAGAGCTGCCACTAGGTTAATCTGGCTATCATCAATGACCCCGATATCCTCGGGCAATTCTATAATATACCCACCGCAACGGTTTATTCTCACGCATGATTAATTGACTCTGTATGGGGCCAGGTTGATCAAGCATGTAAGTAATATCGTTACCCCAGCGGCCCTGCTCAAGATGGTTTTTCTCTATACCAACCAGTATGATCGGCCGCATGGTTGGCGGTTCCGATGGATACCAGAATTGATACATAGCGCCGCTGTCACCAAACATATTACGTGAGCGAATATCCATAGGTTCTTTTCGATTGTAGAAAGACAGTGAGCTCGCAATCGGCCATTTGCTCATGCCTACGACAAGCGGCTTTTGTCCAGTTTGTTGCTGTATATTTTGAACGACTTTTTCAATTTCAATAGTTGTTTCACGCCAGAAATAACGTTTCATGAAATCCGGATAGGGAATACCTGGAAATCCCAGTACGACATAGTGCAGTATCAATGCATAGGCAATCATGGAAATTGCGATAGTCGGGTTCCATGCTGCCTGCAGACGGCTTGCGATATTGCCTAAATGATGGGTCTGTCCCATCATCCATGCTATCGTTGGCAATACCGCTAACCATAGCGGAGCAGTCCAGTGAAAACGCATTGAATCGAACATACTGAGAACAAAAAATACCGCAAGTGGCGTTCCAGTGAAAACCCGCAAAAACAAACGACACCTTTGTGCAGATTGATCACTATCTTGATTGCCACCTGTTATGAGCGCCCATGCTGCAGCAAGGAATCCAGTAGGTGTGAGCAGCACTAAAATGTTAAGGAATAGAAGATGTGCTGAGAATTGATCATCACCCGCACCTTCTAATCGTCGTCCTTGAAACAGGAATGAAGCCCAGTTATGTTCGGCATTCCAGATAATGACCGGAGTAAATAATAATAAGGCAAGCAGGGCAGCAAGATAGGGATGAGCACGTCGCATCCAGTGACGCGCGATGGGATCCAGGATAACAAACAATAAAGCTGCCATACCCAATAAGCCAATGGTATATTTTGAGAGAAGGCCGAGGCCGAATGTGATTCCCATACCCAGCCAGGCAGAACTGCGGCCGGCTATCAGCGCGCGCTCCATGTAATAGAGTGTGGCGGCCCAGGCTGCGATCAAGGGCGCATCTGCTGTCATCAACATGCCGGTTGCAAAGCTAAAGGGTAAGATGGCCAGTAATAACAGCGTGCGCAACCCCGTCTGTTTGTCATAAAGGTTGCATGCTAATGCATATAGATAACCCATTGTTATCAGACTGCACATGAATGCACTGATGCGGACCCCTAACTCATTATCACCAAAGATTGAGGTGCCAAGCCAGATCAGCCATGCAACCATGGGTGGGTGATCAAAGAAACTCAGGTCCATATGCTGAGCATATACCCAGTAGTATGCTTCGTCTGGAATGAGCTGCGCTTGAACTAAATAGATCAAGCGCAGCAGGATAGCAAACACGATGATCCCAATCGTGGCCTCACGCCAGCCTATAGCTGGAGAAGGCAGCTGCTGCAGAAGCGGAAATATATAAAATACGAGCCCCATATAACTCATCGCAGCGGTTATAACGATAACCGGAAAAATGGCCAGTGTGAGTGGTATATGCCAGACGTTAAGGAGCAAGGTTAGTAAGCCGCCGCGCATCAGCAAAACCAGGATACTGACTATCGAGTAGCGACTGAATAGCTGCCATCGCAGGGAGTTTAGGTCAATTGATTGAGGCAAGTATTTGGAAAAGAATGAGTAATTTATCGCACCAGCTATGAGAAAGCTTGTGATATGCGCTAATGAAAGACCAGCCTCACTATGCATTAGCAATAGGAAAGAACCTGCATCCACTGCCGCAGCAAGTAATCCGATAAAACAAAGGCGCCAGCTTATGTTGCCCGGGAGTACATTGTTAGGATACATTATTAAATGTTGTAGATAAGGCCACCTGAGAAATTTTGCTAAAGATACCATTTGGAATTCGATCAGTTTATGTTTGTGGATAGGATTGATATGCAGCTTATCTCTGTTTTTAACTGACGGGAAGCTATTTTCCAAAATTGTGAATAGGGTCTTATTTTATTTCCAAATCAAAATTGACGCGAAGGCGAGCCGCAGACAATATCAATCATACGGCAAGGTGAAGCCAACAAAGTCAATTTTGATTTGGAAATGGAATAACTTGTTTAGCTTACTTGATACCAATCAGCTAACTCGTTAACGTGATAATGACGGGTTTCTTTCTCCGAGTAGGGGGCGTCTCCCCACTTGGGTAACCAAGAATAATCGGGACAATAATAGAAAATTCTTCCGGGATATTTAATTTAACCTTGATATCTGGCGTATTTAAAGCTGTCAATGCAGCACCGATTACACAGCTTCCCAATTTCATGGCACATGCTGCCAGCATCAGATTCTCGGCTGCCAGCCAGCAATCCGCAGCTACACAAGACCCGGTTTGTTTCGAGCAAATCAGAATCAGCGTACTCGCGTCGTAGAAAATATTGAAATCAGGTTCAGTAAAGGAACCAGGGGCGCGTCCTGCTATTTGAAGTTCTCCAGCAAACAGAGGTTTGGCATAATCTGAAATATCTTTTAATAGCTGTTTATCGCGAATAATGGCAAATGTCCATGGTTCCTCATGTAATGCTGTAGGACCATGTATAGCGGCTTCTAGAAGGATGTGTATAGCGCCCAAGTCAACTACTTGCTCAGTGTAATTACGAACACAACGCCTAGCTAGAATTGCCTCAAAAACAGTCATTTCAACCAGTGTTTCTTGCATAGCCAACTCCTATTGCAAATCTTATTTTGGTTACCGTATCAAGAATCGATGCGAGAGGCTATCCGTATAAATACGTATATATTTTTTGCTGCTTACTGTAGCGGTGACGTTGAGTTAACGCTGGCAAAGCACAGCATTATGTTGAGGTGTTTAATCCACTTTCATAGGCAATACGTGCAAGATCAAGCAAATTGATTGCGCCTGTCTTGTGCATGATATTGGATCGGTGAATTTCTACCGTGCGAAAGCTGATACCAAGACGAGATGCAATCTCCTTGTTGTGGTATCCCTGAATAGCAATCATCATAACTTCATGCTCACGTTTCGTGAGGCTTGCCAAGCGTGATAGCGCATCCTGATTATGTTTATTCGCTTCTATTAGCTTTTCGCTTTCCAGAAAAGCTGATTGAACAGAGGCAAGAAGTTTTACGCGAGTAATGGGTTTGGTGAGAAAATCGATTGCACCCGCTTTGATTGCTCTGACACTCATAGGAATATCACCATGCCCAGTAAGAAATATAATGGGCATTATATTTTTACAATTTAAGAGTTTTTCCTGAAGCTGCAAGCCACCTATTCCGGGCATGCGTACATCAAGAATAATACAACCTTTGTGACCAGGTTGATAAGCATTAAGAAAGGTTTCAGCATTTTCAAAAGTTTGCACACAGATTCCTTCCTGCTTGAGTAGAAGAGCCAAAGAATCTCTTACTGCTGGCTCATCATCCACGATAAAAACAATGAAGTGTTGAGAGATCATGATGCAAAAGGTAGTGTGAAGTTAAATTTGGCACCCTCCTTGGTATCAGGATCAAGCCAGAGTTGACCGCCATTAGCCTCAATGAGGGCGCGACTGATCGACAATCCCATGCCGATGCCGGTTGGTTTTGTTGTGAAGAAAGGATCAAAAATATACCGGACTATTTCTTGATCAATACCAGGGCCAGTATTAAGTACTGAGACCATGGCTAAGTTTTTTTCGTTCAATATGCTGATGGCAATCGTAATTGCGGGAGATGAGACATTCGCTGCGCGCATTGATTCCACAGCATTTATCAATAGATTTACCAGGGTTTTTTGTATATGAAGACGATTGGCAAGCACTGCAGGGAGGTTAGATTCCAAATGTAACACGTGATGAAAATCGTTATAGCCTTCGCTGTGGGCAATTTTTAAAGCATCCGTTACCACTTCATTCAGACTGAGTTTTTCAGTAACCATTTCTCCTTTTTGCAGAAAGGCAACCAGTTCGTGCAGTCTGCGACCAGCATGCTGAGATTGTTTGACGCAGTTTTCAAGCATCTGTCTTACTTCGTCGATATTGAAAGCCTTGCTTTCCATAGCACGCAATGTGACCTCACTGTATGCAGAAATTGCAGTAAGCGGTTGATTTAGCTCATGGGCAATGGCAGAAGCCGTATGAATCGCTACTTGCTGCTTAAAAAGTACTTCTGATTCAGCACGCTGCATTTGAAGTTCTTTCTCGAGTGTTTTGCGTTTAGTGATATCGCGTGCCATGCCGACAAGGCGATTTGCACGCCTTATTTCAAAGTGGACTTGCCCAGTTATGGTGATCCAACGCTCAAATCCATCAGCAGCATTAATAACACGAAATTCTGCAAGGTAGTGGCCATCACCAGCAGGATCCATGGCTTTCTCAAAAGCGGCTTGGTGAGTGGCATAATCTTTGGGATGAATCGCGCGGATAAACTTATCATAAGTCATGATTTCCTCAGTTCCGCAACCCCAGAGCTCGCGCATCCGTTTATCAATGTGTATGACGTTGTTTTCGAAATCGATATCAAGAACGCCCAATGCTGCTGCTTGTTTGGCTAGCCACAATCGCTCTTCACTAACTTTCAGTGCGACTTCTGCTTGACGACGTCGATCACTGATATTCAGCGTGATCAAAATATAAAGTTGATCGTGGGCTGTCAGGGGATTCAGACCAATATTTACCTTCAGCTCCTGTTTGTCATGAGTTAAGACAACCAGTGTTCTATCATTTCCTATGTCGCGTTCCCATGGCTTGCCGAGATAAACTTCTCGGTAGTACTGATAAAGATCCTGATAGTGAGGAGATATGAGTTCTTCGATCGCGAGACCGCAAAGTTCATGATCTACATAACCGAATAGCTGTTGCGCGGCCACATTTGTTAGCACAATGTGATCCGAATCATCGATTAACAATATAGCATCTGATACTGCATTGAGCAGTGTCTGAAAGCTTAGCCCTGTAAATGAGTCAATCATCAATCACAGTATATTTAAAAATGATTTGTATACTGAATAAGCTACAGTCTACGACAAAAAAATAGCTTTAGTCTATCAATCAATACCATAATAAGAAAATA
Organism: Nitrosomonas sp. Nm34; assembly: GCF_900113925.1. Taxonomy (GTDB): domain Bacteria; phylum Pseudomonadota; class Gammaproteobacteria; order Burkholderiales; family Nitrosomonadaceae; genus Nitrosomonas. Next base: position 66,964 of record NZ_FORD01000012.1, read on the forward strand.
TTTATACGTGTTTGTACGTATTTAACCCTTTCTTTTTTTTCGATAGATTATTACTAGTAGTAAGCTTTGCGAATTTAGAATTATTATTAAGTTTAAAAAGTTGAATATATGAATGCAGATGAAATGTGTGATAGCTGTGGTAATCGGAAGCTAAATCACTTTCTTAAGCTTTTATTATGTTATAAAGGAGAAGGAAATGAAATATATATGTTGTTGCCTTCGTATCTTTGGCTCCTGCCGCTTGAGGTGAACCAAAGCAAGAGAAATCTTCTCCTGGCGCTGAAATAGAAAATAAAGCGGCCGCAGAGAGAACTAGGCCTGCCGCCGCTGAATCATCTGCTCCTCAAACAAAAACTGACACTGAAAAGATGGAAGAATTAGAGGAGCCATCTATTCCTGCTGACACTGAAGATCCGTTGATTCCACACGCTAAATAAGCGGCGTGCATTGCTTCAATCTAGCTTCAATCTAATTAGAAAATCAATCAGTCTCCGCATAATTGACCTTTTTGGAGAGTTTGGTTTTTTTAAGTCACTGGTTTTATGAGTTACACATACAGAGAAACACTCTAAAAACACAGTTATGCGGAGGTTTCTTAATTATAGACAAGAGGTGAATAAAATGCCTATAGGTGAATTTTGTAAACGTGAAGTCGTCGTTGCTCAACGTGATGATACTGTCTTACAGGCAGCTAAGCTGATGCGCCAGCACCATGTTGGAGATGTGATGGTAATCGATGATGGGGGAGAAGGGAAACGAGTGCCGGTCGGTATAGTGACTGACCGTGATTTGGTCATGGAAGTTATTGCACCAGAACTCGATACCAATGTTATCACTGTTGGTGATATTATGGTCTCTGATTTTGCTAGCGTAAAGGAAAATACGGGTGTATTTGAATCAATTCAATATATGCGGGTCAAGGGGGTGCGTCGCTTGCCAGTAGTAGATGATAATAATATGCTGATCGGTATTGTTACGCTCGATGACTTATTAGGGTTACTGTCTGAGGAACTCGATGCACTTGTTAAACTCATGGCACACGAGCAGCAAAAGGAAGCGGGTATTCGCCGCTAGTAATTAAAGATCAACTATGGAAGGAGAACAAGAATTATGCAAAGCCCACTACAAATCACCATACGCGATATATCTTCTTCCGATGCACTAGAAGCGCATATTCGCGACAAAGTGGAAAAGCTCGAAAACTTTTTTGATCGCATTGTTTCCTGCCATGTAGTAGTTGAAATGCCGCATAAGCATCATCATCAAGGGAAGGAGTTCAATGTCCGCATCAATATCGGTGTGCCCGGCAACGATATTGTGGTTAACCGCGATCATCACGAAGATCCCTATGTCGCCTTGCGCGAGGCTTTCGACGCTGCCAAGCGTCAGCTTGAGGATCATGCACGTCGAATGCAGCTTAAAACCAAAGCACACGCTGCTGATCAGATTGGACACGTTGCGCGTATCTTTTATGAAGAAGGTTATGGTTTTATTAGAGGACAGGATAGCGTGGAACGTTATTTTCATCGCGATAATGTCATTGATCCAAGCTTTGAGCTTTTGCAGGAAGGGGATGAAGTCAAATTCATCGAGGAGTTGGGAGCCGAAACTCCACAAGCCAAGCGGGTGAGTGCTGGTAAGCATCACTTGCCGGAGTGAGTAGGGGTGAGTGTTATTTGTACACTATCTTATGCCTCGAACGCTGATGCTTACTGGTACTGTTCTGATGAAGTTACGGCAGCTAAGTGCTCATGTATTTTAGTTTGGTAGAGATTTATGCTGCTTGATTCTGCTTGGGTTCTATTTTATGGGTGTCTCTAAAAATTCATATTTGCGAGCATCCGCTTCACGAATTACCTGCTTACCCCCATTTCATCACAATACTTCGTTGTCCACAAAAATGTTTCCTTATTCTATTCCACATCAAAAGTGACGGGAAGGCGAGCTGCAGAGAGTATCCATTATACGGCAAGGTAAAGCCGACAAAGTCAGTCTTGATTTGGAAATGGAATTAGATATTCTCCCTCCATTTCTTGCGCCGCCTGAACAGCAACACAAACACATCCGCAATCTTAGCTTGCTACGCTGTTTTGGCAAGTGAATCTCGATGATTTTTGGTTAAACTTTCCCTGAAACCAAGTCCGGTAAATTCCATACGCAACCACCACTATGCTACCCTACCAAATCACCGGTCAGGGATGCTTATGGTGCAAAGATGCTATGAATTTGAATGAATAGGGAAAGCTTCTTCCGCAGCGCCATTTCCGCCTTGCCGAGACCACAGTACCACCCGCTAAGAGTGCTTGTCGCGCATGGTATTGCTTTTTCCATCACCTATACGCGTGCTCTGCACATCGGTGATGACTCGATTGCAAATTTGTGCCGCGTCGGTCTTGCCCGCTTGCATAGCGCTTGCGCCGCGGCTTCTGGCGGCGCATAGGTTGCAGGTTGCCACTCATCACCCCTGCCAGTTGGTCTGCATAGAAGTACTGATGGATAGTTTCATGGTTGATGAACAATTTACCTTCTAGTTCAAGTCGGTCTGATGCCTATCCATACCCTGTCTACTCATCTTATCCATCCTATTCCGGTCTTCTCGACCAAATAGCCTGGCTTTGGGTCCTTTATTTACAATCTATTTAGTGATGGGCAGTTTATTGCGAGAATCAAAGAAAATCGGGAAAAAGCCGTTCTGCTGAATGATCTACGTGTTTATACGTATTTAATCATCTTCTGTTTTTCGATAAATTGATGATTACGGTTTTTATACCGTCACGAAAGATTATACAAATTTTTTACTCAATTAATTTATTGATTAAACAAGGAGGCAAAGGTGGAACCTACTAAACCACTTACCAAGAATACCAGGAAAAAAGTAACGGTTACAGGTAACGAATCTAATGGCGAGCATATGCAGGAAGACCGCAATTCTCGTATCGCTATTGCAGCTTATTACAGAGCACAGGAAAGAGGATTCCAACCCGGACATGAACTGGATGATTGGCTGGCTGCTGAAGCGGAGGTAAACAATGAGTATTACCAGTAAGGCACTGCTGAGAAATAATTTTACTGCGAAGGCAGAGACTAACGAAAGCGAGTATGTAGTTTTGATACTTTCTGAAGACGGCATAATTCGTGATTGCAACAAGGCGGGCGCGGATTTATTGGGAGGATGGCCCAAGAATTTGCCAAAACTACATATTTCCAGATTATTGCCAAAGCTGGCAGAGATCGATTTGCTAAAAGGAGAGCAGGCTAATCCCTATCTACGTTTTCTTTCACGCATAGGACACCATTTTGAAGTGGTGAGTATGAGTGGAGTACATTTCGCAGGAAAGCTTTTTTTCAGCGATGTGAAAGATTGTGGTTCACACCGGATGATTATCATGATCTACCCTGTCTATCAAGAACATACCTTGCATTGAAAAAAACAGAATTTTTTAACCCGGAATAGGAGAATCATCATGGCAGAAGAAAATAAAGAAAATATTCCAGTCTCTACAAATAAAGAAACAGCAAAAAAAGAAGCAACAAAAGGTGAAGTATCTGCTATGCGTCCAGCCACTGATATAGAACGCTCTTTTACTGAGATGGAACGCGCTTTTGATCGCTTCTTCCGGCGTGGCTGGCCGTCATTATGGCGATGGGGAGGTGTCCCGGCATGGGATAACCTGTTTGAATTGGAAGCTTCACATTCACCGAAGCTGGATGTGATCGATCGAGATAATGACATCCTGGTTCGTGCTGAAATCCCTGGTATAGAGAAGGAAGACCTGAATATTTCTCTTACCGGCAATTTGCTCACGATTAAAGGTCAATGTGCGAGCGATGTAAAAGAAGAGAAAGGTGATTATCATAGACGCGAAATTTCCAATTTTTCATTCTCTCGTTCAGTTGCATTGCCAGGAGAAGTGGATACTGCCAAAACGACTGCATCTTTGAAAAGTGGCATTCTAGAAATTACTTTGCCAAAAGCTGAATCTTCAAAGCGACGTAGTATTACTGTGCAGTAATGACTGAGAGTTACATGAAACTTACATTCACGTATATCGAATATAAGTTTTAACCCATTATCTGCCTCAGTATGCTTAATAGTGCTGTAATGAACAAAAAACTATCATCCTTTGAAAGGTTGTGTGATTGGAGTCCTATTTTCAACTAACCCATTCAAGGAGTTGATTATGAAACAAGAAATATTAATCCCTTCTACTGTGATAAGTATAATCTCGTTGAGTATTGGATTATTTATATTATCGCTTGATCGCATGCAATCGATAGAAGATCTTCGAGCACAAAATCAGAAACAGATTATTGAAAATCAATTTATGACGCAGCAGGGATGGCAAACGTCTCGCGATCATGCACAGCCAACAGAGGCTGCAAAAAAGCAAGAACAAATTCGGAAAGAACATCACCTGCGCATGAAAGAGCATGCAATGAAACATTATCTTCACAACGATGAATTTAGGAAAGGTGGGGTATGGATGTAATAGTCATATTGAATCATAAGAGTTTTGATAAGTATAATTTTAGATACCTACGAAAACCTTGGCGATTAACCTTATTTAGAGTTGGTAGCGTAGACTATAAAATAGTGAGCTAGTTCTCTTCCGTGGTGGAATTAAAAATTGTGAAGCATAGCTTGCTGAAAGGATGATACCTTATATGATGGATAGCGTATAGATTAGCCTTGTTATAGTCTCTGCTATCACTAAAAGGAAAACATTATGATCCGTAATCCTATTGATGTTGCTAGCCGTGTTAGTCCCGGTTTGTCTGCGTTGATTGAAAGTCGGCTCAATGAGGCAGACACTGATCAACCGATAACACTTGCTAGCGTTCGTGCTCTTCTCGTAGGTTTGTTGCCTCCAGCATTTACTGAGACAGAGAATCTGCATCATTTTGATGTGAATGAATCATTACTTGATGAGTTAGATGCACTGATTGAGGAATTTGGTGAAACTGCCTTAGCCATTGATTTTGTGCAAGATATTGCTAGCGAACCGCTTTCTCGAGTGATCGAAGCGGTTATGTATAATGAGAATCGGCGGGTTCCGCCAACGCTTGGTGCTGTAAAAGAAGCTATTTTCTCGGGTTTGATCGCTAGTTTAGTCGGTGATGGCGCGTTGGATGAAGATGAAGACGACGCGCTGCTTGCAGAGATTGATACGCTGATTGCTCGATATGGTGAAGAAGCGCTCGCAGAGAATTTTTTACGGTATGAGTGACAAACGTTCTGAAATAGTTGCCTTCCTATTTTTCTTATTAAATTATGCCCTCACTCATCCCTTCTATATAGTATAGAGAAACCTTAGGGATGACTAAAAGAATTTTTTCATTCCAATTACTTGCAACGATATCTCAAAATAATTTAATAAGCTGTTGAAAAACACTCTATGTTGTCGCTGTCATTTTAACAATAAGCTGAAAATATTCATTTATCAGATACAAACTCCGCTTTTTTTCCTATTCTTGTCTATCATCAGCTGCCTCGAATACATTTTAAGCAGCGTATTAATAAGATTAATTTTCTTTCTAGAGTAAATTTTTTAGTAAGAAAATGAACCTTAGTGAAAATTTTAAATCGGATTATTAATTGGTGATGGTTTATTTTTTCTGGTTTTCTGAAAATGTATCTCGACAAAATTCATTCTCTACAAACAGGCGTTAGTCTTGAAGTCTCAACAATAGCTTTGCGTGCCCTAATTAGAGATGTCATGGTGGGTCAACGAATTACTGAACTTGCCAAGATTTGTGGTCCGATGGATCTTTACGATTATCTCTCCGTTGTTGTCTACAAAGGTGCTGAAGGTTTGATCTGCAGGCGTCATGCTTGGGTTGATGAAATCAAGCATGATCTGCTTGCAGGACGTCCGGTTTCTTTTAGGGGTTTCGACAAACTATTCTGGCGTACTCTCGATGAAGAAGATCCTGATGGCGACGAATGGTATCGATTGACTTCTGGAGAAGAGTTCCTGTCTCAATTAATCTCTTTACTCGGTATTCTACGTTCGGCTAATCGAAGATTGCTACAGAAAGTGGATGTTTTACCTGATCTAGAGATCGGATGGGCCTAAGAGCTTTTTTATTTGAGCTAATCAGTTGCAGCGGGGAATGTGGTATATATTTTTCCATTCCTCTTTGCAATGTTCAGATATGTATTTCCAGATTGTGAGAACTACTCAACATCTTCCGGTTCCACTTCATGCCTATTGCCGTGAATATCAGCTTGCGCAGATATATAAATTTGCTCATTAACTGGCTTGCCATTACGCCGGAATTGACGAAATATCCAATATAAGAAAAGCAATAGTAATGGAAGGACTGATTCCATTTCTAAATCAAAACTGACTTTGTCAGCTTCACCTTGCCGTATTATTTATACTGTCTACGGCTCGCCATCGTGTCTTTTTTAATTTGGGATTGAAATAAGAAGATAGTTTCTATAGCTATTGGTATTTCTGCATTTTAAAACCTATCCGGATTCATGGTGATACCGAACTTCGTGATAGAAAATTGTGATAACGTATGGCTGAAGCTGCCGTTTTATAAATAATTTTCACTCTGGTAGTAAACGTTGCCAAAATTCTTGTAAAAAATCCATATGCTCGCAATCAGAAAATAATGATATTGGCTGTCACATGAATCCGAAGAAAGAACTACCATATTTTACTGAGGGTGTAAGTCGGCGCGAAGTTTGGTCCTGGGCAATGTTCGATTTTGCCAATTCAGGCTATACCACTGTCGTTATTACTGCCATTTTTAATGCCTACTTTGTAGCGGTCGTGGCTGATAATCAGGATTGGGGTACATTTGCATGGACAGCATCATTAGCAGTTTCTTATATCCTTATTATTCTAACTGCACCAGCGCTCGGTGCTTATGCAGATATTTACGCCATGAAGAAGCGCTTATTATTGCTGACAACTATCGGTTGTGTCTTATTTACTGCATTACTTTATTTTGTCGGACCGGGTGATTTGTGGTTAGCAATTCTCTTTATTATTCTCACCAACTTTTTCTTTGGGAGTGGTGAAAATTTGATAGCTGCTTTTTTGCCTGAGTTAGCACGAAGCGATGCGCTAGGGAAAGTATCTGGCTGGGGATGGAGTCTTGGTTATATGGGTGGTTTATTCACCTTGGGTTGCTCCCTTGCGTATGTGACATGGGCGCAAGGGAAAGGGCAGGAAGCCGATCAATTCGTGCCAGTGACCATGCTCATAACTGCACTCATTTTCGCTATTGCTTGTATTCCTACTTTTCTTTACTTGAAAGAACGAGCGCTGCCGCAGTTGCATCAAACGAGTGATCATATCATCCGGGAAGCTTTTGCACGATTGGGCAATACGCTCAAGCATGTACACCATTACCAAGATCTGGTGCGCTTTCTTGTCTGCCTTATTTTTTATCAAGCGGGCATTCAAGCAGTGATTGCATTGGCAGCAATTTATGCCCAGCAAGCGATGGGATTTAACACTACAGACACGATCTTATTGGTCCTGCTAGTGAATATTACTGCTGCAATAGGGGCATTTATTTTTGGTAATTTGCAGGATAAATTGGGTCATGTTCCTACTATCGCACTTACGCTCATTGGTTGGATCATTATGATTTTATTGGCATGGATGGCTAAAAGCTCTGCCATGTTCTGGTTAGCCGCCAATATTGCTGGTTTGTGCTTAGGTGCATCTCAATCTGCCGCGCGGGCATTGGTTGGATTATTCAGTCCTTCTTCTCGACGGGCCGAATTTTTTGGGCTATGGGGATTGGCGGTAAAGCTGTCCTCTATCCTGGGCCCGATCACTTATGGCCTGGTTAGCTGGATGTCACGTGGCGATCATCGTCTTGCTATGCTGATTACGGGTGGTTATTTTCTTATTGGTTTAGTGATTTTAATGCGGGTGGATGTGCAAAGGGGACAACAAGCGGCATTGTATGATCCTGAGAAATAAAGCATAAAGAGGTGATAGGCTTCTTTAGAAGTCCTCAAAGTTCTCCACAATCGATCAGGTTTATGCAGAGTTAATCAATGCTTTCATGAAAAAGGAAGATATTCCGGTTTGGTCTTGTAACTCTTTTCATATTTAACAGATCGTGAAAAATAGCCATAATCATTACTTTATTTCAACGATCTGTTGAATTTTCAATCAGCTTAATACTTATCCATAAGTGGTTTCTTTATGGAAATCTTGCCAGATATAGGGTGGGGAAACAACTGGAGAGGTAGGAATGAAAAATGTAACAGCGTCCAATGCACCCAGTACTGTACGGCCAACTGTGTGGATAAGGCCGGTGAGCAACCCGACTGTTAAACCATAAGGCGCGCCATCGCGTTGGCTAGTCAAGATGACTGTTTTGGGAAGCTCCACCCAACCGGTCGCTGTATTAACAAGTCCATTCATCAGTTTTTCACCTGCCATGGTTGGGTAATTCTTCTCCATTTTTTCACCATACATGGTATAGCTTTGTGCCATTGCTGTTTGAGATACTAAAAAGAATAATACAGTGAGTGATAAAAGTAGTGTTACGAGTTTTTTCATTGCTTCTCCTACGGTGTGCAGTATTGATGTATAGTATTGAAAAGTTGGTAAAGCTTATACTGATTTAAATTCTTATCAAGAATATGAATATATTGAAAATGTGCAATCAATCTAACGTATTTTCATTATATTGAAAACTCTAATATAAATTAATGCTGCTACTAAGTCCCCGCTCTTCCAATAAATCAAAGTTAACTTCAGCTTAATAAAAAATAAATATAGGGTGTCTTTAAAAATTCAGAGTTCTAAACAAGACAAGGCGAGCACAAAAAATGTTGACGCAGCTTATCACCAATAAGTAAGGAAGCATTTTTTGTGAACAACGACATATTGTGACAAAACGGGGTAAGCAGGCAATCCACGAAGCGGATACTCGCAAATATAAATTTTTAGAGGTGACCTATCGTCTAATTTCATAAGAATACTAACACAACAATACAATACATTGCTCCGATTGCGTTGTTTCTGAGTTGCTTGCAAAATGCAAAATATGAACCAGTAGTCGTCCCATCATTCATGGAATAACTTATGCGCCGTTTGTTATTGTGTGTTGTATTTGTTTTTACCCTTTCTGCTTGTTTGTCGCCTATTACGCTCAACCGCGCAGTGATGGCATATGATGAAGCAGTTGTCAATGCAGATGCCAAGCAGCTACTCGTTAATATTGCCCGGGCTCGACATCATCAGCCTCTTCATTTCACCCGAGTTTCGGCTATTGCGGCTACTTTCAATTTCAGTGCGAATGCGGGCGCTTCTCCAGCACTAACAGGTGCTCAGGGTGGCATGTTGGTACCGATATTTGGCGGTGGTGTTTCAGAAAACCCTACTTTCAGTATTGAGCCAATTGCAGGTGAAGAATTTACCCAACGACTCCTTGCCCCGTTCAGTCAACACAAGTTTACGCTGTTGCTTCGGCAGCATTTTGATGTAGATCTGATGCTGCGGATGATGGCACAGGAAGTTACACTACTAAATCTTCCCGCTATCCAGCTTGATAAGAGGTACAGGGGCCGTGTTCGCTTGCCGCAGCAAAGATATTCTCAAAAGATTGCTTATTACAACAGCCCATCAGATCGAGAGGGCTACGAGATGTTTCGTCGTGTAGCGCTCCATTTCTCAGCCATTCAGGATCAGAAGCAGTTATATGCAGAGCCGCTGACGTTTGAGCGAAGCTGGACTATTCCTGCAGGCGCTGTTTCAGCAGAGGGGTTTCAGTCTTTGCAAAAAGAATTTACTGTCCGCTACGACCAGAAGGAGGATACATATACGCTTAGCAAGCACGTGTCCGGACCTATTCTTATTACTAACTATGATCCTGATACACTGCGTTTTGAAGAAGTTGAAGATTTGTATGGTTTGGCAAATTCTTTGATAGATAACGATGTTATCTTTGATATCCGCTCAGGCTATGTCGGGGGAGAATGGCCCCTTAGAGGTGCTTTCCGGTTAAGAAGCTTTCATGCTATTCTCAATTTTCTCGGTCACTCACTTGGGGAAGAACCAGAGTATCATGTAGAAAAAGACTCGCGTACTCCTCCTATTCTCAGAGATGAAAATCCTATTAATATTATGGAGATTTTCGTGTCAAATAAGCCTATTCCTAATACTGAGCTATCGGCCCACTTGGATGGCCAATATTATGCAATTAATACCAAAGGACCAGATGCGCACTGGAATCAGAATGCTTTCCAATTGCTTTATATTCTGTTTCGATTGACTGTTACTGAAGCAAAATCTCTCGCTTTGCCTATTACCATTGCCAAGTGATTATTTTTTTCTAGACTTTTATCTGCTTTTTTACTGACGGAGTACATGACAAAATGAAGATTAATTTTAGGTAGAGTAATTTATAAGAAAGCTACACGCGGTTTTTAACGTGGTCCGGCCGCATAAGTGATCAAGCAGAGGTCGGGCATAGAGCAACTATAATATTCTCTCCCGCAATGCAGTCATGCTCGAAGGCAAAGCATGAATAAAGAGACGACCAAAGCATATTACAACATTTAAACAATTGAATAACACAAAATAGAGTGTAACCCATGCCCGCTTGTTGGCTGTTGGTGGGATGGGGAATTAGCAGAAATATGTTTTGTCAGAGGTAAAATTTTTTTTGCATTTACAGATGGAAATGCTTATAGAGTTTTAGGATAATTAATTAAAAGCCATCAAGGAGAAAAAGGCTTTTGTAACCTCTTAATGATACTTTTTTCTGGATATTCTTACTTTGCATGCTCATAGGTGCCCTTGTATCTTTTCATTGATTTTTTTGCCATATAACTACTCATTATCAAGCTTAACGATTATATAGCTGATGCTTTCCTGGCGCCACAAACTATAGAATAATGTATGTAATTGCATTATTGCTCCACTAATTGGTTATCATTTAACATTGGCTCGTTAACTCGTGTATTAAAAGCGGATTGATTTGCTCTATTGCTACTTCTCTATATCAATTGACGATCTAATCAATTGACGATTTAATTTGTTGAATAATACTGATTATCCTAAATTTGAGGAGGTTATCATGCGACGCATCTATTTTCTTGTTCCGGATATTAACAGTACCAGGCGTGTTGTTAATGAACTGCTTTTAGCACGAATTGAAGAGAGACACATCCACGTGATTGCCAAGAGCGGCACACCACTCGAGGAATTGCCGGAGGCCAATTTGCTACAGAAAAGTGATTTTGTTCCTGCAGTGCAACAGGGGTTGGCATTAGGTGGAACGACCGGTCTGCTTGCTGGATTAGTTGCAGTGGCTCTTCCACCTGCTTCCACCGTTATTGCAGGCGGTATCTTGCTAGGAACAACGGTGGTAAGTGCGGGTATAGGTGCCTGGTTAAGCGGGATGATAGGAGTGAATGTGGGTAATAGACGGATCAAAGAGTTCGAAGATGCAATAGAGGCAGGTCATTTTCTAATACTCGCCGATGTGCCAGCGGATCGGGTAGATGAGATCGAAAAAAGGATAAAACAACATATATCGGAAGTAGAAGTCGAAACGACAGAACCAAAAATTCCTGCGTTCCCATAACATGCAAGAGTCAAATCGCTTGGTAGCATTTGAGGTTGTCTGGTGATGCAGTAAAAATGGATTGGGACAGCTTTCGGGTATATTATCCCTCGTTTTATTTTTGTTGTATCGAATAAAAGCAAACGATGATCGGTATGAGCAAAGTCAATCGTAAAGATAATTTACCTTCGGCATGAGAATTCATAAATCTTCAAGTGCCAAGTCGAGGAGGCTGGGTAATAAATGTTTTTGGGCTAAAAAATGGTATGTTTGAGCCAGAGCTACTCAATACGGTAATGCAATATTTATTGTAAAAAATAAGAGATGTTTGTTAGCAAAATTCAGCTTTTTGGTAATTTTGCTATTGATAACTTATACTTTTTTTGTTCGGGAAGAAGAATTCCGCAGTGGAAAAAGGATAAATAATTTGTTTTCTAGAAAATGAACTACGGAAACTAGATGTTTCAGCCTGCAGGAAGGAGATAAATTGGTATTTGATATGGGATTTAGCTTAATATCAAAAGAACATCTGGCTAATTTTATTGTAGAGGTCTTTACATAACTGGGTTTTTAGAGTTTTTCTCTGTATGTGTCACTCATAAAACCAATCACTTAGAAATACCAAATTATCCAAAAAACCAGTTATGCAGGAGTCTATTGTATATATCTCTTTGAATGTGAGTTCGAGAAATAGAATACCTCGACTCAAACCGTTGACAGAAATCGTCAATTATATGAAAGATCGTTATAATTCCAGTTCCCAATAAAAAAGTAAATAATTTTTTAAATAAAATTATTTCTTTACAAGATATTACGTAACTTTATAATTTATTTTTCTATTGCGAATTAGAATAACATCTATCGGATTCTGGATGTACAAGTGTCGAAGAAACTCTTTCCTGGGATCATTGTTTCATCATAAGAAATTCAGTTTGCTATGGTAACTATTTGTATATCGAATTCACGCTGATTAGAATTCTGATGGATCAACATCCAAAGCCCATCGTACTTTACGACGGGGAATCTTGCAGAGTTTCATATACCACTCGCTGAGAAATAGCTGCAATTTTTTGCGGGAGTGGGATTGTACCAGCAGATGTGCGCGTTCTAGTCCTTTTAGCCGTGTCATTTGTGCAGGGACTGGATCGAATATTTCTATTTGTTTCCCAGGCTCGACCAGTTTGCTTGCCATGCTGAGAAACTCTATCGCAGAGGCAATATGTGGCGCTTCTGCATTGAGCAGTGCTTGGTGCGAGTAGGGAGGAAAATGAGTGATCTCCCTTTCTCTTAGCAATATTTGTGCATAAGCATCGTAATCATGCTGTTGCAAAGCGACATACAAAGGATGATTGGGAAATTCAGTCTGAATAAGAACTTCTCCTGCTGTTTCAGCGCGACCTGCTCGTCCAGCAACTTGCATCAATTGTGCGAATAATCGTTCTTCAGCACGAAAATCCATACTATAGAGTGAAGTATCAGCACTAAGCACACCTACTAAGGACAAATTAGGAAAATCATGCCCTTTAGCTAGAAGTTGGGTGCCTACCAGGATATCTACTTGTTGTTTATGGATCGCATTTAATATGAGTTGCCAAGCTTCCTTGCCTCGAGTATTGTCCCGATCGACACGGAGAATACGGGCATGAGGAAAAAGTTTTGCCAATGCAGCTTCAATTCGTTGTGTACCATGACCAAATGGCATGAGATCTTGATCGCCACATTGTGGGCAGGCTGGTGGAAGTTGTTCTGTGTAGCCACAATAGTGGCAGCGTAGATTTTTTTGAGTCAGGTGTACAACCAGACGACTGGAGCAACGAGAGCAGGTCGCAAGCCAGGTGCAAGACTTGCACAATAATACAGGAGCATAACCGCGGCGATTAATAAAAACCATGCTTTGCTGCTTTTGAGTTAGCGTTCTTTCTAATGCAATAAGCAGTGGTTCAGATAATCCTTCTTTGAGCTGAATGGAGCGGGTATTGACATAATGTATGATTGGAAGGGTAGCATTTTTCACTGCACGCGCACGTAATAGTATCCTGCGGTATCGGCCGGTTATGGCATTGTAGTAGCTTTCTAATGAAGGGGTTGCAGAGCCTAACAAGATGGGTACATTAGCTTGTTTTGCACGAAAAATGGCGATATCCCGCGCTGAATAGCGTAACCCATCTTGTTGCTTGAATGAAGGATCATGTTCCTCATCAACGATAATCAGACCCAGCTTGGGTAGTGGCGTGAAAATGGCCAAGCGTGTTCCAAGTACGATGCTTGCTTCGCCCCGCTGTGCCTGTAGCCAGCCATTCATACGTTCGGTAGGATTGAGTTTGCTGTGCAAGCTGATCAGGTGTGTGGTGGGGAAGCGCGACCGGAAAATTTCTTCTAGTCTGGGGGTCAAATTGATCTCGGGCACCAGGATAAGTACTTGACATTTTTGTTTGAGTAGCGTTGAAGTAATCTGGAGATAAACTTCAGTCTTGCCACTACCTGTAATACCATGAAGCAGCCAAGTATTGAATAAGCCTATTTCAGCTTGGATGGTATCGATTGCGGTGATTTGTTCGGTTGTGAGCTGCAAAATGGGAGAAGCGTTGATGTTTGGTGTGAATTCCGGCCCCTCTAAAATCTTTTCTACCCATCCTTGAGCTAGAAATTCTTGTAATAATTTCGGGGCACGTTGAGAGAACTGCTTCGCTTCTTTGCTCGTGATGGTGCCTACTTCTTTAAGGTGAGTAAGCAGGTGATGTTTAGTTTTACTCCGGCCAGGAATGGAAGACAGTGCTATAGCATAACCTGTTTCGGTCAAACGGAAGAGGAATGACGTGACAAATCGTTGTGGCACAGGTTTAATGCTGCGTAACCGCGTGGGTATGCCATTCATGATTACCCTTCCAATGGGGTAATGGTAATAGTAACTACAGAATTCAAATAATTCTATGAGAGCTGGAGGTATTGGGGGAATATTCCGTAAAATCTCGTCAGCTTGTTTGAGTTTGTCATGAGAAACGTGAGCCTCATCAGATATGGCTAGGATAATGCCTATCATGAATTTTTTACCAAAAGGAACACGTGCATATGAACCAATGTCAAGCTGTGTTGCATCGGGCGCAATATAGTCGAATAGACTATCAATAGGGATATCGAGTGCGACGCGGATTATAGTCATTTAACTCAAATTTTCTATCAGAGCTCCTGAATTTAATTGAATTAACAAATTATTCTGATACTCCTTTTTAAGTATATCCTTAGGAATCAGCTAATTAGGCTTCTAATAAAAAATATGGGCTTAATCAAATTTTTTATATTCATGAAAGGATGGGACTTCAATCTATGCTCAGAATTATTAACATACAATATGGCGAGTGCTGAATATCGAAAAGCAGTTTGATCAAAATTAATTAGCTGCTATTTAAATGGCTAAGATAGGGGCGGGTCAAGAAGAGGCGAGAGCAAAATTTGCTCTCGCCGAATTGGAAGAATGCTTAATTGTATTGTTTTATCACATCCTGGTAAGTTATTTGTGAATTAATTTGAAGCCCGATATAACGTAACAGATGCTTCGCCTTGTTTGCTTAAGACCGCAGTATTACCGTTTGCGCTGATATCAAATGAAATGGGTTTGTCTAAACCGTTGGATAAACCGACACAGCCGTTGGTATCATAAATAAAGCTTTTGATATTCAATTCCTTAGAATTGGCATTGTATGCATATGAGGCAAACTCAACTCCTGGGGATCCACATTCAACTTGCTCGGACTGAAAGGTTGTGCCAAGCGGATCTACCAGCATGAATTTATTATTAGGAAAGAACAGAAGTAATTTGGTTTTAACGCTATTTTGATCTAACTCCCAGGCACCAACAATACCGGAAGCATTATTATCCATTTTGGCATATCGCTTTTCTTTGATTTCGGTGAGAATGGGTTCATCATCTGAACTGAGTTCAATTGGGCGCGCGATGTGAAAGAGTTCTCCCAAGACGCCACTTTGTTCTCTTGCTCTTTGGGCAACTACGATGTCAGAAATAATGAGCTCGTCGCCGTCTGTATGGACTCGCCAAGTAGGGCGCGGGTGTGATAAACCTGCTCGCAGATTGGTATCAACGGATAAGGAGCTATTGAGGTTAAATCCTCTGGTATCAAATTGCGATGCGTTTGCAACGCCGTATTCTACCCCGGCTTTAATAATAGTACTGCCTCCACAAACACGGTTTTCATCGCATGAATCATCTGCCGTTGCTTCACCCTGCAGGAATTCACCACTGCCATCTGCTGCTACTCGTATAACGCTTGCATTCGTGTCATCGTATTTTACCCAAATGTGGCTACTCAGTAGACTGATTCCTCTGGCAAGAAAATCGGCACTGGCTGCTTCTGCTGATTTGATATCGCCGGCTAGGCCTGCAGCATCGCGCGCGGTTTTAAGTATTGCAGAATTAGCAAAACTGACTGGATCACTTGCGAGATTAAGAGTAGATTTAAGTGCTGAAGTGGCTTCTGCTGGAATCGATATTCCGTTTGAGAGATCATTATCTGAATCGAGTGATTGCAGTAGAACAGGCAGATTCTGTAATTTATTCTCATTGCCTGCGGCCAGTTCTATTGGTGTAACAATACCAGTAGCCTTGATGTCACCGATGATCAGTTCACCCAATTCGAATTTGACATTATCGCCATGGTTATAGCGATACATGCCTTGTGCATCCGTAGTTCCTGATGAGCCTGAAGATGTCGTATAAGCAACGCCTGCAACTGGAGCGGCATCAGTGAGTATTCCGGTAGTAGGTCCTTTGAGAGGAGTTTTGCTAACTTTTGATTCCTGACTATCGCTACAGGAAGCAAGTCCTATGATAAGTGCACTCGATAAAAATACCCAGATTTTTTTGCTTGTTTGTTGATTCAATTTCATTGAGATAACTCTTCCAATTTATGTTTAATTAATTCATGCGGTTTACGCATAACGCTAAGATTGTAATCTTATGAAATAAGAGGATAATGTAGACATGAATCCTGGTAATGTATATTTTTTACAACCCTCAAAGTGAAGCTTATTTATATATTAGAGTCTTCCTTATATTAATAAGTATAGACGCAATTTTCTGTTTTATTGATTTTTTTGAATTTCTGAATATTTGGTTTGTCCATTGGCCATTAAACTTCTGTTGAACATCACTTCTTTAATAAATGTTTTCATATGTCTAGTCTAGCGCAAATGTCACAATTGTTGACTGAGTTGACTGAGAAACCACAACAACTTTCTGTTGACTGGTATTTAAATCCACATATATTGGAATTAGAAAAACAACGATTATTTGATCGGGGTCCAGGTTATGTCGGACATGAATTGATGGTACCCAATATCGGGGATTACCAGGTCATGGAATGGATGAATGATGCCGATGTACTAGTCCGCAACGAGAATGGGGTTGAGCTGTTATCGAATGTATGTCGTCATCGCCAGGCACTTTTACTGAAAGGGCGTGGAAATGCCAGAAATATAGTTTGTCCTATTCATCGCTGGACTTATGCAATGGACGGCAAATTACTCGGGGCGCCGTATTTTAACCATAATCCCTGTCTGAATTTGGGTAAAACGTCCTTACAAAATTGGAATGGGCTCTTGTTTACAGGTGAACGCAATGTTGCACATGATATGATAAATCTAAGTGTCCTCAAGGATTTTGATTTTACGGGTCATATATTTGATCGTGTTCATATAGATCATTATTCGTGTAACTGGAAAACATTTATAGAAGTTTATCTGGAAGATTATCATGTCGAGCCTTTTCATCCCGGTTTGGGGCATTTTGTTGATACCAATAAACTTGATTGGAAGTTTGGTGATTGGTACAGCGTTCAAGTTGTAGGAGTTAATCCTGAATTCGATCGAGCAGGCACGCCAGTATATGAGAAATGGCACAAGCAGGTATTACAGTACAATAATAATCAGACACCCCCTTATGGTGCCATTTGGTTACTTTATTATCCCAATGTGATGCTTGAATGGTATCCCCACACCCTCATCATTAGTACGATAATACCAACTGGAGTAGAAAGCTGCATGAATGTCATTGAGTTTTACTATCCAGAAGAGATTGCTTTGTTTGAGCGTGAATTCATTGAGGCAGAACAGGCAGCATACTTCGAAACTGCTTTAGAAGATGAAGAAATATGCAGGTTGATGACAATGGGGCGTCGTGCACTTTATAAACAACATATTAATGAATTCGGTCCCTATCAAATGCCAATGGAAGCTGGGATGTTGCATTTTCATAATTTCCTGCAAAGAGAGGTAGGCTCTTACTTATGCTAACTATAATTCTGAAATGTCTTTTATAAAGTAATGACTGATGCATTCGCTGTGGATGCTTGTGGCGAGTTTTTTGTTTGCTTGTATGGGAATGTTGGTAAAGCTAGGTGCAGTCTATTTTTCTAGTATCGAGTTGGTGTTTTACCGTTCCTTAATTGGTCTATTTTTAACCTATCTGACCATGCGTACTCGTCGAGTATCATTGATTACTGAACACTGGAAAATTCATTGCTGGCGTGGACTGTTTGGTCTCGGCGGACTGTTGCTATTTTTTTATTGCATTACACAACTTCCATTAGCAACCGCCATATCCCTGAATAATACCTGGCCGCTATTTCTAGCATTGTTGACGACAATTATTTTAAAAGAGCGTTTCCACTGGATGTTGGTTATGACAGTCGTACTCGGGTTTATAGGCGTAGTTTTGTTATTACGGCCCACTTTACATGAAGATCAGTGGCAGGCTGGATTAATTGGTCTGATCTCGGGGATTCTTGCAAGCCTCGCCCATCTTAATCTGAAACAGCTCGGTAAACTGGGTGAATCTGAATGGGTAGTAGTTTTCTATTTTACCTTGATCTGTACGGTAATAACCGGTATATGGCTGTGGTTAACTGCATTCAGTGCTATTAATTCGAATAATTTATGGATATTGGTTGGTATTGGTGTAACGGCTACTCTTGCACAGCTAGCGCTTACTAGGGCTTATCGCGTCGGTAAAACTATCGTAGTTAGTGCACTTGCATACAGTACAGTATTATTTGCAGGATTATGGGATGTTTTTTTATGGCATGAGACTTTGCCCATTTCTGCCTGGATAGGGATGGGGATGATTATATTAGGAGGGGCGTTAAGCCTGAGAAGTGCTCCAATAAGTGTTGGCAGGCACTAGATTCAATCATATTTGCCTGGTGAATTAATTATTTAGAATGAATACATTATATCTGGGAGTGCGCGCATGATTACTATTCAAAAAATCAATAATCTGATCATTTTAGCTGTAATTGGGGAATTTACTCTCAGTGATTTTAAAGAATTTGAAGACAAGGTGTTATATCGATCACATCCTGAAGATAAGATAAATTTATTGTTTGATTGGCGGGATATGGTCGATTATACGGTTGATGTCGCTTGGGAAGAGATCAAATTTATGCGTGAGCATGGTAGTGAATTCAATCGGGTCGCGGTCGTTACTGATAATCAATGGCAGGCATGGAGTGCATGGGTATCAAATCTGTTTATCGATGCGGATGTAGTGGTTTTCTCTGATTATGAGGAAGCAAAGGAATGGGTTTCCTTGTAAATAGATGCTAAGCTTTTGGCGTATGCGTGTAAAAAAAATTCAAGCATAATTCAGCATGGATGAGTTTGTTTTAGCTCGGGTATTGCATGTATTGGGTGTAGTTCTTTGGATTGGTGGGGTGGCCATGGTAACAACCGTCCTGCTTCCTGCCGTAGCGAAAGTGAAATTAGCTGAAGAGCGTGTCGAGTTCTTTGAGCATATTGAAAGCTGCTTTGCTACTCAAGCGCGCTATACTACATTGTTAGTAGGATTGAGCGGTTTTTACATGGTACATATTCTAGATGGATGGAGCCGTTTTGTTGAGCCCCATTTCTGGTGGATGCATGCCATGGTGTTCGTGTGGGGTGTTTTCACGCTAATGCTTTTTGTGCTGGAGCCATGGGTGCTCCATAAATGGTTTAAGACTAGAGCGCTAAATAAGCCAGAACAAACATTTGTGTTGATTCAGCGTCTGCACTGGTTTTTATTGAGTATCAGCTTGGTTACAGTTGCAGGTGCGGTTGCGGGTAGTCATGGCTGGGTTTTGTTTGGGGAAGGGTGATGAGCTATACGGTATTAAAATTCATTCATGTATCCAGTGTCATATTCAGTTACTTGCTGTTTCTAACACGGGGTATTTGGATGATACATTCATCAGCTCAATTACAGCAACGTTGGGTAAAAATAATGCCACACGTAATTGATACAGTGCTGCTAACCAGCGCAATCACGCTGGCAGTCCTGATCCAACAATACCCGCTCGCAGATGCTTGGCTGACTGCAAAGGTTGCGGGACTGCTTCTTTATATTGGTTTGGGCATAACAGCATTCAGATTCGGCAAGACCTACCCAATAAAAGTTGGCGCCTGGATTATGGCTCAGATAGTGTTCTTTTATATTGTATTAGTTGCGCTGACTAAAAATCCTATCATATTCTTATAAATTAAGTTATAAGTGAGATACCTTAAATCTTTGAGTAAAGGTTCTCTTATTGAGCAGGTTTAGAAATCACCTCTGATTCCTGCTACTAAAGCTCTTCCAGGCAAAGGGGCAAAATTCTTCAAAAAAGAAGTATGGACACGTATTTCCTCATCCAGCAAATTTTTTCCTTGAACAAAGAGTTTGATCCCATTTGATTGAGTTTCTTTTATGCGATAGCTGGCTTCTAGATTGAGTAATGTATAGCCAGGAGTGCTGGTTTCAAGTTCGGCTCGCTTATTCTGGCGGAGTACGTGTATTGTAGTGAGATTCGCGCCCCAAGAGCCCTGCTGATAGTTTAGTTCCAATCCAAAACGTTGCGGTGTAGTGCGTGGAACATTTCCATTATTGTGGTCTAATTTGCCGCGTACATAATCTGTAAATAAACGCAAGTCTAAATTATTAGGTTTGAGCGTAAACGTAACTTCCGCTTCTGCTCCGTAGAAGGTGGCACCTGTTTGAGCCATATTCAGTAATTGAAATTCACCTTGCGGGTTTAATATTCCATCTTCATCGACACGATCCGCAATGCCATCTTCATTGGTATCCACATTTCTTAAAAAGATATAGTGGTTAAAGCGATTATAAAAAGCATTCACCTTCCATCTCATGAATCCAGCAGTTTTGCTAAGGGACAAATCAAAATTATTGGTCGCTTCTTTGTGTAACGCGTTATCGCCAATCTGGAAGGTGCCTGTGGCACGATGAGGGCCATTTATATAGAGCTCTTCTATCGCAGGCGCGCGCTGCCCATGCGTTGCTGTCAATCCTAAGTTATAGTCTTTTATAAAATTCCAAAAAGCGCCAGCGGAACCATTGAACAGACCAAATGCGCGAGATCGGTCAATGTTATTTTGTGGATCACGCGTGGCATACTCATAGCGGCTACCGAATTCAAATCGAAAATTACCCCAGTTGCGTTCTTCGATAATAAAAAGTCCAGTAGAGCGAGATTTGGTCACAGGCACTATCGCTTCTTCACCTAAAGCAGAGAATGTTCGATCCTGAAATTGGATGCCGAACAAACCTTTTAAGTTTGCAATAGGAGAATGTAAAAACTCAGCTCGTGTTTCCAGTTCTCGATTTTTAAAGCGAGTTGCGATTTCCCCATTACTTTCAATTTCATTATGTTTATAGTCATTGTAGCCCATGCGTACTTTGAATTTTTCAAGGCCAGTAAGGGGATTGTCCAGCTCTCCAGCCAGATTATAGCGAGCTTGGGTTAAATCAATGGTAGGTTTCTCGGGTGTGGGCACACCATATTTGCTCTCCTGCAATGAGATAGAGCCTCCGAAGAATCCTCTTTCACCTACGTAGGAACTCCCGATAGATAAGCCTTGAGAGTCAACGGCGCTGTTTTTGACTACATTCTTTTCGCTGTTTATATTCTGATTAATATCCGCTCGTCCAGGTATATGATAATCGTTCGTATTGCGCTTGAAGCCACCGACACTCCATGAGGTTTGACCAAAACTGCCATTTACATTGAGCGCTCCGGTTTTTTCTTCAGTTGCAGTATTTCCCCGTACTTCAAAATTACCTTTTAATGATTTAAATACCTGGTTGGGAATGCGTCCAGTTACAGCATTTACTACGCCACCTGTTGCTCCTCCACCATAAAGCAGAGTTGCTGGGCCTCGCAGAATTTCAATTTGCGAGGTGTTGAGGGTCTCAATAGTGACAGCGTGATCTGGGCTGAGAGAGGAGAGATCAAGTGTGCTGATGCCGTTCTCCAATACCTGAATACGTGGCCCATCCAAAGCGCGGATGATAGGGCGTCCGGCGCCTTGCCCAAATGAGCTCGAGGCTACGCCAAGTTCACTAGATAACGTATCACCCAGATTGATCTCGCGTTTTCTGCGAAGATTGTCTCCATGAATAACAGTAGTAGGCTGAGTCATGTCGAGCTCGCTACGATCTTGAAATGGCGTCGAAGTGATGGTGACTTCGGGAAGTTTAATTGTTGAGTTGGCTTCTTCAGCTTGAGCGTTAGTATTGAAAACAAAGAGGATTAGACTCATGGCAGTTAGCCTTAATCGTTCTTTTTGATAGTACCTGGTTGTATTTTTTATGATTCTATGATGCGTCATGCCGATGAGTAATATTTTATAGTTAAGAGTCAGGGGAGCTTCGTCCCATAAAATGCAACTGAGTTGCATTTTATGGGAAATAAAGAGTAATTATTTTGTAGAAAATAGTTACTATTCCCTTTTTCTGAATGGCTGCTCCATCAAACGCATTCAGCACATACCCCTTTAACCGTTAATTCAACTTCATGAAATAAATAACCAAGTGGCAAGGAAGGATTGGATTTAATCCTGAAGTTATTCAGACATATGACCTTGGTACATCGTGTACATATAAAATGTGCGTGTTGATGTGAATGTAATTCCATATTGACGCGAAAGCGCCATACTCGATCATCTCCTGCGATTTTATGTACTAAATTATTCTTGCTCAACCATTCAAGAACGCGGTAAAGCGTTACGCGATCCAGATGTTCTTTCACATTTAATCGTTCTTCAATCTCGCGATGGGTAAGTGCATATTGCTCTGCTAATAGTATGGCAAGCGTTCGAAGTCTATTATGAGTGACGCGATACCCAGTATGTCTAATCAGCTCTTTGGCTTTTTCATAGAAGTTATTTGGCATAGAAAAATAATATGCAACTTAGTTGCATTTAATTATAGTAAATAAATTTCTAAAAGGATAGTTTGTTAATCAAAAAGGGTGAGTGGAAGAAGCGGCTACTTGTTCACGATGCGGCGACGGGGCCAAAGAGCCAGCCTCTCGACAGCTTGGACGAAGAAAAAAGAAGCCGACGACGTTGTCACCTTGCACCGACAGGCGCTTCTGTCTGTATATAATTGTCTGTATACTTTGCAGCCAACCATTCTCGGCCTGATTCGGTCAAAGCTGCATTGCTGCTTGCAATGCCAAGGATATCCCGCTTGCCGGAGATTGAAGGCGATAAACCCAAGAAGAAATTTGAAAATTATCCCATCGGCTACTTTCATATCGATATCGCAGAAATTCAAACGGAGGAGGCAGGCTGTATCTGTTTGCCGCATTGACGCACGCCAGAATACGTCTGCACCGAGCGGCATGAGCGTTCCACCAGAGGGTCGTGGCGGGTGCTTTACGTACCCTGCCTAAAGCTGTACCTTGAAAATTCTATTTTTTCCATTTCTAAATCAAGAATGACGTAAAGGCGAACCGCAGACAGTATAAATAAAATAATATGGTAAGGTGAGGCCGGCAAGCTCTGATGTGTCAACACTTTTCTGGACACAAAGTTAAGCAGCATTTTGCTGCAACTCGAAGTCAAAGGTTTAGCGTACCCACATCATTCTTAGCTGGTTACGCTATATTTGAATTTTTCTGATTAAATTCTCTACATTGTCTTCATGGCATACTTATTCAGACCTTCCTTAAATTTTGTTATACAATCCATCAGAGCAAATATGCTGGGCAATATTCAATATTGCTGAGTAATTTACAATTACAAGTTGGTTAAGATTAAAGATTTTGGAGAATGTATGAGAAAGGCTTCACGTAATAGATGGGTTGTGCAATTATGCGTAGCAGCAATATTTTCATTAGCAGCTTTTTCCCTTCATGCACAGTTGATGCTTGCGCATGAGGGACATCATGCTGGGCATGGCGGATGTCAAGTTAAAGAGGGAGAGTTTCCGGTAACTGTCTCCATATATGAAGTGCCGGAAGGTGATATTCCTCCCATGCATTCCTATTGTGATCATGTGCCAAATATTGGAAAAGTAAATGTGACGATTGAGCTGCCTACTGAAGCGCGTGAGATACCGCTTGCCGTACGCCTTGTAAAAGAGGGGCATGAAGGGCATGGGGGAGAAATTAAGGGCAACACAGCGGCGAATAACCGCGCCAATAAAGAGCAAGATCATGAAATGAATCATGATGAGCATAAAGGTCACGCTAATCATGATGCTCATGCTGGGCATGAAGTGAATAAAAATGAAGAGCATAAAGATAAAGCACATGATGGCTTTTATATGGCGCCCACAACCTATCCTTCTGGAATTGTTGTTGTGGCGACAGAGCTTAAGGAGCTTGGTCAATATGCAATACTGCTGGAAAAAGTAGAAGGTGATACTGTGCGTACTGCTGTTCGTGTTCCGCTGCATGTAGGTGGAGAGGGTGGGCATGGGGGTCATGGCGGTGGTATTGGTATGCTGGAGATCATGCTCTTGCTCGGTTTAGCAGGCGGAGTCGCGTACTTTTTCTTGCGGTCTAAAAAAAATTCAGCCAAAGAAATTGCTGAGAAATCATAATTTAAT
The DNA here is from genome assembly GCF_900113925.1 of Nitrosomonas sp. Nm34. GTDB lineage: Bacteria > Pseudomonadota > Gammaproteobacteria > Burkholderiales > Nitrosomonadaceae > Nitrosomonas. Next base: position 91,397 of record NZ_FORD01000012.1, read on the forward strand.
TAGCTGGATAATAATTTATCACCCAAAATCCTTGACACAGATAGGATCAAAGAAGTAGGCTTGGGAGTTACAAGTAAAGAAAAAGAAGTATGGGTTAGTATTGACTTTATGCTCAAGCTATTGGAAGAAATGGATAGGCGTTTATAGATGGGCATGAATGGATAACAACATAAGAAAGAAAAGGAGAGAGGAATGAATGCCAGAAAATGGCTGAAAGGGCTAGCGATAGCCTGTGGAGTAATGCTGGCGGGAGCAGTGCATGCGAACCTGTCGAGT
>NZ_FORD01000017.1 GCF_900113925.1 Nitrosomonas sp. Nm34
CCGGGCAATAGCGACACGATACGACAAGCTGAAGCGAAATTATGAAAGTATGGTAGCCATAGCGTGTGGATATCTGTGGCTACCTATGTGAAATGTCAACAGACCCTAGGGATAACCCCGTTAATGATGCGCCCAATAGCATCGGGAAAAAAGGGTAAGAGTTTTTTTAAAGAACTCTGCGGAATCGCCAGCACGAGGTGGCGAGTCCGCACAGTGATGCTTTCGTGATGGTGCGTTTCCAGAGTCAATCTAAGATGATTGTTTTCATCTTGATGAATGGCAGTCAAACAATAATTCATGTAAAGCTGAATCGAAGGGTATTGAGGCGAAGAGAATAATTTTACTAACTCAATGACCAGTGCTTCGGTTCCCTGCTTAATACCAACCAGCTCATCTTCAGGATGCAATCCTCTGAGCCAGAAATTGATCCACTCTGCGGCAGAGGGATTTTGATGGATAAAATGGTAAAATGTACCATATTCAATAATTTTCTTAAGGGCATTGTGGCTCAACACCTCACTTAATACGTTCCAGAAGCCGGTTTGGTAAAGCGAAATTCCATTAAAAGTAAGCTCATTTCTGACGCGGTGATAGAAGGCTTCATCCAGGCCAGCCCACCATTCCCAGTGCCGTGTATCTCGCGGATTATTTAAATCACCACCACTTTGTCCAAGAACCCGCAATATGCCCAGACTTAAAAGCTCAAGCGCATTAAATGGGTGTCCATGAGAAATACGGCCTTCATCTTTTTCCAGATCAAAGAGTGCTTCCAGATTAGTGGCTGGGGTATAGGGTGGAAAATAACAGGTTGCCAGTTTTAATTCCTGGATAAGGCGCATAAGAAGCGGTTGACCTTTTTTCTCAAAGCGCATGGAACCAAATTCTGCCAGGAACCCATCCATATCGACGGTCTCGATGCGTCCACCAAATCGCTCAGATTTTTCGAAGAGGGCTATTCTATGCCCAGGACCTTTCTGCTTATATAATTGATAACACGCGTAAAGGCCGGTAATCCCTCCTCCGATAATGACAGTATCCAGCTGCATCGAATCACTCATCATTCTCTCCTTTTTTCGTATGCTGCTCAGATGATGTTTCTACCGCATCATGCTCTTCAAAAAATCCCCCTGTTTACTTTTGCGTCCAGGGTATCTAGTATATGATTCTAAGCAAAATAAGAAGAGAAAAGCTTCAATCATAACGTTGACTTCGTACAAGTCAATTGTTACCGAACTAATTTACTTTACTTAACTTAAAAGGAAATATTATGTCTGTACTCGTCACATGTCCTGCACCCGATTTTACTAAACCTGCTGTCTTACCTGATGGCAGCTTTGATGAGAATTTTAATTTTCATACGCATATCCGTAACAAATACGCCGTGCTGTTTTTCTATCCGCTGGACTTTACTTTTGTCTGTCCCTCGGAAATCATTGCACATTCCCATCGCGCGAAAGATTTTCAGCAGCGTAATGTAGAAGTAATTGGTGTGTCAGTCGATTCCCACTTCACGCATTACGCCTGGCGTAACACCCCTATCACCAAAGGTGGGCTGGGTCCGATTGATATTACCCTGGTGGCTGATTTAGGCGGCGAAGTCATGAATGCCTACGGGGTCGCCCATCCCAATCATGTGGCGCTACGTGGCTCTTTCCTGATCGATCGACAAGGTATTGTACGGCATCAGGTCGTCAATGATCTGCCACTCGGGCGCGATGTTGATGAGATGCTGCGCATGGTTGACGCTTTACGCTTCCATGAAGAGCATGGTGAAGTTTGCCCAGCTGGCTGGAAAAGCGGACAACCTGGCATGAAAGCAAGTCCTGAAGGAGTAGCAGAATACCTCAGCAGCCACGGGGACAAATTGTAAGGCCGAATTCGACTGCTTCACGCTGGTGTTTTAATAGATAGATTAGGAAGAGATCATAATATAAGCAATCTAAGTGCAATATAAAAGGAACGCATAAGCCAGATAATCAGTCTCATGAGTTTGGATAGAGCGAAGTTTTGTTAAAGCTTTTTTAACGAAATATCGTTACTTATACTTCAGAGCTGAGAGGAGGAACACATGAGCTTAGATAAAGATAAAGCTGTCGCCTTATTGAATCAAATCATGGAACTCGAGCTGGCCGGTGTGGTACGTTATACGCACTACGCCTTGATGGTATACGGCTATAACCGTATACCTATCGTGGAGTGGTTGAACAAACAAGCTGAAGAAGGATTGCTGCATGCGCGCAAGGCGGGTGAGCTCGTCACCCTATTGGGAGGACATCCCTCGCTCGCCATCGGGCCTTTGCTGGAGACACACGAGCACGATACTAGTCTAGCCTGTTCAGTTCCGGTCGGCGATATCTTGCAGGAATCCCTTGCTCATGAAGATAAGTCGCTGAATCTCTATTATCAACTGTTGGAACTGGCTCAGGGCAAATCGGTAGTGGTGGAGGAATATGCGCGCAGTCAGATTGTGGCAGAAGAAGTGCATGCCGATGCAGTCAGAAAAATGCTGCGTCAACCCTGCGAAGCAGGGAGATAGATGCGATTTGTGAGTGTGAGGCACAAGATTTCATTGATATTGCCATCGCGGCACCGGCTCTGGCTGTGGTTCACGTGCCAACCGATGGTTACTTGATTATGCCTGTTTCGTCCATTGGAGAGACAACCGTTCGGCCTGTTCCAGAACTAGCCTGATCGCTTCTTCCTGTCGATCGGGTGGATATTTATAGCGGCGTAAGGTGATGCGCACCAGATTACGCAGCCGTGCACGGACGCTTTCGCGTTTCTGCCAGTCAACCGTGGTGCTGCGGCGCAGCTTCTCGGTCAGTTCATGCGCGATTTTTTTGAGGATGTCGTCACCCAGCTCACGTACCGCGCTTTCGTTGTCGGCTAAGGCGTCATAGAACGCGAGCTCGGATTCATTCAGCCCCAGATACTCGCCGCGCTTGGCCGCTTCGCGGAATTCCTTGGCCATCTGAATGAGCTCTTCAATTACCTGGGCACTTTCAATGGCACGGTTGCGGTAACGATTTAACGCCTCCTGCAGGCGATCGCTGAATTTCTTCTCCAAGACCACGTTGGTTCTGCTGCGGGATTTGACCTCATCATTGAGCAGTTTCTGCAGCAGCTCCACTGCAAAGTTGCGCTGTGGCAAATTGCGGACTTCTTCCAGAAAGCCATCGGACAGGATACCTATATCTGGCCGTTCCAGTCCCGCCAGCTTGAAGACGTCCTCCACGCCTTCGGCCACCACCGCATTGTCCAGAATCTGCCTGAGTATTGCGTGCTTGCGATCCTCCGACAATTTCTTATCGGTTTCGGTGGCTTTGGCGATCACGCTCTTGATAGCCTGGAAGAAGGCGATCTCTTCCCGTAGCGTGATGGCGTCATCCAGTGTGCCGCACAGAGAGAAAGCCTTGGTAATTGCTAGTACCACATCAGCCCAGCGCTCTTTGCCATCTTCCAGTCCCAGCACAAAATTGGCAGCGGGCAGTAGCAAGGTTGCCGCCTGAGTGCGATAGGCGGCATAGTCGAAGCCATGCAGCAGGTTACGCGCTACCTCCATCAGCTCCTTGAGTTTGGCCAGCGCTTCCGCGGTATCAAGGGTGGGCTGGCCCTTGCCACGGCTGTCAGTATAGATTTTCAATGCACGGCGCAGCTCAGCGGCGATGCCGATATAGTCCACCACCAGTCCGCCTTCCTTGTCGCGGAATACACGGTTTACGCGGGCGATGGCCTGCATCAGGTTGTGGTCGCGCATCGGCTTGTCCACATACATGGTGTGCAGGCAGGGCACATCAAAGCCGGTCAGCCACATATCACGCACGATCACCAGCTTCAGCGGATCTTTGGGATGTTTGAAACGCTTTTCCAATTGCTTCTTGGTCGCGGCGCTGTAGATGTGAGGCTGCATCAGCTCGGTATCTGCTGCCGAGCCGGTCATGATTATCTTGATGGTTCCTTGGGTGGGATCAAGGCTGTCCCATTGCGGCCGCAGCGCGACGATGGCGTTATAGAGGTGAACGCAAATCTCACGGCTCATGGTCACGATCATGCCTTTGCCTGCTACAGCCTCATTGCGTGCGTCAAAGTGCTGCACGATATCCGCTGCCACTTGCTTGATACGCGGCTCCGCACCCACGAGCTTTTCCAGTGCGGCCCACTTGGTTTTGGCTGCCTCGCGCAGCGCGATGTTTTCTTCATCCTCAAAGATTTCCTCAACCTGGTTGCTGAGTTGCTCAATCTCGGCCTGATTGATATCCAGCCTGGCCAGGCGGCTTTCATAGTAGATCGGCACCGTAGCACCGTCATCGACCGCATCCTGAATGTCATAGATGCTGACATAGTCGCCGAACACCGCACGGGTATCTTTATCGTCCGTTTCCACCGGCGTGCCGGTAAAACCGACAAAGGTGGCGTAGGGCAGGGCATCACGCAGATGCTTGGCGAAGCCATATTTGTATTTGCCCGACTTCTTGTCGAGCACTGCGCGAAAGCCATACTGCGAGCGATGCGCTTCGTCGGCAATCACTACGATATTGGTACGCTCAGTCAGGCACGGGAATTGGTCTTCGTCTTTCTCTGGGGAAAACTTCTGCACTGTAGTGAAAATGATGCCGCCGGATGGCCGATCTGCCAGCAATGCACGCAACTGTTCGCGGTTCTCTGCCTGCTGCGGGGCTTCCTTCAGAAGCGAGCGCGCCCCGATAAAGGTCTGATATAACTGCCCATCCAGATCACTGCGGTCGGTAACCACGACAATGGTCGGGTTCTGCATCTCCGCTTGCTGCATCAGCTTGCCGGTAAAGCACACCATGGAAATGCTCTTGCCCGAGCCCTGGGTGTGCCAGACGATGCCACCCTTGCGCGAGCCGGGCACCACTTGTTTGCCATAGGTAGCACGTTCCTGTTGCGCCGTGCTTTGCTCAGACTGTGGCTGTGTAGCGGCAATTACCGTGACGCGTACTGCCTCGCGCACGGCATGAAATTGGTGATATCCTGCGATTTTCTTGATCAGTCCGTCATCGGTCTGCTCATAGAGAATGAAATAACGCAGATAATCCAGCAGCAACTCTGGCGCGAAGAAACCGCGCACCACTTTCTCCAGCTCAAACTCCAGCAGTGGCCGGTCGTTTTCGTTGCGCAGCGTGCGCCACGGCAGGAAGCGCTCGCGGTCGGCGGTGAGCGAGCCCACCCTGGCATGCAGACCATCGGAGATCACCAGCGCCTCGTTGAACATGAACAAGTCGGCGATCTCAGCCTTATAAGTTTCAAGCTGATTGAAAGCTGCCCAGATATCCGCCTGCTCGGCCGCCGGGTTCTTGAGTTCGATGACCGCAATCGGCAAGCCGTTGATGAAGCACATCAGATCCGGACGACGTGGCTGCCTGATGCCTTGCACCGCGTACTGATTCACTACCAAAAAGTGGTTGTTGTGCGGTTGCTCGAAATCGATCAACTGCACGCGGTCGCCGCGTTTCTCGCCGTTGTTTTCGATTTCTACTGGCAGCCCGTCGAGCAGCGTCTCGTGAAAGCTGCGGTTACTTGGATCAGCGAGGGTTCGCGCAATTTGGCAACACGATGCAACCCCTCTTCCAGCACCGCATCGGGCACAGCTGGATTCAACCGGTGCAGCGCATCAAACAAACGCCTTGGCAACAATACCTGGCGGTAATCGGCACGCTCAGGCGTGTCGCCGTCCGGGGCGATGTCTGGACCAAAGCGGTACTCCCAGCCAGAGTCTTGGAACCAGGTGAGAGCAAGCTGTTCGAGGTCGTCTTCGGTCATGATATACCCATACAAGATTTGCAACTAAATGAAAAATATATTGTTATACAATAAGCTATGTAATTTATGCCTGTGGTGCTATATGAGTACCTAAATAAACATCAGGCCCAGAACGGCATGTAACGGGCGTAGCGTTCTGAAGCAGGAGCAGTAGGTTGGGCTGACGAAGGAAGCCCAACATGCCCAACACATCACCGCTCACCATAGTCATCCACACCATTGTTCATCATTTCACCACCCCAATTTGCCGTTGCCATGCCCCGCTCGATATACCCATGCAAAGTTGAATAAGGCCAATCCACCGCGCGCGCTGCCCAACCATGCTTGACCGGATGGTAATGAATGTAATCTACATGTCGCTCTAAATCGGCTTCATCCCGGATTTGATGTTCCCAATAGCGCCGTTGCCAAATGCCGCGTTCTCGCTTGGCTTGCCGACTAACGCTGACCACTTCGCCGACTGCCAGCCGCCGTGAAAATCCAGCTTTGATCAGCGACCAGCGCAACGGATAATCCGCGTTGCTCTCCGGCAAGCGCCAGATTGCGTGCAGGTGTTCGGGCAGCACCACCATCGCCACGATGGCGAATGGATGACGGGTTTTCACCGCATTCACCGCCGTGCGAAAAGCATCAATATGCCGTACCAAGATATCAGAACGCCGGTCTGCGAGATTTACCGTGAAAAAGTAGGTTCCTCCCGCTGTTCTTGCACGCCGATAATGCATCTGATCAGTTCTGTGGTGATGCTGGTGTTGGGCTTCCTTCGTCAGCCCAACCTACGGTTTCTGGTACGCGCAGTTCGCCGGAGAGGAGTTTGGGGAGAAGGGTGTCGCGCAGGGAGGCAAGTGTTCTCGTCTGGTTGGTATTAGAAAGAATCACTTCGAAAAGCGGAGCCAATAATTCCTGGTAAGAACAACGTAAGTCTGCTGTAGCAGCTAAAACACGCATTTCTGAGAAGCGGCCTGTACTAAGGTTTGTCAATACTGAACCACCGCTGCCACCTGCTCGGATTTCGTCGCCGAGATCTCGGAGAGTCCAGAACCAGTAGTACGTTTCACCCAGGTGCTCCGGGACAACCGAATTGATTTGCTGATTCGTCTGAGAATCTTCTGTTGTAATAACCACCAGCCCCGGCGTTGCTATACAACTCACACAAATTGAACCAGCCGGTAATGTCTTCTTCGTCTGCGATACTGCTCCTTTATGTGAGAGCTTTCTCTGGGTCATTGTGGCAAAGACGTTTCCATGCATATCCGGGATGGTAATGAATGGAATGTCATTTCCGTAATAAGCTGGATTCTTCGTCGGTGGAGTCTTTCCACATACGATGTTTCCAACATCCCTCACAGCCCACACAAACCACCCCTCCGGAATCTCGCCGAGTTCGGAGTCGACGAGTCGGTCGGGGAAGAGGGCGAGGAGGTCGGGAGTGAGTCCAAGGCGGTGGCAGATGGTTTCGGACGGTTCGCCGCTGGCTTTGGCGCGGACGGGGTCGAAGTCGACAAACCAGGATTTGAAGATCGCTCGTGCGATGGCCTCCAGCGTTTCGCTCATGCGTCGGTTCAGTTCGATTTTGTCGTCGAGTTTGCCGAGGATGTGGGCGATGGCGTGTTGTTCTTCAAGCGGCGGAACATTCACCTCTATTGGGTAAATAAAGTTGCGATTCAGCGAAGGTTGAGCACTACCGGAATTGTACCTGGCGAAGCTGATACTCTTCAGAAAGTAATAAGCAAATTTCGGATCATTACCGTGAAAATCGGTGACGTACAAAGCCGTGTTATGTGGCCAGTAATTAACCGGACAGTAATGCACCTGACCAAAAGAAGCGCCACTTCGCCCAATTACGATTCCAGGGCCCTTGGCCAGCGCGATGTCGTGAAAACCATTCTGTCCAGCTGAACCCATTACAGGAATCGTCCCAGGTTTACGCTCTATCTCGGTCAGATCATGCCCTCGCTGAAGGCTTACGAACTCGCCAAGCGTGGTGTGCCGCCAATTACCTGCCATAACCCAACCTCGCCAAATTCTCGCGTATCACGGCCTCTAGCCGCGCGCTTTCTCTGAATTGCTCGTTTAACTGCGCGGTGAGTCGCGCCATTATGTCCTCGAACGGTTCGCCGTCGGTTTCCTGTTCGGCCGCGCCGACGTAGTGGCCGGGGGTGAGTACGTAGTCGTGCTTTTTGATGTCTGTGAGCATGGCGGCTTTGCAGAAGCCGGGGATGTCTTGATAAATGAGTTGCCCTTCGACAGGCTCAGGGCGAACGGATTGCTTCCAGGCGTGGAAGGTGTCAGCGATCTTGCGGATGTCTTCCGGCGCGAAGTCGCGGAGCACGCGGTCTTTCATATAGCCGAGGTTGCGCGCGTCGATGAACAGGGTTTCGCCTTTGCGGTTTCTGAGCTCTGGATTCCCGCTTTCGCGGGCATGACGGCCACTTTGTTTGTGCTTGGTGAGGAACCAGATGCAGGCGGGGATTTGGGTGTTGGTGAACAGCTGGCCGGGTAACGCGACCATGCATTCGATCAGGTCAGCCTCAATTAGTGCTTTGCGGATGCCGCCCTCGTTGTTGGTGTTGCTGCTCATGGAGCCATTGGCGAGCAATAGCGCCATACTGCCGTGTGGCGCCAGGTGGTGGATCATGTGCTGCATCCAGGCGAAATTGGCATTGCTCGCGGGTGGGATGCCGTAGTGCCAGCGCGGGTCGTCGTCTTTCACGCCGGCGTTCCACTCTTTCATGTTGAACGGTGGGTTGGCCATGATGAAGTCGGCGCGCAGGTCGGGGTGCTGGTCGCGGGTGTAGGTGCTGGCGGGTTCTTTGCCGAAGTCGAAGTCCATGCCGCGGATGGCCATGTTCATTGAGGCCAGGCGCCAGGTGGTGGGGTTGGATTCCTGGCCGTAGACGGAGATCTGGCCGATGCGGCCGCCATGCTCTTCGACGAATTTTTCCGATTGCACAAAGAAGCCGCCGGAGCCGCAGCAGGGGTCGTACACGCGGCCCTGGTAGGGCTCCAGCATTTCGACGATGAGGGTGACAATGCTCTTGGGCGTATAATACTGCCCGCCCTTTTTGCCCTCAGCCATGGCGAATTCGCCGAGGAAGTATTCATACACATGGCCCAGGATGTCTTTGGCCTTGAGCGTGCCGTGCTTGAACGGAATTTCAGCGATGAGATCGATCAGGCCAGGCAGTGCGGCGTCGATCTGCTTGCGCGCGTAGTCTTTTCCAGCACACCTTTAAGTTTGGGGTTTTCCTTTTCCACCGCTTCGAGCGCATCGTCGAGCAGGCGGCCGATGCCGTTGAATTTGTAGTCGGTAGTCTTGCCGTTCTTGACCTGCAGCACGGTGCCGACCGCAACCTTGGCATGGGCTTGCAGGAAATCCCAGCGCGCCAGCGCCGGCACCCAGAATACGTTCTTTTCGGTGTAATAGTCACGCGCTTCGAGTTCCTGTTCGATCAGCTCGGCGCTGTCATCGCCCAGGTAATAATCATGGTTCGGGTCGCGGAAGGCAAGCTCAAGCTCAGCACGACGTTCCTTGAACGCATCTGACACGTATTTGAGGAAAATGAGGCCGAGCACCACATGCTTGTACACCGCGGCATCGAGCATCGGCAGCAGCTTGTTGGCCATGGTCCATAGGCGTTTATCGAGTTCGTTGAGGAATTGCTGTTCTTCAAGATTCATAAGGGTTACTGCATGATTATGTCCATTCGAGAGTGCCGATTTGAGCACCGGCAAGCGCATCAGTCAAGCGAGTTGTATTCAAGGTGAATATTCATCTGTGTTGTTTCAACGCCCAGTTATCAATCAGCTCGCATAGCTCATCAGGATGGAGGGCCGGTAACCAGTGTTCGGAGTCGACTGTAGCAAATTCTACTTGTGGCAAACTGTGCAGTAGGTTTTGGGTGTGTTCAGGGTCGGTGATACTGCGTCCACTTGACTGGATGACGAGGGCAGGGCAGCGCACCTCAGCAATGGGCAAGGGGCGCATAATCTCACTCAGGTTATTGATGTACTGCGCTGTCGGGATGACTTTGAGATCATGCTTGGGGCTGCCATATTCTGCCAGCATGGTTTGCAGCTCGGCTGGGCTTGCTTGATGTACGCGGCGATCCAGTACCTGCAGATCTAATGTGCCGAGTTGGCGTCGATAGAGACCAAGTCGATTGAGTAGTTTAATCAGTGACACAGAGACGCGCAGCAGTGGTATGAATGGCCGCAGTCGAGCCAGAATGCCGGTGAGTGCTTGACGCGCCATGGGTTCAATCAGTACCAGGCCAGCACACATGTTGGGATAGCGCGCGGCAAAGTTGAGGGCAATATTAGCGCCGAGGCAATGACCGACGAAAATGGCACGCGGCTGATGTTCATGCTGTAGAAGGGTAGCGATATCCTGGCTCCAATCCTCGAGTCGTGCTGGCCCGCGCCACATTGATTCGCCATGTCCGCGCAAATCCGGGCGCAACAACAAATGATCAGCAGCCAGGCGGCTGTGCTGGGTGAAATACCACCAGCGAGTGGAGTTGCTCGCAGCACCATGCAGCAACACGAGTGGTGTGACAGGGGGATGACTTTGCAAGTTTTGCGTCGGCGTCCATCGGCAGTAGGTGAGTTGGGTACCGTCTTTACCTTGGAAATGTAATTTTTCGTCCATCTACAGCCGTCCTGTTTTTTCTAAGCGGCGCTGGACCATGCGGTGATAGAGCGAGGACAGCCAGGGGCGAACCACGGGCAGGCCGATCAACCAGGCGAGCGGTTTGAGTAACGGCACGCGCGACATCAGCAGAATATAGGCATCCAGTTCAGAAACGACCCGTTGATTCTTATCGCGCACATGCAGCTCACTCAAGGCTTTGCGCGGATCAATCCCGATTTTGCGCAAATGATCGTCCTGCCCGGTGATATCGAACCAGCAGATAGCTTCCCCCTCTTTTCCTGCCAGTTTTTCATAGTTTTCCCGGTCCTTGATACAAGCTGGGCAGGAACCGTCGTAATAGACAGTGATTTCTTTCTTTTGCTCACTCATCATCCATCCTCTGATAAAAAGTCATCTCTAGTAAACTGTTCCAACATAACATTAAGAAAAAATGCCGTTCAATCTGAGCTCGTCCAAGGCCAATGTCAATTGCTTGGCAGATTGATGAGTTCACCGTGAGCGGTAAAGGTTTTACTGGGATGATCCGTTAGTTAGTCATGAAAACAGGTTTGAGGCAAGTTTCCTGGAACAAAAAAACTTTTTACCATAAATATAGATCGCGTAGGAGAGCAGAGAAGTGAATTTCTAGCATTTGTTCCTAGGGTCTGTTGACATTTCATATAGGTAGCCACAGCTATCCACACGCTATGGCTACCCTACTCTCGTAATTTCGCTTCAGTTTTCGTATCGTGTTGCTATTGCCCGATATGCTTTAGCCGGGCAATAGCATTCTCCAGCCAATGCCGGTATTGATTAAACCCCAATCCATATCTGCACTACTCTTCAGTGAGTTGCGCTTTCCCGGTATCACAGCCCGAGCGACCTTCTTCGTTATCTGTTCCCGTAACCATTCGCTGTCATAGCCCTTGTCTGCAACTATTGCTTTTGCGTCAGGCAACCTGGCAATCAAATCAGGTGCGGCAAAACAGTCATTGACTTCTCCACCGGTGATTTCAAACTCAACTGGCAAGCCATAACCATCGACCGCTAAATGGATCTTGGTGGTATTGCCTGCACGGCTTTTCCTGAGAGCCTGCGATGCTTGACTCGCTGCTCCCGCACTATGTTGATGCGCTTTAACATAACTGCCATCCATAAATCTCCATTCCTAATCCGGATCAACAGCCAATGCTTTGAAAATATTGAGCCATTTCCTGCTCAATGACCCTGCATTGAATCATTTATAGATAAAATTCCAGCAGCCGAACACCTGGGGCAGACCGCGCCATAGACAGCCAACCCGCATTCGATACAGTATGCCTTCTACCGTCATGCGCAGATTGCGCTTGTTATCAATCGATTCTTGAAGCAGAATCTTCTCCAGCTTCGACCAGTACTCATCATTGAGCCTCATTCGGGGCATCGCAAACTCGTTTTGTTGGTGGTAGGGGAACCCCAATATGACGAGTTTGTTTCTATCTATGAAACACTTATATTAAAACGTCAACAGGCTCTAGCGTCCAGAGAGTTTTAATTTTTTAAAGAAAAGCATTTATTGAACATTATTGTCAAAGCAATAACGGCTTCTTTCGCTGTTCATTCAAAATTGGTGGTATTCTAAAATAGAATTTCCGATCTTGAAGATTTGTAGGCTAAATCTCTTGCAAAAGGAGCGAATTATGACTATTACCCTTAATCATACGATTGTGCCGTGCATTGATAAGCAAGCGTCTGCAGAGCTTTATTGCAGATTATTTGGTTTTGAATATTTGGGTAAATTCTCCCACTTTATTGTGGTGCGGGTGAACGATACGCTATGCTTGGATTTTGATAACAAGGAAAAATTTGAATCGCACCATTATGCATTTAAAGTTTCCGAGCAGGAGTTTGGCGAAATCTTTGCGCGCTTGCAGGCAGAGAAGCTTAAATATGGCAGTGGTCCTACTGACGCAGAGAATATGACGATCAACCACAATTATGGAGGGCGCGGAGTTTATTTCCGTGATCCAAATGGACATCTGTTGGAGCTGCTTACGGCAGATTATGAAATGCCTCCACAATAGCTTACTTCCAGGTGGAGTTGTCACACCAGAGTGAGAATGAGCTGTTCAGTGTTCTTCGCTCATACCATATTCTATTGGTGTTTTGATGAAGAAGATATTGATTCCTTCTTCGTGTAGTCGGTTAAATATGTGTTTGGCCTCAGCTTCACTCAGCGCCATCGTTACTTCGATGGGCTGATCACTCAGCTCGAAAAAATGTGCTGCATGTAGTTTGCCATCATGACCGTAACCTTGGGTTGCAGCAATTAATGTGGCACCTCGGATACCGAGTCTGCGCGATTCTTGTAATAACCATTCACCCAAGGGTAAGCCATCATGTTGACGGGCTTGTTGGGTAAAAAAAGTCAATTGATAACCATGCATAGTCTTTCTTCCTTGAATTTAGGCGCTCCTTAAGAGCGAAATTGTTACTAACCCGAGCATTGTCATCAACAATGATCCTATCACATGTAGACTGATAGCACCGGCTGCTAAGAGTATTCGTTCCTGTTGAATGAGTGTGATAACTTCTGCCGAGAAGGTAGAGAAAGTCGTGAGTCCACCAAGGAAGCCAGTAATAATAAATAAACGCCACTGGGGGGCAAGCTCAGGGTGATTGGCAAATAGGGAAATTGCTATACCTATTAAATAGCTGCCAATGAGATTGGCGATGAGCGTTCCTGGCGGAATGGCTGGAAATAGTGTGTTGAGCGTGCTTCCAAGGAGCCACCGCAGGAGAGCGCCTAACGATGCACCGATGCAAATGGCGAGTATGGAATGAAACATATACTTCTATGATTCCGGATAATGATTAATTAACTAAAGTTGGTAGCTGATATGTTATACAACAAATTAAATTGATTCAGAGTTTTCGTCAGAATGATCTTATTTGTGCTATCCAAAAACCAATAAACCTATATTTTTGTTATACCGATTACCTCAAATGATTAATTTGTTGCGTATAGGCCATGATCGCTGGCAGAAGACCAGAATGGTAGTGGCCTTCGTTGCGCCCTATAAAAGGCAGGTTGCTTTCAGCCTGGTAGCGCTGTTGTTTACTGCAACGATCATGCTTTCAATCGGGCAGGGCATTCGCCTGCTGATCGATCGTGGCCTGGCTACCCAATCAGTTGAGCTGCTGACGCAGTATATGCTTATTTTCATATTGTTGATTATCGCGCTGGCGGTAGGTACCTTTACGCGCTTTTACTGGGTGACCTGGCTGGGCGAGCGTGTGGTAGCGGATATCCGCTGCAAAGTATTCGATCATTTAATCCATCTGCACCCTGGTTTTTTTGAAAATAACCGCAGTCTTGAAATTCAATCACGCTTGACTGCAGATATGACATTACTGCAAACCGTGGTTGGTTCATCTGTTTCAGTTGCTTTGCGTAATCTGGTAATGCTGCTGGGAGGGGTGGTCTGGCTATTTATAACCAATGCCAAGTTGACAGCACTGGTGTTGGTCAGCGTGCCGTTGGTGGTAGCGCCTATTCTGGTGTTTGGGCGCAGGGTACGGCGTCTGTCCCGTCAGAGCCAGGACAAGGTAGCAGCAGTAGGTGCTTATATCGGCGAGATACTAGGGCAGATAAAAACTGTGCAAGCTTACAACCATCAGGCGATCGATAAGATCAATTTTCATCGGCATGTGGAAGATGCTTTTGCCATAGCCAAGCAACGAACCATTCAACGCGCATGGTTAATCACCGCGGTGATTATCCTGGTGTTTGGCGCAGTAGGTCTGGTCCTTTGGGTGGGAGGTATGGATGTGATTGCAGGGCAGATTAGTGGAGGTGAATTGGCAGCATTTGTTTTTTACAGTGTTATCGTAGGTTCTGCGGTGGGTTCGATTTCAGAGGTTCTGGGAGAACTGCAACGTGCTGCGGGTGCCGCTGAGCGTACTGTCGAGTTATTATCTGCTCCCAGTCAGATCGTATCGCCTGCCCATCCCAAATCCTTGCTGAACGTATCGGGTCATATCGAAATAGAGCAATTGTGTTTTGCTTATCCCTCGCGTCCTGATGTGCTTGCCCTCAATAAATTGTCATTGACTATTAAACCCGGCGAGATGCTGGCGCTGGTCGGGCCATCAGGTGCCGGAAAATCGACCTTGCTGGATTTGCTATTACGTTTCTATGATCCGCAATCTGGTTGCATCAAGCTGGAAGGGATCGATATCCGGCAGATGGAAATAACAGCGTTACGAGCAAGTTTTGGATTAGTGTCACAAAATCCCATCTTATTTTATGGCACCATCAGCGATAATCTTCGTTATGCCCGCCAGGATGCAACGGATGCAGAAGTAGAAATGGCTGCCAAAGCAGCCTACGCACATGAGTTTATCGTTAACTTGCCAAAAGGCTATCAAACGCATCTGGGTGACGCAGGTTTAGGATTGTCAGGTGGGCAGAAACAGCGGATTGCGATCGCTCGCGCCATTTTAGCTAATGCAGCGATTTTGTTGCTGGATGAAGCGACCAGTGCATTGGATGCAGAAAGTGAATATTGGGTCAAGCAAGCGCTATCTCAGTTGATGGCACATCGTACTACGATAGCGATTGCGCATCGCTTGAGTACAGTCAAATCAGCGGATAGGATCGCAGTACTTAATCATGGGCGTGTAGAAGCACTCGGTACGCACGCAGAATTGATGGCAACCAGTGAGCTTTATGCACGATTGGCAGCGCTGCAGTTTGAAACTTAATGAACAAACTTAATGGATGAGTAAGATAGTAGCATACACAGTAAGCTAGAGTTTATCCACCGTCGTTGCTCTTATTTGCTGAGCTGGAACTTGGAACTACAAGCTTCGCAGGCAGGATCTTTTTTTAAATTGATGGTTCGCCATTTCATTGTCAGCCCATCGAGTAAAAGTAAACGTCCGTTGAGTGTTTCGCCAATGCCCAGCAAAACTTTGATTGTTTCCGCTGCTTGAGTACAACCGATGATCCCGGCTAAAGGTGCAAATACTCCCATCACAGCACAGTTGGGATCATTATCTTCACCAGAAAGAGGAAAAAGACAATGGTAACAGGGATTGTCGGCAGTACGCAGATCAAATACAGAGACCTGGCCATCAAAGCCCATCACGGCCCCTGAGATCAGAGGTTTTTTCTGAATAATACAAGCTTGGTTGATGGCATGACGAGTGGCAAAATTATCGCTCGCATCAACCACGGCATCAGCGGAAGAAAGCAGATGCACCAGCATTTCTTCTGTTGCTGGTTCTTGCAAAGTCATAATTTCGACTTCTGGATTGATATGATTAAGCGTTCTTCGAGCAGAGGTCGTTTTAGGTTCGCCAATCGCGTCAGTATTATGGATAATTTGCCTTTGCAAATTAGTTAAGTCGACGTTATCTTTGTCACAGATAACAATTTTTCCGATACCACTGGCAGCCAGATAAAGCGCGGCGGGGGAACCGAGTCCCCCCGCCCCAACGATCAGTATGCATGATTGCGTTAGCTTTTCTTGTCCCCTTACATCAATTTGGGGCAGCAAAATATGGCGACTATAACGCAATAGCTGACTGTCATTCACAATCCTTCCGCCTCACTTTTCAGCTATTGCATTACTTAGCACTTAGAAATCAGCTACTTTTTTTCGCTGTTTTTGTAGATTTTCTTTTTGCATCGGCATCCATTCCTTTCAGATGCTTAATTGCTTTGGTAAGCAGCACATCATCATTAGAACCAAACTCTATAGGAGTTTTTTTCTTGGAGCTAGATTTTTTGCTTTTAGGCTTCTCATCCGATTCATTAGCTTTTTGTGAGTCTACAGCATCAATTTTTAAGACTTCATCCACTTTGTTACTACGCAGATGCCGGCTAAGATCTGATTCACGCAATTGCCGGGAGGCGTCATCCGTTTCATCGATAATATCCGGTGTGATGCCCTTGGCCTGAATGGACTGGCCGTTAGGTGTGTAGTAGCGGGCTGTAGTCAACTTGATCGCAGTATTGTTGCCAAGTGGAAGAATAGTTTGCACTGAGCCTTTGCCAAATGTTTGGGTGCCCATCACGATGGAGCGCTTGTGATCCTGTAGCGCACCTGCAACAATTTCAGAGGCGGAAGCTGAGCCCCCGTTGACAAGTGTAACCATGGGGACTGTTTTAATTTCCGATGGTAATCCTGCTATAAAATCTTTACCTGGTCCACGCAGATAATATTCAGGATTAGCCAGGAGCCGCATTTTTGCATCATTTGTACGCCCCTCTGTATAAACAATGAGTGCATTAGCGGGAAGAAACGCTGCTGACACTGCTACAGCACTGTTGAGTAATCCGCCGGGGTCGTTTCTTAAATCAAGTACCAGCCCTTTCATCGGAGTTTTACTTTCTTTAAATAGCTTTTCAATTGCCTGGGCCAAATTTTCACCTGTCTGTTCCTGGAACTGCGTGACGCGCAAATAGCCATAACCAGGTTCAACTAATTTGGCTTTGACACTTTCGATTTTGATAATAGCACGCGTTAATGTAAATTCCAGTGGCTCGCCTTCGCCTTCCCGAGCGATAGTCAGTGTAATCGAAGTGTTAGGTTTACCTCGCATGAGCTTGATGGCCTCATTAAGGGTCATACCTTTCACTGCGGTATCATCTAGTTTGATAATCAAATCACCTGTTTTGATACCCGCTCGAAATGCTGGTGTGTCCTCAATAGGTGAAATGACTTTAACCAACCCATCTTCCATGGTCACTTGGATACCGAGCCCACCAAATTCGCCTTGTGTGCCGATTTGCAATTCTTTATATTCTTCGCTATCCAAATAGGCAGAGTGTGGATCCAAGCCAACCAGCATGCCGTTGATGGCTTCAGTAATAAGTTTCTTATCATCAACCGGTTCAACATAATCGCTTTTAATACGACCAAACACCTGGGTAAAAGCTCGTAACTCTTCGATTGGGAGAGGAGGCAATTCCGCTTTGAGTGCTTTATCAGCAACAGCGGAAAAGTTGAGACTGATCATCACTCCGGCAGCAACTCCAGAGAGGATTAAACTAAGTTTTTTAATAAAATTATGCATCACGTATTCTCCGCGCCTATCAACTTTACTATTTTTACCATAAATTTCATTCTATTATCATCCAAATTAATGGGTCAAATGGTTTACCCTGGTGTCGCAATTCAAAGTATAAACCTGATTCACGATGACCACCGCTGTTTCCTACAGTCGCTATCGTATCGCCACTTCGAACTCGATCGCCAACACGTTTGTAGATGGCTTCATTGTAGCCATAAAGACTCATATAATTGTTGCCATGATCTAAAATCATAAGGTTCCCAAATCCACGCAACCAATCGGCAAATACAACTTGTCCGCTTGCTATTGCCTTTACTTCATTACCGTTTTGAGAGCGAATAAATAATCCTTTCCATTTAATTCCTCCCTCCTGCCGTGGACTGTCAAAACGGTTGACAAGTTCCCCTCGTACTGGTAATCGCAGTTGGCCTTTGAGTGATTCAAATGAACGTCCGCTTGCAGAAGAATCCGGAAGCAAGTTGTTATGATGTAATGGTTGAGTAAATTTATCTGTGGCAGGGGGGGGAGATTTTTGGGGGGCATGCTTTTTGGGTGTAGGTTTTTTTTGACTAAGCAGTCTATTGATTTCTTCTACGAGCTTAGACAGCCGCTGCTCATCGCTTTTAAGCTTGGTAATTTCCCGCTGTTGCTGGATAATTTCTTCAGAAAGATTTGCAAGAATTTCTTCGCGCTTCATCTTTTCTTGTTCAAGTTGTTGTTTTTTTTTAGTTTGCTCAGATTGAATTTTTACAATTTCTTCTCTTTTTGTGTGGCTCTCGCGAGTTAATAGGTCTAATTGTTCAAGCTGGGTACGTAAGGTATTGATATTTTCGGAGCGTGCTCGCTTGAGATATCCATAATAATGAAGATTGCGAGCTATTTGATTGGGATCCTGCTGTTTGAGCAGTAACTGCATGTAATCTTGCTGCCCTTTTATGTATTGATAGTAAAGCATCTTACCAAGCTGCTCTTGCTGCATTTTAATTTCACTTTGAGTTTGTTTAGATTGCTCCGATAATTGAGCAAGACTCATATTGGCGTCGATCAATTGTTGAGCAAGCGTGACTAATATTCGATTGGTTTTGCTAATAGCGCGTTCTGATTCGCGTAAGGTATCTGCTGCTTCAGTTTTAGATGTTTCCTTGCTTGCCAGCTCTTTCTGTAACGCTTTAATGCGCTTTTGTAACTGTTTTAAGTCTTTACTGGCTGGAGGATTGGCATAAAGCTGGCCAGCACATATAAGAGCTAAAAAAAAGAGAGCTAAAAAAAACGTTATGATTTTGCGCAGTGTATCATTTCCATGGGAATACATGATTTATTTCAGATATATCATGCACAAGGTTTATGGGCGCGCGTTTTTGCGGACAGGTCAGATTAAGCATTCGCTTTGGCCTGGTTTGCTACATCTGACATGGCTTTTTCAATTTCAGCTAAGTTGCCGAGATAGTAATTGCGTAAAGGTTTTAAGTTATCGCCGAGCTCATATACCAGAGGAATGCCAGTAGGGATGTTATAGTTAAGAATATCCTGATCTGAAATATTATCTAGATATTTAATGAGTGCGCGCAGGGAATTACCATGCGCTACGATAATTGCCTGTTGTCCTGCGCTGACTTGTGGCGCAATCGTTTGGATCCAGTAGGGTAAAAATCGAGTGGTGGTATCTTGGAGGCTCTCAGTCAGAGGAATATCCTGCTTCGACATATTGCTATAGCGAACATCAAAACCCGGGTAGCGCTTATCATCCATTGTAAGGGCTGGAGGTTGAATATCGTAGCCACGTCGCCATAGCAAGACTTGTTTTTCGCCATAGTGGGCAGCTGTTTCTGCTTTGTTCAATCCTTGTAATGCGCCGTAATGCCGTTCATTCAGTCGCCAGCTAAGGTTAGTTGGGACCCACATCTGATCCATTTGATCAAGCGTGATCCAGAGTGTGCGAATGGCACGCTTTAATACTGAGGTATAAGCAACATCAAAGATAAATCCACTATCTCGTAGAAGCTGGCCAGCAGATTTGGCTTCTTCCTGTCCTTTTGGTGTTAAATCTACGTCTGTCCAGCCGGTAAAACGATTTTCTTTATTCCAAGTGCTTTCTCCATGCCGCAGGAGAACGAGTTTTTTCATGTTGACCTTCAAAAGAAGAAGCTAATAGTTGATAAAATCGGAGTTTGTAAAAGTGGTTGAGACATTAGAATTTTATTATATTTTGACAAAGAACGCAGCATATTGCAGTGATCTTCGTTGTTTTTTTGTAGTTGGGCGATAAAAAAAGTGCATTTCTGCTTAAGCAGCGCTCAATTTAATTAAGTTTTTTAATAAAAGGTTGCAGCTGAATTGTGTAAGGCACGCTGTGGGTTATCTATTCCTTCATGATAACCTATGACGCTATTTTTTCATTATTCTCTCTTTCTTTCTTGTTTTCTAGAGATGGAGATTTGTGAATACTTTGCTAAAATAAAAGGTTAATAAAACTCAGAGAATTGGAACAGGCATTTACTTATATGGAATCAACCTTTTTACAGGAAAATGTTTTTTTTATTATTGCTGCTGTTATGAGTGGCGGTATGTTGTTATGGCCAATGCTTTCACGCAATTCTGCTAAAGAAATAGATGTTCAGAAAGCAATCAGGTTTATTAATTACGAAAATGCGGTAATACTCGATGTGAGGAATGATCGTGAATATGCTGAAGGTCATCCTCCAAATGCTAAGCATATTTCTGTCGAGGACATAAAGGAGCGCTGGCATGAACTGGAGAAGTTCCAGGATAAACCTATTGTTGTGATATTCCAGCCTGGCTTGCGTGCAGGTCATGCTGGTGCAGTTTTACGTAAAAATGGCTTCAAGAAAGTTTACAATCTTAACGGTGGTATTGATACATGGCGCCGAGAAAATCTTCCAATAGTAAAAGATCGCTAAATAGGTAAAAAAGAATATGGCAAAAGTGATCATGTATGTATCGGGTTTTTGTCCTTATTGCACCATGGCGGAGAAGTTGTTGCGATCCAGAGGTGTGGAGGAAATAGATAAAATCAGAGTTGATTTGCACCCCGATCAACGTACTGAAATGATCAAAAAAACTGGGCGGCGCACCGTACCCCAAATCTATATTGGGGAGACCCACATAGGGGGATATGATGATCTTGCGCGGCTTGATCAGCAAGGTGAAGTCATAAAACTGTTATCAACCTGATTGTTAGTGATGTACTGTCGCTTAATAATCTTTATTATCAATTATTCTAATTGGGATTTAACATGAGTGAGCAACAGCCTGTATTTACCATTGAGAAAATTTATGTCAAGGATCTTTCTCTTGAAATTCCAAATGCCCCGCATATTTTTCTTGATCGGGAAGTGCCTGAAATTAATATGCAGTTAAGTACCCAAGGCGGAGGTATTGAGGGGGATATCTATGAAGTTATGCTGACAATTACGGTTACTTCGCGAATTAAGGAAAAAACCGTATTTCTGATTGAAGCTCACCAGGCTGGAGTCTTTCGGATACGTAACGTGCCTGGAAATGATATTGATCCTGTGCTGGGGATCGTATGTCCTAATATTTTATTTCCTTATTTGCGTGAAACTGTGTCGGATACGGTAGTGCGCGCGGGATTCCCTCCAGTCATCCTTAATCCAGTTAATTTTGAAGTCATTTATCACCAGAAAAAGCAGCAGACTGAATCAAAAACAGAGAAGGCTCAACAGACATCTGAAACAGAAAGCGTTCATTAATAGGGGGTTCACTTGCTACCAAGAAGAGACTTAATCCAAAGTTTCTTTCTGTTTTTCTCGCTTTTTTTTTCGTGTTGGGGTATGGCTGCAGAAGCAGAATTTTTCTCTGTCTCAGAAAATGCAGTCATAATGTATGACGCTCCTTCGCTGAGTGCTGAAAAGTTATATGTGGTCAGCATTCATTTGCCATTAAAAGTGATAGCGAAAGTAGAGGGATGGGTAAAAGTAAGCGATAGTAGTGATGCAGTTGCGTGGATAGAGAGAAAATTTCTAAGTGATAAGCGCTTTATTATTGTGACTGCTCCATTAGCCAATGTATATCAATCACCAGATGTTCATTCACCTCTACTTTTTCAGGCTCAAAAAAATGTGGTCATAGAATGGTTAAACTCCGACGTTGCCGGCTGGGTTAAAGTCCGTCATCGTGACGGTCAGAGTGGTTATATTAGAACTAATCAGGTCTGGGGTTCATGAAAATTGCCATATTAGGAGCAGGTGCTTGGGGTACAGCACTGGCCATCAATCTTTCTACAAATCATCAAGTCACATTGTGGACGAGAGATCAGAATCAATTGGCTGAACTTGTGGCGCTACGAGTTAATCAACGCTATCTTCCTGATTTATTTTTGCCTGATTCTTTGAAATTAACCTCAGAGCTGGATCTGGCTATCAAAAATGCTCAGTTTGCTTTGATTGCTGTTCCTGTCGCTGGGTTGCGTGAATTATTGCAAAAAATTAGCGCGATAAATAAAACATTACCCATCATTCTTGGGTGTAAAGGATTTGAGACGCAATCATCATTGCTACCCCATCAAATAGTACACGAGGTTTATTCTAAGATAGCGCCCTGTGGAATTTTATCAGGTCCCAGCTTCGCACAAGAGGTGGCGCAAGGATTACCTACTGCATTAACTTTGGCATCAGATGACAATAAGTTTTCTAGGGATATTATTAGAGCAATCCATACCGCTTGCTTACGTATTTATTCAAGTAACGATGTGATTGGTGTAGAAACGGGTGGTGCAATAAAAAATGTGATTGCGATAGCTACTGGCATCTCTGATGGATTAAAACTGGGCAATAATGCACGAGCTGCATTGATAACACGTGGTTTAGCAGAAATTACGCGTCTGGGTGTGGCATTGGGTGGCTGCAGAGAGACATTTATGGGGTTGGCTGGGATTGGTGATCTGATTTTAACTTGTACAGGCGATATGTCGCGTAACCGCCAAGTAGGGATGATGCTGGCGGCTGGTCAATTGCTGCCTGATATTTTACAAAAAATTGGACATGTAGCAGAAGGAGTGCATACTGCACGAGAGGCGGAACGAATGAGCCGGCATTTTAAGATTGAGATGCCCGTGACACAAGGGGTATGTAGTATTATTTATGAGGAAGTACCTGCTGAAATAGTCGTTAAGAAAATCCTCGAGCGTGAGCCGAGAAACGAGTTTGATTGATAGCGTTTATGATCTCCCTATCCTATCAAGTGCTAGTAAAATTTGAATTCTGGCAGGGTGATCGTTATTTTTAAATATGATTTTACTGCTTTTGGGTCTTCTGTACTGTCATTAGAAATCATCTCTCTTTTTTTTGGGTAAAAGTACCCAAAGAAAAAATTTTAAGACAATAACTTGACCAGGCGAAGATGGCTTGATATAAGGGCATCTGCAGGATTTTCTGTGTGTGATTTAAGTATCCATAACCCAATAACGCGAAAGGGGAATTAAATGAACAAATCTGATCTTATCGATGCCATTGCAGATTCTGCTGGAATCTCTAAAGCATGTGCAGGAGATGCATTGAATGGGGCGTTATCAGCGATTAAAGATGCGCTTAAAAATAATGAAAGCGTCACCTTGGTTGGTTTTGGAACCTTTAGAGTAGGAAAAAGAGCAGCACGTGCTGGTCGCAATCCCCGTACTGGAGAAGTCATAGAAATCAAAGAAGTCAAAGTGCCAAAATTCACTGCTGGTAAAGCGCTAAAAGATGCGGTAAACTAATCGCTTCCTTACGCAAGGTGGGGTGCTTAGCTCAGCTGGTAGAGCGTCGCCCTTACAAGGCGAATGTCGGCGGTTCGATCCCGTCAGCACCCACCAATCAGCGAGCAAGAATTAGATTGTTTTATGTTAGGAGTGGTAGTTCAGTTGGTTAGAATACCGGCCTGTCACGCCGGGGGTCGCGGGTTCGAGTCCCGTCCACTCCGCCAACTCATTATTAAGAGCGAGCATTAAATAGCGTATTAATGCAGACTTTCTTCCCATTTTTTACTTCACTGGATTTTAACTGTGTTTGATTTTGTTCATCGAAAAAAGACGATTGTTCAGGTTATACTGTTATTAGCTATTTTGCCGTTTATGTTTTGGGGCGTGGAGTCGTATCGTACGGATGGCAAAGAGAGCTATGTCGCAGTTGTGGACGGTGAAGAAATCACGCGAAGAGAATTTGAACAGGCGCTTAGGAATCAACATGAGGCCATGCGTAATATGTTAGGGGATAAATTTGACAGCACTCTGCTTGATAATCCTCAGATGCGCTTGGCAGTTTTAGAAAATCTGATTCAGAAAAAATTGCTACAGCACGAAGCGGCTAATGTCGGTTTAACTGTTTTGGATTCACAATTGGCACGCGAGATTCAGAATATTTCAGCTTTCCACGAAGATCAAAAATTTTCATATCAGCGTTATGAAGAGCTATTACGCCGTCAGCAAATGACCCCGGCAATGTTTGAGTCACGAATGGTCGCTGAGATTATGCGGCAGCAAGTGTTGGAGGCAGTTGCCAAAAGCACCGTGATTCCAGATACTGTAACCCGGAATGTGGCTCACTTAAGCGAAGTGAAGCGTGAAATAAATCAAGTTAAAATTGAACCGCAACATTTCATATCGCAGATTAACCCGGATGAAGCGGCAATACAATCTTACTATGAGAATCATCAAGCAGATTTTCTTCTGCCCGAGCGTGTGCGCATTGAATATGTGGTGTTATCTTTAGAGGAACTGGCTCAGCAAGAAGAAGTTGCGGCAGATGAAATCAAAAAATATTTTGATGAGCATCAAAGTGAGTTCGGTCAAGAAGAACAGCGACAAGCCAGTCATATTTTAATTGCTGCTCCTGCAACAGCTTCTGACGATGAGAAGGCTGCAGCACGTGAAAAAGTGGAGAATTTGCTGGCGCAGTTAAAAGCTGAACCAGAGAAATTTGCTGAACTGGCAAGCGAGCATTCGGAAGACCAAGGCTCGGCAAAAGTAGGAGGTGATTTAGGGTTCTTAGGGCGGGGTATATTAGTTAAGGAATTTGAAGATGAGCTGTTTCAAATGCAGCCGAATGAAATTCGTGGCCCCGTTGAAACGACGTTTGGTTTTCATATCATTAAGCTTTCTGAAATAAAACCGGCACAAACAGCGCCTTTGGAAGAGGTAAGAGATGAGATTGAACAAACTCTGAAACGTCAGAAGGCTGCAAGCCATTTTGGTGAAATTGTAGAAGATTTCAGTAATATAGTATACGAGCAAAGTGATAGTTTGCAACCTGCCGCAGAAAGACTCGGTTTAGCAATACAGCAAAGTGAGTGGATCGATAAAAAATCGAAGGAGCCCGCTATCGTCACTAACGAAAAACTGCTGCAGGCAATTTTTTCGGATGATGCGATTAACGAGAAACGCAATACAGAAGCGATAGAAGTCATGCCTGATACTTTTGTTTCTGCCAGGGTATTGGAGCACAAATCAGCGGCTATTCAATCATTAGATGTGGTCAGAGATGAAGTCATTGATCGCGTTAAGAAACAGCTCGCCGCTGAACTGGCTGAGAAAGAAGGCAGGGACAAGCTGGCTCAATTACAGGCTGGCGAAGACGTTTCGGTTTCATGGGGCGATACTAAGGAGATATCCTATATGCAACCCCAAGGATTGGAGTTAGATACTTTGCGTGCTATCTCCCAGACAGAAAGTGATAAATTACCCGCTTATACCGGGGTGACAGGATCAGACGGGAGTTTTAGCCTGATCCGTATCAATCGGATTATTGAACCGGCTTCTTTGGACAAAGACCAATACCAAGTTTTTAGTAATCAGCTAAAACAAATGATTGTTCAGGAAGAATTATCATCGTATCAGCTTGGCCTCAGGCAGCGATACGATGTAAAAATCCGCGAAGAAAGCTATTGATAATTTAACTGGTTATTATTCATCAAGATCAAAAGCGATGGTATTAAAACCGGCATCAACATAGGTAATTTCGCCCGTAATGCCACTGGCTAAGTCGCTACAAAGAAAAGCAGCAACATTGCCAACTTCCTCGGTGGTTACATTTCTTCGTAATGGTGCGACTTTCTCAGCATATCCAAGCAGTTTGCCAAAATTGCTTATGCCGGCCGCAGCCAGTGTTTTAATTGGTCCGGCCGAGACCGCATTTACACGTATACCTTTCTTGCCTAGACTGGAAGCCATGAAACGTACATTTGCCTCCAGACTGGCTTTAGCGAGACCCATTACATTGTAACTTGGCATGACGCGAACAGCCCCCAGGTAACTGAGCGTCAAAAGTGCAGCATTTCTTCCCTCCATCAATGGCAAGCCAGCTTTTGCTAATGCTGCAAAGCTATAAGAGCTGACTTCATGGGCAATATTGAATGCCTCGCGATTCACGCTTTCAAGATAATCACCCGCTAATGCTTCGCGTGGTGCAAATGCGATAGAGTGTACAATACCATCCAATCCATCCCACTCTTTGTTCAAATCTGTAAAACATTGATTAATTTCTTCATCATTTCTGACATCGCAACGAAACAATAAATGGCTGTCAAAATCACCAATCAGTTTTGCAACACGATCTCTTATATCTTCCCCTTGGAAAGTAAAGGCTAGTTGTGCGCCTTCACGCTTCATGGCTTTGGCTATACCATAAGCAATAGATCGATTACTGAGTAGTCCGGTGATGAGGATACGTTTATTGTCTAAAAATCCCATAATATGTCCTTCTACTGATTGAATCTGAAATTATAACCTAAGGATAATGGTAAAGAGGAGTAGTGCAAAGATAATAAGATTGCTGCAAGATATTGATTGTAAATTTTCTTTATCTTCATCTTATTCTTCGCACTATCATATGCAAGAGAGCATGAAATATAAGCTCATTCCATTTCTAAATCAAAAATGACGCGAGGGCGAGCCGCAGACAGTATAACTAATACGACAAGGAGAAGTCGGCAAAGTCAGTTCTGGTTTAGAAATGGAATAAATAATATGGATACATTAACCCATCTCTATATATTTATGCTGAAATCAATTCCATTTACAGTGAGATAATTTGAATGTTTTTCTCATTCCAGATCTTAGTTTTTTCAAAAAAATTCCTCAGGATGAGTTCGCTTATTGTTTTGATTTTGTTTCTAACAGCCTGCAATGAGGCTATTTGGAATAATCCTTATCCAAGCGATGATTCAGGTAAAAATATTCTTTACAATGCATTTGCTGAGCGCCCGAAACATCTTGATCCCGTTCAGTCATATAGTTCTAACGAAATATTATTTACTGCTCAGATATATCAGCCTCCTTTGCAGTACCATTATTTGAAACGTCCCTATGCCCTTATCCCACAGACAGTGGACAAAATGCCGACCGTGCAATATTTTGACGAGGACGGGAATCTTTTATCAGCAGATAATGAGAGCAATCATGTTGCTTATTCCGTGTATGAGCTCTCTCTCAAGCAAGATATTTTTTATCAACCTCATCCATCATTTGCTCGGAATGATCAGGGAGAGTTTCTCTATCATGATCTGACACGAGAGGAGTTACAGAAAGTTTTCAAGCTTGCTGATTTTACTCAAACGAATACAAGGAAATTGTTGTCGGAAGATTATATTTATCAAATCAAGCGATTGGCGCATCCAAAATTGCATTCACCCATATTTGGGTTAATGGCTGATTATATCGTTGGCTTGAGGGAATATGCCGATATATTGAGGAAGGAGGCTGGTGTCGCTCCTAACGATGAGTACCTGGATTTACGCAGTTTTCCATTAGCAGGCGTTGAGAGGGTGGATGACTATACTTTTCGTATCAAGATAAAAGGTAAATATCCTCAATTCATGTATTGGTTGGCAATGCCATTTTTTTCACCCATTCCTTGGGAAGCTGATCGCTTCTACGCCCAAGCAGGGCTCATAAAAAAAAATATTACCCTGGATTGGTACCCGATAGGGACTGGGCCTTACATGCTTACAGAGAATGATCCTAATCGCATCATGGTTCTGGCAAGAAACCCTAATTTTAAGGGGGAGTTTTATCCTTCTGAGGGTATGCCTGATGATATAGAAAAGGGATTACTGAATGATGCCGGTAAACCGCTTCCATTTATCGACAAGATTATATTTAGTCGTGAAAAGGAGAGTATTCCGCGTTGGAACAAATTTCTGCAGGGATATTATGATGCTTCAGGCATCAGTTCTGACAGTTTTGATCAGGCTGTACAAGTGACCGGGCAAGGCGAGGCAACAGTTACTGAAGCAATGGAAGCACAAGGAATGCGATTGGAGACAGCTGTCGCACCTGCTACTTATTATATCGGATTCAATATGCTTGATCCGGTTGTGGGAGGTCGTAATGAGCAAGAAAAGGCGTCTGCCCGTAAATTACGGCAAGCCATTTCAATTGTAGTGGATTATGAAGAATATATTTCGATATTTGCCAATGGTCGAGGTATTCCGGCGCAGAGCCCCATCCCCCCTGGAATTACAGGCTATCGAGAAGGCAGGGAGGGAGTTAATCCGATTGTCTATAAATGGCAGGATGGAAAGGCGCAACGCAGATCTATTGAAGAAGCAAACAGATTGTTGGCGGAAGCTGGCTATCCTAATGGAATAGATAATAAGACTGGCACGCCGCTTGTATTGTACTTTGATGTGACAGCGCGTAGTGCCGATGACAAATCGCTACTTGACTGGATGCGCAAGCAGTTCAGAAAAATCAATATCCAGCTAGTGGTTCGCAGTACTGACTATAATCGTTTTCAGGACAAAATACGCAAGGGTAATGCTCAAATTTTTGAGTGGGGTTGGAATGCAGATTATCCTGATCCAGAAAACTTTCTGTTTTTATTGTACGGTCCTCAGCGTAAGGTTGGCAGTAATAGCGGAAATAATGCTGCCAATTATGATAATGCCGAGTATAACCGGTTGTTCGAGCAGATGGAAAAGATGGAGGACAGTCCAAAGCGGGAGCAAATCATCGCTCGCATGGTTGATATCTTGCGTGAGGATACGCCCTGGTTGTGGGGGTATCATCCGAAGGATTATGCCTTGTATCATTCCTGGTACCATAATGTGAAACCCAATAAATTGTCTTATAACAACATTAAATATTCACGTATTGATTTTGTTTTACGGGAGCAAAAGCGGCGTGAATGGAATGAGCCAGTGATATGGCCAATTGGAGCGGGCGTGGCTGTGCTTCTCTTATTTCTTGTTCCTGGGATAATTGCTTATCGCCGCAGACAGCGAGCTGTCGGACTCGGGAAACCAGCTGAATAAATTGGAATAATTCTTAAGTTGTATGCTTAATTACATTTTTAGACGCATTCTCTATGCAATCCCAATTTTAGTGGGGGTTAATCTCATCACTTTCACCTTGTTTTTTGTAATTAATACGCCTGATGATATGGCCCGGATGCATCTAGGGGTCAAGCATGTGACGGATGAGGCGATCATGAAGTGGAAGCTAGAACACGGTTATGATAAACCTCTGCTGTATAATCCCGAGGCTGAGGGTCTAGCAAAATTGACTGGCACCATATTCTTTGAGAAATCAATCGCAATGTTTGTATTTGATTTTGGTCATGCTGATGACGGGCGCGATATTGCGCATGAAATCAAATCACGGATGTTGCCGAGTCTGGCAATCGCGCTGCCAATATTTTTATTGGGGTTACTAGCTCATATTACTTTTGCGCTGGTTATGGTTTTTTTTCGCATGACTTATATAGATTTCTGGGGTGTCGTATTGTGTGTGGCGCTCATGTCGATTTCAAGTTTGTTTTATATTATTGGCGGCCAATTTCTTGTGAGTAAGTTGTGGCATTTAGTGCCTATTTCTGGTTATGGTAGTGAACTGGATGCAGGCAGGTTTTTGCTATTACCCATTATTATCGGGGTAATAAGTAGTGCTGGAGCGAATGTACGGTGGTATCGCACAATTTTTCTGGAAGAAATGAATAAGGAGTATGTTCGGACTGCACGTGCCAAAGGTTTGCCAGAGAGTATTGTATTGTTCAGGCATGTACTCAAAAATGCTCTGATTCCAATTCTTACGGGTGCAGTGGTAGTTATTCCATTATTGTTTCTTGGCAGTCTGATTACTGAGTCGTTTTTTGGCATACCAGGCTTGGGGAGTTATACTATCGAGGCAATCAATTCTCAGGATTTTGCCGTAGTTCGTGCTATGGTGTTTCTGGGTTCTTTGCTCTACATCGTAGGTCTGATATTGACTGATATATCCTATACTCTGGTAGATCCAAGGATCAGGCTGGAATGATATAGGATGAATTCAAGAGCCTTCTAAAAGTTCATATTTGTGAGCGCCCGCTTCGCGGATTGCCTGCTTACCCCGTCTCGTCATAATACTATGTTGTTCACAAAAAATATTTCCTTACCTAGCAGTGATAGGCTGAATCAACATTTTTTGTTCTCGCCTTGTCTTGTTTAGAACTCTGAATTTTTAGAGGTGCGCTTATGTTTACGTCTCTGTCTTTTGCGATATTATCTGCCTAATAATCAATGGGTATAGGGTCAAGACTGCGCCATAGGTACCAGGTAGCTACCGAACGCCAAGGCCGCCAGTTTGTGGCAATTGTTTGTAATCTATTTTTCTCTATTGGTTGATTGCCATTATAGTGAATGCTTACAGCGCGTTGCAATCCAATGTCGGCTAAGGGAAGGACATCTGGCCGCTGCATATAAAAGATCAGAAACATTTCAGCGGTCCAGCGACCAATACCCTTTATCTGGATGAGGTGAGTAATCAGAGCCTCATCATTCATCTTTTGCCAAGCTATTTCGTCGTATCCACCTTGTATGAATCGCTCGGATAAATCTTGCAGATAACTTATTTTTCTTCCAGATAGACCACATGTTCGTAATATCTCTGCATCGATGCTATACAAATTTTCAGGTGTAATATTTGATAAAACAGTCGCTAATTTTTGCCATACACTTGCTGCAGCTTTGACCGAAATTTGCTGGCCAATAATAGCGCGAACCAGTGTAGTAAAAGCATCTCCGCGCGAATAAAGTGCGGAATCGTTAAATTGGCTTACGAGCCGTTGCATGACGGGATCTCGTTTTGCTAAATCATTCCTCGCTTGTTCCCAAAATATAGGCGCATTTCGCTGTTTTTCTTTAAGTAAGACCATCCTTTACTCTTTTGTTCTGTCACTAAAAACCATTTGTTAATTGCTCAATTGGACATTCATTTTACATGATAGCTTATCGATATTTATCGGCAATTTATTCTCAAAATTAAAGTAATGTTGTTTATTTTTAAGACCTTGCTTATTTCTTTTAAGTCTTTGTCACACAAGTGAAAAGTGCATATTTTTCTTCTTGACTACCCTCATTTTTTTGATTAGAGTGGCAAAGGGTGGTAAAAAGTGGGGAAGAGTGGGGAGTATTTGGAATATAGCGTGAGCTTCCAATAAAAAATAAAGGAGCGGCATGTTTCGCGGTATTACACAACTTTGCTTGGATAGTAAGGGCAGGTTTGCGGTGCCTGCGAAGTACCGCGAAGAATTATTATCCAGCTGTGCCGGAAATTTGGTGATTACTGCTGATCCTTCAAGATGCTTGCTGATTTACCCCCAGCCTTCCTGGGAACCCATAGAAAAAAAACTGAATAGTCTCTCTAGTTTCAATCCACAAAGTCGTAGCTTGCAACGTCTTATTGTAGGTAACGCATGTGATGTTGAAATGGACAGTGCGGGACGGGTACTGGTCGTGACACCGTTACGGCAGTTTGCCAGTTTGGTCAAAGATATTGTGTTAGTTGGTCAGGGTGAGAAATTTGAGTTGTGGGATGCTGAAAAATGGAATCAAGAAATTGAGGCGGCGCTTGTATATAAAGATGGGAATATGCCCCCCGAGCTGGAAGGGTTCTCATTGTAATGCTGGGGTATGGTTGTGCATTTACCCGTTCTGCTAAATGAAGCTATCGATGCGTTAGCAATCAAAACAGATGGAGTTTATGTAGATGGCACATTTGGGTATGGCGGACATAGTCGTTTGATTTTATCCAGATTGGGTAAAAAAGGACGCTTGATTGCATTTGATAAAGATTTGGCTGCGATCAAAGCGGCAGCAATGATTGATAATAAGCGATTCAGTATAAGACACTGCAGTTACGTCAAAATACAAAATGAATTGCTCGCATTAAGAGTAGAACGCGTAGACGGCGTGCTGTTAGATCTCGGAGTGTCTTCGTCTCAACTGGATGAAAGTACACGTGGATTTAGCTTTCGCTTAGAAGGGCCGCTTGACATGCGGATGGATACTAGCTGTGGGCAAACAGCGGCAGAGTGGCTTAATTCTGTTACGGAGTCTCAATTAGAAGAAGTCATTAGAAACTATGGTGAGGAACGGAATGCGAAGCAGATTGCGAGAGCGATTGTTATGGCACGAGCACGGCATCCTATTTCTAGCACGATTCAACTTGCCGAGATTGTAGCAGCGGTCGTGCGCGCGCGTGGGTATCAGCGGGAAGGTAAGCATCATCCTGCCACACGCACTTTTCAGGCGATACGGATATACCTTAATCAAGAACTTGAAGAATTGTTGTTAACTTTGCCGCAATGTGTAGATTTATTAAACCCTGGTGGGCGATTGGTCGTCATCAGTTTTCATTCACTTGAGGATCGCATAGTAAAACGTTTTATGCGCAAGGAAGCGAGCTCAGATAGGCTGCCGCATAAACTTCCTTTGCGTGATAGAGAAGTGAAGGAGTTGAGTAAACAGCGGTTGCGATTGGTAGGGAAGGCAACGCGGCCGGGCGCACAGGAAATAGCGGTTAACCCACGCGCAAGAAGCGCGGTCATGCGTGTGGCAGAAAGAATCATAATTAATGAGTAATTATATGACTAAACTGAATATTTATTTGGCTGTGATTCTTATTATTTGTGGGCTAGGCATCGTTACCTCGCAGCATGAGGCACGTAAACTTTTTATATTGTTAGAGAAAGAACAGGAGCTGGCTGATCAATTGGCAATAGAATGGAATCAACTGTTACTTGAGCAGAGAACATGGGCGATGCATGGACATGTTGAAAAAATTGCCAGAGGAAAGCTTGATATGACTGTACCAGCCCCGCTAAATATTCAAGTTATTTTGTCTGACCATGCCTCAAACCGGCCCTATAAGGAGTTTCCTTGATCATGAAACGCGATCCTGCCTCGTCTTTAGCTTTACCTCTATGGCGTTCACGATTGCTGATAATGCTATTGCTGTTGGGGTTGGCCGTGCTGGCAGGGCGCGCTATTTATCTGCAAGGACTGAATAAGGATTTTCTCCAACAACAAGGGCAATCACGCTATAGCCGTATCGTGGAATTGAATGCGCAACGGGGAAAAATAACAGACCGGTATGGTGAGATACTGGCGATCAGTGCCCCAGTAAAATCTGTTTGGGCTGATCCACAAAAAGTAAACGCAACACCCGAGCAATTACAGGCATTAGCTCAATTGCTCGAAATGGATGTAACAGATCTACGCAAGCGAGTTCTTGATCAGGATAAGAGATTTGTCTATCTCAGAAGACAACTCTCACCGGAAATGGCATCTGGTGTGGCTAATCTAAAAATAGCCGGTGTGTATCTTAAACGGGAATTTTACCGGTATTACCCAACAGGGGATGTGGCTGCCCACATTACTGGTTTTGCTGATATAGATGGCAAGGGACAAGAAGGTGTAGAACTAGGATGGGAAGATATCCTTACGGGTGAGCACGGTAGCCGGCGCGTCATCAAGGATCGTATCGGGCGTGTCATAGAAAGTGTCGAGAAAATTCGCTCACCCAAACCTGGCCAAAACTTGATGTTATCGATTGATAGTAAAATCCAATATCTTGCTCATCGAGAATTAAAGCGGTCGGTTAAAGCTAATCAGGCTAAGGCGGGTAGTGTGATTGTGCTGGACGTACTGACAGGAGAAGTGCTGGGATTAGCCAATTATCCCTCCTATAACCCTAACCAGCGATCAACTATACGGCCTGGAACCACACGTAATCGAGCGTTAGTTGATGTTTTCGAACCGGGCTCGACACTCAAGCCATTTGCTGTCGCTGTCGCGATGGAGATAGGCAAGATTAATCCCAATACGTTGTTTCACACCTCTCCGGGTATGCTGAAAATAGGAAACGCTACGATACGGGATGTCCGTAATAAAGGGACAATTTCTGTATCTCAAGTTATCCAAGAATCGAGTAATGTGGGGGCAGCAAAAATTGCTTTGATGTTACCTCCTAAAACATTGTGGGAAATGCTGAGTCGCTCTGGTTTTGGTATGCCAACGGGAGCAAATTTTCCGGGAGAAGAAAACGGTAGGTTGCGTCCTTACCATAAGTGGCGACCGATCGAGCAAGCTACGATGTCCTATGGCCATGGAATATCAGTCAATTTAATGCAGTTAGCACGTGCGTACACACTCTTTGCTGCAGGAGGAGAGCTCAAACCTGTATCGCTATTGAAACGGGATACCCCACCTGTTGGTCAGCAAGTGATTTCACGTGAAACGGCACTGGCCATGAGCAGGATGCTGGAGACAGTAGTGCAGCCAGGCGGTACCGGCTTGCAAGCTAAAGTCAACGGTTATCGAGTTGCTGGCAAAACTGGAACAGCGCATAAGCCATTGGAAGGTGGTATGAAAGGTTATGCAAAGAACCGATATATTTCTACTTTTGTAGGTTATGCGCCAGTATCTAATCCTCGTCTAGTTGTTGCCGTCATGATTGATGAGCCTTCAGCAGGACAATATTACGGAGGAGCTGTGGCAGCTCCTCTATTCAGTCAAGTGATGTCGGGTGCCTTGCGCCAATTACGTGTTCCACATGATGCGCTGGGCAATATTGTCACTTCTCCTTTACCTATTAAGTTGGAGAATGAAGGATGACACCAGGAGCGATACGGAAAACGGATGCAAATTTTGCCATCAGACTTTTCAGTCAACTGGGAGTACCAGTGACGCGCTTGACTGCAGATAGCCGTAAGTTGATGCCAGGCGATACCTTTCTAGCTTATGCCGGTGAAAGATATGATGCACGCAAAGATATTCCTCAGGCTATTGCAGTCGGTGCCAATGCTGTGATTTGGGAGAAGAATCAATTTACATGGAACCCCCTTTGGAAAATACCGAATTGTGCTGTATCAGGATTACAAGCCAAGGCAGGTGTGATTGCCAGTCATGTTTATGGATATCCCTCGCGTGAATTAGGGCTTGTAGGTATTACGGGCACTAATGGTAAAACTTCATGTAGTCATTGGTATGCTCAGGCAATGACAACTTTGGGGGAAAAAATCGCGGTTATTGGTACGTTAGGGAATGGATTCTTAGATTCACTAAATGAGTCGGTCAATACCACACCGGATGCGGTATCACTTCAGGCAGAATTTGCAAAGATTTTGCAAAATGGGGCGGGAGGTGTGGTAATGGAAGTTTCATCTCACGGTCTGGTACAGGAGCGAGTTAATGGCGCTGAATTTGCCGTGGCTGTGTTGACTAATTTATCACGTGATCATCTTGACTATCATGGCAATATGGATGCCTATGCTGCCGCTAAAGCAAAATTATTTTTTTGGCCCACACTTAAGTGCGCGGTTTTAAATCTAGATGATGTGTTGGGAATGGAGTTGTCTCACCAGCTTGTACACAAAAATATGCAAGTAATTGGATATGGATTCTATCAACCAGACAATATGGGGAGATACTCGCAAAACTTGAGGATATTGAGAGGAAGTAACCTTAAAGTAAATATCGATGGGCTGGAGTTTGATGTTGAATTTGAAGGACAGCGGGAAAGTTTGAAGGCTAATGTCACGAGCAGATTTAATGCCTCGAATTTGCTGGCGGTCTTGGCTACTATGCTTGCGAATGGGGTCGATTTCCACAAGGCATCTCATGCATTATCACAGGTTAAACCGATTGCAGGAAGAATGGAGAAATTTGGCGGCGGCGAGCAACCTGTGGTTATCATTGATTATGCCCATACTCCGGATGCTTTGGAGAAGGTGTTGAGGGGATTGAGAGAAACGATTTATAACAGTCAGGCAAGAAATAAATTTAGCTTAAGAAAGCCGAGATTGATCTGTGTATTTGGCTGCGGGGGTGATCGGGATCGAGGAAAACGTCCTTTAGCCGGTGAAATAACTACAAAACTTGCCGACGAAGTCATCATTACTAGTGATAATCCCCGTAGCGAAGATCCCCGTGCCATCATAGACCAGATAGTAACAGGTATCTCGCGTCACAATTACTCAATTGAAGAAGATCGTACATCAGCGATTTATCAGGCTATCCATAATGCGCGAAAAGGCGATGTGGTGCTGATCGCTGGTAAAGGATCTGAAGCGTATCAGGAAATTAATGGACAAAAAAATCCATTTGATGACCGTGAAATTGCGCAGCAAGTATTAGATGATCTGGCTAACCTGAAAGTGCAGGCGCAAAGATGATGTCGATACAAGAAGCTGCGCATGCCCTATCCGCAAAGTGGGGAGGTAAGAATGTTTTATTTACAGGTGTGAGCACAGATAGCCGAGCTATGAAGTATGGCGAGCTATTTGTCGCATTATCCGGCAAACAATTCGATGGCCATCAATTTATTGCCAGTGCAAGAGATCAAGGAGCCGTTGCTGCCTTAGTAGAGAGAAGAATGGATATTGGACAATCTCTACCGGAATTTGGTTGGCTAGAAGTTGCTGACACGCGATTAGGTCTAGGGCAATTATCAGCTTATTGGCGTACACGCTTTTCATTACCACTTGTGGCAGTTACTGGAAGCAATGGTAAGACAACGGTCAAGGAAATGATTGCCTCCATTTTCCGTAAAGCAGTGATGGCTAATGTCGAAGAAAACGATTTAGCTTCAGACAGAGTACTGGCAACTTTCGGTAACCTTAATAATGATATTGGTGTACCACAAATGCTGTTAAGGCTGCGCGAGCAGCATGCTTATGCCGTAATCGAGATGGGTATGAATCACGCTGGGGAGATCGCTTATTTAACCCGTTTGACTCATCCAACGGTAGCCGTCATTACGAACGCCGGTGCAGCTCATATTGAAGGACTTGGTTCGGTAGAAGCCGTTGCGCGGGCCAAAGGTGAAATTTTTGAGGGTTTGAGTGATAAGGGTGTGGGCATCATCAATGCCGATGATGATCACGCTTCATTATGGCGCAGCCTGGTAAAAAGTAGACATATCATTGATTTCAGTTTGAATAGCCCCGCACAAGTAACAGCTTGTTACCAATCTGATTCTTCCGGAAATAGATGGATGCTTAAACTTCCTGAAGGAAGCGAGGAGATACGGTTACAAGTGCCAGGCCAGCATAATATCTATAATGCCTTGGCAGCTGCAGCAACGGCGGTTGCTGTTGGCATTGATAAGCATACGATTGTAGCAGGATTGCAGGCATTTCGTGGCGTACAAGGGCGCCTGCAAAAAAAACTTGGCTTACATCAAGCCACCTTGATTGATGATACCTATAACGCTAATCCGGAGTCAATGAAAGCGGCACTCGCGGTGCTCGCTAATGAACCTGGAAAAAAAGTGCTGGTGCTTGGTGATATGGGAGAATTAGGTCCGAATGCAGCAGATTTTCATCACCAGATTGGTGTGGAAGCGAATCATTTCGGGATAGACCAGTTGCTTACTTTGGGCAGTTTAAGCAAGCATGCTGCGGTTGGATTTGGTAGGGGTGCTCGCCACTTTCCAACTATGGAGGCCTTGCTAGTAGAAGCGGAGAAATTATTGGACATCAACGTTAATATGCTGGTAAAAGGCTCGCGTTTTATGCAGATGGAGCGCGTGATAAGACGGTTAGAGGCTTGATGTGGTCTCGTTCCCTGATAAAAAATGAATGACAATAACTATTTAATGCAATATCAGCAACTTGTAGTGTTCTAAGGATAAAAATGCTATTAGTCATCTCTCAATGGATTTCCCAGGATATTCGTGCATTTAATGTGTTTAGTTATATTACTTTACGCACGATGTTGGCTGCACTTACCGCCCTGGTGATTTCATTTATTGTCGGCCCGACCATGATCCGCAAGTTGATGGCGTATAAAATTGGCCAATCCGTACGTAATGATGGTCCGCAAACTCATCTTGTTAAAGCAGGCACGCCAACAATGGGGGGAGCACTGATACTCGTCTCGATTATTATTACAACGCTATTATGGGCGGATCTGACTAATCAATATATTTGGATCGTTTTATTGACAACTTTGGGATTTGGCGTCATTGGCTGGATAGATGATTATCGTAAAGTAGTCCATCGTAATTCCAAAGGCCTGTCTGCATCAGTTAAGTTTTTCTGGCAATCAGTCATCGCGTGTTGTGTGGCATGGTATCTCGTCTCGATAGCTGAGCTTCCTGAACAGATTAATATGATTGTGCCATTCTTTAAAGAGGTGGTGATTCCATTGGGTGTCTCTGGTTTTGTGTTGTTGACTTATCTCGTTATCGTGGGAACAAGTAATGCAGTAAATTTGACAGATGGATTAGATGGTCTTGCCATTATGCCGACAGTTATGATTAGCGGTGCGCTGGCGATTTTTGCTTATGTAGCCGGTCATGTTGTTTTCGCAAAATATCTGGGTATTCCTTATATCGCTAATGCAGGTGAACTGGCAGTTTTTTGTGGTGCGCTTGCGGGTGCTGGTTTGGCATTTCTATGGTTTAACACTTATCCGGCAGAAGTATTTATGGGCGATGTGGGCGCGCTTTCACTGGGTGCAGCATTAGGAGTGATCACCGTGATTGTCCGTCAGGAGATCGTGTTGGTCATTATGGGCGGAGTATTTGTGATGGAAGCTTTGTCTGTGATGTTACAAGTCACATCCTTTAAGCTGTTTGGTAAGCGTATCTTCCGTATGGCGCCCCTTCATCATCATTTTGAATTGAAAGGATGGAAAGAAAATCAGGTGGTTGTCAGATTCTGGATTCTGACAATCATTCTAGTGTTAGTGGGATTATCAACATTAAAGTTACGATGAATCTGCATAATAAAAAAGTGCTGGTTTTGGGAATGGGTGAAACGGGTCTATCGATGGTGAAATGGTTGGCACGCCAAGGTGCAGAGGTGCGTGTTGCTGATAATCGTACTTCCCCTCCCAATCATGCAGTGCTGGAACATTTGCTTCCTGCTGGAAAAATATACAGTGGGCCGTTCAGAGCAGAAGTATTTGATGATGTTGATCTCATTGCGATCAGCCCGGGTGTGCCATTAGCTGAGCCGCTCGTACAACAAGCTGTGAAGCGCGACATCCCCGTTGTAGGAGATATTGAATTATTTGCCCAGGCACTAGAAAAGCTTGAGCAACCAAGGCCCAAAATTCTGGCCATTACCGGTTCGAATGGAAAGACAACTGTCACAACGATGGTAGGTGAGATGGTCAGAAATGCAGGATGGGATGTTGAAGTGGCAGGCAACATTGGTCCGGCAGTATTGGAATCACTCATGCGCCGCATGGACTTGGGTAAATTGCCGCAATATTGGGTGCTGGAGCTTTCCAGTTTTCAACTGGAAACAACACACAATCTTTCTGCTGATGCAGCAGCGGTACTTAATTTAAGTGAAGATCACTTCGATCGCTATGCTGGCATGCATGACTATGCAGTAGCCAAAGCAAGAATCTTTATCGGAGATAACAAAAGTGTCCAAATTCTAAATCGGGATGATGCAATGGTGCGCGCTATGGCATTGCCTGACAGAAAACAAATGACTTTTGGCCTGGATGAACCCATCTCAAATATGGATTTTGGTTTATTGCAAAGTGGTGCAGATCTTTGGCTGGTTCAAGGAGGCATGTACCTAATAAAAGCGAGCGAGATGATGATTCCAGGCAGACATAATATTGCCAATGCGCTGGCAGCGATAGCGTTATGTCGTGCCGTCACATTGCCCTATGAGCCCTTGTTGAAAACTTTGCGTGCGTTTCAGGGATTGCCTCATCGTATGCAAAAAATAGCGGTGATTAATAATGTTACTTTTTATGATGACTCCAAAAGTACTAATGTAGGATCCGCTATTGCAGCGTTGAGTGGAATGCAAAAAAACGTGGTGTTAATTGCAGGGGGAGATGGGAAGGGACAAGACTTTTTTCCTTTAAAGCAAGCTGTAGCTAACTGTACGCGTGCAGTGGTATTGCTTGGTCGTGATGCCAAGAAGATCGCTGAAGTGATCAGCGATGGCCAGCTTTTAATTCATTATGCAGCAACGATGGACGAGGCTGTACGGATCAGTTTTTTATTGGCACAACCCGGTGATGTGGTGATGTTGTCCCCAGCTTGTGCCAGTCTGGATATGTTTAGAAATTACATCCATCGGGCAGAGGTTTTTGTTGCTGCTGTCAAAGAAATTGAAAAGAAGTTTATTTTTTCTGATCAAGAGAGCCATTGAGCCATGATTAACCAGCCCACTATTAATCGCCAAGAAATAACAACCGATTTTGACTACTATCTGATTTGGTCTGCACTCGTATTGTTAAGCCTTGGGTTGGTCATGGTTTATTCTGCATCTATTGCAATCGCCGAGTCGGAATATGGTGAAAGTGGCTCATACTATTATTTGATACGCCATAGTATTTATTTGTTTGTAGGTCTAGTAATTGGATTTTTTGCTTTCCAATTTCCTATGCGCACATGGCGGGAATATTGTCCCTATCTGTTTTTGGTCGGAACCATATTATTAATTCTGGTATTGATTCCAGGAATTGGTCGTGAAATTAATGGCAGTCAGCGCTGGATTCCGCTGGGAATAGTCAATTTTCAACCCTCTGAGCTGATGAAGCTCTTAATGGTGATCTACGCTTCGGATTATGTCGTTCGTAAATTAGCTTACCTCGATAACTGGCGTAAAGGGGTTTTACCTATCGTAGCTTTGATATCCGCAGTAGGTTTTTTGTTACTGCGCGAACCTGATTACGGCGCATTTGTCGTTGTGACTGGCATTGCGGTGGCCATTATGTTCATGGGGGGGATGAGTCTTAAGCTATTTATTGGCGTGACGGGGTTGCTCGTTGCTTGTTTAAGTCTATTAATTATATCAGTAAGTTATCGTAGCAGCCGTATTGATGGCTTTCTGGATCCGTGGGCCGATCCTTATGGCAAGGGTTATCAATTAAGCCATGCATTAATTGCATTTGGGCGAGGTGAATGGTTTGGAGTGGGATTGGGTGGAAGTGTAGAAAAACTGTTTTATTTGCCGGAAGCACATACTGATTTTATGTTTGCTGTACTTGCTGAAGAATTGGGGTTTGTAGGTGTGGCAACGGTGATGGCGATGTTTACTTGTATACTTGTGCGCGCATTTAGTATCGGCCGTACCGCAGCCATCTTGGAAAACTATTTCTCAGCCTTGGTAGCACAAGGAATCGGGGTTTGGCTGGGGTTCCAGGCTTTTATCAATATGGGGGTAAATATGGGTGTGTTGCCGACCAAAGGATTGACACTACCACTTATGAGTTTTGGTGGAAGTAGTATCGTTGTTACCTGTATTGCACTTGCTGTCTTATTGCGGATAGATTGGGAAAATAGACAGAAAATAAAAGGGTTAAACGTGTGATAACTTTGATAACTATTCTAGTGATGTGAAGGTGGCACGAACAATCATGATTATGGCTGGTGGAACAGGCGGTCATGTTTTTCCTGGATTGGCAGTGGCTGATCATATGAAAACATTAGATTGGAATATCGTCTGGTTGGGTACATATAATGGGATGGAAGCGGTATTAGTACCCAAGCATGGCTATCACACTGAGCTTATTGAATTCTCCGGTTTGAGGGGGAAAAAAG
Organism: Nitrosomonas sp. Nm34; assembly: GCF_900113925.1. Classification (GTDB taxonomy): domain Bacteria; phylum Pseudomonadota; class Gammaproteobacteria; order Burkholderiales; family Nitrosomonadaceae; genus Nitrosomonas. The sequence goes on from NZ_FORD01000017.1 coordinate 41,271, forward strand.
CGTTGGATTGGTTATGGTTGCCATGGCGCTTGCTGCTGGCTTTCTGGCAGAGCGCCAGAATAATTATCCGCACTCAACCCGATGTGGTATTGGGAATGGGCGGCTATCCCGCTTTTCCAGGCGGTATCATGGCCTCATTACTAAATAAACCTCTCTTAATTCATGAGCAAAATGCAATTCCTGGCCTTACAAACCGGGTTCTTGCAAAAATCGCTGACAAAATTTTACTGGGATTTCCTGCGGCCATAGAAGGGACGACCAACAAGGTACAGGTGACTGGAAATCCAGTGCGATATGACATTTTGCGCTTGCCAGTACCTGGGCAACGTTTTGCTAAGCGGAGTGGGAGGCTTAAGGTATTAGTGATCGGGGGCAGTTTGGGGGCACGCATACTGAATACCACCATACCCCAGGCATTAAAGCTGATTCCGGAAAATGAACGCCCTTGGATCACCCACCAGGCAGGAAAAAATAATTTGAATGAGTTGCAAAAAAATTATGCCGAATATGGGGTGGAGGGCGACCTGGTATCGTTTATCGAAGATATGGCTGCGAGTTATGCGGAATGTGATCTAGTGATCTGCCGTGCTGGTGCGCTGACGATATCAGAGCTGGCGGTGGTGGGTGTGGCTAGTATTCTTGTTCCCTACCCTTTTGCAGTGGATGATCATCAAACGGCTAATGCTCAGTTCTTAAGCCAACATAATGCCGCCCTGTTATTGCCGCAAGACCAATTGACTCCAGAGGTTCTGGCAGATTTGATCCAGGGATTTACACGTGAAAGATTGCTGGAGATGGCAACACTCGCGCGCAGTCTGGCGAAACCGGATGCCACCAGAATAGTCGCAGAGGTCTGTCGGGAAATAGGAGCGCGGGCCAGATGAAGCATAAGGTTAGGCATGTGCATTTTGTCGGCATTGGCGGTTCAGGGATGAGTGGCATCGCTGAAGTCATGATTAACCAGGGTTATCGGGTAAGCGGCTCTGATCTAAGCAAGAATCTGACAACTGAGCGTTTGCAGCAATTGGGTGCCATAGTTCATATCGGCCATGCGAAGGAGAATGTGGCATCTGCTGACGTTGTGGTAACTTCAACTGCAGTAAAACAGGACAATCCTGAGGTTACAGCCGCACGTGAACGTCGTATTCCGGTGGTACCCCGTGCCATGATGCTGGCAGAATTATTACGCTTGCGACAAGGCATAGCTGTTGCAGGTACCCATGGTAAAACGACTACCACCAGCCTCATTGCAAGTATTCTGGCAGAAGCAGGACTTGATCCGACTTTCGTGATTGGTGGCAAACTCGAGGCAGCGGGTAGTCATGCCAAACTCGGTAGTGGGGAATTTATCGTAGTAGAAGCAGATGAGTCTGATGCTTCCTTCCTTTATTTAAAGCCTATTCTGGCAGTAGTGACCAATATTGATGCCGATCATATGGTTACTTATGGTCATGATTTCAGTAAGCTCAAACAGACATTTGTCGAATTTATCGAGCACTTACCCTTTTATGGCATGGCAGTTTTATGCATTGATGATAAAAATGTGCGCGAAATCATGTCAGCCATTACTAAACCAGTGACCACCTATGGCTTGTCCGAAGGGGCCCATATTAGTGCGACTGATATTCGCCACGATCATGGCAGAATGTATTTTTGTGCACATATTGGCGTAAATGGTGCCGCGCGCAAAATCAAGGTTACGCTTAATCTGCCAGGTATTCATAATGTTCAGAATGCACTTGCCGCTATAGCAGTTTGTAATGAGCTGGGCGTCTCGGATGCGGCCATCATTCGTGCGATGGCGACATTTGAGGGGGTCGAACGCCGTTTTCAGCGCTATGGTGAGATTAAATTGAACGGACAAGGTAGTTTTACCTTGATAGATGATTATGGTCACCATCCAGCGGAAATCGCTGCAACTATGGCGGCAGCGCGTGGTGCATTTCCTGGACGCCGGCTCGTGTTGGTTTTTCAACCTCACCGCTATACTCGTACGCGAGATGTGTTTGAAGATTTCATCCGAGTATTGTCGAGCGCTGATCTATTGCTGCTGACCGAGGTTTATGCAGCGGGAGAGGAGCCGATCGTTGCTGCCGATAGCAAATCACTAGCTCGTGCCATTAGAGTACTAGGGAAATTGGAGCCCATTTATACCGAATATATAGAGGAACTTCCTGCAGTGATCCATGAGGTTGTATTAGATAAGGATATCGTATTGATCATGGGTGCTGGCTCGATAGGGAAAGTAGCTGCTCGCGTGAAGCAAGCCGTGAAAAAGCTGGCTGTCGTCGGTGAATGAAGCTATGAGTACACTGATATCACGCCATCCAAAATCTAGTCGAGCGGTATCTCGGCCGCATGTGACGGTTATGAGCATTTCAGAGCAGGATGATTTTATTGGAGTGGTCGATACCCGTTTGCTACGGGGTGAGCTACGCATGCGTGAACCAATGAGAAAGCACGTTTCCTGGCGCGCTGGAGGTGTAGCAGATTATTTTTACTTACCGGCTGATCTGCAAGATCTTGTCCTTTTTTTACACCATTTACCGAGAACCGAGCCGGTTCATATGATGGGGTTAGGGAGCAATTTGCTGGTGCGTGACGGAGGACTCCGCGGTGTAGTCGTGGCATTGCATGCCCGGCTCAATGCTTTACTGCTGATCAAGCAAGATGAAGCAGGTGGCTTAATTTATGCCGAGGCAGGAGTGCCCTGTGCCAAGCTGGCACGTTTTGCAGCTTTACATCACTTGGCTGGTGCCGAATTTCTGGCTGGAATTCCAGGGACGGTAGGGGGAGCCTTAGCAATGAATGCCGGATGTTATGGGGCAGAAACTTGGGAAATTGTAGAGAAGGTCAAAACAGTTGATCGAGTAGGTAAGCTGCATGAACGCAACCCAGAGGATTATCTCGTCGGGTACCGGCATATCACTTTGCAACAAGCATCCGATAGCATCGACAATGAAGAATGGTTTGTCGGCGGGTGGTTCAAATTACACCAAGGTAATCATGACGATTCCCGACAAAAAATCAAAGCATTATTAGCAGCGCGTATTAGTAGTCAACCACTGAGTTTTCCTAATGCAGGTTCGGTTTTCCGTAACCCGACTGGCGACTATGCGGCGCGCCTGATTGAAGCATCGGGTCTCAAGGGCTATCGTGTAGGTGGAGCAGTCGTTTCAAGCAAGCATGCTAACTTTATCATCAATGACGAGAGTGCTACTGCTGCGGATATCGAGGCAATTATTTCCATGCTACGCAACACCGTGAAGGAAAAAACAGGAATTGATTTGATTCAGGAGGTTAGGATTATTGGCGATGCCAGGGATGAGAGATAATGCGTGTGCCTGACTACGGAAAAGTTGCAGTACTGCTAGGTGGGCGTTCAGCAGAGCGTGAAATTTCACTTAAAAGTGGCGCGGCAGTACTTGAGGCGCTGCTAAGTGAAGGGGTGGATGCCTATCCTTTTGATCCGGCTCATCAGCCTATGGAGGCGCTACAGCAACAAGGGTTCAATCGGGCATTCATCGCATTGCATGGCCGTTATGGAGAGGATGGTTCGGTCCAGGGGGCTTTGGAACTGATGGGGTTGCCTTATACTGGCAGTGGTGTTCTTGCGAGTGCTCTGGCAATGGATAAATGGCGTACTAAATTAATCTGGCAGGCCGTGGGCATTAGTACACCCCGTTACCTCATCATCAATGCCCAAAGTGATTTTGATGAAGTGGCAGCTTATCTCGATTTACCTTTGATCATTAAGCCTGCACGCGAAGGCTCAACAATAGGCCTTAGTAAGATTGAGTCAAAGAAAGACTTTTCAAATGCTTATCAGTTAGCAGCACAGCATGATTCGATTGTATTGGCAGAGCAATTTATTAAGGGTAAGGAATTAACTGCCGCAATTCTGGGTGAGACACCGTTGCCACTGGTTCGTATAGAAGTGACCGGAGAACTGTACGATTACCATGCAAAGTATGTTGCAAATGATACCCGTTATTTTTGTCCAAGCGGGCTGCCGGATGAACTTAGTCGCCAGCTACAGGCGCAGGCTTTACAGGCACACAGAATTTTAGGGTGCGCAGGATGGAGCAGGGTGGATTTGATCTTGGATAAAAATGATCAGCCTTACTTTCTTGAAGCGAATACATCCCCAGGCATGACTGATCATAGCCTTGTTCCGATGGCTGCGAAAGTTGCAGGTATTCCTTTTGAAGAGTTAGTCGTAAAAATTCTGGCATTGTCCTATGTGGAATAATTATCGAATGCTGAATCTATTTGCCAACATGATGTTTATAGGCGTGATATTGGCTGCAATCTATGTGCTTGGTTCAAGGGTGATAAAATTACCCTTGTTTGTACTAAAAGAAATAAATGTGGAAGGAATGAGTACCAATCAATTGGATAACACTAAGCTACGGTATATCACCCGCCAAGAGATTGAAGGTATTGCTCAGAATGAAGTGAGAGGAAATTTTTTTACTGTTAATTTGGATGCATTACGTGAAACATTTAAAAGTTTGCCATGGGTGCGGTCAGCAAAGGTTCAGCGTACTTGGCCATCAGGATTGAAAGTGATGTTGGAAGAACATAGCGCATTTGCGTACTGGGGCGATACGGCGCTAGTGAATAGGCAAGGAGAAATATTTCGCGCCCCGACTGACGAAATATTGCCGGTTTTTACCGGCCCTAGTGAAGAAAGCGTATCCGTGATTATGGATCAATATAAGATCTTTAACAAATTATTAGAGCCAATCAAACAAAGTGTTGCAGAAATTACGTTATCGCCACGGCATGCTTGGCTTGTTCGTCTGGAAAATGGAACATTATTAAAACTGGGTCGTGAAAAAATTGAAACTCGACTGAAGCGTTATATTTCGGTTTATAGCCAAAGTATCGTAAACATGAATCAGTCAATTCCTCTGGAATATGTGGATTTGCGTTATCCTAATGGGTTTGCCATACGACTGTCTGAGGCAATGCCACAGGTTTCGCGTAAGACCGGTACCGGCAAGAAGTTGTGAAATCAGGGAGGAATGTTAAATGAATAAAGCCAAAGAAGGCAGAGACCTGATCGTTGGTCTGGATATAGGCACTTCAAAGATTATGGCCATTGTTGCTGAAATAAAACCTGAGGGTGGTTTTGAAATTATTGGCTTGGGGAGTCATCCCTCACGTGGATTGAAGAAAGGCGTTGTGGTTAACATTGAAACAACGGTTACCGCGATCCAGCGAGCACTCGAAGAAGTTGAGTTGATGGCAGACTGTAAGGTAAGTGAAGTTTATACCGGCATTGCAGGCAGTCATATTCGAGGGTTCAATTCACACGGGATGGTTGCAATCAAGGATAAAGAAGTATCGGCACTGGATGTGGAGAAAGTGATGGAAACCGCCAAAGCGGTCAATATCCCAGCTGATCAACAGATCCTGCATATCCTTAATCAGGAATTTATTGTCGATGGGCAGGAAGATGTGCGGGAACCTATTGGTATGAGTGGAATACGGCTTGAAGTAAAGGTGCATATCGTGACTGGCGCAGTATCAGCTGCGCAAAATATTATTAAATGTGTTCATCGTTGTGGTTTGGAAGTACGCGATTTGATTCTGCAACCACTCGCTTCGGCCATTGCCGTTTTATCTGAGGATGAAAAGGATTTAGGTGTGTGCCTGGTTGATATCGGGGGAGGCACAACTGATATCGCAGTATTTACTAATGGGGCAATTCGCCATACTGCAGTGATTCCGATTGCTGGCGATCAAATCACGAATGATATTGCCATGGCGCTACGCACACCGACCAAAGATGCGGAAGACATCAAGTGTCGTTATGGGTGTGCCTTACGCACGTTAGCTGACGTGCGTGAAGCGGTGGAAGTGCCGGACGTAGGTAATCGAGGAGCACGCCAGCTTTCCAGGCAAACGCTCGCAGAAGTTATTGAGCCACGTGTAGAAGAGCTTTATTTATTGATACAAGCTGAATTACGACGTAGCGGTTTTGAACAGCTGCTTTCATCCGGAATTGTTATTACCGGTGGGAGTAGCTCTTTGCAGGGAATGGTAGAACTGGGCGAAGAAATATTTCATATGCCTGTACGTCTAGGGATACCTCAGTATAAAGGCAGTCTGGAAGAAGTTGTTCGAACTCCCAGATTTTCCACAAGTATTGGTTTAATTATGGCTGGTATGGAGGAGCATCGGCTCCATCAGCACAGCCATTTACAAGGGGGATCAGCTAAACAGGTCTTCGCAAGAATGAAAAGTTGGTTTCAAAAGAATTTTTGAGTATAGCGTTGTCAACACAGCACATTAAAACGAAGTTATCTAAAATTTAACATGCTAAAAGGAGAAGCATCATGTTTGAAATCATGAATACCGATAGTCAGGAAGCCATCATAAAAGTAATCGGTGTGGGGGGATGCGGTGGCAATGCAGTCGATCATATGATCCAGAATGAAACAAAAGGAGTTGAATTCATTTGTATTAATACCGATGCGCAGGCACTCAAAGCAAACCGTGCGCCCACCTTGCTTCAGCTCGGTGGGGGTATTACGAGAGGATTGGGAGCAGGTGCCAACCCGGAAGTTGGGCGTGAAGCTGCTTTGGAAGATCGGGATCGCATTGCAGAATTGATTCAAGGCGCTGATATGCTATTTATAACAGCCGGTATGGGTGGGGGTACCGGAACAGGGGCTGCACCCGTGGTAGCACAAATAGCCAAGGAAATGGGTATTCTGACTGTTGCTGTGGTCAGCAAACCTTTCTCATTTGAAGGAAAACGTCTGAAAACAGCCCAAGCTGGTATGGAAGCCTTGGCACAGCATGTTGATTCTTTAATTGTCATTCCCAATGATAAGCTGATGATGGTGCTGGGTAACGATATCAGTATGCTGGACGCGTTCAAAGCAGCCAATGACGTGCTATACGGCGCAGTAGCGGGTATTGCTGAAGTGATTAATTGTCCTGGGCTTGTCAATGTCGATTTTGCTGACGTTAAAACCGTCATGTCAGAAATGGGTATGGCCATGATGGGCTCAGCTGTGGCAAGTGGGGTCGATCGTGCACGTATGGCAGCAGAGCAGGCAGTGGCTAGTCCGCTACTTGAGGAAATAACACTATCAGGTGCACGCGGCGTTTTAGTAAATATTACTGCCAACTCAGGCATGAAAATGCGCGAAGTACATGAAGTAATGAATACGGTTAAAGAGCTGACAGCTGAAGATGCGACCGTAATTGTTGGAACAGTCATCGATGAAGGAATGAACGATGACTTACGTGTAACGCTCGTTGCCACTGGGTTGGGAAGCGTTACTCAAACCCAAACCCGACCCCTTACCGTTATCCATACCCGTACCGGAACAGATGATAGAGCCTCCACTATGCAGTTTGAGGAACCAGCTGTGATGCGTACAGGAAGGAGAAGCAGTGCCACGGTAGCAGCAATGCAGCAATCAGGTGTCGACCCGATGGATATTCCGGCATTCCTGAGAAGACAAGCAGATTAAAAATTAGCTTTAAGACAATAATATCGAAGAAATCTGGTAATCTGGTTCTTGATTGGTAACTCCTAAACGCATGTTATACTGCCCCTACCGATTACAATAGGGGCAGTATTGTTATTGGCACATTAATTTATTCGGCTTAATAACTCCATTTCTAAATCAAAAATGACGTGAAGACGAGTCGTAGACAGCATCAACAATACGGCAAGGTGAAGCTGGCAAAGTCAGCTTTGATTTAGAAATGGAATAACATGGCTCACTGAGCTGATAGCTGAATTTAGTTGCTCTATACAAAATCTTGTCAAACTTTTCCTCTTAAGTTTTATCCAATATACAAGAAATGACCGTTCTTCGTGCTGGATAATTTTTCTGAAGTTACGGGAATTATTGTCCGATCCTGGATCGGAATATGTTTGAGAGTTCGGCATTACTGTGCTTTTAGAGTTTTTCTCTATGTGTGTAACTCATAAAATCAATTATTTAAAATACTAACTTACCCAAAAAGTCAGTTATACAGACCTCTCTTTAAAAGAGATAGGGAATTTTTTGCTCTATGGTAATTGTGCTTTAGCCAGACAAAATCGGGCGATGGGATGAAGAGGTGGCAGTAAATGGAAACTTTTAATTTCTGGAATTATCCAGATAATATCTGGATATTGACTGGATTGATTCTGGTCATAGCGGTTAGTTTGTTGAAGATGCTTTCAGTCAATAATCAGAATAGCCGTAAATCTAAACAGCAGCTACAGAAAGGTATTAATTATTTATTTGTACTTAGCATAACCGGTATGGCGCTTAGTATTCTATTTTCTCAAAACAGCAGTCAAACAACATCCCAGCAAACTCCGCTTTCCTTTCCCACTCAAGACGCGATTGATCACAGATCTCCACAATCATTTGGCAGTGATACTGATAACGCTGTAAATACTGGGGATAGTATGAACTTTAATCAGTTATTTAGCATAATGCCCGATCGCGTGCGCTCGGGACGCCCAAAGACGACTGATCAGCAAAAAAAAGATGAGGATAGTGTAATCACTTCTGATGATGAAAAAGATTTTCGTTAACGAGAACTAATGGTGATCTCATTTGTCTCCTTTATTGATGAGCTTATTATTTGCATAAGTGGGGGGAGCTGATTACATTATAAAAAACAATAAGATAATTGAATTGTTCTTTGCTGTGAAGGAAATTAAATCATTTTAAGCATCGCGAAAATTCTATTTACGGTAGTTTTCTCGGAAAATTAACATAATTTTAATGAACAGTTAATCTTCAAGTCGAAATCTTCCTATCAATTATTTATAAAGTTAATGTAGGTATATTCCAAGTGGATAGAGATAAATGTACTAATATTTATCACATTATCATGTGATAAATATGGATTAATTTATCCTAATCTGGCTTTTCAATAACGCTATGCTGAGAATTAAATAGTTATATTGCCTTTATTTTAAAAGGAGGTAACTTAATTGATCCCAGACCATTTTTGTATTCTCGTTTGATCAACGATTTCGCTAAAGTTGGCCAATACTTTATGGGTGAGTAACCATTCGCATACTCGTATTGGGAGCACCACCCGCTTTCTTTATAGTTGTATTAGAGGAATAAGTGATTCTTCCTATGTGCGCGATAATCACTGTATTAATGGATACAAAGCTGCGGATCACATGGATGGCGATTGTAGTAAGGCTATTGCATTATTAGCAGTACTGATGCCTTCTTTTTGAATGATGGCTCTAAAATTGGTGTAAGTACTTTCGAGGATCTTGATATTGATGATCGTGGAAGCGATAAAGTAGGGCAGCCATTGGTCATAGTACAGCCACTTTGGTAGAGAGTTTTTCCACTTGGCTATAGCTTAAAAATTTTTTTCACTCTAATTTCACATAAAAATACTGAAATTAGATTCAATCCAGCAGATAGCCGCTCAACTTGGTGACTGCCAAATCAAACCGTAATTAATACATTTTAAAGCAGACCGAAACCTCACTTCATAGCAACAAGAGGTATCGTGACTGGAGAGGATTTTTTTATTTTATGATGCACACACTAAAAAAAGATGAGATTCGTTCCCATACTGCTCTACGAGGCTGGGCAGCATTAATGGTAGTGCTCGTTCACTTTCGGTCCTTTTTGCATCCATCGATTGATCCGGATGAGATAACATTTTTCTTTGCAAAGGGTTACCTTTGGGTAGATTTTTTCTTTATCCTCAGCGGTTTCGTTTTGTCCTATGTCTATGGTATCGAACGTCCTGAGCGTCGTACTTTTCCTGAGGTTACTTACTATCTGATTGCTCGTTTTGCTCGAATATATCCATTACATTTCGTATCGCTTATAGCTGTTTGCTTATTCTTTATCACAGGAGCCCTGATTAATTGGGGTTGGGAGGGAGAATTTTGCTGTGTATTCGAGGATGACTTGCGAAGCCCCGAATCACTGGTGGCTAACCTGTTCCTTATTCATGCTTGGGGTATGTTTGATTTTGAGACATGGAATCGCCCATCATGGTCTCTCAGTGTGGAGTTTTTTTGCTATCTGGGCTTTGCTGCTCTTCTCGGCATGGAAGGCCGAGGCAGAAAACTTGTTTTACTTGCTTGGTCATGCACTGCCATGCTTTTCTATTGTTTTTATCTGGGTACTAGTAGTGATGTAGATGAAAATTTTCGCTTGTCTATCATACGTGCTGCATCAGCTTTTTTGATTGGAATCATGCTGTTCTTAAAGCGTGAGACGATGTCTGCTGTCTCTGACAGATGGTTAACGATTATTCAGATCACGGCAGGTATTATGCTTTTGCTGGCACTACACTTTGGTATCACTGATGTTGTCTCGATTGGTTTAATGGCTGTGATAGTTTTAATTACTTGGGAAGATCGGGGCTTCTTATGCAAGTGGCTTGCCACGCGCCCGCTATACACGATCGGAGTATTTTCGTTCTCCATTTATATGTGGCATTATCTTATTAAGTTCGCCGCACAGAAGGATTGGGAAAGTTATACTGGCCTGGCTTTGCAGAGTAGTGCTGCTGGATCGCTATTACTCATCGCTTGTATGATCACCCTGGTCATCCCGATCGCAATTTGGAGTCATCGTTTGCTGGAAATACCCGCACGTAGATGGATTACCTCTCAGTTGAATGGTTTACTTGAAACCAGGTATATGCCTAAGTGTGCGTGATTCTGTGTATTATCAAAAAAGGAGTTTAGCTTTAAGGACGGTCGCTCAAGTAGTTAAGGAGTTTCTTGGTCAATGCTGAGATGGTTGACCTGTTCAAGCATGTTGTAACTCCCCAATAAAGTGATCTTTTTGAGTTTTGCCATTTTAGTTTCATATTGGAAGGGGTTCACGCTCGACCCCATCCAATGACAGCTTTTATTCGATTTCTAAATCAAACCTGACTTTGTCGGATTTCCTTATCGTATTATTAATACTGTCTGCGGCTCGCCTTCGCATCATTTATGATTTAGAAATGGAATTAGGTTTAATGTGATGAAATATATAATTATCGCTCTGGCGCTATTGCCAGCATCAATGAAGATCTCTTCGTTACCATTCAATGCATACGGATTTGGCCTATTATCCGGTTGGCTTGGTATGGGCTTGATTGCTGCAAGTTTATTGTTAATGATACGTGAGCCGGCCTGGGCAGACTGGTTTGATGGCTTGCAGCATATGTATCTCTGGCATCATAGAATGGGTGTGATGGGTTATGTATTGTTATTAGCTCACCCCTTGATTCTGTCTAGCCATTACTTTGAGCTAGATCTCGATGTTGCATGGCAGTATTTATCTCCTTTTAATCCAGATCCCATTAATATGGTGGGGTGGACAGGATTGATTATCTTTATGCTGGGTCTGGCGGCAACTTTTACTCAGCGCTTGTCGTATAGCCTGTGGCGGCGTCTGCATATGATATTGGTTGGAGCAGTAATGTTAGGTCTAGGGCATATATGGATAGCTGATAATTCTTCTGTCAGCTTCGTTATGGCTTGCTTTACAGTTGCTATAGCCATTGGCTGGCGAAGCATACGGGGAGATTATGGCATTGGTGCATTTCCTTATGAAGTCAATGCTGTTTATCATCCGACAGAACAAATTACTGAAGTATCTTTGCGTTCTCTGGCAAAACCCATGCTTGTTGCACCAGGCCAGTTTGTCAAGGCAGCTTTCTTTCAAGGTCCGAATTTCCAAGGATGTGGAGAATTCCATCCTTATACAGTCAGCAGAGTAGCAAAGGACGGTAGCTTATCTTTAAATATTAAGGCGCTGGGTAATTGCACGAAGCATATCCAGTCGCTTGAGCCTGGCGTTGCCGTCCATCTGCAAGGTCCTTATGGCAACTTTTTAATTGATCGGCCATCCTCACCGGAGATATGGATTGCTGCCGACCCCTTTTCTGGCTTTATTACGCAGCGACAAAGTGGACCGGAAAACAGAACTGATTTACCTTCACCGAGAGAAAGAAAATGTACCCTTTGAAAAAGAACTACAAACTTATGCGGCTAACCAAGAGCTTTTACATTTTTATTCTTTAGCAATGGAAAATGATCCCACGCTTTTATTTAAATGGTTGGCGAGTATCAGGAGATTAAAAGAGCAGCAAATATATCTCTGTGGACCACCATCGTTAATAGCGCTAACCACCAGTTGGTTACAGGAACAAGGTGTATCCAGGCGGCAAATTCATTTTGAGCAGTTTGATTTCCGTTAATGAAATATATTTATGTCATCACAACCTTATTGTTTTGGCTGTTCGTGGTGGGTTTATGGGCTGTACACTTCTTGACCATTTGAACCGGATAATGTTATTCACCAAGAGCAAGCGGTGACTGATCCCTTTAAATCAACAATAGGCTGTAATAACTTTATAGCTTTCAATAATATTTGGTAGGAATCTTTGTCGAATTGAGGTTTTGGTGAATTCAGAAGTTGGCAGAGTTCCGCCTCCGTTTTGATCGTGCCAAGATAAGCCCAGTTATCTACTATGATCAAATCATCATTTTCCTTTAGGTAGGCGGGACCCGTAAAAGGCCAGGTATGAAGGCGTAGTTGGGATAGCACTTCCTTCAGGCGTAGTGAATGCATAACTAACGGTTCTTCACCAACACACGCACCGCGGCATTTTTTGAGCTGTCTAGCGAAGCATGGGTTGCCCGCTTTAACCTTTTCCAGCCCAATGATGGCCTTGCAAAGTCCATGCTCGTTTGCCAGACCGGACAGTGCATTGTTGGCTGCTCGCAGACTTTTAAATAGGCCATAAAGATTCGATTGTTCACCAAAGTTTAAATCATGCGCATAAGCTATGTTAACATGCAGTCCTGCTTCAGTTTCCTTGAGCGAGATCGAACAGAGCTCATTATTGCGTCGAAGTTTGCGGTTATGCGTCGGTTGAAGCTTTTTCACCAGTTCGACTTCCTTGAGCAGTGCGCCGATCTCGCCTCCTGTCTCGACATAGTCAATCCGCCGTACCTGCTGCGAAAGGCTCATTTCTTTTGCTGACGAAACGTCGCCGGTGAAATGAGAAAGTACCCTTTGGCGAAGTTTCTTTGACTTGCCAACATATAGTGGGAGTTCGTTCTCTCCGTAAAATAAATAGACACCAGGACCTGTAGGTAGGCTATCCAGCATCTGCTCGTCCAAATATGTCGGCATGCTTGGGCGTCCAGACAAGGCTTTGATCGCAGCCGCAACTTCGATGGCAGGGATCTGTTGCTGGATCTTTTGCCAAAACTGATGAATAAGTTGCGCATCTGCCAGTGCTCGGTGACGGCCATTTACCTGCAAGCCATGCCGCTCAATCAGACTATCCAGATTGTGCTTAGGGTGTCCGGGGAATAGACGTCTCGAAAGTTTGACGGTACAGATTGTCGTTGCCCGGAAGTCATAACCTTCGCGTTTAAATGAGTGTTTTAAAAATCCATAATCGAACCGGGCGTTGTGCGCAATGAAAAGACGGTCTTCTATCATGCAGAATATTTGATGGGCGATTTCTGCAAAGGTTGGGGCATTTGCCACCATTTCGTTGGTAATCCCGGTCAAATTCTCAATAAATGTAGAGATTCGTGTTTCCGGATTGATCAGGCAGCTCCATTCTTGAGCCTCAGAACCATCAACCAAGATAATGCCAATCTCGGTGATCCGATCGACAGAAGCGGTGGTGCCCGTAGTTTCAAGATCAACGAAGGCTAAGGGCTGCATTGGTCGAATTCTCCGCTAAATTTTAGCAACTCAATAGCAACCAAAAATCATGAGGCAGCTCTGTATAAATCACTTCGCCTGATTTTTAATCAAATGGGGATTGGGGACAGAAAAAATAATCTCTGTCATTTTGCCTTGCAGTACCATAAATATCACTTACATTCATGGTTGGATGACAGAAATCCAAATTAATGTAAATAAGCAAAACGAAATTATTGATTGTGGATTACCATAGTTAAGTATACCATGTCAAAGATTAGATTGCTTATTCCATTTTCGAATCAAAGCTGACGTGAAGGCGAGCAGCAGACAGTATCAATAATACGGCAAGGTGAGGTCGATAAAGTCAGTTGTGATTTAAAAGTGGAATTAGATAGCATCTAATATAAACTAACCTAATTCGAAACTGGTCACGCCGTATAATCGGTCAGTATCTAAGGCAGGAGCTTGCTGAGTGTACATTCTTGCTGTCTCAAAAACTGGCTGCATCTTATGGCGCCGAACTAATGTAAATGCATTGGGATTTTGTTCCATAATATCCAGAAAAACGGGCTGCTCTGCTCTTACATTTGCTTTCAGTGCTAGAAACAGTGTTTCAGCGAATATAGGACTGTCTGCGAATAATGGAGCAATTTTATAACCAACGCGACAAGCTCGAATGACTCCATAGGCAACGAGCTTATCTTCATGAATAACACCAAGTGCCACGCTATCTGGTTGAGTAAGCCACAATTTTAGAAATGCGGCTCTGTCAGCGGGAAAAAATGCTGAGTCGTATAAATTAATCTGCTTAAAAGGAATTTCTGTAAGTTTAATCAGGCCTGAATTATTTGGAGCTTTGCCACCTGTTAGCCCTTGATAACGAATATTATGATAGGCCAGTTGAAAACCGTATTTTTTATAATTGTTCAACTGGGCGAGTACGCCATCCAATCCAATATTGCAACCTTTGAGATACTCCAATCCCGCATGCATAATTCTGCTGCCATAACCCTTGCCACGATATGATTCTTTAACAATATAAAGTCCAACAAAGCCAAAGGAGTTGCTGTATTTAACAGCGGATAAAAAGGCTACAGGTTCATTATTAAGTAAGCCTAAAAAAAAGCCGTTATTATCGGCTGCGTAAAAACAATCGCTATCATGCAAGCCAGGGTTCCAACCTTCAGATGCAGCTAATTCAATCGTGAAATCTAACTCTTTTTGGGTCATCCTTTTTATAATGTACGTATCGTTCATGAAATTCTCTTTTTGTGTTGGGTTTGCGTATAAGGCAGATCAAGTTTGAAGTACAACTTTTATAAGATTAACGAGAGACAAGCTGCGATAACATCCGAGTTGCTTGAAAAGGTGCTTCTTATATTCTGGCACAGTGGAATCGCGCTATATTCTGACGGGCGACTATCAACTAAACCTGCTGAAGGGGTAACAGAAAGGATTAATAATGTGCTACTTTCTCACCAGCACAAAGGTCACACTGTAACACTTGGTAATGCCAATAAATTTGCAGAACATGAAACTATCGCCTCAGAGCTGGAAGCTGCCATTTAGCTTGCGCCCCCCGACCATTCATGAGAGCGAGGATGGAATGAGAAATAGTAATGGCTTAAATCTTGCTACGATAGTATTTCTCAGTAATATGAAATTGACTGATAAAGTATCTGGATTTAGAGAGAGCGCATGAAGTGTGTTTCGGTTTATCGGTAAGTTATACCAGATAGTCATCAAAAGTTATACTTCGAATTAGGACCCACGTGTTGAAAAAGAGGTTTATTCCACCATTGTACCAAGTACACTCGTCCTTATTGCATCTTCGACCAGGACGAATTTCTACCGTTAATGCACGTGCTGATAATAGAATAGGAAGGAGCTATTCTAATCTAAAAACAGCAGATAGAGTAGAGCAATACAAAATACTGCAGAAAACTCTTTATCAACTACAAATTTGATGATGCGTTGGGATATTTTTTGTCGTGTCATAGATAACTACGGCGACATCGGTGTATGTTGGCGATTGGCGCGGCAATTAGTGGCAGAGCATGGCATTGCAGTACGGCTGTGGGTGGATAATGTAGCTAGCTTGCAGCGCATTTGCCCGGATGTTGATGATTCCCAGGAGGTGCAAAATTGTCGAGGAGTAGAAGTGCGGCGCTGGACTGAGCCATTGCCAGACTTGGCACCGGCTGATGTAGTGATTGAGGCATTTGGCTGCGAGTTGCCTGAGAATTATGTGGCGGCGATGGTGCCCACTGTATCCCATTCTACAGATCAAGCTCAGAGCAGGCTTTCTCTTGCGAGAGGAAAGGTAACGCGCGTATGGATTAACCTGGAATACTTGTCGGCAGAGCAGTGGGTAGAAGGTTGTCATGGTCTCCCTTCGCCGCATCCGTACCTCCCGATGATCAAGCATTTCTTCTTTCCCGGTTTTACTCCCATGACGGGTGGGTTGCTGCGAGAAAAAGGACTGCTAATGCAACGGGATGTGTTGCAGCACAATCTGGCAGAATTATGGTGTCAGCTTGACCTGCCTTTGCCTATTTTCTCCGAAACCACCATTTCGCTGTTTTGCTATGACAGTGCGTCGATAAGCAATCTACTGGACGCTTGGGCGGCCTCAACCACAGCGATACGTTGTCTGTTGCCAGAGGGCAAGGCATTGGGACAGGCAGCGAACTGGGCTGGACGAACAAGTCTGGCAGTAGGCGATAGTGTGCAGCGCGGCAATTTGCTCTTGCAGATCATTCCTTTCTTGCCACAGGAGCATTATGATCTCCTGTTGTGGGCGTGCGACTGCAATTTCGTACGCGGTGAAGACTCCTTCGTGCGAGCGCAATGGGCAGCGCGGCCTTTGATCTGGCAAATTTACCCGCAACAGGAAAATGTGCATCAGATCAAGCTCGATGCTTTCCTGTATCGCTATTGCCAAGGATTAACAGAAGAGGCCGTTGCCGCACTGTGTACTTTTCACCATAACTGGAACAGCGGTGGATGCTTGGATTGGGATGATTTCTGGCAGCATCATGCGGAGTTGCAAAGCCATGCCGCAGCTTGGGCCGGGCAGCTTGCGCAGCTTATCGATCTCGCATCCAATTTGGTGAGTTTTTGCAAGAATAAACTGTCCTGTAAGAAATTGAATTTTTAAGCGGAATAAGAGGCAAATAAAAATTTTAATGAATTATCTGTTTGATAAATAAGAAATAATTATTTATAAACATGCTTCATATAATAAGAGGAATTGAATTCTTAAAAGTGCTCAGAGTATAATAGAAATATTTATCACCCCTAGAATTATTAGATTTAGATGAAAACAGCCCAGGAACTTCGTGTAGGTAACGTGTTTATGGTTGGCAACAGCCCTATGGTTGTGCTGAAAACAGAATTTACCAAATCCGGCCGCAACTCTTCCGTAGTAAAAATGAAATTCAAGAATCTGCTCACCGAATCACCCAGTGAAGCAGTGTATAAGGCAGATGACAAATTCGACATCGTTGTGCTGGATAAGAAGGAGGTTACCTATTCTTACTTTGCCGAACCCATGTATGTTTTCATGGATGCTGAATACAACCAATATGAAGTTGAAGCAGAAACTATGAGCGACGCGCTCAATTTCCTGGAAGATGGCATGCCTTGTGAAGTGGTTTTTTATAATGATAAGGCTATTTCGGTTGAACTACCCAACTCGGTAGTACGCGAAATCACCTATACCGAACCCGCCGTCAAGGGCGATACCTCCGGTAAAGTAATGAAACCTGCTAAAATTGCCACCGGCTTTGAATTGCCGGTACCGTTGTTCTGCGAAATCGGCGACAAAATCGAAATTGATACCCGTACGCTGGAATACCGCAGCCGCGCCAAGTGATTTTCCCCACCTACAACAGAAATAACAAAGGAGCCATAGGCTCCTTTGTTATTTCTAGAGTGTGAATACACGACATTTCTTAGATCAAAAGAAAATATAGCAGCCACGTAAATTTAATACCTCGTACCTCATTATTCGTTAAAGCATTGGCCAAATTTATGTTTGGACGTGATAGTTTAATTTGCCAATTTATCCTCTGGTAATGGCGAAATAATAATCAAGCGTTCTTCTGAACAAAGATCCTATAAAAGAATCAAAAATAAGGTCAAAGAAGCTATCGAGATAATACTGAACGATAAAAGTTGGAGTTTGAATGTAATATCCAACAGAACGTCATTAAGCTTCAAGTGATCTTCGGTAATCTCAAGAAAGCTATTATATTAAAGACAAAAGGAGTGTTGCTGAGTTTTTGCCGCTCCTGGTTTCATGGTGCTCCCCTGTTCTGGGGGGGCGATTTTCGATCTCTTGATTGTCAAAAGGGAATTCATAATGAGAATTAGGCCCACTACGATCACAAACTTCGCTAAGATGGCGACGAGCAGTATATACCAGAGAAAAGAAGACGAAACAGCGAACAGTGAAATTTATGACCAGATAGCAGCGGGTTATGACAATGATTACGGTAGGATCTTTAAGCGCGTCAAGCATGAGATTGAAATTCAACTTTCACAGCTGCCTTTGGTTTCTCCTTCGATTATCGATGTGGGGACTGGTACGGGTGAAAATATTCTGCTGGCAGAAAATATTTTCGGATCATTGAATAAAGTATACGGTATCGATATTTCTCATAAGATGCTGGAAATTGCCAAAGAAAAATATCCTCCAATGCAGATTGTCCAAGCTAGCGCACTGACCATGTCGAATTTCATACATCATAAAGCTGATGTGGTTTTTATTCACTTTCTCTTGTCATATGTATCCATAGATAAACTCTTGCCGCTCGTCTCAGGATTGCTTAAGCCAGAGGGGTATATCTCAGTAGCATCCTCTCTTCTCAGTTCATGGCCTAAAGGGCAAAGACTCGGTATTCCACTGGGATTAAGTCCCAGCTCTGCTAAGCATTACATACCGAAGAGTTCTCAAGAATTGAGGAGCAAGCTGACCGATTTCGGATTTAAGGAGATTGATTCTGTCGAAATCCGCAAGCGCATGATCTTCGATTCTATCAATGAGGGTTATCGATTCGGTTTCGAACAGGGCTGGATCTATCAACTATTTGAGCTATTGGACTGCGCGGGTAATCCGAAGAAATTCGCTAAAGACTGGGGTCATATCATTCCCTATGATGATGAAATCCATATCCATATAGGCCTCTATAAGAAATCTAAAACAAGGAAGGGGAGAGAGGAGCTGCTTCACCTTTAACGGGATGTTCTCGGTCAAATAGCTATATAATTCCATTTCTCAATCCATACTGACTTTGTCGGCTTCACCTAACCGTAATATTTATCCTGTCTACAGCTCGCCTTCGTATCATTCTGAGATGCCGTCTCGGTATGAGGCGTGCCAATACTCAGTGATTTCTTCAATAGAAATGAGCTTTAGATCACTGATTGCAAAGTTGCTGCAGCATGATGGTGATCGCCTTGGGCAAAGCAAAGATTGCTCGATCCTTGATTCCAGTTGCTTGTAGGAGCATTCGTCGATCATCCATAGCGCTTTTATGATTCTTGCTTTGCTGCAGCCCCTTCATTCCACAAAACTCAGCATACCTCAGTCCTCTTATTGGCCTTTACACGAACTCCGGGTACATTTGGGCAAACATATTCACTTTGTTTGTGGAATTAGTCGGTATTGCAGGCGCAATTACATTACTTTACCGGATCCAAGGGTAGCTTCTCCCAAAAAATTTAATTGTTGGAGTTACATAAAGAGGAGGATGGCTAATTGAATCCTCTGGGTTTTTCAATGAATCAATAGTTTAAGCCGAGCTGCGGTGCCGGATTTCTTCTGTTGATGAACACACCCTGCAACTCTACCGGTGATAGGTGTGTCAATCGACTCCAGCAATCGACAAAGATTGAATTACTCTATTCATATGAGAGATTTTTGGATCGTTTAACAGAAAGTGTGTTCCAACTAATTAACTTTATATATTTCTTACTTTAATAGAGAATAACTTTTATTTCTCGACATAGGCTTGCCCATTCTTCTAAATTTCATAATTTGGATACCGTATCTCTTATGAACTCATCAGCTCGCGCGTTGATATCATTATGGATAGTCAGCATCCTGTTGATTCACAGTCTGATTGCTCTTACCGGATGCAGCGGAGTTTCACGAGAGGACTCGCGGCTCAAAGATCCTACGCGTCAAACCGAACGCGACAGTATGGTGGATGAACAGATCATTCCTCAGGGAATTAAGGACCCGAAGATCCTGAGTGCAATGCGCCATGTTCCTCGCCATAAGTTCGTTCCCTCCGGTTACTCTGATCTGGCCTATTATGACATTCCTCTCCCGATCGGCCACGGCCAGACGATCTCGCAACCTTCTCTTGTTGCGCTCATGACCGAAGCGCTGGCATTGGAAGGAGCCAAGAGAGTGCTTGAGATAGGAACCGGTTCAGGATACCAGTCTGCGGTTTTGGCTGAGATTGTGCCGGATGTCTTCACCATAGAAATCGTCCAGCCCTTGGCGACAAAAGCCGCGCATACACTGGCAGAGCTGGGTTACCGCAACATCCACGCACGCGTTGGTGATGGCTATCGAGGCTGGCCTGAAGAAGCGCCTTTCGATGCCATTATTGTAACCGCCGCACCCGATCATGTACCGCAACCGCTCCTTGATCAGCTCGCGGTTGGGGGGCGGCTGATTCTGCCAGTTGGCCGCGACTACCAGACCCTGGAGCTCCATTACCGGACTGCTAAAGGCTTTGAGCGCAAAATCATTACGCTCGTGCGGTTTGTCCCGTTAGTGCGCGAGAGACAACCAGAGTAGATCGTGGAGATGGAGAAATCTAAGCAAGATCCGTCTACACTTCCCCGACACATCGGCTGGTTTACGGCTAGCTGCGTCCTTGTCAGTAGTGTGGTCGGCACGGGCATTTTTACCACTACCGGCTTCATGGCCCGCGACCTCGGCCATCCTGGTGTGATCCTCTCGGTTTGGCTGGTAGGAGCGCTGATCGCGCTCGCAGGGGCTCTCTCTTATAGTGAGCTGGGCGCGGCCTTTCCTGTCGCCGGCGGAGAATATACATACCTGCGCCGCGCCTATGGGCCATTCCTCGGATTTCTAAGTGGATGGACGTCTTTCACCATCGGCTTTAGCGCTGCTATTGCCGCAAGTGCCATGAGCTTTGCTGCTTACTTCCTCCAACTCCTTCC
Source organism: Nitrosomonas sp. Nm34 (assembly GCF_900113925.1). Lineage (GTDB taxonomy): Bacteria > Pseudomonadota > Gammaproteobacteria > Burkholderiales > Nitrosomonadaceae > Nitrosomonas. The sequence goes on from NZ_FORD01000017.1 coordinate 62,153, forward strand.
GCTTAATGGCGAGGGAAGGTGGCTATCTACAGCCTTAGCCTTAGCCCTCCTCTGGTCCATTACAGGTTTCCACCTCGCTGGCGGTGGAGCAGGAGGCGCTCTCCAGCGCAGCCTGACGGTGCTGAAGATGGGAGCCATTCTCTTGTTCATGGTAGTAGGGCTAATGTTCGGAGCGGGCGACTGGGCACATCTTATTCCCACGGATACTCAGCCTGCCTTCAGCATGGGAGCTTATGTCGTGTCATTGGTTTTTGTGCTCTATGCCTATTCTGGCTGGAATACCGCGGCGTATCTGGCGGGAGAAATTACTGATCCTGCCCGTACTATTCCCCGCACGATGATTGGCGGGACCCTTTTCGTGGCATTGCTTTATCTCATGCTGAATGGATTCTATTTTTACGCTCTGCCGGTGACAGAGCTAGCTACGCCACCACTTTTGCCCGTTGCCGATAAAGTTGCGCGAGCCATGCTGGGCCTCGAAGCCGGCCAATTTGTAACTGTCATCTTGTGCCTTTCAATCGCAGGAGCTGTGAGCGCCATGGTGTGGGTCGGATCGCGCGTCTACTATGCCATGGCACAAGATGGGTTGATTCCCTTCGTCTTTGCGAATACCTCTGGCAGGCAATGTACTCCGTTCAACGCTATTCTGCTGCAAAGCCTCTGGGCTTCAGCCTTGATTGTATCGGGGAGCTTCGAGCAATTGGTAATTTATAGCGGTTTTGCGTTGGTGATTTTCAGCGCACTCGCAGTCGGTGCAGTATTGATTCTACGTCGACGGGAACCGGATTTGCCCCGCCCTTATCGCACGCCTCTTTATCCGTTTATTCCCGCGTTCTATGTGTTGGTGTCAATCGTCATAGTTGGGAGCGTGCTTTATGAACGGCCGTTAGAAGGAGGGGTGGGAATCGCGACCGTCTTAGCTGGGACGCCACTATACTTACTCTGGCATCGATTCCGTCGTATCGGAAAAAAGGGCGCGTGACTTGCAGCAAGGATGCAGCCTTAACCACATTAGGGCGCCTCTAAAAATTCAGAGTTCTAACCAAGACAATGCGAGAACAAAAAATGTTTCCTTACCTATCACTGATAGGTAAGGAAACATTTTTGTGAACAACGAAGTATGATGGCGAAGCGGGGTAAGCAGGCAATCCGTGAAGCGGATGCTCGCAAATATGGATTTTTAGAGGTGTCCATTAATCAAAAAACGCTTACTTCGAATGCGTTGATCGGTCGCTAAGTTCAATGCTGCACCCATATGGTGCCGTATCATCGACATCTAAATTTACCTGGAGTATAGTTTATTCCAGAGTAGTCTCCCTTTAATAACCATTTGATTTAAACGTGAGCGCTTATACTACTCTGAGACAACTAATAGCAAGAGTAACTCCTAATTCATGGGGAGAAAGGGTGGTGTCTATATCTTCTCTGCATCGAGGCGTTGCACACGACATCAGATGCTATAAACCTCGCGATTTTCGCGACAAAAAGTCTGATCAGTGTACCGTTTGTGCTTATCCTGATAATTTATCTCGATTTCAAAGACACATTGGACTGACGTCCAATTTTCTTGCACTGATTGCTTCATATTTTGTTGTCGCATACTTACCCACTAGAGGGTATGGTGATTGGTATTTTGGAGAAGGGCGCGCGAACGAAATTGATGAGGTGTGCGCTTCTGCTAAAGCGCTACCTGTTGCTCCAAGAGATTATTGATCGTGGTGTCCCTGCCGATTCGTTCGCTCGCTTTGATTGTGCGCACACTCGAGGGAGGGGGGATGCAGCGCATTGTTTTGCAGTTGGCCGAAGCCTTTGCGAGGAGTGGTATCCAGGTGGAGGTCGTAACGGGCCATGGTGCTGGTGGAGCAACAGGCAAGCTACTGTCAGGCATGAGTATTCGATATCTACCCCGCAGCAATATACTCACCAGTAGCCTTGCATTGCTCCAGGCGCGTCCTCATGATGTGCTCCGATTGTTGCCCCTCTTGACACCGCTGAAACCGGATATGTTCTGGCGCTTGCCCGCATTGATAGAGTATCTGCGTACTGCCAGGCCTGACGCCGTTCTGGCGGCAGGAACCCAATCCAATCTCGCGGCTATTATCGCGCGCGCTGCCGCCGGCCTGCCTGCCAGGCTGGTAGTCAGCGAGCACAATACATTGTCAATCGTGGCGCACCGTGGCCACGGCCTGTTTCGACGCGCTTATCCGCGACTCGTGCAGCGCTTTTACCTAGAGGCAGACGCGATTGCTGCCGTATCCCGCGGGGTGGCACAGGACCTGGCCCATACAGCGCACCTCCCCGAGGAATTGATCACGCTGGTCTATAACCCTGTCGATGCCGAAAGAGTGGTTCGTGCCGGCCAGATGCCGGTTGAGCACCCCTGGCTCACCGATCGCTCACGTCCACTCATTCTCGGCGTCGGGCGCCTGCACCGCCAGAAGGATTTTCCTACGCTTATCCGTGCCTTTGCTATTGCGCGCAAGAAACGCGATCTGCGACTGGCAATTGTGGGTGAGGGCAGCGAGCGCAGAATGCTCGAAACATTATCTCATCAGCTTGGCGTGCAGGACTACGTTCTCCTGCCTGGCTTTGTCGACAATCCCTTTGCCTGGATGAGTCATGCCTCACTATTTGTCTTGTCCTCAGCATGGGAAGGTTTTGCGCTCGTGCTGCTCGAAGCGTTAGCAAGCGGCTGTCCCGTCATCAGCACCGATTGCCCGAATGGCCCCCGTGAGATCCTGCAGGATGGAACCTATGGCACGCTGGTGCCAATCGGAGATCCTGAAGCCATGGCACGTGCGATGCTTGCGACCTTGGCAGCTCCGCCAGATGCAGCATATCTACAAACACGTGCTGCTGAGTTTTCAGTCGACGCGACCGTCGCGGGTTACCGCAGGCTGTTGGAGAGTGCAGAGTAGAGGTTGTTAAATTCGTGGCCCTTAAATAAAGTATTTTGGGGATTTTACCTCTTGGAAGAAGTAGAGAGAGGGGTACGATCCAGATAAGAAAAAGGACTTACGATAGAATATAGAATATGGACGCGTTGAAGAGCGGCTGCCCAGACTACCTTGCTCACGGCTTAATCATTTTACAAAGGTTCATGGGTGTGTAAGTGATAAAAGTTAAATTACCATTCGGGCGTCTTGCTTTGTCTTCATGTGCCTTACTTTTTTTCATCAATAGCGGGTTTAGGCGCTGCCAGTACTTTATCGATGCGAAAACCATCGAGGTCAACGATTTCAAAAATCCAGTTTTCCCACTCACACCGATCACCTGTTTGTGGGATTTTTCCCAAAAGCAGCATCATCATGCCACTTAACGTGTGATAGCGTCCGCGCTCTTCTTCCGGCACTGCATTTATCTTGAGTCGGTCTTTAAGTTCAGGAATCGGGATCAGACCATCAAGTAGCCATGAGCCATCGTTGCGGGGGACTGCCCAGGATTCTTCAATTTTGTGCGGCACGAATTCACCGGTAATCGCTTCCAAGACATCTTGCAACGTCACGATGCCCTGTACCTCGCCATATTCATCGACCACGATGATCATTTGCATACCGGAATTCTTGAATTCCTCCAGCAGTTCCATTCCCGTGAGTGACTCCGGAACGAACACAGCAGGTTGCAAATCTTTGATGAGATTTGGCTGCTCACCACGCAGGGTCTGTGCCAGCATTTGGCGCGCGCTCGCTATCCCCAAGACATCATTCCAGTTGCTACGCACCACAGGGAAGCGAGAATGTGGACTCATCTCAAAACATTGCAGATTTTCTTCCAGGCTTTCATTGGCATCGAAATGGATGACTTCACTGCGCGGCACCATAAGCGACGCGATCTGGCGATCATCCAGGCGAAATACGTTTTTCATCATTTGGTGCTCTTGCTGCTCGATAACACCCGTTTGTGAGCCTTCTTCCAGAATCAGATACAGTTCTTCTGCCGTCAGCGGTTGCCGGCCAATATCTTTAATACCAAACAGGCGCAATAAGAGTTGCGTGGAAGTCGAAAGTAGAAATACAAAGGGCTTGGCCAAGGTCGCAAGTAACATCATGGGGCGAGCCACCAGCCGTGCAATCGATTCGGGATTAATTTGCCCTAAACGCTTAGGAACGAGCTCGCCCAGCACGATAGAAAAGTAGGTGATAGTTACGATCACGAGGCCGGTAGCCAGATAACCGGCATGAGGCGAGGCAATACCCAGCGTGGTGAGGCCGGTACTCAAAGGCCCGGCTAAGGCTGCTTCACCGACAATACCGTTCATGACACCAATCGAGGTAATACCGATTTGTACGGTGGAGAGAAATTTAGTGGGATCGTTGCCCAGTTCCACAGCAACTTTGGCAGCATGATCGCCTGCATTGATGAGCTTTTGCAGGCGGGCCTTGCGAGCCATGACAAGCGCAATTTCAGACATGGCAAAGATGCCGTTAAGAATAATAAGCCCAAAAAGTAGCGCAATTTCCATAATAAGAGCGCCCAGTTGCGCCCAGGTATTAATAAATGAATAAATAATGAGACAGTAATAAAAATTATTAATTTAGGGTCTTAGGAAGTTAAAGCGGGTTTAGACGTAATAATTTAAGAATTTGAAGATAGAGATTATCATGTCGATGATTAAAACGAAATTCGGTTTCTTTCAAGTGAAGATAAAAAGTATGCTCAGGCACGCCATTGAATTTTGCCAAACGTCTTTTTGCGAAACTCCAGAAAGATTCGATACCGTTAATAT
>NZ_FORD01000129.1 GCF_900113925.1 Nitrosomonas sp. Nm34
GCTTGTTATAAATCGATTCTTGAAGCAGAATCTTCTCCAGCTTCGACCAGTACTCATCATTGAGCATTATTCGGGGCATCGCAAACTCGTTTTGTTGGTGGTATGGGAACCCCAATATTACGAGTTTGTTTCTACCTATTAAATACTTATCTTAAAACGTCAACAGACCCTAGCGAAATCTATAATATTTGGCCTATTGCTAAGCGTTTCTGTGACACATAGTCACGCTGCTGACTACCGAATATGTAATATGTCAGCCAATGTCACGTTGAGCGGTTATCCTGATTGGTGGTATTTTGACAACAGCTCAAGCTATAATTTCAGCCTGGCTCCTGGAGGATCTGCCGATTTAGAGAAAGGATCCTGTATCAAAGGGTTATATTCTTCTTACGGAGCATCACCCGGTTGTTCTTATGAAAACCAGGAAAATTGCACCTGGAATAGAAGTTCCACATGCGAATCAAGCACGTTTGTTTATGGCACATCCACTGACGGCACTGTCGAAGGTTGGCAAAGTGTCGATGGTGTGATGGATTGCTTGGATGCAGCTAATCAAATCATGCAATGCCAACAGGCTGGATATGATTCGGTTGGCCCGTGTAGATGCACACGAATAGGCAGCCATTGCAGCAGCATCTTTTCTGAAGTCGCTTGCATGTTTGCTTGCATGCTTTCTAATGCTGGGCAAACTGGCGGTGGGGAACCCGTCGGTGGAGAGAGAGGAGAAGATACCGTGAAGGATGAAAAGCTGAGAACCTATATCAGGCAACAAAACGTACCTAGCTTGAAATAAGCGAAATGGAGACAAACTCAATCGCAAAGAAATGAGTAGGTAGGGTGTAATAAGCGAAGCGCATTGCACCATTTGTATCAAAGGCGCAACAATGATTGCGTCCTACGCAGTACACGGGCTCATTAAATTATATAAGAGCATGAATAAAGTCATTATAAATTTTTATTGACCCGACTTACAAAACCTTTACCATTTTTCTTCTGGTGGCCGCTATTTTTATTCGACCGTAAAAGTCGTCGTCATGCCAGCCTTGATGTGATCATTGACATGACAATGATACATCCAGTTGCCCTTGACATCTGGCTGCATATCCAGCGTTTTGGTAGCCGCTGGCAACACTTCAGTTACATCCACGCGATTACCATTATGCAATAAAGTGGCGCCATGCCAATGCGGCGAATGAAGATCGACTTCGCTTCCCATGCCTATGATATACCAGCGCACCCGTTCACCACTACGCATCACATACCCTTTATTATTGCCATAAACCAATCCATTAATTCCATGTTTCAAATTACTTTCCTCAAATTCTTCGCTTCCGGGATCACAAGAACCTGTGCAAGTGGAAAGGTTGATATCATGATATAAGCTCTCATTTTCATCGAATACCGTAAAAAGTGAAATAAATTCACGATCTACCCCCAGTGGTTTCTCTCTGTTACTTGAGATAATGATCGGACCGATCAGCCCGGAATTGGTATCAGCAGACTCATTGACGTGACTATGGTACACCCAGGCGATGGAAGAAGTATCATTTGGGCCAGGGCCTGCGCGCTCTGGCACCTCCCAAATATAAGTGTGCTCCCCTCCCGGCTTAACAATTCCGCCCGATTTATGCTTGTCATTTGCTGAATGGGCAGCGCCTTCATGTTCCTTGGTATAACGCACGCCATGCGGGTGGATACTTGCCGGAAAACGGGTATTGTTTTTAAAATGAACAGTAATTCTGTCTCCCACGGCTGCCCGAATGACAGGCCCAAGTATACCCAGGTGCTTTTCCTCAGCGCTACGCGGTTTTACAGCACCAAACCCGGCGGTATATTCCCGATAGACAGACTTTAAATATCGCCGACCAATTCCTTGCTCGACGAATACACGCTCATCTGCAGTAAATTCATTGCCTGTCATCGGATTAACAGGAAATGAAGGCGCATAATCCCACAATACTTCATCAGCGGCTATCCAATAAACTCGGTTTCCACCTTTAGCCCAAGCTGGATTGCTGATAAGTATAGTCAGTATCAGAACAGAAACAAGTGAAAGAATTTTATTTTGCAACATCGAATAATTCCTCTTTGATAAAGAATAGCGAGCTTTCAGACTGATCACATAACCTTCGCTCTGACAAATGTTGTTCGGTATAGTAGGTAAGATGTAATAAGCGAAGCGCATTGCACCATTTGTATCATAAGGCGCAATAACGATTGCGCCCTAGTGTGCCCGGCATGGGTTAAAACTTGTTATCTGAGAGGAGATAACCGGAGTTAGTAACGACAACCGTAGTGAAACGCAAGGGGG
>NZ_FORD01000029.1 GCF_900113925.1 Nitrosomonas sp. Nm34
AGTATTACTGATTGGTTGCGGTTGAGAGTAATAGGTCGAACGTGCCAGATTCAACAACTGGCATTGACGAACCTGACTAAGACTCCCATGGGGCTAAATCATCTCTTTGCGTTCTACAAGACTTAATGATTGAGCTTTCTCACTAAAAAATCGCGTTCTACCGTCAATTGACCAATAACCCGGTGCAGGTCATCTGTTGTAGGTTGCTCCTTATTGGCGCCAGTATTATTTTTAGAAAATAGCTCGGCAGCTTGCTCAATGAATTGCCGTTTTCAGCTATTGATCTGCGTGAGATGGATATGATAACGCGCTGCTAATTAGGGGACAGTTTCATCACCGCGTATCGCTGCCAGCGCTAGTTTTGCTTTGAATTCGCTCGAATATTGTATGCGCTTTTTACTCATTGTTATTAAGCTCCTTTTTAATTCTGCCAGAGCTTAACAACCTGTACAGTTTTTGGGTACCACTTCACTGTGTGTGGGTGAGTGCCTTTCTTAAAAATTGCCAAGTCTTGTACGATCCGTGGACGGCGATGCTGCATGATTTCGCGTAACGAGGGGGCGCTATCAAGCGGTGCCTCATAGGCAATTAAAGGGCTTTCGCTACCGGTAGTGCTATGGATATAAGTCTTCAGTATGCCCGTTTTCTCATCGAGTAAGGCAATGGCTAGAGGGTCGATAAACGGAAAATCTTCACGGATCAATTGATGTAAGAAACCTAATTTAGTAGGCAGGGGCTGGCTCTCATGCAATTGGGCGAGTGCATCCTGATGTGAAAACAAATCCTCTTTCTTGGAAGTCATAGCAACACTCCTTATGATACCAGGCTTGGAAATTTGCTGTGGTTCTATCAGCGTAAACCATTATGTCATAAGAGAATAACGGATCAAAAGGTAATAATTTTGTCATCAAGGAGTTCTATTATATTAAGACAACTGTTTGGGCGGTTGTTTTATGTCAACTAAAAATAAATGGCTGTAACAAATTGCCCTGCGGCAATTTGCCACATTCCAAGAGTGTTTTTTTCTTTCTACAATGCAAATCACGTGGTTGATTATTACCGTAACAAGTAATAACTGCAATCAAGGAGATGGAGATGTGTTTTAAACATAAATTAATTAATTTGTATCAAGTTCTGCTGGATAAGTTTCATATGAAGTTTACTGCAACCAGAAAGCAGTCATTAACAACAGACCAGAATAGCGTGAGTAAAGCCTTTGTTATTGTCAAACATATTGATATTGCGCCCGAGGATACGGTCTGGCATCGAAGCAAGTCACCAAGGTTTCAGCAGAATTAATTAATAGTGGAAGGTGAGGTAATAACTACGTGATTTCTCACCAGTTAAGTAGAGAGAATTATTTATTTGACAGGAGTATGGAAAACATGTGCTGTATTGACATGTTTACATAAGAGCTAATGAAAATCCCAAAAAGAATTGAGCCATTGGTTGAAGAAGGTCTGATTGATTCAGTAATTTGCCAACTTATGAGTGGCAAAGAGGCGATGGTGTACGTTGTGCGTTGTGGCAGCGAGCTCCTGTGTGCCAAAGTTTATAAAGAAACAAACAAGCAAAATTTCCGCCAGAATGTAAGCTATACAAAGGGCAGATTGGTTAGAAAAGGGAGATCTCTGCATGCGATTCAAAGGAGAAGTCATTTTGGTCGTATGGCACAGAAAGAAGCGTGGCAAAGTACCGAAGTAGATACCATGTCTCATCTGATTACAGTCGGTGTGCCAACACCAAAATATTATAATTTTTTTGAAGGGGTATTATTAATGGAGCTGATTACCGATAGCAATGGTGATGTCGCTCCCCGACTGAATGATTTGACATTGAGTCCTGCGCTGGCATGGATATATCATGATTTCTTAATCAGGCAGATTGTCCGTATGCTTTGCCATGATGTCGTTCATGGTGATTTATCTGAATACAATGTGTTACTCGGTAACCAGGGCCCTGTTATCATCGATTTCCCTCAGGCGATTTCTGCAGCAAATAATTACAATGCCCAAAGAATATTTAAACGCGATGTTAATAATATTACTGCCTATTTAAGCCGGTTTGCTCCAGAACTGGCATATACCGATTATGGCTCCGAGATTTGGTCTCTTTATCAGAGAGGAAAATTGCATTTGGGCATTAATCTGAGCGGAAATACTGAGGAAAAAACTCAACCGGTTAATTTAAATAGTGTTTTGGATGCTATTAACGCGACCTTAAAAAAGGAGATGGCTTGGCAAAAATACAAGCGGGAGCGTTGGACAAGTCGTCGACTACAACAGTATTGATATGAGCAAATAGCCTCGTCACTAAATTAATAAGAGATATGAACGCATCATTCTATTCTACGGGCTGGGGTGTTGCTCCAATCATTGCCTTATCAAAGGAATAATAAAGCATTATGATTTGACGGGATAGGCATTACCTGTTAATCTACTCAGTTCTGGCGCGGGGTGGAGCAGTCTGGCAGCTCGTCGGGCTCATAACCCGAAGGTCGTAGGTTCAAATCCTGCCCCCGCAACCAATCAAATCAAGCATTTAACCGATACCGTGTTAAGTGCTTTTTTCATTTAATGCGCTTGTGTAGGCTCTATGTGGGAAATTTTTCTCAATACTAAAAAGGACTACATAGCAACCATCACAGTGACATCCACTAGCAACACATCAGAAAAGATCGTGGTAGAGCGTGATAATGGAAGGAATTATCATTCACTGGTAAGCTAATTGCCAACGCATCAAGTAGCCTAACCGCGCTATCGATTCTTCACGGTCAGGTGAAACGGGGCGCTGGCTTAGTTATCTATTTGGCTGAATGGGAGTTGTGCAGGATTCTTTTGCGGTGTGTTGCACGTTGAATATCTCGTACGGTTTCTCAACACTACGGTTTTGGTTATCCTTCTCTATCATTATCGCTCCTCTCTTATTATGGTTATCGATGAACCAAAACTATCTTCTGTTTCTTGGTCAATCAGGTCAGTTGTCTAAACTGAGCTGATAGGATATGGACACAAACCCCTAATTATTATTATATAAATGTATGCAATTGCATTATTGATATGACATTTTATCTTTAATAGCATATTCGTAAATAAAGTTGGAGCAGTTGGAGCACTAATTAGCTCGGTGTTTACCTTTACTTTATGGCAAATTTCAGTCCGCTTTATTCCGCTTAATCTATTTGGCCGGCAATGCTTAAAGAAAACAATTGTTCGTCAGGGTCATAGCTTATTTTTAAGATTTTACTATAAAGTTAATTGAGCTGTTTATTAAAGCATTGTCTCGTTGCAGGGGTATTGTTGAGGAATAGGATGTACTTTATTTTTATGGACACTTTTACCCCATGAATTCCGCTCATTATAGGAGATAATCATGAGTACTGGCAATGAACAGCATAAAGAATATGATGCACACGGATATAATCAAAAAGGATATGATCGGGAAGGGTATGATCGACCAGGATATGATCGGGAAGGGTATGATCGACCAGGGTATGATCGACCAGGATATGATCGGGAAGGGTATGATCGACCAGGATATGATCGGGAAGGGTATGATCGACCAGGATATGATCGAGAAGGGTATGATCGACCAGGATACGATCGACCTGGATATGATCGAGAAGGATATGACCGACAAGGAAAAGATCAGCAAGGAAATGATGGGCATAAACATGATGTTCATGAATCCGGTGGAATGAGTGGTGGACCTGACAGTAAAGACCAAGGCAGCAACGACGAAGGTAATAAAAGTCAGGGCGGTAATGACCTTGGTGGTAAAGATAGCCAAGATAACCTAGGATCCAGTGGAATGAGTGGTGGGCCTGGCAGTAAAGATCAAGGCAGCAAAAACGAAGGCAATAAAGATCAGGGCGGTAATGATCTCAATGGTAACGATAGCCAAGGTAACCTAAGCGGCCAAGACAAATATTACCATCAAAGGAATGTCGACACACGTCCAGATCAACCTTGCCATGGTGAACAGGGGGCAGATAATTTTATTTTTCAGGGTATGGGGGACTGGGAAATTGACAACTTTGCTTGGCAGGAAGGCGATAGGCTGGATCTCAGTGGGTATGGTTTGACTCGTGATGAGATCGCTAGTCATGTCACAGATGTCACCATTCAGGCTGATACCTTGATCGTCAACTTTGGTGACGATGTATCGATTACGGTGGTAGGTCAACCGCCCACCTGGGATCACGTAATTTGCGCTCAGCTATTTTGATGGTATATCAATAGAAAGAGAAGCCTTATCCCCTCTCTTGCTAATACTGGAAAATTTGGGGCCGAAGTAAATGAGGATAAGGTTGCTTTGGTCTCAGTATTCTTCGCCAGCTATAGTTAAATAATGGATGGATTAATTAAATAAAGAAAATAATCCATTGGCCTTCCCTGGTCCTGCTGTTCTTCTTATCCTGGAAGAGTCTACTACTTCCAAAAAGCATCTTCTAACTCATAGGGTGACTGCGACATGGTAAAACATCACAGCAATCTTCTAAATAAATCTAACTTAAATTAAATAATGATCAATACAGATAAATGCTAAATTTTTCGGACTCATAACGCGAAGGTTGTAGGTTCAAATCTTACCCCGCAACCATCACCTATTATCTTACTCAAAGCGGCTCATCTGTCTTGTTTTATTTCAGTCCACAACTCGCCATTGACTAGCTTATTTCTCTTTTTTGCGTAAGAATTCAACTATATCTGGTGCAGATTGGTAAATTACTGCAATCTTTCCTTCTGACCTGCGACAACTCTCTTCCGAGCGTGCCACCGTGCTTTTGTATATCTTCTCCTATCTTTTCCCAAAATTACTATGCTCTACCTCTTTGCCTACGTATGCTTCTTCATGTACCCTCATTCCAGATTCTACCCAAGCAAGTAATTTTTTAATTTGGTCCCTTACCAGTATCAGCTTATCTTCCGCTGATAATTCAGGCAAAGACCCACGGAATAATTCCTCGTCAGAACTGATTAATTCAAGCTTTTCCCTGAGATAATTGATTTGAGTTTGGGTTAAATTTTTCATTTCTATTCCCTTATTAATTAAGTGGTCGATGATATAATTTAGAAGCTTGGATATAGATAATAATTTCGTTTGCTATAAAATTTTTATCCTCGACGGTGTTAAATTTCGTTCGCATCGCGCCTCCGTTACCTGTTTTTATAGCTAATTGCAAAAGAATGATGCTGCAGCATTTATCAGATATATCGAGGATGATCCAGAGCGCAGAGTTCCCCGCAAGTTAGGTAGAGCCACTGTAATCATTCCAATTTTGGGAATGATTGCAGAGAAAATAGTCCTCATGATTAAGAGGTAGATCAATAGTATATTGTTAGCCGGGTGGAGTATCTTCTATCTGTTTATTTTGTGATGCAGCGAAAATCAGTGCGCGTTTTGTTTGTTAAATTCACTGTAAATTTCTTAAAATTTCTGCGCCTACACCTATATCGGTTGACTCACAGGTGTGAGTTTAACCGATACTCCCGACACCCGGTATTTCTATTCTATTACTACATTCTCTGAAAGGAATATTAACTTTAATCGATCGCTGTTAGAGAGGAAGACTCTCAGTTACTGATATTAGATTCTGGGAGCTATTCGATACAATACCATCCCCATCGTGGAAATTAGTTAAACTAGACAAAATAGGTTGGCCTATTCCAACTACCGAAACATAAACTATATTGGATGGAAGCGGGTGAGTAGCTAAATCATTAAGATTGTTTAAAGCTGAACTATTTGGTTGGAATTCCTCGACTATAATACTATTCAGGTCAATATTCAAATGAAAAAGCTTGCAAATACCGGCATTATTAAGAATATCGAATTGAGTATTACATGCCTCGGCCCAAGCTTCCTTGATGCGGATCTCCAATAGTAATAAGTTTCGCGATATCCTCCCGGTATAGGATTGGAGTTTCTGGATCGAGTACTCTTGCTAATCCTTGCAGATATTCTCTTGCAGTAAGCCCACCCGTGCTATGCCCAATCAGAAGAACTTTTGTAGCTTGGGGTTGCTATCTAAAACCGCTTTAATGATGGCTGCTAATTCACCGCCCTGAACATCTAAAGACAGCCCTTGATTATCAGAGAAATTTAACGTGTAAAAATTGCCCGCACTACCCGTACAGTCGGTCCCTGGTAATAAACATGGTTATCTGCAGAGGAAGCTCCCACATAAGAATTGGTGTTGGGGTAATAGCGATAGGTATAAAGGTCGGAAAATTGCACCTCTTGCAGCGCTGGCGAAAATAAACTAGGGTAGAATGTCTGTGCCCAGTTTAACAAACATTCTGTGTTGGGCATCGTTGTGGTATTAGATTTTACCGAAGAGTCAATAGCCGCTGCTGTGTTGCAAAACATCAAGAGAACTATCAATTCTAGTACACTTGCGAGCAAAGGGTTGCTTTTCGTTGTTGGTTGTTCATAGCATTCTACCAAAGTAAAGAAGCAGAATAACCAATGATGAGCAAATTGTTTTGCCCGATAACCAGATTATGATGCGATACAGTTATCACATCTTTAGAAAAGTATAATCGTGAAGTTGACCGCAGTCGATATGGCTGTAGCATTCATTTTTTTCAAGTCCAATGCAGCAAGAAGAATATATGCTAAGCGGAGCTAAAAATGTTTATGCTATCAAGCGCATACGATCGATTTCATTTCCAAATCAAACATGATGCGAAGGCGAGCCGCAGACAGTATCAATAATGCGGTAAGATGATCTGGCAGAGTCAGTTTTGATTTAGAAATGGAATAGGAAGCCGATCGTGTTAGATCGTGTGATTATCAATGTACTCATGACCATCATCTTTTATTGCCTTGCTATTATTTATCTTACCTAATATTTCGCAAATATCCTTGACGCAAAGGTGCGGCTCGCTGTGAGCTTTGGCAAAAGGACGGTTATGGGTGGGGTGGATTGGAATGAAAAGACGATGCGCGTAAATACGCCGCGTTTTGCTTAATCATGATTTTTGCTCCTTTAAAAAGAGTTGACCATCAGCGACATGCGGGTAGTCTCACTTCGAGCCTGGCCAAAGACAGGTGGAGTGGTTTCCCTTGCCATTATTGTATTCTTCTCACGCTCGACCATAGAAAGCTATGAACGTAAGAAGCTGCTGCTTTCTGGCGTGGATGACTGCTCTGGCTCAACTTTAGGTTCTTGAAGAACCGGAGTGGAAGAACAAGGATGATGAATTGAGTTTATCAATATCATAATTTTGTCATAAATTTGTTGTAACATTCATATTTGTTTTATGATGTTGCTAAATGACAACAATAAATACTCTTGCTGTAAAATGGGCTGTGTGTCCAGAGGATGAAGGTAAAGTCTCATATATCGAAGAATTATGGGATTCACCCTGTACACTGCCAAACGAGGGCAACTTAATCATTCGGCCCTTTCTTATCGATCCTGAGACACGTCAACCAATTCCTGTGCGTGTTGCTGAGATTCGGGATCATCCTGAAATGCAGCCCCATACTCTCGTTTTCGTAGTGACGCCTGCAGACCTAAATCATTAAGACTCAGCTTTTTCGATTGTAGTTAATTCAGTTGTTTACATCTGGTAGATAAACGCTAGTATCAGGCATGTCCGATAGTTCTGGCATGTCGTCTTGATGATATGATCAGTCATATTTTTCTTCCTGGTCAGTTGGCTATTGGGTCGTTGATCTTGAGTAATGTGATTTATAATAAATTATTTTGATTCATATAGTTGATATATCTATTTTAGTTTGCCAATATCATAAATTTATTGTAGTCTTCGGCATTCATTTCACAATGTTGCCAAAAGACGACAATGAGTTTTCCGGCTGTAAAATGGGCTGTGTTTCCATGGGATGTAGATAAAGTTTTATATGTCGATGAGTTATATGATCCATCCCACTCCCCCTACTCATTGCCAGGGATAGGCGATTTCATCATTCGGCCTTTTATTGTTGATCCTGAGACATTTGAGCCGACTCTCGTCCGTGTTGTTGAAATTCAGGAACATCCTGAAATGCAACCTCATACTTTTATTGTCTTAGTAATTCCGGCAAGCCCAAATCATTAGGCGTGAACTTCTCCTCGCCGACTTCAAATCACAGAAATAAAATTTAGTAACTTATTTACTGTTTTTCGCTGGATTTTACAGATACCAGTACAGATTACTTGACCAGTATTTCAGTCCGATCGGCCAATCTATTTTTCTTAATTATTTCTTTGTAAATAAAAATTGTATGCACTCTTACAATAGCATTGACTGTTATTTTCAGGCTTGCCATTATAGTATTCGCTCAGATTGTCACAAATACTCAGAGTCAAGGCGGTAGTCAGACTCAGCAGACTAATGACCAGCTCGCTTGCTAGTGGTGAGGTATTTTCTAGACGAGCGAGCGTTTCAATCTCAATGTCATTCCATTTCTAAATCAAACATGACGCGAAGGCGAGCCGCAGACCGTATCAACCATACGACAAGGTGAAGCCAACAAAGTCAGTCTTGATTTAGAAATCGAATCAAAGCCCATGGTTCTCTCTAAAGGGACTAAAAAGCAAAATTCTGGAACTGGAGCTAACGGAAAAGATTCTGGTTTTTGCATTTTCTGCTAATAAACTTACTGCTGCTACACATCCATTATCAGGTTATTTTCAACTCAGCCATGATTCCTTAATTTTGAATATTTGCAGCAGGCAGTCGCCAGCTTTGGCTTTGATTTTGCTTGAACTTCTTTTGTTGAGAATCAGTCTTATTAAGACTCCTGTAATTTAGGAATGTTTCAATACACTTCTGCTGGCGTTCTCTCTTAACGACTTATTCTATTAAAGCAAGGTAATATAAGAAAGACAAAAGTAAGCATTCAGAGCTCGGTTCGTTTATCGCGTGATTCTTTAACAGGACGCATTGATTAACCTAAGAGGATTAAATAATGAATATTACCAAATTCGTTGGAACAGCTTCTGTTATGATCTTTCTTGGTATCATTAGTACTTCCGGTTTTTCACAAGTTGAGCTCGTGCCAACAGAATCTGCGCTTCCACCAGTGCAGAATCAAGGTGAAGTCGTGTTTATGACTGGAGGCATTGGTCAAGATGAATCCCATGCGATATTCAAGGAAGGAAAAAAATGGCCACTGATGCTTGAACTTGCCAAAGCTGGTACGGCTCAGGCGGTATATATTAGTAATGTCCAGATTGTCATCAGGGATGCATCCGGTTCCACTGTGCTGGAAACGATATCTAAAGGACCTTATCTGCTTGCTAAACTTCCTCCAGGAAAATATTCACTTGATGCTACTTACGAGGGGGATACCTTGCATCGTGACTTATATGTTCAGGAAAAAGAACATCATAAAAAAATTACATTGCTTTGGCCCGCTCCAAAAAGCCAATAATATAAAACGATTACATAACCTGGTCTTCATTGTTACTCTCGCTGTTCTGGCAAGTGCTGCCAAGCTAAATTTTAGAAATATGGCGGTACATATCTGCTGGCGTCTTTCCATTCCGCCTTGTGCAGTTGTGTACCTTGTTCTTTGTTTTTTATTGGTTTGCCATGCGGTGCTGGCATATTGTTTCCTATCTTTTTTCTCATAGTCATGTACCGTAACCGCATATGGCATCTTAGGATCTGCTCTTTGAACTTAATGTCGCTTATCGCTGTGCTCTATCATCATTAAGTCAATGTCAACTTAATACCACAATATCATCAAAGCTAATTTGATTTTGATGAACTCCCACCAAAGTTATAGACGCGGAATCTCCAAAGTTAACAATAAAATTATCATCCTCAACACGCATATCAGTCACAAAGCTTATCAATTGCTCCCTCGAAACTAATCCGTAACCTGTATCAAATACTAATTGATCTCCTTGGTCATTGTGAAAGTCATCAATTCTAAAATGGCCAGCACGCTTAATAATAAAATCATCAGCCAATAAGCTTCCATAATTAAACTGACCTTCTTGTTCAACAACTGGATTCCCTTTGATTTTGACAGTAATTTGTCCCTTTTCAATGGTGTAGTAAAATGGGTCAGATATTCCCATATTGAATGGATCTCCTTTTATTGTTATTAATTTAGGGGCGGTAGTTGATTAGCTTGGATGCTAAACTAATCAACTACCGCCCCTGATTTTTTAAATGGATCTGGTGATTTTGTAAACCGATCCGCTTGGCAGATTTGCTATGACGTAATGCCTGTCTTCGATCTGATTTAGGCCAACAGTGATATTGCCGTGATTGTTATTGATTGGTCAAAGTGTAATTTCTCTGCGTCTCTGGTACAGGTAAATTTTTGCTATTTATCTGCCATCCCGTAAATTTACTACAACGTCATTGCCTGGATTGGGTATATGATTTGGATCGATCACAATGAGTTTGTCGTGTTTAATGCAAGGAGACATCAAATTCCCCTTAACTTTAGCGCGGAGCATCTTGGGTTATCAGTCGGGCGCGTGACGAGACCTTCCGGATATTGTTGAACACTTGGATGCCCACCATCTCCGCTTTATATTCCGCCAAAAATAGGTATAGGCTTTGCATAAAAAATTCCATGCTGATGATTTTACCTTGGATTATTCAAACCATCCAAGAAAAAAGATTTCTATTTTTTTCTACCCTATCTTCGCTTATATTCTTCCCTCCTTTTTTGGCTTATAAAGCAATTTAATTGAATAGTTGTCATTTATTCCAGCTCTTCTTGAAAGCTCCACCTTACTTTCTCTGTATTGGCCATTCAGCAGCTTAAGCAAACATTTCCTCTTGTATCCTGTATTGAATTAGCTTCTTTATTTATTTTAAAAGGAAGTTATGCACTTAGCTTGTGGTAATTCTGCATAGGGGTATTTATCGAAATATTATCCATTAATAATATATTTTTCAGTAATTACAAACCATTTTTTTGGAAATGTGACTAATCAGCCTCATTAAAATATTACATTTAATCATCATTGGAAATATCGAGACCCACAAAGATCTTCAGCCGGTATATACAAAATATCAACAAAAGCTTGAATAACATGGCATAGAGTGGTTAAGAGCTATAAGGGAAACTTTGAGATAATTCTACTACAGAACGCTTCTTTAGCAGCCTGAAACGCGAACAGTTGATAGGCAATGCATGCTTATTACTCTTGAGATTCTGCTATAGTCGGTATAAAAGCATATTTTGCTTACTATCATATCTACTGCATTCATATAGCCATAGAGAATATGCTATTCCATTTCTAAAACAGAAGTGGCTTTGTCGACTTCACCTTGCCGTATGGTTGATACGGTCTGCGGCTCGCCTTCGCGTCATTTTGGAAATGGAATGATACACCATCTTAAAATAGCCATTAGAACACGATTAAAGCTAAAACCTCCTATTTCTATTTGTTGTATGGTAATATTGCGTTTTGAAAGGCCGCTTGCGGATAGAGCAGGTTAAGATGATTGTGTGCTCGCGCAACCATTGTTTTCCTTTTGCTTGTAATAGGCAAAATTGCCTGATTGAAGGGCGAGGCTAGAGTGAGTTACCACAACCATTAAATTACTGGTTTAAGTTACTCGGAAGATGATACCAAGCATTTACAGGCCCTTTGCTGAATATTGGCAAAGGGCTTTTTAATAGAATTTTTAGCGCCGTAAATCATATATAAATTTTGGTTTCTGCTGCGACGGTGGTTTATCAAAAGATCTATCGAATAGTTTGTAAAAATTTTAACCGGGCTATTGTTATTTACCAATCAGTAATGTTGATTGATGTAAAATTGTCTTATGGCGGGCCTCCCCGCATTGCAGGGTAGTGAACCTGGTCAGGTCCGGAAGGAAGCAGCCACAGCTATTTTTTGCAAGTGCCGGGGGTTCGGCTCGCCACCCTAACTGATAGATAGGTTATTGATAATGATCTACTCTTTTTCCTTCATTTGATTAATATCGTGTCTCAAACTCAAGTTCTTGCTCGGAAATGGCGCCCAAGAAACTTTTCTGAATTGACTGGGCAAGACCATATCGTTAAAGCAATTACTCATTCACTTGAGCAGAATCGATTGCATCATGCCTATCTGTTTACAGGAACACGTGGAGTCGGTAAGACAACCATTGCTAGAATCTTAGCTAAAGCATTGAATTGCGAAGCTGGCGTGACACCCATGCCTTGTGGAGCATGCCCGGCTTGTATATCAATTGATAAGGGAAATTTTATTGATCTGGTAGAATTGGATGCCGCATCCAATACCCAAGTTGACAGTATGCGCGAACTCCTTGAGAGCGCAAGTTATGCGCCCACCGCCGGCCGGTATAAAGTTTATCTCATTGATGAAGTGCACATGCTTTCCAGATCGGCTTTTAATGCTATGCTCAAAACTCTGGAAGAGCCTCCCGAACATGTCAAATTCATACTGGCAACCACCGATCCGCAGAAGATTCCTATTACGGTATTATCGCGTTGCCTTCAGTTTAATTTAAAGCAAATTCCCTCCTCTTTGATTGCAGTGCATCTGGGCAAAATATTATCGCAAGAGCAGATTGCATTCGATGCTGCCTCCTTGCAATTCCTGGCAAGAGCTGCCCAAGGAAGTATGCGAGATGCGCTGAGCTTGCTCGACCAAGCCATTGCCTATGGTAATGGGGTTGTTCAAGAAGCTGATGTCCATGCTATGCTGGGTGTAATAGATCAAGAATATTTATATGATTTGTTAGAAGCGCTCGCGAGAAAAGACGGCGTAAAAATGTTATCAATTGCTGATGAGATGGAAGCGCGCAGCTTAGCATTCGATAGTGCTTTACAAGGGCTCGCCGCCATACTTCATCGTGTTGCATTAGTACAAATTGCACCTCAGGCGATTGATGAGACATTGCCTGAATGTGAGCGACTTTTTGCATTGGCAAAGTATTTTACAGCTGAAGATGTGCAATTGTATTACCAGATCGTGCTTCATGGACGTAATGACTTGAATCTGGCGCCGGACGAATATGCGGGTTTTACCATGACTTTAATACGGATGCTGGCATTTATACCCGAGCAGATATTCCCGGGAGAGACTTCTAAGAATTCTGGAGAAGATAGGGATATCAGGCAAGAGCCTATCAAAGTCATGCATCAGGCAACAAATAATAGTCAACCAGCCCATAACAAAGAGGCTGAGATTGCTAGTTCTTCTAATGAAGGCTGGTTATCAATTGTAAATCAGTTGGGCTTGAATGGGATGACTAAGATGCTGGCGCAGCATTGTGAGGCTAAACTCTTTACAACTGATGTGATTGAGTTGTGTGTGCCGGAAATGCATAAATATCTGTTAGAAAAGGCTTACCAAGATAAACTGAAAGCTGCATTAGAACACTATTTTAACAAACCAGTTAAAGTTACGTTTTCGATCGGTACTATTACGGGGATGACGTCACTCGTTATGCAGGAGCGTGAAAAACAGGCAAGGCAGTCAGAAACGATTGCAGCAATGGAAGCAGATCCTTTTGTGAGAGAAATAGTAAAAAATTTTGATGCGAAACTCATCATTTCTTCGATTAAACCAATTGAATAATGGAGACAGTAATGATAAAGGCGAATTTAGGCAATTTGATGAAGCAAGCGCAGCAGATGCAGGAAAATATGAAAGTAATGCAAGAACAGCTGGCGACGATAGAAGTTGAAGGTCAATCAGGAGCGGGTATGGTTAAAGTGGTGATGACTTGCCGCTATGATGTCAAACGTATCCATATTGATAATAGTTTGATGGGTGACGATAAAGAAATGCTGGAGGATTTGATTGCTGCTGCAGTGAATGATGCGGTGCGTCGGGTAGAGACAACTACACAAGAAAAAATGGCGAGTTTAACAGGTGGATTGGGATTACCTCCTGGCATGAAGCTGCCTTTCTGAGTAAGAGATCGAATGCATCAAATTAAACCTTGGATTGTTTATTTGGTTTATTGAAATTCAGCACCTTTTTCAATTAGATGATTCTCTATTGCGAAGTAAAGTAAATGTATATTAAGCGAGCTCTCAGTGCGAGGAAAAAGCAGGCTTCGGTACCGTTGAGTGACAATACTGCCATCAAGCCTGATTTAATGGTTACCCATAAGCTTCATAAGTTATTGGCACAAAGCGGTTTGGGTTCCCGGCGTGAGATGGAAGCTCTGATTGCCTCAGGTCAGGTCAGCATCAATGGCAAGAGTGCCAAATTGGGGGATCGAGTAGGGGCAAGAGATCTGGTACGTGTGAATAAGCGTATTATACGGCTCAATACCAATGAACGTTTACCGCGCATTATTCTCTATCATAAGCCAGAAGGTGAAATCGTGAGTCGTCATGATCCCGAAGGGCGTCCCTCTGTTTTTGAAAAATTGCCCCAATTGAAGTCATCCCGCTGGGTTGCTGTTGGTAGATTGGATTTCAATACCAGTGGCTTATTGATATTTACCACTAACGGTGTCTTGGCAAACCGGCTTATGCATCCACGTTTCCAAGTTGAACGTGAATATGCAGTTAGAATCATCGGGCGTTTGACACCAGAGCAAAAGAGCCAGTTATTGATGGGTGTTGAGCTGGAAGATGGGGTGGCAAAATTGAGTGATTTGTCGGAACAAGGTGGGGAAGGTGCTAACCGATGGTATCACGTGGTATTAAAAGAGGGTAGAAATCGGGAGGTGAGGCGTCTGTTTGAAGCATTGGG
Organism: Nitrosomonas sp. Nm34; assembly: GCF_900113925.1. Classification (GTDB taxonomy): domain Bacteria; phylum Pseudomonadota; class Gammaproteobacteria; order Burkholderiales; family Nitrosomonadaceae; genus Nitrosomonas. The sequence goes on from NZ_FORD01000029.1 coordinate 14,648, forward strand.
GTTAACCGTCAGTCGGCTGATTCGCGTACGGTTTGGTCCGATTCATCTCCCTCCCAGATTGAAGCGCGGCATGTGGCATGAGCTGGATGAAAATGAAACTGCCAACCTGTTAGCACTCGTTAATGGCACTGCTTCCTCTAGCGTTATTGCCAAACGTGGTAATTAAATCGCTGCGCTTCAACATGAAAACAAATTGATCACCTGCGCTTGTTTCCAGCCAGGTGAAAGGTAGATGCGGGAAAGATTGCTCAATGGCATCTCGATTATGACCAATTTCTACGATTAATAGTCCTTCTTCGGTCAGATAATTGGCAGCTTCACTCAGTATCGTTCGTATTATTGTCAATCCATCCGGGCCAGCTGCAAGTGCAATTCGTGGTTCATGGCGATATTCTTCAGGAAGTGCTGCCATCGATTCTGCGTTGACATAGGGTGGATTGCTAATGATTACATCATAGCGTCTCCCAGCTAATGCACTAAATAAATCAGATTGAATCGGCTCGATCACGTGCGCTAGATTATAACGAGCTATATTTTTAAACGTGACCTCCAACGCTTCAGTAGAAATATCCACGGCAGCAACGTTTGCATGCTCGAACGCATGAGCTAGCAATACAGCCAGACAACCTGAGCCCGTACACAGATCCAGTGTGGCATGAATGGCATCGGGCTGTTTAATCCAGGGTGCCAGCCGGTCTTGCAATAATTCAGCGATAAATGAGCGCGGGATGATAACGCGTTTGTCCACGTAAAAACTGAAATCGCTCAACCAGGCCTCATTCGTCAAATAAGCTACTGGAATTCTTTCTGTTACACGCTGTTCCATGCGATAGAGGATTTGTTCGCGCTCAGGCTGGGTAATGTGTGCATCTAAAAACATGTCTAATTGATCAGGGATAAGATGCAGCGTGTGTAAAATCAGATGAGCAGCTTCCTCATAAGCTGTGGGGAATCCATGACCATAAAATAAGTCAGCTTGATTAAAATAGCTCACTGCGAAACGCAACAGATCGCGCAAAGTGCGTAGTTCGTTGCTAGCATGATTGATCATTGAAATTCTAGATTCTTGGGAAGAGATTACCATATCTGGCAATAAAGGAGTGTTTGCATAGGAAGCGAATGTAGCATAAAAGATACGCTGATGCTCAAATTATTTGATTAAACCTGAAAGCCGAACTGATCCCCTCAATTGGAGAGCCAAACTCATGACATAGGGAGGGATTTCCGAATTTTTTCGACCCAGCCGAATGGCGAGGCCGCTATAAGGTGTATCCTATGTCGCGCCAGGCGTGAATGCGGTGTTGCTTTCCGTTGCAGGGAACGGCCGTGCGGCTTCTCGCGTCTTATCGCACCGGAATCACCTCACGCCCACCCTGTCCAATTGCGGTTTAGGTTAAATAACACTATGAATGATATCGATGAATAAAGAATATTTTATGCGCGTAGCACTTGATCTCGCATTTAAGGCGCAGGAGCTTGGAGAGGTTCCAGTAGGCGCAGTAGTCGTCAGAGATGATGAGATCATAGGTCGTGGTTATAACCACTCTATCATAGCTATGGATCCGACAGCACATGCAGAAGTAGTGGCATTACGTGATGCAGCTCAGAATTTGGGTAACTACCGTTTATTGGATTGCACATTGTTTGTGACACTTGAACCTTGTGTAATGTGTATCGGTGCACTTTTCCATGCCAGGATCAAGCGCTTGGTGTATGCTGCTGCCGATCCCAAAACCGGTGTCTGTGGAAGCCTGTTAAATTTACCAGCAGAGACAAGACTTAATCATCACCTGGAAGTCATCGGGGGTGTGCTGGCAACCGAAGCAGGCAGTCTACTAAGACAGTTTTTTATCTCAAAGCGAAATTCTGGCAAGGCCCTTTTATTATGAGAATTCATATCAGTATTGCTCGACAACAACTCAACTTGATAAATGATGAAGATAAGATTGTCAGGAGCTATTTAATCTCTTCTGCCAGAAACGGTAACGGTCAGCAACGGGGGAGTTTTTGTACCCCGCTGGGGAAGCATATTATCCGCGCTAAAATTGGTGATAAGCAACCGATCAATACAGTATTTGTCAAACGCCGTCCTACCGGAGAAATATATACCCCGGAGCTGGCTGCCCGCTATCCCGGTCGGGACTGGATTCTGACGCGCATCATGTGGTTATCAGGCTGTGAAATCGGGTTCAATCGGCTTGGCCTGGTTGACACGATGCGCCGTTATATCTATATCCATGGCAGCCCCGATAGCGCAGAAATGGGTAGACCTGGTTCAATTGGTTGTATTCGCATGCACAATGGCGATCTACTGGATCTATTTGATCGAGTAATAGTGGGAACACCTATTGAGATTAACCGATGAGCGAGTTATTGCTGATTCTTTTTTGCAAGGCTAACCCTGGATTTAATCTAAAAGCGGTTTTTAGGTTTGAATTTTATTAAGGCTATCTCTAAAAATCAGAGTTCTAAACAAGACCAGGCGAGAACAAAAAATTTTGACGCAGCCTATCACTGATAGGTAAGGAAATATTTTTTGTGAACAACGACGTGTTGTGACGAAATGGGTAAGCAGGCAATCCGCAAAGTGGATACTCACAAATATGAATTCTTGCAAGTGCCCTTAAAGCTTTTTAGATTTAATCCATCTTATTATCAGCGAAAGTGAGATTTACATTAAGGAGTGATCGTGATTATGACTGAACTGCTAAAAGTACCATTAGCAATACCATCCAAATTATCATCAACAGCATAAGTTAGGTTGTAAGTACCCACAGGCAGCGTATTAGCAGCAATACTCGCAATGGGAATGTGATCCATAGCAAATAATTCACCCTCATATACTCGAAGAGGCTGATCTGACGGAATAAATTCAAGCTTATTATTTAGCCAGAAGGTTCCCATCGGAGTAATTGCCTGTATCCATTGGTCTACTTGGTTTCCCCCATAGGCGCCAGGATTAAGTGATACGGTAAGAGTTAAGTGATCATTCTGTGACAAGGTTATAGAATCAGTTGCATTATTGACAAAAATAGTAGGGACAGGGGTTGAATGTAGAGGAGGAGAGGGGGAAGGAATGTTATTAAAGAACCATGGATTATTGCTGTTAAAGTAAGTGCGTCCCTGAGTGATCACAAAGTGTGCAGGAGTGATTTGCTCTGCCATAATTTCACTCATTGAAAATGACGTTCGATTATCATCGAACATGAAGACAATATCTGCCGTGTCAGTGAACCCGACAAATTCTAGCTTTAACGAATAGTCGTCTGCTGTACCTGCCAGTCTGTCTAAGCCATTCATGGCAAGTCGTAGCGTGGCCACATCATCTGCTGCCAATGTGCGTTGGGCTTCACCAGGACGCGCTCCTTGTTGCATGATAGCTTCAGTATTTTGAAGACCGAATAAGGCAGCAACTTTACGATCAGCATTAATAGCAAAGGTATTTCCAGGTGGCAGATCAGATAGCTCACGACTGTAGGTGGTTACATCCACCGTTGTCGCGATATTAAATGGGTTATTGTTATGTTTACGAAACCAGTGAAGATTAATATCATCACCACGTAAATCATCACCCGAACCACTAATACCGTCAGGGCCTCTGTCAAGGTTGAATTGGTTGTCAACTCCCTTGGTAGATTGAGTGAAGTTTCTATTTTCGGCATCCAAACCTGATTCGGATGCCAGATTAGGATGCCCCAGCCCAAGACAATGCCCCACTTCGTGCAGGACAACTGATTCAAAATCAAAGTGGTCAGCAGGAACATTGCTTCCTTCTTTAACAGTATTATTAATGGTGGGGAGTGAATTATTCCAAGTACTGATAATATTCTGGATAGGAATCACCATCTCTTCTGCATGAATGGATGAAGGGGAGATACCAAGTGTTACTGTCAAGTTAGCACCCGCACCTCTATAACCTGGGGGATGAGTAATCACATCTACGCCATGTTCTCCCCCAGCGAAGTTAAATGTTCCTGCAAAAGAGGGAGAAGCTCCACTTATCGCAAGCGAACAAAATGTTAGCTGCGATAGGAAGGTTAATTTCAACTTGGTGAGAATAAAAGATTCCAGCAGATAGCGTATGCGTTTCATCTTGATAAATTAATGTCAGTAACTGGCTTGCCTTCGCAGTTGGAATGATGTGCTGCAATCCGTTATCAGTCGTTTATTTCGCTTTTTTTAAGATCAGACCGTTTTATGATCATTTTTAGCTTTTGCTGCACCGAGAGGAGAGGCTGAATTTTCTCGATATTGAAAAATTGTTCTGCAGTTTATTTAATTCCATTTCTAACGCAAAATTGACTTTGTCGACTTCACCTTGCCGTATGATTGATATTGTCTGCGGCTCGCCGTTGCGTCATGTTTGATTTGGAAATAGAATAAGGCTGCACCATTAAATAGTCTTTTTTGGATTTAAGTCTCCGTGTTATTTTAGTAGATTTATATGGATTGGGATAAATTTCGATAAAGGTAATTGGTGTATTAAATACTTTTACACAGCTTCTCATATGCTCCAGCATTTCGCGAGAGCAGATACAATGACGCTAGTCTGCTTTCTGGCTATCAGAGGCGGTTATAAGCAAGCGTGATCAGATACAGTATTCATTTCCTGGAAAGCAGCACTTTGCTCGATAAACAAATGCAAGCATATCGTCGTCAAGCAAACGAGCAACCACGAGCTGTTGTTTCTGACAGGTATCGCCTTATCGATGATTTCAATATCTGCTTGGTAACCACTTCAACATACTGAAAGAAATTACGGTGAAGGCTGGTCAATAACACCCTGATGAAAGCTGATCTGCCCTTTACGCCGTTCTTGCAGATAGCGTTTCAAAGGGTCACGAATGACGCGAAAAGCGATTTCATTCCACGGAATTTCAAGCTCATCGAAGAGCTTGACTTCCAGACTCTCTATACCAGGAGAAAAATCCAGATCCAGCAAGTGAGCCCGAAACAGGAGATAAACCTGGCTGATATGAGGTAAGCTATAGACAGCGTATAGATCACCAATTTCTACCCGCGCATTGGCTTCTTCCAGCGTTTCCCGGGCAGCTGCCTGCGCTAAGGTTTCGTTGTTTTCCATAAACCCTGCCGGCACAGTCCACTTTCCTTCGCGGGGTGCAATTGCACGGCGGCATAGTAGAATCTTGTCTTTCCATTCAGGAATGCATCCCACGATTATTTTTGGGTTCTGATAATGAATGGTATGACAAGTAGAGCAAACAAAACGTGGTAACGTATCACCTTCTGGTATATATAACTCGACTGTGGCACTACAGCTACTACAAAATTTCATAGTTTTACTTCAGTCGATGAGCAATGTTTAAGCATAGTAAATTTTTTGATATCGGTATACTCATCTATTGTTTTATGGAGTGAATTGTGTTTTATTCATATTTTATGAGAATACGTACACCAGTCATCATTTTTAATTACCAGCGGGATTTTCGCAACTTCTTTATTTTGATAAAACCAATTAATACTGATTTCTTGATCTTGAGCAAGCTAGACATGATCGATATTGTCAATGGGTTCTGGTTGCTGAATGACACTTGTCGATTGGGCGTTGATAACATGAGATCAATCAGTGGTAGTGGCTTTTGTCTTGGTTGATTGGTTGTTTATTTTATTCTTGGCTATTTCAGGCTTTCTGAGGGGAATAATGATATGTTCCAGATTTGTCGTTACTTTAATAGACTCTGGAGCGCGTGTGTCTGCAGGAATTCGCTTCATAGTAGGAGCAGGGATTTCACTGCTTGTGTTGCTATTGTTAGTCGATAGATCCTTGGGTTCTATATCCTTATCGTGGGCTAAACTGTCCAAATTTTTGGACTGAGTATTTTCTGCTGATAAAGTTTCCTTAACCGGCTGGTCACTTTCTTCGGCAAACAACCACAATAAAGTTCCACTCAGCATTATCACAAATAGCAATACTGCCGTAGATATTTTTATCCAGTCAAAAGGAGGTTTGGTTTGATTGACTGTTTCTTCTGAGTTACTGGCTTCGGAGAATTGTGGAACTTGATTGAGTTTGATGCGAATCTTGAGTTGCTGGTCATTCATAATGAAAATAGATTAGAACTTAATGAGCTTTACTGACTATTGTAGAGCCCAATAGATTAAACAGCGAGAAGATTTTAATAGTATCACTGTTTAAAAATATCTCAGCAAGCTATCATTCTGGATAATTCACTCATTCCATTTCAAATCAAACATGACGCGAAGGCGAGCCGCAAACAGGATAAATCATACGGCAAGGTGAAGTCGACAAAGTCAATTTTGATTTAAAAATAGAATAAGCTGGCCTGAAACATGATGCAGATGCTGATGAACAAGCGCTTCTAGATAGATTTAGGCAAACACAATTTGTACCGTCGGTCTAATTAGGGGCAGATAAATTAGTATATCGCGCAGCAAGGGAAAATTTTCTGAAAGGAAAGTTTTGTAGACATCAATACGTTTTCATGAGAAAAAACTTCGTTCGCAAATATTAACGATAAACATCATATAATTCACCTAGGAAAAAGCGGGCAAAACGTCCTTTGATGGCAATTTCTTCAGTGAACGAGGTGGTTTCCGTAGCATGAAAGCCCTTGATTAAGTCTTTGATACCCATCAAAGGCAGATGCAGCGTGCCACTAGCCACAAGATTTCTATCCTGTGCCTGTCCTTTGAATAATTTTAGGTTCATGTTTGACAAATCGCGCCACATATCGAGGCCTGGATCGTCATTGAGAACTTGTTCAAGCAGAAAACTGTAATTTTGATGATCTTTTTCAACATCAAACAAATAGGTTATTCTCCGCATTTTTTTTGTTACATTTTCCAGCGTAAAATTACCATGAGTGAGCATTCTGCAAGGTCCGAGAGTGGGGCTTTCCAGATGACCAGTCACTCTTGCGCTGTGTAATGAATCATCAATAAAAGCGTTCAGGTTGTTAATGTGAACGGTCAGACTCAGTTTCAACTCCTCACTGGTAAAGGGTGCCTGTTCCTGAAAATTTAGGCGGCCCTGTAGCTGTTGCGAAAAACGAATGCCTGGCACCGGATTCTTCATACGGGAAGGATTGCTGGGGATAGTGTGATTAGGTACCTTGGTGAGGTTCTGTAAATAAGTCTTGCCATCAGCATACCCCATTTCGATCAAAGTGGCATGATTAATTTTACCAAGATACAAATCTGGGTCCAATGGCAAAGGGTAATCAGGCCGGATCACGTGAACTTGAATTGGGCGAGTCTGTCCATAAGGACTATCGCCTTTCTCAATCCGGTGATTGAGTTGGCGTATGAGTTCCAATTGGTTGTTCAAAGCGGTATTGGCGCTGACTTCCAGCATTTGGACGTAAAGGTGTAATACTCCACCACGGTATACTCCCGTGTTGCCTAGCCCCCAAAGTACCCAAATTTCCTCAGCAGCATTTTTGACTGCTTCGATGAGATTGGCGTCCTGGACAAAACCGGTATCCAGATAAATCCCTTCATCCTTATAGACGGGAGGAAAGACCCCTGGTAAAGACATGCCAGCAATGACCATATCTTCATCAATATTCCGATGGGAAATGGTCTTAACGGTTTTATTTGCGTAATCCAGGACGTTATAGTTGGCACTGACCGTATTCACCTGATGTATGGTGGCAAAATTGATCCCAAAATGTGGCAGTACTTTGTTGCGGAAACCATCTGCATCACCCATACCTTGTAAATTCTCAGCTTTGAGATAATCCTCGAGTGGTAAAAATGAAATGGTGTCCGTCATACGCAGAGTCCGCCAACGCTGAGATATTTCTTCTGGCGAGATGCCTGATAACAGCATGGATAAATTCAAGCTACCACCCGAGGTGCCATCCATGAACTGAAAGGCCATGCCTGCTTCCTCGAGTGCCATCAGGATGCCTGCTTGATAAGATAAGCGCAGGCCACCACCCGGCAATACCAGGGCTCGCTTGGGTTCACCGGTTTTTTGCGGGGCTGTCAGGGAGATGAATGCGTCTGTATTCATGCTAGTGGTCTTTAGCGGTTGAGGTTACCAAACGTTTCACCGATAATCGGTGCACTTGGCGGTGATGGCCACGTTTCATCCAGCGGCAAATCTATGACGCTTTCAAATCCTTCTGGTGGGGTTGATGGGGAAGTGGCCTCGTGAAGGAACCAGGATTCGATGTGATCATCAAGCGTACCGATAACATCCGGTATGAATGCAGTCATCAAAGGTTGATTCTCAATTTCCAGGGTTTTCAAGACATCAGCACGTGGATGATCACCCAGCACGAGTTTGGCATTGGCAAACTTAAACAGCTTCATGCCCGCTGTGCCTCTAATGTAAATGCTGGATTTGAGTAGCATACCGCGGAAAGCGCAGTAATTGACAGCAGGGATGTTCAATAATGGCAGGAAAGAGAATGAGGGACGAGCGATTTCTATATAAGTCACCAGTTTTCCATCCAGATCATATTGACTGCTAACGGTTTTATCACTGATATTAAAGTTCAGATTACCTTGATGTTTAGGCATGCCCCAGATACCCTTGCCACCTTTTACAGAAATCTTTGTAGAGACTGGTAATTCGAGCACATATTGGCCTGTGCCGAAAGTATTCATCAGTAACAAGGGGAGTAACGGTGGAGCAGGCTTAAGCCCATGAGTGCAGGCGATGCCGATACTATATTCGATATATTTACCGATGTTGGTACCTAAGTAATTGATGACGGTTATGACCAGCAGCCCCTTATTATTGCGGAGCCGCAGCGGATGGACCTCTGCTGGCAATACTGCTTTGGCCTTGTCTGCATTGATAGGGAATGCAACCATCAGCACGGGGGAAGGCGCGCATTGTACAGGTAATTGAAAAGGGATGCCGTCGACCAGGGAATGTTGGCCGGAAATTGCTTTGATTCGCTTTGGAATGCCCATGTAGTTAGTTATCTCCTCATTATTTAGAGAGTTCTTCGATCATGATGGGAAATACGTCACGCGCAGCATGCTTACCCATGAAGATATCCAAGTGACTGTATTCAGGAAGTCTATGAAAAGTATGGAAGTTAGGCCTCAGTTTATCAAAATAGGCCCATGATTTTTCTTGGCTTTCTGGTAAAAAGCAGCGATTTTTACCACCACAAAAGAATGAAAAACGCGCTTCTGTTTTGGGTGGCGTCGCAACGTAATCTGCTGGTAAGTCAGGAAAGCCTTCTACCGACACCAGATTGCCCTTATGGACGCAACGAGCCATCTGATGGAAAAATTTCAAGGGTACGTTACCGAATTCCTCCTTAAGCCACTCATGGGTATTTTCGCTGAGATTTTCATGCCGCCATAAAGCTGGAAAGCCGCTGCCATAAGTGAAGCTCACCCACTTACAGACCGTATTATTACATTCATGATGTGTCAATTTGACCAGAGCTGTCATTATCTTGGCAATCCAGCTAGGTGCCTCTACGCCCCAATGAGGATTTACATAGGGGGTCAACATATTTACTACTGGTACAACAAAATTCAGCTTAAACGCTGACCAGGCGGGGACTACAGGATGCAAGGTTACTGCGTTGGCAACAATGGTTGTCACCTGCGGCAGGAGGCCTGCCATGGCAGACATCATAAAACTGGTAGAACCTTGGCAATGAATAATCGCCTTCATGGTTTTGTACCCTGTTTCTTCGCAGATTTTACGCACTGCGTAAGGATGATCGTAAAGTGCGGCTTGATCGAGCGTCCACGTATTGCCAGGAAAATCGATGCTGGCACGCCAGTTTTCCAACCAGACATCATAACCCGCTTCGATAAGTGCATTGACAATCGTTTCTTTTTCGGGTGCACGGAAAATATTTGCCCGAACTCCTGCGCCGTGAACCAGGATTATGGGCCCTTGCTTGGGTGGCTGAGTGGCTGAGCGAACATTAATCAGGTTCAACGCCATGCCGTCGCCAGCCGTGAAAGGAACCGTGCGCTCCATCAGACTCATGATGTTATTCTCTCAATATAATTTGTTATAGCTGGAATCAAGGCTTGATAAGTTCTGCAATACGTTCTGCTAAGGCAGCAATCGTGCGAGAAGGATTTAATCCAATGGCTTTCGGGATAATAGACCCATCAGCAATATAAAGACCAGGATGACCAAATACTTCTCCCTTATGATCAACAACGCCATCTATACTACTCGTACCAATCCGACAGCCTCCCAAAGGATGCGGGGTAATTAAATTTTTCAGAACAGTCCAAGTCAAAGGAACTTCAGCAGCTCCCCCTGTCGCTTTTGAGAGTTCTTTATGCATATCGATTAATGCCTGCACAGCGCCTTCTGAGTTTTTAATATTCCAATTCAGTTGCATCTTGTGGCGAAATGGCGGAATCCGGCTGCGTGAGAGTGTAAGCACGCCATCAGAAGCATCAACTGCCTGCCCAAACCATGGCATGACACAAGATAAAGGGTTATTGTTTTTGACCAGATTTTGCAGAATACTAAAAAAATGACCATATTGATGATCTGTACTTAAACCAGTAACGGCGTCTTTGATCAGATTGGGTAAGCCACCATCTTGTACCCAGAATCGCTGCCCTTTAAAGGAGCCATCCAGAAAATCAATGGCACTAGTGATCGTCGGACCCTGAGTCGGTGAAATATCACGATTGTTAAAAACAGCCGGCGTCAGGAAATCGCCGTTGGAACTCCATCCCGTTCCGAGAACAGAACTAAGATTGGGTAAGGTTCCATATTGATCACGGCAGCGCAGGAGCAACTCGTTAGTTCCCATGGTGCCGGCTGCAACAATCACTTTTTTGGCGTTGAGAAAACCAGGAGCCAGTTTTTTTCTATCAATATCGATTACATTGAAATCCACACGATAACCTGTACCGCTCTGTAATGGTGTGATCCGTTGCACTAAATGCAGTGGCCTGACTACAGCTCCGTGCTGTTCAGCCAGAGGAATATAATTTAAATCAAGGGTATTACGGGCCTTGACTGGACACCCAATGTCACAGTTGCCGCAGTGAACACAGGTTCCTTGCTCCTGACCGAACGCATTGATGTGATATTTAGTATGCTGATTACCGAAGGGATCGGCACGATCATAGCTAAAATCAGGGTCAAAGTTGACGGCGAGTGGCATTTTACGAAAACGGTTACTGTAACCGCTTTTCTCAGCAGCTTCTTGCATCAGCTTCATCTTGGCTGGCCACTGATTATCAGGAACTTCCTGGACGTTGAGCATCTTGCCAGTCTTTTCATAATAGGGCTTTAAGGATTCGTAAGTGATCTCCTTGGGCCAGCCCATATCAAAAACAAATGGCTCCGCTTCAACAAAAATATTTGCATAAATGAGTGAGCCGCCACCCACGCCACTGCACTGGGCAACCGACATGTTAGGGTAGGTGCGCAGATCAATCCACCCATTCAATTCAGCTGGTTTTTCATTGGACCACCACCAAGCGTTCTTTGGATCGCGTGGATAATCCTTGACTTCCCAGCGGCGACCTCGTTCGAGAATACAGACTTTCAGTCCCTTTTCCGCTAATCTACAGCCAGTTATCGCACCACCAAAGCCACTACCAATGACAATTACATCATAATGCAGTGTCTCATCATGAGATTTATCGAGTAACTGCTTACCGAATTTAGGAATAACATAACTATCCCATAGTTTTCCGGCAAAAAATGCGCCAAATTTTTCAATAGCGTGTGCTTTCTCAGCCAGGCTGGTCGCTCCCGGTACTTTAATAGTGGAAATCAGATCAGCCAGTTGTTTAACACCTAATGTCAATATGCCCGCACCAACGATCGGACCATGCTTATCTTTACCTTGATGTAAGCAGGTATACAAAGTGGTCGTATCAGACCAGAGATCAAAGCCAGGATCGTCCTTGACGTTCTTGTGACCGGCTAAATAATAATCTTGTCCTTGATGCTGAAACGCTAATTCGTAGACCATATAGGTCATGTCGGGATCATTGGTAGGTTTGAACAGGTTGAAAACGCCAGAATTCGCCGCAATGCCTGTTCCAAAGGGTGGAAAATCTACTGTGCCGGTCAACGATCCTAGATGGTTCGGGTCGCTTAAAAAGCGATCCAGGTCATCTAAACTAACTTTGGCATGCATGGCGAGCTGAGTGTTGTTTTGCTTACCTGCCTTGGCTCCTTCAGCCGGATCAGTTACTCCGAGGGTAAAATAACCCGACATGGTTTCTTTAAACGTCAAAGATATACTCATAAACTTTTTCTTGGTCTGAAATTAAGGTGTTGAAATTAAATTTATTTTTCCTAATAACTTGCTTTTTTTTAAATAATGCTCTTGGAATAAAACGCTGTCAAGTGATGGTTTGTTTCAATAATAAAGTCGATAGGAAAAGTATAAATCTCCAAGAAATAATAGTTAGCTTAAGCCCGCAACTGAGCGCCTAATTGGAGAGTTAGCCCATGATACAGGCAGACATTTTTTGGAATTTTCTTATTCACCAGAAGAGTGGTGCGGCTTTGAGGTGTATCATAGATTGCTCCAGGTACGAAGACAGCCTTGCTTTTTACTGCAGGGAATGACATCGTGGTCTCATCGTACGCACCATCTCGTCTAACGGTGCCTTCTTCAGGTTTGAGTGTTTCAAAAAAAAATTACTATTCTAAGGTTATTATTGGTGGAAAAATATCTAGAATAAATAGAATTTGCAGCACTATTTCTAACTTGACTCGCACCCGGAGTTATGATTACGCATTGATGTTTCAAAATTGATATGAACGATTCCATCAAAATAATTCAACAGCAAATTCAGATATTGCGTGAAACGATTGATATGCACAATTATCGTTATTATGCATTAAATGCACCGACCATTCCGGATGCAGAATACGACCGGTTGTTCCGCCAATTGCAGCAGCTCGAGCAACATTATCCTCAGCTCATTACCTCTGATTCTCCTACTCAGCGCGTAGGTGCTGCACCGCTCAAAGAATTTACGCAGATAACGCATCACACACCCATGCTTTCACTGAATAATGCGTTTCAAGATAGTGAAGTGGAAGCATTTAATCGACGTATCTGTGAAGAACTAAAAATTGATCAGGTCGAATATATGGTAGAACCTAAATACGATGGATTAGCTGTTAATTTGACTTATGAAAAAGGTATATTGAAAAATGGTGCTACACGTGGCAATGGTTATCAAGGAGAAGACATTACCCTCAATTTGCGTACTATTAAATCGATTCCTTTAAGATTGTCTCTCGAAGAGCCGCCATCTTTGTTTGAGGTGCGGGGTGAAGTGCTCATATTGAAAGCAGATTTTGACAAACTCAATCTGGAGCAACAGGAAAAAAGTAAAAAAACCTTTGCTAATTCACGCAATGCTGCAGCAGGTTCACTCAGGCAGCTTGATCCATCTATTACTGCGAAGCGCAGATTGGCCTTTTTTGCCTACGGCGTGGGTGTCCATAAAGGGATAACTCCTCCCTATACTCGACAAAGTGAAGTGATGGAGTATTTGCAATTACTGCATTTTCCAATAGCCCGCGGCTATAAAGTTGTCACCGGTGTAACAGCATTACTCGCTTACTATCATGAGATGACTGCATTACGTGATAAGCTGCCTTACGAGATTGATGGTATCGTGTATAAAGTGAACGATTTTGCACAGCAGGAAAAACTTGGTTTCGTTTCCCGTGCGCCTCGTTTTGCCATTGCCCATAAATTTCCTGCGCAAGAAGCTGTGACTGACCTGGTAGGCATTGATGTTCAAGTGGGAAGGACAGGAGCGCTCACGCCGGTTGCAAGATTAGTACCGGTTTTTGTTGGCGGCGTGACAGTTACCAATGCCACCTTACATAACGAAGATGAAATCAAGCGCAAGCAAATTATGATAGGCGATAAAGTCATTGTGCGCAGAGCGGGGGATGTCATTCCGGAGGTGGTAGCTGTTGTTCCTGAGCAGCGCTTATCGCATGCAAAACCTTTCTTAATGCCTGATCACTGTCCCATCTGTGGTGCTCGAGCAGTGCGTCTGCCAGGAGAAACGGTGACACGTTGTACTGGGGGTTTATTTTGTCCTGCACAGCGCAAGCAAGCCATTCTTCATTTTGCTTCACGCCGGGCGATGGATATCGAAGGGCTGGGTGAAAAACTGGTAGATCAATTAGTGGAAAATTCGATCGTGCGCACGCCTGCTGATCTCTATAAACTTGGTCTTTCCGCGCTGGCTAATCTGGAGCGTATGGCAGAGAAATCAGCGAATAATTTGCTAGTAGCGATTGAAAACAGTAAACAGACCACACTCGCTCGATTCGTTTATGCACTAGGCATTCGTCATGTAGGTGAATCTACTGCCAAGGATCTGGCGAATTATGTGGGCGAGCTTGACCGGCTGATGGGTATGAACGTGGAGCAGTTACAGGAGGTGCCAGATATCGGGCCTGTGGTGGCGCTAAGTATTGTTGATTTTTTTGCAGAGAAGCACAATCTGGAGGTGATCGAGCAGTTACGTAGCTGTGGGGTCAGATGGGAAGAGAGTTCAGAAAAGGTAAAGCTGGTGAGTAATCTACTTTATGGCAAGACCTTTGTGCTGACAGGAACTTTACCCAATATGACACGAGATACGGCGACAGAAAAAATTGAACACTTAGGTGGAAAAGTCACGAGCAGTGTTTCTACAAAAACTGATTATGTAGTGGCAGGAGCCGATCCGGGTAGCAAATATGACAAAGCGCTAAAATTGGGTATTAAGATACTTGATGAAGCAGGGCTAGTGAAATTGTTGCAAGATAGTTCTGGAACCGACAATTGATATGGCCGTACTCGCTGATAAAGAAGCAAATCAATTTTTAATACATGCAGAATTGATCGCTTCTGCTCATTTGTTGTCAGAAACAGTTGAGCGAATGGCTAAAAATATTACAACGGTATTAGCCGGGCAATATCCCTTGGTTCTTTGTGTAATGAGCGGTGCCGTGGTTTTTTCGGGACAATTGTTACCATTACTTCATTTTCCCCTGGATTTCGATTACTTGCACCCGACTCGCTATAATCATACGCTTCAAGGCGGTGTTATTGAATGGAAAGTATTGCCTCCTGCTCATTTAAAGGGAAGAGTCGTGCTTGTGTTGGATGATGTTCTTGACGAAGGATTCACGCTTGCAGCCATCCGGCAGCGCATTATGGAAGAGGGTGCAAAAGCTTTTTATAGTGCTGTACTTGTAGATAAAGTTATCGGTAAAACGAAGCCGATCAGTGCGGATTTTATAGGTATGTCATTACCAGACCGGTATATATTTGGTTATGGTATGGATATAAAGGGTCTATGGCGGAATTTACCTGCGATCTTTGCTCTGAAGGAGTAATTCCATTTCCAAATCAAACCTGGTTTTGTCGGCCTCACCTTGCCGTATGATTTATCCTGTCTGCGGTTCACCTTGGCGTTATGTTTGATTGGGAAATGGAAGAAAGTGGAAAAAGGGATGCTTGCAATTATTGGTGGGAGCGGAATGACCAAACTCGCTTCTCTCGAGATATCACATCGTCAGATTGTGAGAACACCTTATGGTGAACCATCTGGTCCATTAACCTTTGGCAAAATAGATAATCAAGAAATTGTATTCCTGGCACGGCATGGTCATGGTCATACTATTCCGCCACATGCAGTGAATTACCAGGCCAATCTTTGGGCGTTGAGTTTATTTAAACCAAAAAGAGTAATCGCGGTCGTATCAGTAGGCGGTATACGCGCAGATTTGATCCCAAGCACGGTGGTTGTCCCGGATCAAATCATTGATTATACCTATGGTCGGAAATCCACTTATTTTGATAAAACCGACAGGCCGATTACTTATACTGATTTTACCCATCCTTTTTGTCTGGAAACCCGCCGTCATCTGCTATTAGCAGCGAAACAGGCCAACGAGAAAATTATCGATGGGGGAGTTTATGCGGTGACCCAAGGGCCGCGACTTGAAACAGTAGCAGAAGTGAACCGGTTGGAACAGGACGGGGCAGACATGGTAGGCATGACAGGTATGCCGGAGGCGGCGCTTGCCAAGGAGTTAGGGTTATCTTATGCTGCGATTGCGGCTGTTGCGAATCATGCAGCAGGACGTGGCACAAGCGTACGTGCAATTCCGCTAGAAGAGGTTTACGCTGTCTTGGAAAAAGCCATGGTAAGTGTGCGAAATATATTAGGACATTTGGTGAAAATAAATGACGGTTAGAGCTGTTTTAAAAATGGGAGATCCACGCTTGCTGCAAGAGGCAAGGAGAGTGAATGAGTTCAATATGCCTGAACTTGATGCACTCATTCAAGATATGAAGGATACCATGGCGGCACTCAATGGTGCAGGACTGGCTGCTCCGCAAATTGGTGTCGACCAGCGAGTGGTGATATTTGGTGTGGACTATAATCCACGCTATCCAGAGGCAGAAGCCGTTCCTTTCACTGTGTTAATTAACCCTGTTGTGACGCCATTATCGAAAGAAATGGAAGAAGACTGGGAAGGGTGTTTAAGTGTTCCCGGTCTGCGCGGTAGGGTACCGCGCTATACCCGGATTCATTATGAGGGAGTTGATCAGTTTGGGAATGCAATAGACCGAAGGGTAGAAGGCTTCCATGCACGGGTCGTTCAACATGAATGTGATCATCTGCATGGTATACTTTATCCGATGCGAATCACAGATTTTCGCACGTTCGGTTTTACCGATGTGCTGTTTCCCGGGCAAGAAGTCATGGATGATTAAATCACGTCAGAGATCACCAGGGTTTGACCACGACGAGGATGACTACTGCAAATAGGATGACAACAGGCATTTCGTTGAACCAACGATAATAAATATGGCCGTGTTGATTACGATCATGCTTAAAATCGATTAATAGCTTACCGCAATATAGATGGTAGGCGATTAACAGTACAACCAGAGCTAATTTAGCATATAGCCAGGCCCCGGAAAAACCATAACCAAGCCATAGCCAACTTCCAAATAGCAATGTCAATAGTGCGCCGGGTGTCATGATGCCGTAGTAAAGTTTACGCTCCATCACTTTGAAGCGATCAATTCCCGCTTGATCGGTAGACATGGCATGATAAACAAATAACCGGGGTAAATAAAACAATCCGGCGAACCAGGTAACCATAAAAATGATGTGTAATGATTTAATCCAGAGCATAGCGGGTAACCCTTAAATTTTTGGAAAAGAAAAGATAGCGTTCAAGAATATAAGGACAATTGTCCAAGACTGCCAGTTATTCCATTTCTAAATCAAAAAGACGCGAAGGCGAGCCGCAGACAGTATCAATAACAATAATACGGCAAGGTGAAGCCGAGAAAGTCAGGTTTGATTTAAAAATGGAATTAGCACGTTCAAAAGTAAAGTGATAATAAGCCAATCATCCTGAAAGCGGTTCTTTTTTTGATGTTGGTTTATAAGATCATAGAGTTCACCCCCAATTTTATTGCAAGAAAGCAGGCTATTCTTTGAGTTTGATATTGATTTGGCCCTCAGTTACCTGAATATCCTCGATTCCTTCCGAAAAGGATTTCCAGAATCCTGGATCGACACCAAATTCACTGACAAGATCGATGTTTTTTATTCCGCCCAGCCAGGCATTAGGGATGGGGGTACCCATGATGCTGATACCTTTGAGGATGATGACCGGTTGGTCATGCTGATAGGCCATGCCGATGCCGGCATTGAAACGGAGCGTTTTGCCGCCCAGTACCGGGAAATCCTCTTCAAGTGGGATAAGCAGTTTTGCGCTTACGAGATCATCAGTGAGATCAATAGCCAGTTTTTGTGCAAGATCGGTATTTTTAGCGAGTAACGCGTTTAGTTCCCGTTCGGTGAAACTGATTGCTCGCGGGGCATTTTCTTCGGAGTAGGGTTCTGGTTTCAGGAATCCGCTTTTGTCGATTTCGCCGTTTTTTTTCAGATTCGTAGTATGCGTAGTATCGGTAGTACGTGATGAAAATCCAGCTTCATAACCGAGGGCATGCAGTTTAGCCTGGAGGGTTTTTTCTTCCTGGGTGTTCAGTACCACTGGGGTAAATGCAGTAGCGAAAATATAGGTTTTAAGTACCCAGTAAGTGCCAGCGATGGTGATGACAATGGTAAATAAAACGATGAGTAGGACATGGGGCCAGTGTATAGCAGCCGTTCTTTTATCGGTATTTTCCGTAGGATTCATATATGTCATTAAGTGTTAGCGTCGTCCGTCATACCACATCGATAACCATTTTTTGTCATGTAACGATCGGTAGGGGTGAAGGATAAGACGCAAAAATTGTCCAAAAACTTCTCGTCTGCTATAGAGTTTAATTTTTCTTGCAGAGGTTTCAAGTGGGTGTGCTGTTAAAATGGTGAATTTGAGATGATGGGCTTGCCCCCATTTCTTGAGTTTCTGGCTGAATTCAATTTCCTCTGCTGCGTATAATTCCAGATTGAATCCCCCTATTTCATGAAATGCCTTACTGTTACATGCCATTAATGCACCCGCCGCCCAGCCGAATAAAACAGACAGCATGGTCCAGAGCTTTAATATTGCATTTGCCCACCAAGGCAGTCCTCGCATCAGCAGCGTGCTGCCAGCGCCGACATGCTTGCCTTCCTTGATTAATTGAAAAATATCGGTTAATAATCCAGTATTCAACCTGCAATCTGCATCCAGAAATATCAGCCAATCACCGGTAGCGGCGGCAGCGCCGGCAGTGCGTGCACGCGCAATATGGTTGATGGGTTCAAAAACGACGCGCGCCCCGGCCTTCTTTGCCAGATTGGCTGTGTTGTCGGTAGAATTGTTATCGACCACGATGATTTCGTGAATAAAACCAAAGTCATGGTTGGCCGCAAGCGCTTCAGTAACAGATCGTAGGCACTGGCCAATCAAACGTTCTTCATTGAAAGCTGGAATAATGATTGAAATATGCATGAAAAATATACTCTCATCAATGTATTACTGGCATGATGATAGCAAGTTTTGTAGATACGTTTCTTTATTAAATTAATCCGTACAACCGCCATGATTTGGAAACCTAATGTTACGGTTGCCGCCGTTATCGAGCAAAATGGTAAATATCTATTGGTAGAGGAAGATCAACAGGAACTGGGGATGCAACTTAACCAACCAGCCGGCCATTTGGAGCCCAACGAGTCGATTATTCAGGCCAGTATCCGGGAGACTCTAGAGGAAACCGCTTATACTTTTATTCCGCAATGGCTGATTGGTATTTATCAGTGGCATTCTCGTGCTGCTGATACGACCTTTTTGCGCTTCGCGCTGTCTGGTATCGTAACTAGCTTTGATCCAAACCGAACGCTGGATACTGGGATTTTGCGTGCTGCCTGGTTTGATCTGGATGAGATTCATCAACGAAGAAATTGCCATCGCAGCCCGCTCGTCATGCAATGTATTGAGGATTATTTGGCTGGCAAACGCTATCCTCTAGAAATTCTTATACATTACGAGTGAAAATATGAAAAAACAGCGTGTCATCGTAGGGATGTCCGGTGGAGTGGATTCCTCTGTTGCTGCCTTACTATTGAAAGAGCAGGGTTACGAGGTCATTGGTTTGTTCATGAAGAACTGGGAAGAGGATGATACTGATGAATATTGTTCTTCCCGCGAGGATTTCCTTGATGCAGTATCAGTGGCAGATATCATCAATATCCCGCTGGAAGTAATCAATTTCTCGGCTGAGTATAAAGAACGTGTATTCAGTTTGTTTCTTGCAGAATATAAGGCGGGGCGAACACCCAATCCGGACGTATTATGCAATGCTGAAATCAAATTCAAGGCATTTCTTGATCATGCTATTACACTGGGTGCGGATTTTATTGCCACGGGTCATTATGCGCAGGTACGTCACATTCATGGCTCGTATCAGTTGTTGAAAGGTGAGGATGGCAGCAAAGATCAGAGCTATTTTCTCTATCGTCTAAACCAGGCACAACTGTCTAAAGTACTATTTCCTATCGGGCATCTTTACAAACGCGAGGTACGTCAAATCGCGCGTGCGCATAATTTACCCAATTTTTCCAAGAAGGATAGTACCGGTATCTGTTTTATCGGCGAGCGTCCTTTCCGTGAATTTCTCAATCGATATTTACCGCATGAGCCAGGTGAAATCCAGACACCAGATGGAATAAGGGT
Organism: Nitrosomonas sp. Nm34; assembly: GCF_900113925.1. Lineage (GTDB taxonomy): Bacteria > Pseudomonadota > Gammaproteobacteria > Burkholderiales > Nitrosomonadaceae > Nitrosomonas. Next base: position 34,755 of record NZ_FORD01000029.1, read on the forward strand.
TGGCAAGCATATCGGTTTGATGTATTACACCATTGGCCAACGGCAGGGGTTAGGTATTGGTGGAGTAAAAGATGGTAATGACAAGCCATGGTTTGTTGCAGGTAAGGATAGAGCGAAAAATGTGCTGATCGTGGTACAGGGGCATGATCATCCGGCATTGCTTCGTTCCACCTTATGGGCAACCGATTTATCCTGGATTAGCGGTAAAGCGCCTCATTGCGACTGGGTGTATGCCGCTAAAACCCGTTATCGACAGACTGATGCGCCCTGTGCAATTAATCGTATTGATGAAGGCAGTTGCCAGATTGATTTTGCACAGCCTCAATGGGCAGTCACACCCGGACAATCAGTGGTCGTGTATGAAAGCAAGGTATGTCTGGGTGGGGGGGTGATTGCTGGCAGCGAATGATTTATTACGGTAACGTGAGTTCGACATAAGAATCATCACATCACGATTGGAAGAGCTTGAGGGAGTCTGATATTAAGGGAGGGTTTCTTCTCGCGAAAGGTGTAAGCCACCAGTCCGGCTATCAGATTAACAAAGAAGTTAACCGGGCTACGATGACGGGAATGCTCGATTTGCGAACTATTCTTCAATGGGTCATTGACGGTCTCAATGATCGAGCGTTTACGTAACAGCAGCTTGTCAAAAAG
>NZ_FORD01000045.1 GCF_900113925.1 Nitrosomonas sp. Nm34
CTCACCAACCCTGGAAAATAACCCCGCTGATACCTCAACACGTCATTCAGGTAATAGTGCTTAAATGTCCGATAACCGGATAGATGAAACCCCACCATAATGGTCATGATTTCGCTTAGACACAGCGCTCCTTGCCGCCGACGCTGTTTCAGCGATGACTCTAATAAGTGCTGCTCCCATCGTGGTTCAAACTCTTTACAAAATTCGTCACTTGCACAAAAAATCGTTATCGTATCCATTGGAACCTGACTCCTCTCATGATGGAAATTCTTTTCTAAAACCACTTCATCATAAGGAATTCAGGTTCCTTTTACAGCTTTTCTTATGTCGAACTCACGTTTGTTAATCTGATAGCCGGACTAGTGGCTTCGAAGTTTGCGAGAAGAAACCTTCCCTTAGTATTAGCCTCGCTCAGGCTCTTCCAGCCGCAGTATTGTGATAAGGTTTTATCTATTCCGTAAAATAACGTTATCACTTCACAGCCTTTATTAAGAGGATCGGCATGGGAACTATCCTTGTTTCTATAGCTTAAATGCTGCTTTTATAGCCTGCTGCCAATACTCGAACAAGGGAAGGGTTAAATAGTCTGCAATTCCGTTCTATTACAACCATAAACCATAAACCATAAATTTAATCTACGCATATACGCTTGAGAGTAAATAGCGTGAGCAGTCATTTTAACTATACTGCTAATTAACGCGATATCTACGATACCTTTGATATTCTATGCTTTAGAGATTTCTATCAGAATAAAATTATCTTTGGGAATTTATATCAGCATTTCGATATGAATTGATCGGAAATATGATTCATGGTTTGATTTAATGCTGCGCTGCTTTTACTCCACCTTTCAAAATATAGTGCGTACCACAATAAGGGCATAGCGCTTCACCGGTAGCTTCAATAGGTAAGAATACACGTGGATGAGCATTCCATAGTCGCATTGATGGTGTTGGGCAATGTAAAGGTAAATCGTCCTCAGTGATTTCTATTTGTCGCTGATTAAGGGTAGTGGGTTGTTTATTCATGGATGGCTCTATTAAACTAGTTTAAATATAGTGTAGCCAGTCGGTATGATGGGTTGCTTTACCGCTGACACAATCGAAAAACAGAGCTTGTAGCTGCTGAGTAATTGGGCCGCGCTTGCCATTCCCAATGGTACGATTATCAAGCTCTCGAATTGGGGTAACTTCTGCTGCGGTCCCTGTAAAGAAAGCTTCATCCGCGCAATAAACCTCATCTCTGGTAATGCGTTTCTCGATTACAGGAATATTCATTTCTTGTGCCAGCTCGATCACTGAATTGCGTGTAATGCCTTCAAGGCAAGAGGTCAAATCAGGTGTATAAAGCTTTCCCTGTTTGATGATAAAAATATTTTCTCCTGAACCCTCAGCAATATACCCATCTACATCAAGGAGTAATGCTTCATGATAGCCATCCATCGCAACTTCCTGGTGCGCTAAGATAGAATTGGTGTAGGTTGCGACTGATTTTGCACGACACATATTAACATTGACATGATGACGGCAAAAGGAAGAGGTTTTAACACGAATACCATTTTCTAAACTATCTGGCCCTAAATAAGTTCCCCATGGCCAAGCTGCAATTGCAACATGGACGGATAAATTTTTGGCAGATAATCCCATTGCTTCTGCGCCGTAAAAAACGATAGGGCGAATATAACCAGATTCAAGATGGTTCTGTTTCACTACTTCCTTTTGCGCCTGCATCAGGGTGGCTTTATCAAAAGGAATAGTCATTCTGAAGATATGCGCTGAATTAAACAGGCGGTCAGTATGCTCAACTAAACGGAAAATGGCCGGTCCCTTGCTTGTTTGATAAGCACGTAGACCTTCGAATACACCCATTCCATAATGTAGAGTGTGAGTAAGTACATGCGTGGTAGCATCTCGCCAAGGAACCATTTTTCCATCGAACCAGATTACTCCATCGCGGTCTGCCATTGACATTAAGCGCTCCCGATAAAAGTTCAAAAGCTACATTTTAGCGTATTTTTCAGCAAGCAATGAAAGGTTGCTTGCTAATTATCCATCCGTATTCTCCTGAGTCATATCATTTAGCCCATTCATTTATCATGGCAATCAAGAGTAGAACGGATAAGACAAATGCTTAATTAAATAGAAAGTAATAAATTTGATTTAAAATGTAATATTTCTGATCAATGAAACTATAAAATACCAGTTAACAATATGGGTGTATTTGATTTCTACGCGATTTTCTACCATTTTTTTTGTTTGACTGAGCTATATCCCTCCATCTAAGAAATAGATAATTTTACAATGCGCAGTTATATTCCATGGGGCTATGTTACCGCTTTAATTATCTGGTTAATCGTGTTTAGTGCTGCCTATTTATTCTTTGAGAATTGGCAAAAACCCAAAATTGCTATTATCCCAGATAGCCTGCTAGGCAATGAGGTTGTGATTCCTAGATCATGGGATGGGCATTATTATGTTCGGGGGGAACTCAATGGATACCCTGTTGATTTTATGGTTGATACCGGGGCAAGTATCGTTTCTATAAGCTATGAGTTAGCACGTGCTGCAAAATTGCCAAATGGTAGGCTAGCAAGTTTTTCAAGCGCTAGCGGTAAATTCCTGGGTGAAATTGTATCTGAACAAGATATCAAGGTAGGTGGTATTTTGATAAAGGGATTAAGTGTAGGCATAGGTATGGAGGGAAAAGTGGGTCTGCTTGGGCAGAATTTCTTGCGTAGAGTTGAAGTTATTCAGTCCAGGGACAAAATGATATTACGGGTTAGCACGACTGGTCAGATAGCAATTGAATGAATAGTCAATAGCAATTAAATCAATATTTGTTGATATAGATTTATTCAATTATTCAAGATTAAATTAAAATATATTCTATAAACTATTATTTTACTGGAGATTTTATGTTTCAGCATATCAAAGCGCCCCCTGATGGCGAAAAAATCCTTGTCAATAGCGATCTCTCGCTGACTGTGCCAGATTACCCAATTATTCCATTTATTGAGGGAGATGGGATAGGAATTGATATTACGCCTGTAATGATAAAAGTTGTGGATGCCGCCGTGTATAAGGTATATGGCGATAAGCGCAAAATTTTCTGGATGGAGATGTATGCTGGCGAGAAATCAACCAAGTTATATGGTGAGAATATTTGGTTACCCGATGAAACATTACAGGCTGCGAGAGAATATGTGGTTTCTATCAAAGGACCTTTGACAACGCCTGTAAGCGGCGGTATCCGCTCTATTAATGTAGCATTACGCCAGTTGCTTGATTTATATATTTGCTTGCGTCCTGTTCGTTATTTCGAGGGGGTACCTAGTCCGGTAAAAAATCCTGAGAAAGTCGATATGGTCATTTTTCGTGAAAATTCAGAAGATATTTATGCGGGAATAGAATGGGAAGCAGAATCAGCATCTGCAAAGAAAGTGATCGATTTTTTGATTAAAGAAATGCAAGTAAAGAGTATTCGTTTTCCTCAATCTTCTGGTATTGGTATCAAGCCTGTCTCAAGAGAGGGAACTGAACGGTTAGTACGGAAGGCAATACAATACGCGATCGATAATGAGCGAAAATCGGTAACTTTGGTGCATAAGGGTAACATTATGAAATTTACCGAGGGGGCTTTCAAGAATTGGGGCTATAACGTGGCCATGAAGGAATTCGGTGCTGAATTATTAAATGGCGGGCCGTGGATGAAATTACCTGAGGATAAGGGAGGAATCGTGGTGAAAGACGTTATCGCCGATGCTTTCCTGCAGCAAATTTTATTGCGCCCTGATGAATATGATGTGATTGCGACTTTAAATTTAAATGGTGATTACATTTCAGATGCTTTAGCTGCACAAGTAGGGGGAATTGGCATTGCCCCAGGAGCAAACTTAAGTGATTCGGTTGCGATCTTTGAGGCTACGCATGGAACTGCCCCTAAATATGCGGGCAAGGATCAGGTCAACCCTGGATCAATTATTCTTTCAGCTGAAATGATGCTAAGACATATCGGCTGGAATGAAGCTGCAGATATGATTATTAAAGCGATGGAAAAAACTGTCCAAGATAAAATAGTAACTTATGATTTTGCGAGACAAATGCATGACGCAACTGAAGCTACATGCTCTGGATTTGGAAATGCGATGATAGCAAGAATGGGCTAGAAGTGGAACGATACAGCAAATCATAATTAATTTGCTGTCTGTATAACTACTCATCGCCAGTTTTATAATGGCGATGAGTAGTTAGGGTAATTGAAAGTAATTAGCTGATTTTTGTACGGCTAATTACTTCTTTAAAAGAATGACAGAATAATTTATGAATGTTGCAATATCTTAGGCAGCTTGAATGTTTGAAGCCTGTTTCCCTTTGGGTCCTTGTGTAACTTCAAAGCTCACTTTCTGGCCTTCCTTCAGGGTTTTAAAACCTGTCATATTGATTGCGGAGAAATGTGCAAATAAATCCTCGCTGCCATCATCAGGAGTGATAAAGCCGAACCCTTTGGAGTCATTGAACCATTTTACTGTACCTGTTGCCATTTTTACTTCCTATAAAAAAACTGGGCTGGAAACCCTAATACTATTTGAATTTCAAGACCGCAAACGGCTCTAACCAGTACTGCAGAGAACTTGAAGCCAAACGCCAGTTGCATTTTTACGCAAATTTCTGACTCAAGTCAAGATATCGGGTGAAATTTTGAGCTGCTTTTGGATAAAGATAGAAAGATTTGTTTATTGCGCTTGAAAATTTTGTAGGAATCGTCAAATATGATAAAAACAAAACTAAGAAAGAAAAATTATTTGATTTTTTTTGCTCGCGCTTTTCTTTTTAAATTAAGTAGGTGAATCATGGTAACAGAAGATCGTGAGAATGGAGTGCTAGAGGAAAATAAAAGTAAGATTAAGTTACCTCCCTTGTACAAAGTTATGTTATTAAATGATGATTTTACTCCGATGGATTTTGTAGTAATGGTATTGCAAACATTCTTTTTTATGAGTCAAGAAAAGGCAACTCAAGTTATGCTTAAGATTCATACAGAAGGGGTTGGTATTTGCGGTATTTATCCCAATGATATTGCGATGACCAAAGTTCAACAGGTAAATAAATTTTCTAGACAGAATCAGCATCCATTAATGTGTATTATGGAGAAAAACTAACATGATCGCACAAGAGTTAGAAGTAAGTTTACATATGGCATTTGTAGAGTCACGCCAGAAGCGCCATGAATTCATTACGGTAGAACATTTATTGCTTGCCTTGCTAGATAATCCAAGTGCATCAGAAGTGTTAATTGCTTGCGCGATTGATATTGAAGATTTGCGCACTTTGCTTCAGGATCATATTAATCGTCATACGCCTATTGTAAGCGGCAATGGAGAGGTCGATACTCAACCCACCCTTGGATTTCAACGTGTCATCCAGCGCGCAATATTGCATGTCCAGTCATCAGGGAAAAAAGAGGTAACCGGAGCTAATGTTTTAGTAGCGATTTTCGGTGAAAAAGATTCTCACGCAGTTTATTTTCTGCAGCAGAAGGGTATAACACGGTTGGATGTAGTGAACTACATTTCGCATAAGATTTGTAAAGTGTCACAAAATAATGATCATAAGATTGAAGATGAAAGTGATAACGAGCAGCAACAGAATTCAGCCAATACACTTGAAAGCTATACTATTAATCTCAATAATTTAGCACTGACGAATCGGATTGATCCTCTGATCGGGCGTGAAAAAGAAGTTGAGCGCGTGATACAGATTTTATGTCGTCGCAGAAAGAACAACCCTTTATTAGTGGGCGAAGCGGGTGTGGGTAAAACAGCTATTGCAGAGGGGCTGGCTAGAAGGATTACTGAAGGAGATGTGCCAGTGATATTGGCCTATCATCAAGTGTACGCGCTGGATATGGGTGCATTGTTAGCAGGTACCAAGTACCGGGGTGATTTTGAGCAGCGTTTTAAGGCTGTATTAAAACAATTGGTGGATAATCCAAAAGCTATTTTGTTTATCGATGAAATCCATACTTTAATCGGTGCCGGTGCGGCTTCTGGCGGTACATTAGATGCTTCTAATTTGCTGAAACCCATGTTAAGTGCAGGTCGACTCAAGTGTATTGGTGCGACGACTTATAATGAGTATCGAGGAATTTTTGAAAAAGATCATGCATTATCCCGACGCTTTCAGAAAATTGAAGTTTCTGAACCCAGTATCGAGGAGACAGTCGCTATTCTGCGCGGTCTCAAATCTCGTTATGAAAAGCACCATAATGTCAAATACACTGCAGGAGCGCTAACAGCTGCGGCGGAATTATCAGCTCGTTTCATAGGTGATCGACACTTGCCTGATAAAGCCATTGATGTGATTGACGAAGCGGGTGCGGCGCAACGGATTTTACCAAAATCAAAGCAGCGTAAAATTATCGGTAAACATGAGATCGAAGATATTATTGCCAAGATTGCCCGGATACCTTCACAAAGCATTTCAACCGATGATCGTAACAAACTGAAAACGCTTGACCGTGATCTGAAATCTATCGTTTTCGGACAAGATGCAGCCATTGATGCGCTGACAGCAGCGATAAAAATGACTAGAAGTGGTTTGGGAAATCCGCAAAAGCCTATCGGTTCATTCCTTTTTTCTGGTCCAACAGGGGTAGGGAAAACTGAAGTGGCGCGTCAGCTTGCTTATATTCTGGGTGTGCCATTGCATCGCTTTGATATGTCTGAGTATATGGAGCGCCACGCAGTCTCGAGATTGATTGGTGCCCCTCCTGGCTATGTTGGCTTTGAGCAAGGAGGATTGCTGACAGAAACGATTATTAAACAACCTCATTCAGTTTTATTGCTTGATGAAATAGAGAAAGCACATCCCGATATATTCAATGTTCTGCTCCAAGTGATGGATCACGGTACCTTGACAGATAATAACGGGCGTAAAGCAGATTTTCGCAACGTGATTATCATCATGACTACCAATGCAGGCGCTGAGTCGTTGACCAAGTCGATGATCGGATTTGCCAAATCTGCTAGAACAGGTGATGAAATGGTTGAAATTAAACGCCTGTTTACTCCTGAATTCCGTAACCGGTTAGATGCGATCATTTCTTTTGTGTCGCTGAGTAAAGAAATCATTTTGCGTGTCACGGATAAATTTTTAATGCAGCTTGAGGCACAATTACATGAGAAAAAAGTAGAAGCCGTCTTCACTGATAATTTACGTAATTATCTGGCTGAGCATGGCTTTGATCCACTGATGGGTGCACGCCCTATGGCACGCCTGATTCAGGATATGATACGCAGTGCGTTAGCAGATGAATTGCTTTTTGGGCGGCTATGCAATGGAGGTAAAGTAACGGTAGATATCAATAGTGATGAAAAAGTGATACTTCAATTTGAAGATGATAAAGTCGACGCGCTTTGAATGGAGCACTTCATGAAAGCAGTTAAAATATTTCACCTTGGGTAAATAAAGAAGGGATAAAGATTTAACTTGCTTTTATCATTGCTATTAAGTTAGTTTTTATTTAATTTGCAGATTATTTTTTAAGGTATTTGCTTGAAGGTTTGCAAATACTATCTAGTGTGCGCAAGAGCTAATAGTCTTCTTTTCTACTGGTTTTTCTTGATGAGCATGATAAGGTAAATATCTTCAATTTATGCTCATTATCTTTGTTTGGCTTCGCTTTATATCCTGTTGCCATTCTAAATGGTAGAATGCATTATTTTTAAATATCTCAATTTTTCAAAGAGTAAATGCTGTCATGTTTTCCTATAAAAAAACGATAGAAAGTGTCGATCCAGATTTGTGGCAAGCAATTAAAGGTGAAATACAGCGACAGGAAGATCATATTGAATTGATTGCTTCTGAGAATTATGCCAGTCCCGCAGTCCTCCAGGCGCAAGGATCAGTTCTTACTAATAAATATGCAGAGGGATATCCCGGCAAACGTTATTATGGAGGCTGCACGTATGTTGACAAAGTGGAGCAGCTGGCTATTGATCGTTTAAAAGCGTTATTTAATGCTGAATATGTCAATGTACAGCCTCATTCTGGTTCTCAGGCTAATGCGGCAGTATATTTATCTGCACTAAAACCTGGTGATACGTTATTGGGAATGTCTCTTGCACATGGCGGGCATCTCACTCACGGTGCTCCAGTTAATCTAAGTGGTAAAATTTTCAATTCGGTAACTTATGGGCTTGTGCCTGAAACTGAAGAAATTAACTACCAGGAAGTGGAACGGTTGGCGCATGAACATCGGCCGAAGATGATCGTTGCTGGCGCGTCTTCATATGCAAGAATAATCAATTGGAAGCATTTTCGTAAAATAGCTGATGAGGTGGGCGCTTATTTATTTGTCGATATGGCTCACTATGCGGGACTGATCGCGGCTGGTTTCTATCCTAATCCAGTGGGAATTGCTGATTTTGTGACCAGTACGACTCATAAGACACTTCGCGGCCCTCGAGGTGGCGTGATTATGGCCAAGCAGGAATATGAGAAATCACTTAATTCGGCCGTTTTTCCTCAAATTCAGGGTGGTCCACTCATGCATGTCATCGCAGCCAAGGCAGTGGCTTTTAAAGAAGCTGCGACTAAGGAATTCCGCGATTATCAGGAACAAGTTATCGAGAACGCACGCGTGATGGCTAAGGTATTACAAAGTCGTGGTTTGCGTATCGTTTCTGGACAGACGGATTGCCATATGTTCTTGGTAGATCTTAGCGCCAAAAATTTGACAGGTAAGGAAGCTGAAGCAGTCTTGGAAACCGCCCATATTACAGTTAACAAGAACGCTATTCCAAACGATCCTCAGAAGCCTTTTGTCACCAGCGGTATTCGTATTGGAACCCCCGCCATAACAACGCGTGGCTTCAAGGAAATTGAGGCAGAGCAATTAGCCAATCTGGTTGCGGATGTATTGGATTCGCCGAATGATGCAGCCGTTCTGGATCGTGTGGCACAAGAAGCGAAGATGCTGTGCGCAAAATATCCAGTTTATGGAAATTGATGTGTTTAAGTAGCGAGAGATTTTTGGATTGTTGTTTGAAGATGCCCTCATAGATTCGTTTTGAGATAGCAACCAGCTAGTGAGTTAATTAGCGTAACTGGTATTAAATAATGAGATGCCCTTTCTGTAACGCTGAAGATACCAGCGTAATTAATTCACGCGTGAGTGAAGAGGGAGATCGTGTTCGTCGACGGCGGCATTGTGCAGCTTGTGGCAAGCGTTTTACGACCTATGAAACAGTAGAACTGCGTTTGCCACAAGTGGTTAAGCAAAATGGCACACGTGCGGAATTCAATCGAAATAAGCTTCATACCAGTTTCTTGCGTGCATTGCATAAACGCCCAGTTCCCACTGAACATGTGGATGCAGCCATGGACCGTATAGTTCAGAAGTTGCTGAGCTCGGGTGCAAGGGAAATCTCTTCACGCACTATCGGTGAGTTAGTGATGAAAGAGCTTTATAAACTCGATAAAGTGGCCTATATACGCTTTGCCTCTGTATACAGAAGCTTTCAGGATGTTGGTGACTTTCAGGACGTCATCAAAGAAGTTCAGAATCAACATTAAAACTCATTCTTAAGAAATTCAAATTTCACATCCCAAGTACAATCAGGTACACATTCAGGATCTATTTGTGCTTAAAGATTCCGAGATTTTTTCAGCCAATGATTATGCCTACATGTCTCAGGCATTAAAACTTGCAGAAAAGGGTTTATACACAACGAGCCCTAATCCGCGGGTGGGTTGTGTCGTGGTTAAAAATAATCGCGTAATAGGTCGTGGCTGGCATGAGCGGGCTGGTCAGCCGCATGCTGAAATTAATGCACTTTGTTCTGCGGATGATACCGTCCGAAATGCTACGGTTTATGTGACATTAGAGCCATGCAGCCATTATGGGCGTACGCCTCCTTGTGCGGAGGCACTCATCCATGCAGGCGTGGCGAGAGTCGTGATAGCAATGGTCGATCCGAATCCTCTGGTTGCAGGAAATGGTGCAGCCAGGTTAAGAGATGCGGGTATTATGGTGCAATCCGGTTTATTGGAAGCGCAAGCAAGCGCACTGAATATTGGTTTTGTTTCCCGCATGACTCGCCATCGGCCGTGGATAAGATTGAAAATAGCGGCGAGTCTGGATGGAAAGACGGCATTGGAGAATGGTATAAGCCAATGGATTACTAGCGAGCCAGCGCGTTTGGATGCCCATCGCTTGCGTGCTCTTTCTTGTGCCATCTTAACGGGTATTGGCACAGTAAAAAAAGATGACCCACAATTAACGGTCCGTCACGTCGAGACTACCCGGCAACCATTGCGCGTCGTCATTGATAGCCGACTTGATATACCCGCTGATGCAAAACTATTGCAGGGTAGTAAGATATTGATTTTTACTGCTGCGCCGGATGAGAGCAGAAAAAAATTGCTGGAAGAGAAGGGAGTGAAAGTCATGATGCTGCCTACTCATGGCGGCAAAGTCGATCTGACTCAAATGATGGTTAAGCTCGCTGATTTCGAGATCAACGAAGTACTAGTAGAGGCAGGAAGTACTTTGGCTGGCGCTCTGGTACAAGAAGAACTGGTCGATGAACTAATCATCTATCTTGCACCTTGTGTGCTTGGTGATAAGGCACAGGGCATGTTGAATTTGCCGATGCTGACCAGATTATCCGACAAGCATAAACTTGAATTAACCGATCTTCGTATGATTGGACAAGATATTCGGGTAACGGCAAAATTTTCTAGTCTTGAGCTGAATGATTAAATTCTAAACAGGTTTCTTGGCAAGCTTGCGTTGCAGTGTTCTGCGATGCATATTCAAAATTCTTGCCGTAACGGAGATATTATTATTATTTTCAGTCAGAATACGATGGATATATTCCCATTCCAGCCGTCCAACTGATAACGGATGCGAGCTTATCGGCACCTCGGTATCCCCGCTGGTACGCTCAAAAGCTGCCATAATGTCATTAACATCCACTGGTTTGGCGAGATAATGGGTGGCACCCAGCTTGATTGCTTCCACTGCGGTCGCAATACTGGCATAACCCGTCAGCATAACTATCCGGGTTCCAGGATCGAGTTTCTTTATTTTATCAATGAGTATTAATCCGGACTCATCCGATAGTTTGAGATCGATAATGGCGTATTCCGGCATAAGGGATTCAACTTTTTCCAAGGCGGATGTAATGGTGTGTGTATAGGTGACATCGAATCCGCGTTTGGTCATTGCCTTAGCGAGCACATCACAGAAAACGGGATCATCGTCGACGATGAGTAAACTTGGATGCTCAACGGGCCCGGTCATAAGATTTTCCTCTTGGAGCTGACTTGATGAAAGAAAAATTAAGTCATGTTAGGTATGAGAGGAAGCGTGACATGGGTGCAAGCGCCTCCCTCCGGATGATTAAACAAACGTACATTACCACCAAAACGTTCAATATTGGCGTTGGCAAGAAATAAACCGATACCAAACCCTTGGCCAGGAGCCTTATTGGTAAAAAACGCTTCCCCTGCGCGTTGAACCGCTTCTCCAGTCAGGCCTTTCCCGTCATCATGAATTTCCAGATTCAGCGTATGCTGATCCCAAGTGCTTTTGATGCTGACTTGATTGGTAGAGGCATCCGCCGCATTATTCAGTAAATTCAGGATGGATTGGCTCAGTAATTGTGTATTCATGATAAGAGGAACGGGTTGGACCCCATCACATTGATAGCTGAATTTGGTCGAAGGGCGAATCAGTTGCCATTTATCGAGTATCTGTTTCAGAAAATAATCAACTGACTGGCTATTTCCGTCTTCTGTTCGTGCTTGCCCTGCTTTAGCGAGTAGCTGCGTCAGAGTTTGCTTGCAATGCATGATTTGATTGCGCAGGATATGAATATTATTCTGGAATTCTTCATCCTGAGGATATTCTTGTTGTAGCTCACCCGCAATAACGGCCATTGTCGAGAGAGGCGTGCCCAATTCATGTGCTGCGCCTGCAGCCAGCGTACCCAGCGCAATAATTTGCTCATTGCGTAATGCTTGTTCTCTTGCCTGAGCGAGATCTTTGTCACGATCGCGAATGGAGCTGCTCATTTTGACGACAAACCAGGCAATCAAGAGGGTACTTAACACGAAGGTTAACCACATACCTGAAATATGGAGATTGAACTCCATGAGATGAGCGCTATGATCATCAGAATGATCATGGGGCAACGGAATATATTCAAATAGCAGAATGGTATAGCAAGTGATTGTCATGCCTGCAATCGCCCAGGTATAGCGCCATGGCAGGATGGCTGCCGCAATGGTGAGAGGCAGCAGGTAGAGCGAGATAAAAGGGTTGGTTGAGCCACCAGCAAAATAAAGCAATGCGGTTAAAACAAAAATATCAATGAGTAATTGAGCAAAAAACTCAAGATTGGAAACAGGAAAGGTATGATGCAGCCGTACCCAGGTAAAAAAATTGAGGAGGATATGGATGACTACCACGATGGTCATCTTGGCCCATGGTACATTCAGCTCAATGATTGAATAGGCCAAAGCAAATAAAATGCATTGCACTACAATTGCAATACTTCTTAAAAGAAATAGTCTTTGCAGATTTTTGCTAAGCGGTGACTGATGGAGAATATTAAACATTAAGAGGACTCATCTTCTATTTGGCTTCTGCCGATACAACCTTAGCGTAAATTAGCAATTTAGGCTATGTGACAAATTGTCACACCTTTGACTATCTGCCTCATAAAATGCTCAAAAATTTTGATAACAGAATGCGCTATGGTGAATATTTTTTTTGCAGGTCTCTCTGTCACTGAGGATGGGCCAGAGACTTCATTAGCTTCTCATGTATTCCGCCAAAACCACCGTTGCTCATAATGAGAATATGATCACCAGGACAAGCAATCACCCCAATGGAGTTGATCAACTGTACCAGCTCATAATGCACATTAGCTTTCTTCCCTAAGGGGCTGAGTGCGCTTTGTACATCCCATTCTGATTGATTGGCATAACAATAAATTTGATCTGCTGTTTCCAGACTTGCTGCCAGATTATCTTTCCAAATACCCATTTTCATCGTATTGGAACGTGGTTCCAGGACAGCGATAATGCGCGCATTGCCTACTTTATGACGCAAACCGTTTAAGGTCGTTTTAATCGCAGTGGGGTGATGCGCAAAATCATCATATATGGTGATGCCATTAACGATACCGCGTATTTCCATTCGTCGTTTGACATTTTTGAACTGCGACAAGGCGGCAATGGCAATATCAGGAGGAATGCCAGCATGACGGGCTGCTGCAATGGCCGCCAGTGCGTTCATGCGGTTATGTTCACCTAATAAATCCCATCGCAGTCGCCCATAGGATTTATCCTGGTAAGTGATTTCGATGTTTTGCTCAGTCAGCGTTTTGGCCTGCCATCCCTCATCTACACCAAATTTCTCAATAGGTGTCCAGCAACCCTGAGCGAGTACCTGCTGCAAGTTTTTTTCAAGGCCATTGGCAACAATTAATCCATTACCGGGAAGGGTTCTTACCAAATAGTGAAATTGTCGCTGAATTGCAGCTAGATCAGGAAAGATATCCGCATGATCAAATTCAAGGTTATTCAATACTGCCGTTCTGGGACGATAATGGATAAATTTGGAGCGTTTATCGAAAAATGCGGTATCGTATTCGTCAGCCTCGATGACAAAAAATGATGAGGATTCCTGCTGATCTGGTTGATGGCTATTTTTATCACCTAGTCGTGCGGAGATGCCGAAATTTTCAGGTATGCCGCCAATGAGAAAGCCGGGAGCCAACCCCGCGTATTCCAGTATCCATGCCAGCATCGAACTGGTGGTCGTTTTGCCATGAGTACCTGCCACCGCTAGTACCCACTTGGCTCTCAGAATATGTTCTGAGAGCCATTGCGGACCGGAGATATAGGGCAAATTCCTGTTTAGGATTTCTTCCATTAAGGGATTGCCGCGGGAAATGGCATTACCGATCACAAACAGATCTGGCTTGAGTTGAGTCTGCTGTGGCGCGTACCCCTCAATCAATTCGATGCCCTGAGAAACCAGTTGTGTACTCATGGGTGGATAGACATTGGCATCACAACCAGTGACTTTAAAACCAGAAGCGCGTGCCAGTACCGCAAGGCCGCCCATGAATGTACCGCAAATGCCGAGGATATGAATATGCACCGTAAACCTTCTCATTACTTTAAAGCTTAAATTATACTTGTTAAGCTTAACAAGAAGAGTAGCGTGGATTATTTTTCAACAGCTAGAAAGTATTTTTTATAGCCGACATTCTGCACCTCCATTCGCAATTATCTGAATTTTCTTGAGATATTTTTTCATACCCATTTTTTCGGAAAATTAATGAAGAATTATCAGTGAGTTATGAAAAGGGTGCGGAATGTCAGTTATAGAAAACGATTGAAAGTAATGAGCTATCAGCGAGCTGCTCAATGGCTGGCTGAGTGCTGAAGTGCACCTTCCTATGCCACTATCCGTTTATCGTGGGCGCTTTGCGCCTTCACCGACAGGTCGGTCCCTTGCATCTGAGTTCATTGGTGACGGCAGTAGCCAGTTATCTTGAGGCAAGAACCCATCATGGTGAATAGTTGGTCCGAATTGAAGATGTAGATTCAACCCGGGTTATTCCGGATTCATCCTGGAAAATATTGCATGCGCTAGCATCCTTTGGAATGAATTAGAATGGTGAAGTTGTCTATCAAATTCAGCGTCATGCTAGCTATCAAGCCGCACTGGCTGAACTTAATAAAAATGGATTAATTTATTCTTGTACTTGTACACGTAGAGAAATTGCTGATTCTGCTGTGATGAATAGTGAAGGACCTGTTTATTCAGGACAGTGTCGTAATGGTCTATCGGGCGGTTATGCGGGTCGTCCCCATACGCTGCGAGTTAAAACCGAATGCAGCCGGATTGAATCCGTGGATCATTTGCAAGGAAAGGTTCATCAATGCGTGCAAAGGGAAATGGGTGATTTTGTCTTGCGTCGAGCAGATGGGATTTATACCTATCAATTAGCCGTAGTGGTAGATGATGTCTGGCAGGGGATGACTCATATCGTGCGCGGTATGGATTTACTTCATTCGACTCCCCGTCAAATTTATCTACAGAAGCTTCTGGGCTATCAAACCCCTGTCTATCTGCATTTGCCCCTTGTCGTGAATGAACAAGGAGAAAAGCTAAGTAGGCAAACGTTGGCCACACCCATCGACCTGGCTAGTCCGCTTCCTCAACTTGCAACGCTTCGTTTTCTTGGCCAGAATCCACCTGATGAGTTGGTCGAAGGGGATATCACTTCCTTCTGGCAATGGGCGCAAGCAAACTGGCAGGCAGAAAAAATACCTAAAGGGAATCGTTTTATGAGTGAACTGTGAATAATTACTTTGAATCTACCATGAATAGGTTTTTTTCATGCTACGCTAACCATGCATCTTGCTCTCATGTGTAGTTATTCCAAATCAAAGATGGCACGAAGGCGAGCTGCGGACAGTATCAATCATACGGCAAGGCGATGCCGACAAGTACCGACAAAATCATATTTGATTTAGAATGAAATAACTAGCCTCTCATTCAGGAAAAAATAAGGAGAATATGTGGCTTTTCTGCCATTTTATATACCTGCTCGCAAGCAGTTAAAAGTAGCCATCGTAGGTGGGGGTTATGCTGGCATCGCTGCACTGACCACTCTGTTGGAATATATGCCGGATGCTGAAGTCACAATAATTGACCCGAGAACACATCACCTTAAGATTACACATCTTCAAGAAACATTTCGCTATCCTTTATCTGATTTGCTCGTACCCTTTACGACGCTAGAGCAGCGATTTGGCTGCCGCCATGTCTGCGCTGAGCTCGTGCTCGACGAAGATACTCTGCAGCAATGGCAGAATAATAAATGCATTACAGTGGATGATTATTCATTGCCATTTGATTATCTGCTGATTGCCACAGGCGCGCCTGCAAGAGAGGGAGTTCATCATCACTCAGCCCACGTCCTGGATTTGAATGATTTTATGAGTACGGCCGGTTCAACATTGTTAAGCAGTCATCTGGCTGGGGGAGATAACAGCAAAGCCCCGATC
This sequence comes from Nitrosomonas sp. Nm34, assembly GCF_900113925.1. Classification (GTDB taxonomy): domain Bacteria; phylum Pseudomonadota; class Gammaproteobacteria; order Burkholderiales; family Nitrosomonadaceae; genus Nitrosomonas. The sequence continues at coordinate 16,098 of NZ_FORD01000045.1, forward strand.
TCTGTGATAGGAGGAGGGGCTACCGGGATACAGTTTCTGTTTGAGATTGCACATTTTCTCCAGCGGCACAAATTAGAAAACAAAGTGCGCCTGATTGAAAGCGGGGAGCGGGTGCTCAGACAGTTTCCCAACAGATTGGCTCACTATGCGCAATCCCGTATGGCTGAACTTGATATTGATTTTTGTCCCGATACCTATTTCCGCGGACAGCAGGAAAATGTCATACTACTGGAAGAAAAGAATACCGGCAGACAGTATGAACTTTCTTCCAGTCTAGCACTAGTATTTGCTGGCAAGCAGCAGAGGAATCAGCTTATGGCGAATGCTTTCGGACAAGTTACTATTAACCGTCAATCCTTACCGCATATTTTTATAGCGGGTGATTGCTCTCATTACCAGTCTTTCGGCTCTAATGCGATGACTGCGCAATCGGCGGTGCGTAAGGGAAAGCTTGCAGCACGCAATATTTTACGGCATTCCGGAGTGCTTAAAATACTTGAACCTTATATCCACCATGATATAGGCTATGTAGTCAGCCTGGGGCCGACGGATGCAGTTGGCTGGCTGGCGCTCGAGAATAATGTGGTAACTGGTATAGCAGCCTCAATTATTAAAGAGATTGTAGAGGCACAATATGATTTGCTATTGACTGGGATAGATACTTATCTGATTTAAGATATCGATAAGCAGGAGGCTGGGCTATGTTTAATTTGTTTAACGATAAGCCGGTTGTAGGGAAGGCAAGCACAGTGATTCAGAAGTCCGAGCAACATGTTTTTAATTTTATCGGGACCGAGCTGCTGGTTAATTACCCAAGGTGGTCGCCGGAAGTGCGTGAGTTGGAGAAACTGACTGATGGGCCGCTAGCAGTGGGAACGCTATGCCGGCAGGTACGTGTTGATCAAGGCAACCGCTCAGAGTCCACCTTTAAAATTGTCAGCTTTGAGCCTCACGTACATATTTGCTTCGCTGGCGTATCGAATCCTTTCCGCTGCGATTATTTATTGCAGCCAGCCGATCCAGCCGCTACTCAAATCACGTTTACTTTTGAGTTGCTCAGTCTCGATCTGCATATGAGACCGTTTGAGAAGCTTATACGCATCGCCATTCAGGACGGGGCTGAAAGAACAGTCAGAAACATCAAGCGTCTAATAGAAGCTGACTTGTTGTGATTAACTTGGTGGTCTGCCAAGCCATAAATTCTAATTAATTACCGGAAAAATTTTGGAGAAAAAAATGGATTTTATCGTTGAGAAAGACCCTGGATTGATTCCAAAAGTATTATCCAAAATTCTTGATTCATGTGTTAACGGTATCACGTTGGCTGATCCTGATCAGGAAGATATGCCGCTAGTCTATGTCAATAAAGCATTTGAAAAAATAACGGGCTACAGTCAAGAGGAAACGGTAGGGAGAAATTGCCGTTTCCTGCAGGGCACTGATCGTGACCAGAGAGAACGTTACCAGTTGAAAGAAGCCATTGCAAATAAACAGCCTGTTGAAATCACGCTCAAAAATTATAGAAAAAATGGCGAAATGTTTTATAACCATTTAATCATCACCCCTCTGTTTGATGCGCACGGCAATGTCCTTTATTACCTGGGCGTGCAATACGACGTGACGCAACAACGGCGGGCTGAAGAAGAGATCAAGCGGCTAACTGAGCAGCTCGCTGCGGTACGAAATAGTTAATCGATAGGGTGGGTTCTGCTGGTAAAACTGGCTCTAAAAAGGTATCATTCCAACCAGTCTGATTTGTAGCATTACCCAGCATTAAATAAGCAGAAGAAAAAAATGACTTCTGGTATGTTGTCATGTATCTGCTGGTTTATTTTAATCTTCCTTGGAAGCGTGGCAGAGTGGTCGATTGCACCGGTCTTGAAAACCGGCAACGGGCAACCGTTCGTGAGTTCGAATCTCACCGCTTCCGCCAAAAAATCATATAAATATATGATTTTAAATAAATAATAATTTAAAAAATATTTTTACCGTACCTCTTACCGTACTGGTGTACAAAACTTAACTACACTTCATCTGCAAAAGTACTGGACTGGATTTGACAGCGGCGGTAATTAATCCTAAATAGAGCTGATATTGACTGATAAGAATTTTATATTCTTTGTGTCAGCCGTATTGACCCAATCTCAATTTAGTTTACAGCAGTAAGCCAACCCTCGGCTTCAGTAACAATTTACAATAAACAATGCCGAACATACTTTTTCTAGAAACAGAGCGTCTGAAGACTGAATTCCATTCACTAATGACCATGATTATCACGGTTATTGCAGCGAAAATGTCGTTTGTGTGGCTCGGAGGCACCTTATGAACAACATTGAGACTAGCAGGATCGATTTGTTTCACGAACTGCCGGGAAGATTTCTACCGGATAATGAAAGTTCTTGAGCGGTACAGATACCGTTCCTCTAGGTGGTCAATAGTTCAATTTCAATACCACGATGTCGATGGTCCGTCTGATGCTGCACATCTTGCAATCGTTTGCTCTGTTTGAGTGGGAAGTTACCGGTGAGCGCATTCGTAACAAGATCGCTACCAGTAAATGCAAGGGCATGTGGATGGGTGGCATACCACCTCTCGGCTACGATGTCGAAAATATCCGGCTGGTACCGAACGGGTATGAAGCCAAGATCATCAGGCATATTTTCAGCGTTTTGTCGAATTAGGTTTGCTGTGGCCAGGATACTGGGCGACGGCGGTAATTTCTCATTACAAGAACGCAAAATGGTAAATGTTCTTCTATTAAATGCTTATGATGATCTTTTGTCACGGAGAACACATGCGATACCTGTGAATCATCTATGCGCAATGCTTGGATGGGACGAAAGCTTCAACATTGCGTCGCTCAAGAAAGTGCTTCTTCGTCTTGCCGCAACTCCTATTGAATTCAATATTATGGAAGATGGCAAAGAAGTATGGCAAGTTATGTCTATGATTTCTTTCGATGAAATAAAAAATGGTATTTGTACCTATCGCTATGATGAGTACCTTGCTGAACGCTTTTATGATCCAGAAATATATGCCATGATCAATATTGGAGTACAACGCCGCTTTGATAGTGGATATGATCTTACTCTTTATGAAAATTGCCTGCGTTATAAAGCGGTTGGTTCTACAGGATGGTGGGATGTCGAACGCTTTCGGAAAATAGTAGGAGCCATGGCATCTATTTATGATGAATTTAAGTATTTGAAACGAGACGTGATTACCAAACCAGTAAACGAAATTAATCGAGTTTCAGATATATCGATTGTCCCAGAGTACAAGAAGCTGGGGCGAAAAGTGAACTATCTTCGCTTCGTGGTTACTGAGAATCCTCAAAAAACTCTCTTACAGGTAGATCTAAAAGATGACTACGCTACTTTGCGTGAATCTGACATATTCAAGCGTCTACGCGAGCATGGGATAGGAGAACGCCTCGCAATAGCTTGGATCTTACAGGCTAAAGAACGCGCCCAAGCGGTTGTAGATTATGTAGAAGAAAAAGATAGAAAAAAACTGATTAAGGGAACAACTGCTGGCTATATCCGTAAGCTCATTGAAGAAAAAGCTGAGGTCGGTGTTAAAACAGCTTACGAGGTGAAAAAAGAAAATGCCTCCAAGGAAGATATAGAAAAAGCTAAGCGTGACAAATTAGCTAAACGGAGGGCAGAACTTGAAGCAGAATACAGAAAACAGATGATTTCAGATCAAATAAAACGGCTTACGCGGGAAGAGCGAAAACTTCTTGTCGAACGCTATGGTTTAGCAGAGGGGGAGGGAAAAACTAAGTCCTACAATCCAGAAACGACTCAGTTTGAAGATACTATTGAGCGTGTTGCCTTTATGGCGTGGCTACGGTCTCAGTTTTTACCAGAAATACAGATAAATACAAAAGAGTTTGCCCAGTGGCTAAAGGAAAAGGGAGAAAATTAGACTTTTCCGGAAATTGCATCCATAGATTCATATAGCAGATCAAAAAAATATTAGGGTCTGTTGACGTTTTAAGATAAGTATTTCATAGGTAGAAACAAACTCGTAATATTGGGGTTCCCATACCACCAACAAAACGAGTTTGCGATGCCCCGAATAATGCTCAATGATGAGTACTGGTCGAAGCTGGAGAAGATTCTGCTTCAAGAATCGATTTATAACAAGC
>NZ_FORD01000137.1 GCF_900113925.1 Nitrosomonas sp. Nm34
CTTGCACAAAGAATTGATTTATGTGCGCTTCAATTACTTCCATGATTTGTTCAACGCGACAGCCAAGCTGGTGCTTGATGCCTGACAAGCCATCATGGATCAGTGCACGAAACAATAGCCATAGTTGTTTTGCGAAACTCAAGTTCATCAACCCTTCGATTAATTTATCTCTCACGGTGCTTACCTGTAATCCGCTACCTTCTTGCTTAGCGAAGACCAGCATGCAAAAACGTATGGCAGCCAGATGAATCGACGCAATATGAGAGGCAAAACTACTGGTTTGTTCCTTTAACAGACCAAGGTGACGTTTACTTTCCTTGAAGTAAACCTCAATCCCCCAACGCAACGTATAGATTTCCAGAATACGGCTTGCTTTCATTGCGGTATCCGTAGTGATAAACAATGCCCAATCATGTTTGCCAGGTGTCTTTGCATTATCTCCCGTGGTTCCTTTAACAAAGAGCAGCCGGTAAGGAACCCACTGTGGTGCTTCATTGGAGGATGAGGCGAGATTAAGCTCGACATCCAGCAATCTGTAGCGATAACGTGTTCCTTGAATGCTTTGCCACTGCTTGCGAACATGATGACTATATAGTGTCTTGGCATCTGCCTGGGTAGTGCATCGCGCTCCATTACTGTAATAGCTATAGCGATACTGAGTTTTATCCTTCTTCATGCGCAAGATAGCGGTTAGATCTGTTGCTTGTGTTAAACGTAAAGTTGTTTTATTTCCAAACCAGGCATCCGCCAACAAATACTGTGCACTAAAACCGAAAGCCAAAGCACGCCTCACCATCCTGGCGGCCATTTCCGGTTTGCTCAGCAGCATTGCCTCCCGGTAGCGTTTTGCCACATGGCTTCGACCATCACGAAAGGGTTGCTTAAGCTCAGCAACATTCTTCTGACTGATATAAAGCTCATTATCCAGCGGGAGAAATACTTCTTCAGTGGCATAGCCTAGCGTTAGAACCTGTTGACCCTTGACAGCACGTCCCGTCAAATGATCAAAATGACTGGAAATCCCAGCCATCTTTTTACCGCGCCTTGCTTTGACTGAATCATCCAGCACAAAAGCTCTAATCTCATAGCCTATCAACTTATGTTCTATCACAACTTGTCGTGCAATCTGGTAGTGTAGGCGTCGCCAATTGACATCCTCCCGCTTAAGATAATCATACATAACATCTTTTCGTGCATCGGTGAAACTTTGCATGGATTTGCGGGAAAACATGCCAATCGAATCAACTTTTAACCATGCCCACAGTAATAGCAAATAAACAACCTGCGTAACTGCCACCCCCGAGCGCTTATGCAAACCCGCGCGATGCAGCAAAGTGGCCATATGCAATTTACTCCACAATGATGCAAAAACATTATCAATCTGCAGTTCTGACTGGGTAAATAAATCGCCAATTAAACTTGGCAAGCCCAATGGTTTTGTGTCACGATTCATCAAAGCCTCCTTGTGGTTGGTTAAGTTCGTCAAGCAAACTAAATTTTACCACTCAGGAGGCTTTTATTGCATACCAATCAATGTGTTACACTGTTTCATTACCAAAAATGAACCCCAAAACTTGAGTTA
>NZ_FORD01000019.1 GCF_900113925.1 Nitrosomonas sp. Nm34
TATTGGAAATTTTTCAAGAAGAAAATCCTGTATGGTCGCTACTATGAAACTTTTTCACTTTTCAAAAGTGCTTGCCAAGCTTTTTTTACAGCAACGGATCATTACGAAGCAGAATTACGCACATTATTAACTGATAATTTCCACATCATTGGCAGCACCTGAGTGCCGAAATTTCATGTGCGATGGGTATATAAAAAAGTGGGATATCGCATTGTAAGACGGTATCTGACCCTGAGGAATCCCTATAAATAAGTTATTAGACTCAATAAATTACTAAAGGATTTTATTAATAAATGAGGAACATGCATGGTGTTGGTAGATCTGATTATGATATCGATATCAACAAAGAAACCCTACCATGCATGCCAAGAAAGTATCTGACAAACTCCTTGCTAACCTCTGCGCCTGGATGCACGCTGCTCGCCGTAATGTTTTATCGGTTGCTGTGCTGGCGGCCATAGAGAGTAGACGCTTATCAGTAACAGGTCTTGGACGCGCCATTGACAGTGATGCTAAAGAAAAGCATTGTATCAAGCGAGCAGACCGACTAATTGGCAATACTCACCTTTATTGTGAATTTCGTAAAGTTTATACTTCCTTTGCGCGCCTGATCGTCAGTTTCGCGCAACGACCAGTCATTGTGGTCGATTGGTCAGATCTGGATTCCTACCAGCGCCATTTTTTGTTACGTGCTTCAGTGGTGGTGGATGGGCGTGCACTGACACTCTATAAGGAAGTGCATTGCCTTGAGGATAAGGAAAAACCAAAGACACACCGCCTTTTCCTCAAGCAACTCAAGTCGATGCTTCCGGAGGACTGTCGTCCCATTGTGGTGACTGATGCGGGCTTTCGTAATCCCTGGTTCCGGGAAATCGAGCAACTTGAGTGGGATTGGGTAGGTCGTATTCGTCATGATACCTTAATGCGCTCAAACGCAGATGAGCCTTGGATTAATTGTAAAGTGTTATACGAGCAGGCAACATCCATTCCCACGTATCTGGGGCAGATGGAGCTGGCACGCAGTTCACCTCTTCGCTGTCACTTTGTGCTTTATAAAGGAAAACCTAAGGGTCGCAGCAAAATCACTTGCCACGGTAAGCGAGCACGCTCAAAACATAGCGAACAATGTGCCAAGCGCGAGCGTGAACCATGGTTGCTGGCAACCTCTCTGCCAGCCACTTCAACACTGGCAAAGCAAATTGTGAAGCTCTATCGCACACGCATGCAGATCGAGGAATCATTCCGGGATGTGAAGAGCGTGCGCTTCGGTATTGGCTTCGAACTCAATCTTACGCGCTCGGCCAACCGATTGCAGATCCTGCTACTGGTGGCCATGATGGCTACCTTCGTACTCTGGTTGCTGGGAATGACTGCGCGGCATAGCAACCGACATCTGCATTATCAGGCCAATACTATTAAAGATCGCCATGTCCTCTCAACTATCTACCTTGGTATGAGAGTAGCCAACGATCAGCGTTTTAAGTTTCAATTGAAAGAATTGAAAACAGCAGTAATCATCTTAAACCAGGTAGTGAGTGCTCATGGCGAAAACTGGTAAATTCGTGGGGATTCCTCAGTATCTGACCCCAAATGTTCGGTTCACTGTCTGCGTTGATGCCGTTGTTAGGCGATTTGGTAGCTAGGGCGCCAGCTCTTCGATACAAGGCGTGTCTCCTTTGGCTATGCAAGCTAATATTAGCTGGTTCAGCAGTTTGGAAGACGTTTCAACATCATCCTGCGCTGTATTCTTCATCGGCGAGCCGTGAACAGCAGCCGACCGATGTTTGTATAGTTTCTTAACCGCCGCAAACAACTCTTTTCTTTTTGCATTGCTCTCTGGTTCAAGGTATCTGGCGATATAGAGGCTCAGGCGGAAAACAATTTCGCTTTCGATTTTGAATAGCCCCTCGATCCCCGACCATAGCAAAGCTAAGCGGGCTCTAGGATGCGAGTGCCAGCGGTAAGTCGCCATACAGTGCACGGCATTTCGGAATTCATCTCGCTCAAGAAGATCTCTTGCCTTTGCAAAACTGGCCTCAACCCATGATGCTTCTTTGTCGTTTAGTGCGCGTGGCGCACCTGTGAGGCCGCGAAGATGGTAATTGGTAATTTCCAGTGCGGACTCTTGGCCGAATTGTTCAGCGGGTAAGCGGCTTTGGAAGTTACACGCGGCCTCGCAATCGAACAGGGCGCTAAGTAACACAGCATCCCAGACCGAATTCTACGTTAGGATTGCGTGCGCTTTTGGATCATTTTCGGTTATGCGGAGTTGGCTGCTTACCTGCCGAAGGAATATGGCCATAACCCCAAGCGCTACTTCACTCTTAGAAATCTCGACTATCGGGACCAGACACTCGCATGGGAATCTGTCGCCTAATTAGAATTAGAACTCCGAAATGATGCAATCTATTACGTAAAAAACGAAATCTAACACCACAAGTTGCATACTTTCTCCTTATATTTTATAAAATTGCGTCGATTTAGTTTTCAGCATAGCAAACTTTGTTAGATCCACAAATATGATGAATAGATCACGACATTTGGTGCAAGGAATCTTACTTTTGTTGGCTTGCTAACGACGACTTCTGGTTTTTGGCACTGGCTTATTCGATAATCGATATGCCCAGAACAGCATTCCAATACCTGCAGCAATCATCGGCAATGACAGCCATTGTCCCATACTGACACCCAAGGTTAATATTCCCATGAAGCCATCATCCGGTTCGCGGAAAAATTCTGCAAACGAGCGAAATACACCATACCCAATCAAAAACATGCCGGAGATAGCACCCACTGGTCGTGGCTTGCTGGAATAAATCCAGAGTAAAATGAACAATGCGATCCCTTCCAAAGCAAATTCATACAGTTGAGAAGGATGACGCGGCAGATTGTCGACATGGGGGAAAATCATGCCCCAGGGAACGTCTGTGGGGCGTCCCCATAATTCACCATTGATAAAGTTGCCGATGCGGCCTGCTCCCAACCCAAGCGGCACCAGCGGTGCAATAAAATCAGTTACTGCCAGCCAAGGTAATTTGTGCTTATGTGCCAGCAGCGCCATCGCCAAGATGACACCGATGAAGCCGCCATGGAATGACATGCCGCCTTGCCAGATTGCAAATATTTCCAGGGGATGCTGTAAGTAATAACTGAATTGGTAGAACAGAACGTGTCCGAGCCTCCCTCCCAGAATGACCCCCAGCACGCCATAGAAGAGCGCATCATCGAGTAGGGTAGGGGTAAAAACAAATTGTGGATTGTGCTTGATGCGATAACGACCCAGCACAATGAACAGAAAGAAACCTATCAGATACATTAGGCCGTACCAGTGAATGGAAAGCGGACCAACGGAGATTGCGACCGGATCGAACTGAGGATGGATAAGCATAGGTTACGAGCTGATTTACGGTAAAATATGCATTATACGGTAAGTAAGCCTGCCGCAGCAGTGTGCAACTGCTTAATCAATTAGATCGCATTTTTGGTTTTTCAGGAGAAATCATGCCAGACAATAAACGCAGTCAAGCCATCACTCAAGGAGCAAAACGTTCACCCAATCGCGCCATGTTGCGTGCAGTGGGTTTTGCTGATGGCGACTTTGATAAACCCATCGTTGGTGTTGCCAATGGATTTTCGACGATTACGCCCTGCAATATGGGGCTCAATGAATTGGCTCTCAGCGCTGAGCGTGCCTTGAGAAAGGCCGGGGCAATGCCGCAAATGTTTGGCACGATTACCATTTCCGATGGTATTTCCATGGGAACCGAAGGCATGAAATATTCGCTGGTATCACGCGAAGTAATCGCTGATTCCATCGAGACGGCGGTGCAGGGAGAAAGCATGGATGGCGTGATTGCGATCGGGGGCTGCGATAAAAACATGCCGGGTGCCATGATTGCGCTGGCGCGAATGAATGTGCCGGCTATTTTTGTCTATGGCGGCACCATCAAACCGGGTCATTACCAAGGGCGTGATCTGACCATTGTGAGCGCGTTCGAAGCCGTCGGGCAGTTTACTGCCCATAAAATAGATGAGAAGGAATTACTGGAAGTGGAACGGCATGCCTGTCCCGGTGCAGGCGCGTGTGGTGGGATGTATACTGCCAATACCATGTCGTCGGCCATCGAAGTTATGGGAATGAGTTTGCCCTATTCCTCTACTATGGCGGCGGAAGATGAAGAAAAACGACTCAGTGCTGCACGTTCGGCAGAGGTTCTGGTCAACGCCATCAAAAAGCAAATATGCCCACGCGATCTGATCACACGTCAATCCATGGAAAATGCGATTTCCGTGGTGATGGCAGTAGGCGGATCGACTAATGCGGTGCTTCATCTGTTGGCGATAGCGCATGCTGCTGACGTAGATCTGAGCATTGATGATTTCGAAACAATACGCGCAAGAGTGCCCGTATTGTGTGATTTGAAACCTTCGGGGCGCTATGTAACCACCGATTTACATCATGCCGGGGGGATTCCTCAAGTTATGAAGATGTTACTGGTACATGGCTTGCTGCATGGTGACTGCATGACGATCAGTGGTGAAACAATAGCCGAAGTATTACGCGATGTGCCGGAGAAACCACGCACGGATCAGGATGTCATCAGGCAATGGGAAAATCCTATGTATGCACAAGGTCATCTGGCCATTCTCAAGGGAAATTTGTCGCCGGAAGGATCAGTCGCCAAAATTACCGGCGTAAAAAACCCAAAAATTACGGGACCTGCGCGTGTGTTCGAGTCTGAGGAAGCTTGCATGAATGCCATCCTTGCGCAGGAAATCCGGCCTGGAGATGTCGTGGTAATCCGCTATGAAGGCCCGAAGGGCGGGCCGGGCATGCGCGAAATGTTGTCGCCCACGTCGGCATTGATCGGGGAAGGGTTAGGGGATTCAGTTGGGCTGATCACCGACGGAAGATTCTCCGGCGGAACCTACGGTATGGTGGTGGGCCATGTGGCACCGGAAGCCTTTGTGGGGGGAACCATTGCGCTGGTGCAGGAGGGAGACTCCATTACGATTGATGCGAACCAGCGCCTGTTGCAGCTTAATGTTTCTGAAGATGAGCTCGCACGGCGCCGTGCAGCATGGCAACCGCCTGAGCCGCGTTACCAGCGCGGTGTCCTGGCAAAATTTGCCAAACTGGTATCGACTGCCAGCCGCGGAGCGATTACCGATTAGCGGAATGACTCAGATAGTGCGGAAACGCAGTTTTCGCCAAAAATTGCAGCAGACACTCCAGACGCAAGATGGAAGGAACATAGTGACGAGAGAAGGAACGAAGTGCGTTTCGATCAATCAAATTTTCAGCAGGGTGACCTATTAAATAAAGATAGGCAAGGCGGGCTCCGCCCAACACCGCGATTGGAGTGCGTAATAAATTTATTTATAGCTTCTCAACGAGGATTGGTATGACTCATCCTAAGAATGCATGATTCAATCATTTATTGACCAATGCGATGTCCAACCATCTGACAGGTGAAACTAGCCCTTATCTGTTACAACATGCAGATAACCCGGTAGAGTGGTACCCATGGGGCGAGGAGGCGCTCGCACTGGCGCGTACTCAAGATAAACCCATTCTACTTTCTATCGGTTATTCCGCCTGCCATTGGTGTCATGTGATGGCCCGAGAGTCATTCGAGGATCACGAAGTGGCTGCAGCGATGAATAAATACTTTATTAATATTAAAGTAGATCGTGAGGAGCGTCCTGATCTCGACCAAATATATCAGACGGCGCATTACATCCTTAACCATCGCCATGGTGGCTGGCCATTGACGATGTTTCTTACGCCAGAGCAGAAGCCTTTTTTTGGAGGCACTTATTTTCCTAAAGAGTCTCGTTATAACCTGCCTGGTTTTCTTGAGTTACTGCCCAGAATTGCTGAGCTATATCATACGCGCAGAGAAGATATTGAACAGCAAAATGGCGCGCTACTGGCAATCCTTGCTGAGACTTTACCTGCAACAACCACCGATATTTCTGCATCTTCTTACTATCTTATCGAACAGGCAAGCGCCCAGCTTCTAGAAAACTTTGATCGAGCGCATGGGGGCTTTGGTGCTGCGCCAAAATTTTTTCATCCTGCAGAGTTGAAATTCTGCCTGCAGCGGTATTTTTCTGAAGAGGATAAGCAAGCCTGGCATATCGCCGTTGATACTTTGGAGAAAATGGCTAATGGAGGTATTTACGATCAATTAGGAGGAGGATTTTATCGTTATAGTACCGATCAGTACTGGCGTATTCCCCATTTTGAAAAGATGCTGTATGACAATGGACTCTTGTTACAGCTCTATGCCGACGCCTGGCTTGCAACCCATCATTCTTTGTTCAAACGAATTGCCCATGAGACAGTTGCCTGGGTGATGCGTGAGATGCAATCCGGGCCCAAGGAAGAAGGCTATTTCGCGAGCTTGGATGCAGATTCGGAACATGAAGAAGGGAAATTTTATGTCTGGGATAAAGATGAAATCGAGCTTGTCTTGACAGCTGATGAATATGCTGTCATCGCCCCTTACTTTGGTCTTTCGCGCCCTCCCAATTTTGAAAATAAATATTGGCATCTCGAAATCATGCAAGCCATTGCAGCTATAGCCAACGATAGGGGAGTCAGTCAAGAGAAAGTGCAACAATGGGTTGAATCGGCACGGCGCAAACTTTTCAGTAAACGGGAGCAACGTGTCCACCCGAGTCGTGATGAAAAAATTCTGACTAGCTGGAATGGTTTGATGATAAAGGGCATGGCGCGAGCAGGCAGGATTTTTGAGCAGAGCGAATGGATAAAATCCGCCATGTTGACGGTAGATTTTATCGGCACCACCCTCTGGAAAAATAATCGGTTACTCGCCACCTTCAAGGATGGCAAGGCGCGCCACAATGCCTATCTCGATGATTACGCCTTTTTGCTAGATGGTCTGCTGGAGCTCATGCAAGCGGAATTTCGTCAGTCTGATCTGGAGTTGGCTAGAGCATTGGCAGAGGTATTACTGGATCAGTTCGAAGATAAGCAGTTAGGTGGATTCTTTTTTACGAGTCGCGATCATGAAAAACTCATTCATCGACCCAAGGCAGGTCAGGACAATGCCATTCCATCTGGCAATGGTGTGGCAGCGATATCGCTTCAGCGACTTGGTTATCTGCTCGGGGAATATCGTTATTTGCAATCAGCTGAACATGCACTTAAATTGTTTTATCCTGAAATACAGCGGCATCCCGGTGCTTACTGTAATTTATTGCTTGCATTGAAAGAATGGCTGGCACCACCACAAATTGTTATCTTGCGTGGAAAAGGCGCTCTCCTCAGTGAATGGCATCGTGCACTATCGTTGCATGCGCCAGCTACCATTGTACTGGCATTACCGATGGAGCTGGCTGGGTTACCGCAAAGTTTGAACAAACCCTTGCCTGTAGATCAAAGTGTCAACGCCTGGGTTTGTCAAGGTGAGACATGCCTGCCCGAAATCAAAAACTTACAGGAATTGCTGCAAGTCTGCAAAGTTAAGGGTAAAATGGTACTCCCTTTATAATTCAAATAAGGAAAAAATAAGATGAGAAAAGTGTTGTTAGGAGTAATGGCAGCATCTGCTGCATTATGGATTGGCAATGTACAAGCAGATGCTGAATTGGCAAAAAGCAGTGGTTGCCTAAACTGCCATAATGTTGATACCAAATTGGTTGGCCCGGCACTTAAAGATATTGCTGCGAAATATGCAGGTCAAGCTGATGCAGCTGATTACTTGGCAGGAAAAATTAAAAATGGTAGTAATGGAGTATGGGGGACCATTCCAATGCCACCTAACGCCAATGTAAGCGATGAAAACGCTAAAAAGCTAGCAGAATTCATTTTGACGCTTAAGTAATACGAATCTTGGAGGGAAGGTCGATGCGCGTTCAAGGCACATCGACCTATTATTTTTCTGCCCTAATAAAATGCTTCCTCTCATCCTGGAAGGTTTTTAAGATTAATTAACTTCTTTCGAAAATTTACTGGATACTTTCTGGTGTTGCCTTGATCCTGCTATGCTTAATCGTCAAGAACCTGATATAGGTTCTTAATATCGATCGGCTATATTTTCTTATATGCTCCAGGAGAGAAAGGCGTTGTGATAACTTTGCGAGATAAATTGTAACAAAGCGGGCAGTGCGGGTAGTGGCGCGATCCGAGCATAACTGAAATTTTACCTGCTCCTGAGTTTTATCCTGCGGAAGAATATCACCAGCGTTATTTAAAAAACATGGCGTGCATTAAAATAGTTTTAATGGAAATTTTTTTGTCAAAATGTAGGGGAAATTCAATATAATCATGATATGAGTAGCTTATTTATCATCAGTGCTCCTTCAGGGACTGGTAAGACCAGCTTGATTAAAGCATTACTTCAGGCTCGTATGGGTTTGAGCCTATCGATTTCACACACCACTCGCCAACCCCGTCCTAATGAGATAAATGGGCAAGATTACTTTTTTATTGATCGGGATATTTTTAATCAAATGTTGAAGCGAGGGGAGTTCCTTGAAAGTGCAGAAGTTTATGGAAATTTATATGGCACCTCACATCATTGGGTTAAGGAAACCATCGCGTCAGGTCAAGATGTTTTGATGGAGATTGATTGTCAGGGCGCGCAACAGGTACGACAAATTTTTCCTGAAGCAGTCAGCATTTTTATTTTGCCTCCTTCTCTAGAATCGTTAAAAGCTCGCCTGCAACAGCGTGGACAAGATGATCCAGTAGCTATTGCGCGACGTCTAAAAGCAGTCCGGGAAGAAGTAGGTCAAGTGAACAAATTTGATTATGCTGTGGTCAATAATGAATTGGATGAAGCACTCAAAGATATTTGTTGTATTGTTCGGGCAGAACGCCTCAGAATGATGCATCAGCTGGTCAAGCAGCATGCGCTATTAGCACAATTTGCCTGAATAATATTGATTGAGTAAATTTTTTAAATAAAAAAGGAATGAATGATGGCTCGTATCACTGTTGATGACTGTTTAAAAATGATTCCCAATCGCTTTGATATGACAATGGCTGCGACTGCACGAGCAAGGCAGATAGCAATTGGTTCGACTCCGATGGTCGATGCTGCTCGAGATAAACCTACTGTCATTGCACTACGTGAATTGGCTAAAGGGAAGGTAGGGCTTGAAATTCTTAATACTATACGTTAAAAGATAATAACGGTAACAAGATTAAGCTGTAACAGAAAAAATTGAAGTAATCTACTATATTGGAAGTAAGAGATTCCCTGGCGATAGAACGGTAGCATTACCAAATTATTTATTAAGTATTTTATTTCATTTCCCCGATCTTGCATAATACAGCATTCGCTATAAATTCAGTGACATTCTGGATATATTATGCTGATTATTATCTCCATCGAATCGATCAGGAATATTTATCGTTCTAGCATTGTCGTTGCAAACACAGAATTTATCCTACTATTTGTAAATAAAGTTGAATTAGCTACCACAAAAAATTGGGAAATGCTTATATGTCAGAGCTTTCATTGTCGAACTCTCATGTAATAATGCCTGAAGCTGAGTCATTATTTTTTGAGGTATCGAAATATTTTAAGCCTGAAGAACTAGCTTTACTCAAGGGTTCGTATTTTTTTAGTCAAGGGGCCCATTCTGGGCAATTCCGTATAACTGGGGAGCCTTATATTTCTCATCCTGTGGCGGTTGCTCATATCCTCAGTGAACTCCATCTAGATGTCATTACGCTTGCTGCTGCATTATTACATGATGTGGTTGAAGATACGGCTATCTCCAAGGAAGAAATCGGTGAAAGATTCGGCCTATCAGTTGCAGAGCTGGTAGATGGTGTCTCAAAATTAAAGAAGATTGAATTCCAGACCAAAGCTGATGCTCAAGCTGAAAATTTCCGCAAGATGTTATTAGCTATGGCGCAGGATGTAAGGGTTATCCTTATTAAACTGGCTGACCGCTTACACAATATGCGTACGCTGGAAGTTTTGCGTCCTGACAAGCAGCGTCGCATCGCACGGGAAACTTTGGAGATATATGCTCCTATTGCTCATCGGTTGGGTCTGAATAGCATTTACCAGGAATTGCTGGAACTTGGCTTTCGTTATTTTTACCCTAATCGTTACAAAGTGCTGGTAAAAGCCACTAAAGCAGCCCGTGGCAATCGTCGCGAAATAGTGGGCAAAATCCTGGATGCGATAAAAAACCGGCTTAAAGATGCAGGGTTAGATGCAATCGTAACTGGAAGGGAGAAGCATCTTTATAGCATCTATAAAAAAATGAGCGAGAAGCATCTGAGCTTCTCGGAAGTACTGGATATTTATGGTTTTCGTGTATTGGTAAAAGATATTGCTTCATGTTATGTAGCATTAGGCGCCTTACATAGTTTATATAAACCCATTCCTGGTAAATTTAAGGATTATATTGCGATTCCTAAGCTTAACGGCTATCAATCGCTGCATAATACTTTGCTGGGGCCTTATGGATTGCCAATAGAAATACAAATTCGAACCTATGAGATGCATCGGATTGCTGAAATGGGTGTAGCTTCCCATTGGCTCTATAAAAGCAATGGTGCAGAGGTAAATGAGCTGCATCTAAAAACCAATCAATGGTTAAAAAGCTTGCTGGAAACATTAAGCGATTCCTCCGATTCAATTGAATTTCTGGAGCACCTCAAGGTCGATCTGTTTCCTGGTGAAGTCTATGTGTTTACGCCACAAGGAAAAATACTTGAGTTACCAAGAGGCTCTACCGCAGTGGATTTTGCTTATGCGATACATACCGATGTAGGTAATTGCTGTGTTGCAGCTAAAATTAACGGGGAAAATATACCCTTGCGCACTGAATTAATGAATGGTGATCGTGTTGAGATTATAACTGCACCCTATGCTAATCCTAATCCTGCTTGGCTTTCTTATGTTGCTACCGCAAGGGCGCGTTCAAGTATTCGTTATTTTCTTAGAAACATTCAATATGAAGAGTCAGTAAGGTTAGGTGAGCGTTTACTCAATCAGGCTTTATCCTCATTTGGTATCAACCCTGATGCTATCACTGACATACAATGGGAAAGACTTGTCAAGGACAGCGGTGCCAAGTCAAAAAAAGCCTTTCTTGCCGATATCACTTTAGGAAAACAACTGTCGGCTGTTATTGCTAAACGTTTAGTCGTACCTGGAGAATCCATATCTGAAGTGACTAGTGCCAGTCATCCCGTTGTGATTCTTGGCACGGAAGGTATGACAGTACAGTTTGCTCGATGCTGTTATCCCCTTCCTGGGGATACAATCGTTGGGCTGATTAAAAAAGATCAGGGATTAGTGATTCATGTGCATGATTGCCCTGTTGTGATGAGAATTCAGAAAAAATCTGAGAATGTATTGGATGTGGCGTGGGGCAAAGAGATCGCCAGAACTTTTGAAGTAGGCATTAACATGACAGCGGTCAATCAACGTGGTGTGCTTGCTCGAATTGCTGCAGAAATTGCCAGAGCAGATTCGAATATCGATGATGTCACTATGGAAAGTGATAAAGATTACACCACGATGCAATTCATTCTACAGGCGAGAAATCGTCAGCATCTTGCTCAAATCATGCGAGGGTTGAGGCATATTCAAGAAGTTGTGAAACTCGGTCGAGCGAAGAATTAGGTGTTTTTTATTATTTTAAAAGCTCAGTAGGTAACCATTCTATAATGATGTGTGGGATAATTTAACTTCTAAGAATCAGTTGGGCAGGATAGAGCGGGGAGTGATCTAAATGTAAATTAAGATATGATGAGGCCGGTAGGATTACTTCCTATAATTCTATTTCTAAATCAAAACTGACTTTGTCGGCTTCATCTTGCTGGATTATGGATACTGTCTGCGGCTTACCTTCATGTCATGTTTGTTTTGTGAAAGGGAATAGCAAAGAGCAAGACCGCATTTGTACCTGGTGCAATATAGGATGTGTCTTATAGCGGCCTTAATATTCTGGTGAGTGAGAAAATTTCAAAAAACATATATAAGTCACATGGATTCAGTTTTTCAATAAAATAGTAAACGAGATGCTTTCAGGTTTAATTCAAGGCTCGCTCTTTCCGCACTTTATCGATTAATTCATTCAATACCTGAATCGTGTCGCGCGGTGTGCCGCTCATTTTTCCACTCGTGATATATTTTCCTTCTACTACTAAAGCTGGTACACCGGTTAATTTATATTGCCTTATCATTTGTGAAACCTTGGCAACCTGGTTTTGAACGGAAAATGAATTATAGGCATTGATAAATTTTGCGCGCTCAATTCCTTGTTTCTCAATCCAATCAAATAGTACAGCTTCCTTTGATAAATCAATTTTGTCACGATGAATCGCTTTGTACACCTTATCGTGAAGTTCTCTTGTAATACCTAACGCTTCCATTGCATAGAAAGTTTTGGCTGCAGGCGTCCAATTAGCACGGAAAATGGCGGGAACATATCGGAATATTACATCCTTGGGCGCATTCTTGCGCCAATTATCGATATGTGGATGTAATTCATAGCAATGTGGGCAGCCGTACCAGAAAAACTCAATGACCTCAATGCTTCGTTGATCTTCGGTTGGCTGAGGAGTTGCGAGAACAATATAATCGCGCCCTTCAATGATTTCTGCCTGCGCAAGCAATATCCCTGAGAAATTAAGAGTAATGAAGACTATAAAAAATTTAAATAATTTATTCATATTTTATTGTGCTCTTCTATAAATTGTTTAGCTAACGATTATCGAGTCATAAAATTTACTGAATCATGATGGTTATGGCGTTTTCTTAGGAACTCTGACAAAGCTGGCTTCTATTCCATTTTCATGTAATGAGCTTCGTATTTGATCAATCTCGGTGATTTTTGCATAAGGACCTATACGTACTCTATATCGTGTGCCTTTATCAGAAGATTCTGCTGTTTGAACAGAAGCAATGACGCCGAGTAATGCCAGTTCTGCTTTCATTCTTTCCGCATCACCTGGATTCTTGTACGAACCAATCTGTAGGAAATAATCACTTGCCGAACTCGCGTCATTTGTTACGGCAGGTAGTGATTGCCGCTTCCCTTGATTGAAGGGTTCTTCGGCTGAAGACTCATCTATACCTGGAAGTATATTATAGAAATCAAAACGAGGCTTGTTTGCATTGACCTGCTCAGTTTCCTTGTGAGTACTACTATTTTGTGAATTTTTAGCAATACTTTCCTGAGGCTTAGTTTTGGCTGATTTTTCTTCAGTTAGGAACGGGCTTGGAGCTTGATTGATGAGTGTCCATACGCCTATTGCGCTTGCTATGCCAAGTGCATATCCGATAAAGAGTCCTAGAATAAGTGAACCACTACTTTTTGCGGTTGCCATACCCTTGGATTTGTAGTCTCTGCTCATGAAAATTCCTATACTATATATGATTTCTATTACATTTTGCTGGGAGCGGTTACACCTAATAATTTCAACCCATTTGCCAGAACCTGCTTAATCGCTGCAATTAATGCTAGTCTCGCCAATTTAACTGATTCTTCTAACACGAGAAAACGAGTCGAATTATAATAACTATGAAATTCGCTAGCTAATTCCTTAAGATAAAAGGCAATCAGGTGAGGAGCGTGTTCCCTTCCTGCTGCTTCGACTATATCCGGGTAATCGATCAATTTTTGTATAAGCATCAGCTCCGGCTGGCTCGTCAACAAATCGGTATCCACAGTCGAGAGTGTGGTTTCATTTTCCCCCCATTGAGTGAGTACACTATTGATGCGTGCATGAGCATATTGAACGTAATATACTGGATTATCAGCGGATTGTGATTTTGCAAGATCCAAGTCAAAGTCTAAATGTTGATCGCTTTTACGTAATACATAAAAGAATCGCGCCGCATCATTGCCTACTTCTTGGCGTAATTCCCGTAGTGAAACAAATTCTCCAGAACGGGTAGACATAGACACTTTTTTTCCATTCCGATAGAGCACAGCAAATTGAACCAAAGCAATCTCAAGTTTGTCGGGATCAAGCGCCAATGCTTCGATTGCGCCTTTTACTCGTGCGATATAACCATGATGATCTGCTCCCCACACATTGATGATATGGGCAAAATGGCGTTCAAATTTGTTAAGATGATAGGCTATATCGGAAGCAAAATAAGTGTATTGCCCATTTTCGCGTTGTACTACCCGATCTTTTTCATCCCCAAAATAAGTAGAGCGAAACCAAGTAGCCCCGTCTTGCTTATACAAAGTATGTTTTTCATCAAGTAATTGAATGGCACGTGCTACCATGCCGCTATCAAACAGCGACTGTTCTGAAAACCAGGTATCAAACTCCACGCCAAACTCCATTAAATCATTGCGACAATCACCCAATTGTTCAGTCAGCACAAAATTGTGAATATAAACGTAATCTTCTCCTAA
Source organism: Nitrosomonas sp. Nm34 (assembly GCF_900113925.1). Taxonomy (GTDB): domain Bacteria; phylum Pseudomonadota; class Gammaproteobacteria; order Burkholderiales; family Nitrosomonadaceae; genus Nitrosomonas. The sequence goes on from NZ_FORD01000019.1 coordinate 14,380, forward strand.
CGTCTGTTTTGCGATAGCAATCAACTTGTCTAAATGCTCATCAGCATCAAGTCTTGTTTCAATTTGGGTGAGTTCCTGCAGAATCGAATTAGCTTGGTGTACATAGCAATTATCATGCGCCTCATGAATTAGCTTGGCCATGTCAGCCACATATTTGCCCTGATAAGCATTTTCCGGGAAAGGGAAGGTATACCCGCAGAGCTCAAGGTAACGTAGCCAGGTTGAGAGTGCTAATATATCCATCTGTCTACCCGCATCATTCACATAATACTCTCGAGTGACAGAATAACCATTAGCCACCATAATATTTGCCAAGCTGGCACCATAGGCTGCACCACGGCCATGCCCAACATGTAGAGGTCCAGTAGGATTGGCAGAAACAAACTCAATTTGAATTTTTTCCCCTTTTCCTGAATTATTATGGCCAAATTTATCGCCCTGTAATAACACACCGGATAAAAACTGCTGTTTTGCTGAAATTTTCAAGAAGAGATTGATAAATCCATTGCCGGCAATTTCAGCTTTTTCTAAATAAGGTGAATCAGGTAATGCACCAATAAGTGCTGTTGCGATTTCACGTGGGTTTTTGTGCAAATACCTGCTTAATTGCATTGCCAGATTACTGGAATAATCGCCATGATTAGCTTGCTTGGGGCGTGCTAATTCAATATTAATTTCATAATTTTGAGGAAGAATCTTTTGGGTAGCCAGAAGCAGTAATTGGGAAAGATGGGTTTTATAATTACATTGAGTTGATACTGTCATAATAAGAAAATCAATTTAATAAGGCGCTATTATAACGAGGAAGAGATAAGCTAAGTCTATCGTATAAGTGGTTGATGCCCTAGGCACAGTCACTATTATATTTAAAGGTGCCTCTAAAATTCATATTTGCGAGCATCCGCTTCGCGGATAGCCTGTTTACCCCGCCTCGTCACCATACTTCGTGGTTTACAAAAAAATGTTTTCTTACCTATCAGTTATAGGCTGCGTCAACATTTTTTGTTCTCGCCTTGTCTTGTTTAGAATTTTTTGAATTTTTAGAGGCGCCCATAATTTGCTTGTCTCGTATTTTCTGGGTTTAGTGTTCGCTAGCAGGTTATAATGTATTGGGTTGTAAATTTTGCTCGGAAAAAATAAAGGTTATAAGCATGAATGATTCAATAGTCAATCAAGAAGCAGTAACACTAGATGATTGCATTCAGCATGTGAAAGTAGTGCTGGATGAACAGATCGCGCATATCAAAAGTAAAAGATATGATTTTGCTCCTCAATTCAAGGAGATGACCATTCAGCTTTATCTGGTTGGCGTGATGTGGCAGTTCTATGAAAAGCATGATTCTACAGAAATAGCTCGTGAGAAAGCATTCTCAACGCTATGCTCAATGATGATTAAGGATGGTATCAAACCTAAGCGAGCACAAAAACAAGTAGATTTTCTCAAGAAAATATCTAAACTGGAAGATGGGGATGATGCTTTGGCGATAGCAATTGGTCATGAATCGTCGCCTGGAGATGAGAGTCTGGCGGAGGTTTTTGATCATTATGTTGATGAGATTGGAGTTTCTGGTTCTGTATGGCGGCATTATGATCTTGGAAAAAAAATCATATTATTTGGTGGATTATTGGCGGGCTTTGCTGGAGTATGGTTTGTCACCATTTTTTTGCCTGAAAGCAGTGATATTTTTATTTTAGCTTTTGGTTTGCTGACAGCCTTTCTTTTTGTAGCTTCAGTATCTGTAATTGGACTACTGATTTATCGTATTAAATTCAAGAAAAGAAAACACCCAGACATACCTCCTGCCGCATAATAAATGCAGTTTAAAGGTGGATGTTGCTGTGATACATACATGTGGTAATGATAGTTGGAACCTGAAAAGATCTTTTTTGTGCAATTATTTAATTTAGCCTATTTCTTGCAAAGTAATGAGTGCTGATATCATTGATGGCAATACTATAGCGCGTAAAATCCGTGCAGAATTAAAAATACGTGCTGAGAATCTTGCAAAAGAGGGTATACAGCCGGGCTTGGCTGTTATTCTAGTAGGCGATGATCCAGCTTCTGGTATTTATGTGCGTAACAAGGCCAAAGCCTGTAGAGAATCAGGAATTCGCTCTGAGGTGTACAATTTTCCTGGTAAAACGTCTCAAGAAACCGTGCTCCAGCAGATCCATGCATTAAATGCAAATCCTGAGATTCACGGCATTTTAGTGCAGCTACCTTTGCCACAACATTTTGAAAGTCATCGAATCATTGCTGCTATCGCGATTGAGAAAGATGTGGATGGATTCCATCCTTGTAACGTCGGTGCACTCGTAACGGGCAATGCTTTATTTTTTCCTTGTACCCCTTATGGTGTCATGATGATGTTAAAAGAGCACGAAGTATTAATCGAAGGGCGGCATGCTGTGGTTGTAGGGCGCAGTAATATTGTGGGTAAGCCAATGTCATTAATGCTTCTGGCGAAAGGAGCTACCGTCACCATTTGTAGTTCTAAAACAAGAAACTTGTCTGAACACACTCGCAACGCAGATATTTTAGTCGTGGCTACCGGGAGACCACGTATGATTACGGCTGAAATGGTTAAGTCGGGCGCAACTATAATTGATGTTGGGATTAACCGCGTGGAGGATGGGACACTATGCGGAGATGTGGATTTTATGTCGATAAAGGAAAAAGCTGGCTATATTACACCTGTTCCTGGAGGAGTTGGACCGATGACGATTACCATGTTAATGAGTAATACCATTGAAGCGGCTGAGCGCGCTAGGGCGGCTATGTGATTTTTGTCTAAAATTGACCAGTATATTATTACCAAACTGAAAGACGGAGCTGCAATTCAATATGAATTCACAAGATATTGATCCACAGGAAACACAGGAATGGCTGGAGGCATTGGAATCTGTTCTTACCAATGAAGGAGCAGAGCGAGCACATTACTTATTGGAAAAATTAGTTGAAAAAGCGCGGCGTTCTGGCGCATATCTTCCTTATAGTGCTAATACGGCTTATATCAACACCATTCCGGTGGGTAAAGAGGAGCGTTCGCCGGGTGATCACGCCATAGAGCATCGTATTCGTTCTTATGTACGCTGGAATGCGCTGGCGATGGTCGCTCGCGCCAATCGAAATACCAATGTGGGAGGACATATCGCCAGTTTCGCCTCAGCGGCCACCCTATATGATGTTGGTTACAATCATTTCTGGCGAGCAGCGAGTAAGGAGAAGGGGGCTGATCTCGTCTATGTGCAGGGACATTCGTCGCCTGGAATTTATGCCTATGCATTTTTACTGGGAGTATTAACTGAGGAGTATCTTGATAATTTTCGTCAGGAAATAGGGGGTAAAGGACTGTCATCCTATCCACATCCATGGCTGATGCCGGATTTCTGGAAATTCCCAACCGTATCAATGGGGTTGGGGCCGCACATGGCGATTTATCAGGCGCGCTTTATGAAATACTTGGGCAGTCGCCAATTAGCCGATACCGAGGGGCGTAAAGTCTGGGCTTTCACAGGTGATGGTGAAATGGACGAGCCTGAGTCGCTAGGCGCCATTTCACTTGCTTCACGCGAAAAGCTTGATAACTTGATCTTTGTAGTGAACTGTAATCTTCAGCGCCTGGATGGCCCTGTCAGGGGCAATGGCAAAATCATACAGGAATTGGAAGCAACGTTTAGAGGGGCGGGCTGGAATGTGATCAAAGTCATTTGGGGTTCTTACTGGGATCCTCTTCTGGCAAAAGATACCAAAGGGCTTCTCCAGCAACGCATGATGGAATGTGTGGACGGCGAGTATCAGACTTTCAAAGCCCGAGATGGGGCTTATGTCAGAAAACATTTTTTTGGTAAATATCCTGAGTTACTCGAAATGGTTGCTAATATGTCAGACGATGATATTTGGCGACTAAATCGGGGCGGACATGATCCGCACAAGGTTTATGCTGCCTATGCTGCTGCAGTCAAACATAAAGGTCAGCCTACCGTGATCCTTGCCAAGACTGTCAAGGGGTATGGAATGGGTGAGTCAGGCGAGGCACAGAACATCACTCATCAGCAGAAGAAAATGGGCACAACCTCACTCAAGGCATTTCGTGATCGATTTGGTTTGCCCGTCCCGGATGACAAGATCGATGAGATTCCCTACCTTAAGTTTGATAAGGATTCGCCGGAATTTACTTATATGCAAGATCGACGTAAAGCCTTGGGTGGGTTTTTACATCATCGTCAACGGAAGGCAGAAGCCTTGCAAATACCCTCTTTGTCAGCATTCGAGACCCTATTGAAAGGGGGAGGTGAAGGAAGAGAATCTTCTACTACGATGGCATTTGTGCGTATTCTTAATATTCTGACCAAGGATAAAAATATCCGTAAACATATTGTTCCTATTGTCGCGGATGAGTCACGGACGTTTGGTATGGAAGGAATGTTCCGCCAACTCGGTATCTGGTCATCAGTAGGGCAGCTCTATATCCCCGAGGATGCTGATCAGCTTATGTTTTACAAAGAGGATAAGAATGGCCAGATTCTCCAGGAAGGCATCAATGAGGCTGGCGCTATGTCTTCCTGGATTGCAGCAGCCACAGCCTACAGCACCCATCATGTGCAGATGATTCCTTTTTATATTTTTTATTCCATGTTTGGCTTTCAGCGTGTGGGGGATCTTATTTGGGCTGCAGGTGATATGCGCTGTCGTGGTTTTCTGCTAGGTGGAACAGCTGGGCGAACCACATTGAACGGTGAAGGTCTGCAACATGAAGACGGCCATAGTCACCTTGCTGCTTCTACTATTCCCAACTGCATATCCTATGATCCTACTTATGGCTATGAACTGGCGGTGATCGTCCAGGATGGCTTACGGCGTATGTATCAAGAGCAGGAAGATGTGTTCTATTATATTACTGTGATGAATGAAAATTACGCTCAGCCTGATCTTCCTAAAGGAGTTGAGCAAGGAATATTGAAAGGAATTTATTTGCTGCGTGAAGGTGATAAGAATAATAAAGGTGCACGTATCCAGTTGCTTGGTTCAGGGACGATATTACGCGAAGTGATTGCGGCAGCAGACATTTTACAAAAGGACTATGGAGTGATTGCAGATATCTGGAGTGTCACCAGCTTTACTGAATTACGACGTGAGGCGTTGAGTATTGCGCGTTGGAATATGCTGCACCCGAATGAATCTGCTAGAGTGTCCTATGTAGAAAGTTGCCTGAAAGATCGTGAAGGGCCTGTGGTGGCTGCCACTGATTACATGAAGATTTATGCGGATCAGATACGAGCATTTATACCAGGTCGCTATTGTGTGCTGGGTACAGATGGATTTGGGCGTTCTGACACACGTGAGAAACTCAGACATTTTTTTGAAGTGGATCGCTATTACATTACCGTTGCAGCATTGAATGTTCTGTCAGAAGAAGGTAAGGTCCCAGCAGAACAGGTTGCTCAGGCAATCAAGGCGTTCGGCATCAATCCGGATAAACCAGATCCCGTTACGCAATAAACGGCGGGTATATTGATTGCCTACAGCATGGTGGTCTTTTGTTGCTCATTGATAGATTAAATGTAGATTGAGGATAGGGCGTGAGTGAGATCAAAAAGGTAAGGATTCCAGATATTGGCGACTTTAAGGATGTGCCGGTCGTAGAAGTTCTTGTCAATGTTGGCGATAAACTCAAGGCAGAGGATTCGCTTATCACGTTGGAATCAGATAAGGCCACTATTGAAGTTCCTTCCCCTTATTCCGGTACTGTCAAGGAAATTACTGTCAAAGTAGGTGATAAGGTATCTGAAGGTTCAGAAATCCTTGTCATGGAAGTTTCGGCCGAAGAAGAAAATAAGGCGGCTGCTACTGAAGCTATTTCTGAAGAAGAGAATAAAACGATTTCAGCTGGAGCCATTTCTGAAGAAACAGCAACGGATCGCAAGACTGTGAGCACTAAGCCTGAAACCGCAGTAGAAATGCCTGCTCCAGGTCAAGAAATCTACTCAAGCAAGCCATTACAGTTGCCTGCACAGTATACGGAAGGGGGGCAGTCCACTCTTACATCAGCGGCTAAGCCCCATGCTGGCCCATCAGTTAGACGTTTTGCCAGGGAATTGGGTGTGGATTTAAGCAAGATAGTTGGCAGCGGTCCCAAACAGCGCATACTTAAGGAAGATATCCAGGCTTTTGTCAAACGAGAGTTAATGAAATCACCAACATCAGGTTTGGGTGGTGGACTGGATTTATTACCCTGGCCTCAGGTCGATTTTGCGAAATTTGGACCAATTGAATTGAAGCCGTTAACTCGCATTAAGCAAATCTCAGCTGCTAATCTACACCGTAATTGGGTCATGATTCCACACGTAACCCAGTTCGACGAGGCGGATATTACTGATCTAGAATCGCTTAGAAAAGAATATAATGAAAAACAGCAAGAGAATGGGATCAAATTAACCATACTTGCTTTTCTCATGAAAGCTGTGACTGCAGCATTAAAAAAATACCCAGAATTTAACTCCTCATTGGATAGGCATAATGAAGAATCCTCTCTGGTACTCAAACGCTATTATCATTTAGGATTTGCGGTAGATACACCCAATGGTCTTGTCGTGCCTGTTATTCGAGATGCTGATCAGAAAGGTGTAATTGCGATAGCTGATGAGTTAGGTAAACTTTCTTCAGTTGCGCGAGAAGGGAAATTAAAACCGACTGACATGCAAGGGGCTAGTTTTACCATTTCTAGTCTTGGCGGGATAGGTGGCACGGCCTTTACGCCTATTATCAATGCCCCTGAAGTTGCCATCCTGGGAGTGTCAAGGGCGAACTTGAAGCCAATTTATCGTAATGGTGAGTTCGTTCCTCGTTTGATTCTTCCTCTGTCGCTATCTTATGATCACAGGGTCATCGATGGGGCATCGGCTGCACGTTTTACTTCGCATTTAGCGAATATATTGGCGGATATGCGCCTTGCTTTATTTTAGAGTTTCTGAGATAGCATTATTCAGCTAGAGCACATTTTTCTTAACCTCTCCTCCTCTGAATTTCTTCTTAAGTAATGTCTGATGAAACATTTTCCCTGATTGGGATTTATGGAGGGACATTTGATCCAGTTCATTTTGGACATTTAAGGGTGGCAGAAGAGCTTATTGAAATTTTACAACTGGATGAAATTCGTTTTGTTCCTGCAGGGCATCCACGCTTGCGCAATGAGCCTATTGCTTCGCAGCATCACCGTAAAATCATGCTTTATGAAGCTATTCATGATAACAAAAAATTCTTTCTGGATGATCGAGAGCTCAGGCGTTCTGGAGAAAGCTATAGTGTAGAATCGCTGCGTGAATTAAGAGAGGAATTCAAAGGAAAAAAGGTGGCATTTTGTTTTATTATAGGAGTAGACGCATTTCTGAAACTGCCAAATTGGTATCTTTGGCGTGAGTTATTTGAATTAAGTCATCTGGTTATTGTCAATCGTCCAGGTCATATTTCTTTTGAGCATCACGCGTGCTTACCACCAAAGTTACAGGAGGCATGCTCAGATCGCTGGACAGATGATGTCAACGCCTTGAAGCGTGTATCATCTGGATTTGTTTTTACAGCAGTGACCACATTATTGGACATTTCTTCGACCACCATCCGAGCCTATATCGCAGCAGAAAAAAGTGCACGTTATCTGCTTCCCGATAATGTACTGAATTACATCGGCACACACCATGTTTACACGAGGGAAAATGAAAACAGATGAGCTACTAAATATAGTCATTGCTGCACTAGAAGATTTGAAAGCACAAGATATTCTTGTATTGGAAGCAGGAAGAATTACCTCATTATTTGACTATATGATCATTGTTAGCGGAACTTCAACACGCCAGACCAAAGCGTTAGCTCATCATGTGCAGGAAAGAGTGAAAGCTGCGGGAGGTAAAGTCTATAGCATCGAAGGCGAGCAAGCTGGAGAATGGTTATTGGTAGATTTAGGCGATATCGTAGTGCATATCATGCAGCCTACTATCCGTGAATACTACGATTTGGAATCATTATGGGCAGAATCCAATGCAGTCAAGAAAAAAATGCTTTGAGGTAATATGGAAAGAGCAAGCGTATTTCACTCCATTTCCAAATCAACAATGACACGAAGGCAAGAGCCGCAGACAGTAAAAATAATACGGCAAGATGAAGCCGACAAAGTCAGGATTGATTTAGGAACGCGATAATTAATGAAACTCTATATCTTGGCTGTAGGAAATAAAATGCCCGATTGGGTACTGGCTGGTTTTATGGAATATACCCAGCGCATGCCAAGGGAAATACCCATTCATCTGATCGAAATTAAACCAGATAAACGGGGCAGTAAGCAAAATGAACAGTTGTTACTTGCTGAGAGCGAACGTATTCAGGCAGCCATACCATCGGCTTGTTACATTGTTGTCATGGATGAGCGAGGTAAACAGTTTACTACCATTCAGTTAGCTGAGACGCTGATTGATTGGATGAGAAATGGTAGAGATGTTGTATTTATTATTGGAGGTGCAGATGGATTGCATCGTGATATCAAGAGTATGGCTAATGAAATGCTGGCACTTTCCAGACTTACATTTCCTCATGGTCTAGTTCGTGTATTATTGGCAGAGCAACTTTATCGAGCTTTATCAATTATCAGACAGCATCCTTATCATCGTATGTAGCCTGCGGTAGAGGGTTTATAAAAGTTGTAATGAGTCTACTGTGTAAAAAGAAATTAAAGAATAAATTTAAAAAACACTTACTCTATAAATTTTAAACATCATGACGTTTGCTGGACATTATATCTATCTAGCTTCGCGCAGCCCCCGTAGAAGGGAACTGCTGAAACAAATTGGGGTAAGACATAGTGTGTTGCTCATGCGAGAAACAGTATCTCGAGCTGTTGATATTGATGAAACCCCCCTTCTGGATGAATCTCCAACTGATTATGTTTATCGTATTACCCATGCCAAGGCGGAAGCAGGGAGAATACGTTTGATACAGCGCAAGTTGCCATTATTTCCTGTCTTGGCGGCTGATACGATTGTTGCATTGGATGGGTGTATTTTCGGAAAACCGAAGGATGCTACTCATGCTGAGGAGATGTTGACTGCACTTTCAGGCAGAACGCATCAGGTCTTGACTGCGATTGCTCTGAATTTGCAGGGGACGATCAAGCATCGTTTGTCAATTACTACAGTACGTTTTCGTGAGATTGGTAAACGAGAAATTCAAGCCTGTATTGCGGGCGGCGAGGCTTTTGATAAAGCAGGGGGTTATGCAATTCAAGGTATGGCAGCAGCCTTTATTGTTGAGATTTTTGGTAGCTATAGTGGGGTTATGGGACTACCATTGTTTGAAACAGCTCAATTACTGGAAGAGTCCGGAATAAAAGTGTTCCCCTGAGAGCTAGAAAAATAAATTGTGCTATCCTTCTAAATGAGCAATGAAATTCTTGTCAATGTTACCCCACAGGAAACACGTGTTGCTGTTATAGAGCAAGGGGTTGTACAGGAGTTACATATAGAGCGAGCGAGCAGCCGGGGAATTGTTGGTAATATTTATAGTGGCCGGGTTAGCCGTGTCCTGCCAGGTATGCAATCAGCTTTTATCGACATTGGCATGGAACGAGCAGCATTTCTCCACATAGGAGATATCAAGGAATTAAGTTCAAACGCTACAGGGGATAAACCCATTGAGCGATTGCTGCACGAGGGGAACAATATTCTCGTACAAGTGATTAAAGATGCCATTGGTACAAAGGGAGCAAGACTTTCTACCCAAATCAGTATTGCTGGGCGAATGCTTGTTTATTTACCACAAGAATCCCATATTGGTGTTTCTCAGCGTATAGAAGATAATGTCGAGCGTGAATTATTACGTGAGAAACTGCAACATATTCTTCCAGTTGATGCCAAGGGAGGCTACATCATACGAACGATGGCTGAAGCGGCAAGCGAATCGGATCTGCATGCAGATATAGAGTACCTGCATAAGCTTTGGCATGATATTCAAAATAAAGCATTAACAGTTAGCGCTCCTGCGCTACTTTATCAGGATTTAGATCTAAGTCATCGCATGTTGCGCGATTTTGTTAATGATGATACTTACCGCATTCTGGTAGATTCCTGCGAAACTTACTTGAAACTGATCATTTTTGCTCAAAACTATATAAGCAATGTTGCAAGCAGAATCGATCATTATACCGGAGAGCGTCCCCTCTTCGATTTATATGGGGTCGAAGATGAAATTGAACGATCACTTGCTCGGCGGGTGGATCTCAAATCAGGTGGCTATGTCATTATTGATCAGACCGAAGCGCTAACTACCATGGATGTCAATACGGGTGGCTTCATTGGTGTGCGTAATTTTAATGACACCATATTTAAAACCAATCTGGAAGCAGCCCAAGTTATAGCGAGGCAACTCCGTTTGCGAAATTTAGGAGGCATCATCATCATCGATTTTATCGATATGGAGGATGAAGAGCATAAAAAGGCAGTATTGACAGAACTCAACAAAGCTTTGATGAAGGACAGGACACGTATGACGGTCAATGGTTTCTCTGCCTTAGGTTTGGTAGAGATGACAAGGAAGCGTACGCGTGAAAGTCTTGCTCATATTTTATGTGAACCATGTCCAATTTGCCAAGGACGAGGGCAAATCCGGACAGCACAAACGATCTGTTATGAAATCTTGCGTGAACTGTTACGTGAGTCACGACAATTTGAAGCGAATGAATTTCGTATCCTTGCTTCGCAGCAAGTGATCGATTTATTTCTGGATGAGGAGTCGCAAAGTTTGGCACAACTTGCTGACTTTATTGAGAAACCTATTAGTTTGCAGGTGGAAGCGTCTTATACACAAGAGCAGTATGATGTTATTTTGATCTAAATAATAAATAAATGCTGAGGTTGCCACTGAGTTATAAGAATTATCGGGCAAAAGGTAAGCGTTAATCTTATAGCCTTTGCCCGGAAGTTATAGCGTGGTGTTATAGCTTATTTATGCATAGCAACGTAATCGACGTGAAAATTTTTCCAGGACTTCAATTCCACTTTCTTCCGCACGATGACACCAATCTTCGAGTTGTTTAACTAATTCATCTTTCGAAGCGGTCGAGCGTTGCCATATGGCTACCAGTTCTTCACGCATGGTATAAACTTTATCAAGATTTTTGGTTTTACTTAAAACCAGATTCAGTTTAATACGTTCCTCTTCTTGCAAGGTTTTCGCATCTGCCAATATCCAACGTTTAAGTGTGTTCCCATCTATTCCATGATGGGAAGCGACTTCTCGTAAATGCTCTACTTCCTTCTTAAACAATGCTTGGAGAGATTGGGTATATTTCGCCAGTACCTCATAACGATGAGCGATTACAGCTTGCAGGGTATCGAAATCGCACTGGGTTTTAGTTTTGTTGATGTTAAGCTTGGGTGCAATTTTCTTGACGGTTGCTAATCCCATCATTTCCAGGATACGTATATATAGCCAGCCAATATCAAATTCAAACCATTTATTGGATAGTTTAGCTGAAGTAGGGTAGGCATGATGGTTATTGTGTAATTCTTCTCCCCCAATCAGAATGCCCCAAGGAGCTACATTACGGCTGGCATCTTCTGCCTGGAAATTACGATATCCCCAATAGTGGCCAATGCCATTGATGACTCCTGCAGCAAATACAGGTGTCCACATCATCTGTATTGCCCAAATAGTAAGACCGATAGGGCCAAATAGAATGAAATTGATAATTAGCATTAATCCAACGCCACTTGCGCTAAATCTGCTATAAACATTGCGTTCTATCCAGTCATCTGGTGTACCGTGCCCATACCTTTCTAAGGTTTCTTTGTTTTTTCCTTCTAACCGATAAAGCTCTGCCCCTTCGGTCAATACTTTTTTAATTCCAAAAATTTGGGGACTGTGTGGATCATCTAAAGTTTCACATTTTGCGTGGTGCTTGCGATGAATAGCGGTCCATTCTTTGGTAACCATACCGGTAGTCAACCATAGCCAGAAACGAAAGAAATGGCTAGGGATAGGATGTAAATCTAGCGCTCTGTGAGCTGAATGTCGATGAAGATAAATGGTGATGCTTGCAATCGTGATATGGGTGATTACTAGCGTAACCACGATATAGCCCCACCACGGCAAATCTATTAGTCCTGATAATGCTGAAACGATGTCTATGTCCATAATAATACTTTTATTCCTCCGTGAAAAACAGACTATGGTTCAATAATGAAATCTAAAGAGATGTATAAGGTTAGTCAAGATATTTCGTGATCATTTATTACAGAAGTTATGCAATTTTTTATAAATTTTTTAATAGATATCGTAGTATAAAATTATTTAATAATTTTCCACTTACCTGGAGGAAGGTTTGCTAATGTGTACTTACCAATTGTTGTTCGAATTAAACGTAAGGTAGGGAATCCGATCGCTGCTGTCATATGACGTACCTGCCTGTTTTTGCCTTCGGTAAGGATAAATTCTAACCAGGAAGTAGGAATATTTCTGCGAAAGCGTATGGGTGGATTTCGTGACCAAATATGAGATGGCTGTTGTATTAGACGTACTTTTGCAGGTCGAGTTCTATAACATTTTAATATTATTCCTTCGCGTAATGGTTGGAGATCTGATTGATCGGGTATACCCTCTACTTGTACCCAATATTTCTTTGCTTGCTTGAATCTTGGATCACTGATTTTATGCTGTAATACTCCAGCATCAGTGAGTATGACTAATCCTTCACTATCGGCATCTAGTCGTCCAGCTGGGTAAAGATCAGGTATCGGAATAAAATCTTTTAATGATTGATATCCAGCTTGGGGTGTAAATTGACAAATTACTCTGTATGGCTTGTTGAAAAGAATCAAGTGTGCCATGGCTTAATTCCAGCGAGAGAATGCATGGTTATGTTTGCACTATATCGGGCGAGATAACAGCACGCAAGATAGTATTTTCAGTATCGGCATTTTGTTTATAGCTAAACCACCAGATGGCTCCTTTTTTGATGCTAAAGCCGGTACGGTCAGGGCAGATCAATGAAGCTGCAACATTGCCCAAGGTAGGTTGATGGCCAACTATCAGGATGGTACCTTCCTCGTAAGGCCAGCTAGCCGCGGCGAGTACTCTATCAGCAGTAGTACTGGTTCCTACTTCCGGCGTTGTTTCAAAATTATTGCTCAGTGCCAAAGCCGTTTGCTGAGTTCGTTTTGCGGGACTGACCAGAATGCGCGTGTTCTTGGGTAATCTTGGTTTAAGCCATTGAGCTATATTGCGAGCCTGCTGCACTCCTTTCTCAGTCAGTTTGCGTGCGGCATCAGGGAATCCCTCTTCTGCTTCCGCATGGCGCCATAGGATAAGTTCCAAATTGTCCTCCTTAAACAAAAATAACAGCTAATGCTGATCTATCAAATAATCTCCGCCCAAAGATCATGTTCGTCAGAATGTGTGACGTGTACGGTTACGACGTCCCCCTGTTTTAATGACTGGCCATTCTCTATATAAACCAGCCCATCGATTTCCGGTGCATCCGCATGGCTGCGGGCAACCGCACCTTGCTTATCAGCCTCATCAATCAGCACTTGGATAGTTTTGCCTACTTTCTGTGCAAGCCGTTGTGCGCTGATTTTTTCCTGTAACGCCATCAAACGTGCTAAACGTTCCTGCTGTAATTCGGGTGGAATAGGATTGGGCAAACTATTAGCGACTGCACCGTCAACTGGAGAATACATGAACGCACCGACGCGATCCAGTTGAGCTGTCTTAAGAAAATCCAGTAGTTCTTCAAATTCTTGTTCTGTCTCCCCCGGGAAACCCACAATAAATGTACTGCGCAGCGTGATATCAGGGCAGATCGTGCGCCATTGTTGAATACGGCTAAGCACATCCTCACTATCCGCAGGGCGTTTCATAAGCTTTAGAATACGCGCATTTGCATGTTGAAAGGGGATATCCAGGTAGGGAACGATCTTGCCCTCTGTCATTAGCGGAATGAGCTCGTCGACATGAGGATAGGGATAGACATAATGCAGGCGTATCCATACACCCAATTCACCCATAGTTTGGGCAAGTTCAGTGATCCGCGATTTAACAAAGTTACCTTTCCAGAAACCACTGCGGTATTTCAGATCAACCCCATAGGCGCTAGTATCCTGTGAAATAACCAATAATTCCTTGACACCAGCATCCACCAGGCTTTGTGCTTCCTGCATGATATCGCCTACTGGACGGCTGACCAGATTGCCACGCATACTGGGAATAATGCAAAAGGTACAGCGGTGGTTGCAGCCCTCGGAAATTTTTACATAGGCATAATGTTTAGGTGTCAGCCTTATCCCCTGTGGGGGTACTAGATCAACATAAGGATCGTGCCATTTCGGTAAATATGCATGAATGGCCTCCATGACTTCATCAGTTGCCTGCGGGCCTGTAACAGACAGTACATTGGGATGGGCTTGCTTCACCACATCCCCTTTCGCGCCAAGGCAACCAGTGACAATGACTTTACCGTTTTCGGTGAGCGCTTCACCAATTGCGTCGAGCGATTCAGCAATGGCACTGTCGATAAAGCCACAAGTATTGACCACGACTAAATCTGAGTCTTCATAGTTGGGTGAAATAAGATAGCCTTCTGTCCGCAGACGCGTCAGGATGCGCTCGGAATCAACAGTTGCCTTGGGGCAACCAAGCGAAACGAAACCAACACGTGGGATTTTATTACGCATATTCATTTATTGATTGCTAAAGGTGAAGATCACCTGAGTAAAGTTATAAAAATAGCAGGGTAATTAAAGATAACAATTTATTGCATTTTTACATCAAAACTGACTTTGTCGGCTTTTCCTTGCCGTATCATTGATACTGTCTGCGGCTTGCCTTCGCATCATTTTTGATTTAGAAATGAAATAATAAAGCAATTTGAGCATGAGCAAAATTATAAAGTAGTAGCGGACAAACGGGTGATGAGAGGGGGCAGACTTATTAGTCGCGCCATAGCGGAAACTCAGGCAAGGTTTTAAAAAAAGCAAGGTCATGGTTGGGCCAGAGCTGCGCGTTCTCGATGAGAGCAAGTGATTTAAGTTTGCGGATACTGGCCAGTGCCTGCTCTACGTTATCCTGCCAGCAGCAGCCAGGTGCAATCTCATCGGATAAATTCTCATTCAGATCGGCTGCATCACCACAAAGAATGACGGGGCGGCCTTTGGGCAATTGGATGAGCAGTGACATGTGCCCTGCAGTATGACCAGGCGTAGTAATAGCCTGTACTCCTGGCGCAACTTCGTATTCACTTGTTTGCACATACCACTGATCCGATTTAACCAGCTCATCTGCGAATACTCCGCTATCTAATCCACTCTTGGCTGCTGTCAACTCATCCCGATGGATGTGAACCTCACATCCAGGCAGATCACACAAACCACCAACATGATCGAAATGCAAATGGCTGATAAATACTAAATCAATATCGGAAGACGTTAAACCTAATCGTTCAAGATAGCGTGGAACACGCTGGTCTGCTTGCATTCTAGGCGTGTCTATAGAAGAGGGCAGGGAAGTAAAATAACGGGTGCGAAGAGCAGGGTTGGTCAATTTACGGTAGTCGCACCCTGCGTCATATAGGATGCGTCCATTGGATGTCTCAATCAGATAAGCCAGAATAGGTGCTTCAATCCATTGCCCCTGACCACGATTACGCGTTGAAATAGTTTTCTCATAGCGTATGCTTCCGGTGAGTAACGTCCAGATTTTGAGTGCAGAGGACATAACTTGATAACCAGAGCCAGTAAGGGCACCTATTTCAGGCTTTGTTAGCGCGTAATTGGTTTATATCTGATCCGTTTCGGTTTTGCGCCTTCTTCACCCAATCGTTGGCGTTTATCGGCTTCATACTCCTGATAATTACCGGCATAGAAGGTAACTTGAGAATTGCCTTCAAACGCCAGAATATGCGTCGCAATACGATCCAGAAACCAGCGATCGTGCGAAATAACCAGCACGCAGCCTGCAAATTCCAGCAATGCATCTTCCAATGCGCGCAATGTCTCTACATCGAGATCATTCGATGGCTCATCAAGCAGCAGAACGTTGCCGCCAGAAATCAGTGTCTTGGCTAAGTGTAAACGTCCCCGTTCCCCTCCTGAAAGCTGTCCGACCATTTTCTGCTGATCAGGTCCTTTGAAATTGAAGCGGCCAATATAAGCACGAGATGGCGTTTCATATTTGCCGACCGTGAGGATATCGTTCCCATCTGATACGGCTTCAAAGACAGTCTTATTGCTATCGAGGATATCACGCGACTGATCAACATAAGCGATTTTGACCGTGTTGCCGAGATTGATTTCGCCCGTATCAGGTTGCTCACGACCGATAATCATGCGAAATAATGTTGATTTACCCGCGCCATTGGGGCCAATGATACCGACAATCGCGCCAGGGGGTATTTTGAAGCTCAAATTATCAATCAGCAACCGATCGCCAAATGCTTTGGAAACATTATTGAATTCAATGACTTCATTACCTAGCCTGTCGGACACCGGAATAAAGATTTCCTGTGTTTCGTTGCGCTTTTGATATTCCTGGGAGTTGAGTTCTTCAAAACGGGCAATCCGCGCTTTAGATTTCGCCTGCCGTCCCTTAGGATTTTGTCGTACCCAGTCCAGTTCCTTTTTGAGCGCTTTCTGCCGGGCAGATTCAGAAGATTCCTCCTGTTTGAGGCGGATCTCTTTCTGCTCTAACCAGCTTGAATAATTGCCTTTCCAGGGAATACCCTGGCCACGATCGAGTTCCAGTATCCATTCCGCGGCATTATCCAAAAAATAGCGATCGTGCGTTACAGCGACTACCGTACCAGGAAAACGCACCAGGAATTGTTCCAACCACTCCACAGATTCAGCATCAAGGTGGTTGGTAGGTTCATCGAGCAATAACATGTCCGGTTTCGATAACAGCAGCCTGCACAGTGCTACACGTCGTTTCTCGCCACCAGAAAGAGTGTTTATGACAGCGTCCCATTCAGGCAGACGCAACGCATCAGCGGCTACTTCCATTTGTTGGGCAGTATCACCCCCACTTGTTGCAATGATGGCTTCCAGCCGCGTCTGCTCTGCAGCCAGTGCATCAAAATCTGCATCTGGTTCAGCATAAGCCGCATAAATTTCTTCTAATTTCTGTTGAGCGCTGAATATATCACCTAATCCTTCCTGAACAGCTTCACGTACAGTCTGTTCCGGATTAAGTTGGGGTTCTTGAGGTAAATGCCCAATCTTGAGATGAGGCATTGGCGTAATTTCACCTTCAAAATCCTTGTCTGCCCCAGCCATAATTTTTAATAACGTGGATTTACCTGAGCCATTTAGGCCCAGTAATCCTATTTTCGCACCAGGAAAGAAACTGAGTGAAACATCTTTAAGAATCGTGCGCTTAGGTGGAACAACCTTGCTTAAACGATTCATGGTTAAAACATATTGAGCCATAAAGTGTAAAGAAAGATAGGGATGATTAGGAATTTGTATTTAATCGTTACTCTAAAATTTGGGCTTTTTTTGTTGTGCCGGTTAGCCTGATACCGAATAATGAATTTTGTTTTCGCGCCTAGCTGGAAAATTGTATATTTTACCAGCCTATTTCCCGGTAGTTAATTTGACTATTATTCCATTTCTAAATCAAATGGCGCAAAGATGAGCTGCAGACAGTATCAATGATACGGCAAGGTGAAGTCGACAAAGTCAGGTTTAATTTAGAAATGGAATTACGCGTTTATTGGTTACTCTTCATTAAATCCAAGTTTTCAATAGCTTTCAATTTTTGAAAGATGTAAAGAAATCATTGTAATAAATATAAATTATGATGTAAGGGATATTTTATTCAGAGTAAATAGTTAATCACGATAGTACTCATCTTTTAGTTGATTTTAATGTGCGAACAGACCTAATGACGGGCAATGGCTACTCTTTATAGTTAATAAAATAATGACTGAAAAGACATTATGATGAGTACGTCTATCTGATTATAAATTGTTATTTATCAATATTTTTTGAGCTATTTTCCCGACTTGCATAGGACGGGTGCCAATATTAATATTATTATCGCCTTAAGATTCACAAATACCATAAATGTTCCCTCTTTTGGATAAAGCCTTAAATAGACTAATGAAATCAAACATATACTAATGCTGGTTTCTCAAGTCTGATCTCAGCTAAAAAGTATGTCATATAAGGGTTAATCCTTACGTGTTTGTACGTATTTAATCTCTGCCGATTTTAATTTAATCTTTCATCATTCATATTTAACAATTTGAGTTGGATTGCGAGTTATCACTGTTTTTATAAGCCAAAAAGATGGCCAGATGAGGATATATTATGAGTAAAGAACGGTTGATAGAGATAAGGCAAGGTTGAATTCGCTCAAGGAGAACATCTTTTACATCTATTGATTATAGTATGGCTAATCAGAAATGTGCTAGCTTAACAGCTCAACTTGCAAAGCAAGCAATCTCACCTCTCAGTGTATCATTGAATTGATAAGTAAGCAGATTATTGTAGCGAAATTATAGCGAAAAAAATTATTCACCTGATGAGTAAAATTGCCCTATGGCTATGATTGATTTTATTTCATGTTCAGTTGTCGATTCTCTAATAAAACAAACAGGAAACTTAGGTCGGTCTTGAGATAAAGAATTATTGTGAGATATCATGGGGTAAACTACTGGAGTAAACTACTAACCGCCATGCCTGAGGTCATCAGATTCTTTTTAGGTAGTGCCTGAACGTGTTGCTCACTCAATCCTGGCTAATGCGGTAAAAGCCATCATTTATCTTGGCCATGAGGAGAAAACTCGGGGATTTCTCCTCAAAGAGAAATATTGAATTAAACAAAAACGAGCTACAGGGAGAGATATTATGAGAGTTCTGGTTTATTTTAGATCAGGTGCTAGTCAGGTATTTATAGTTCCTCAAGATATTCCTGCTGTTGAATTTAGACGAGTCGCGGAAGCTGTGGGAGGATATTTCCATAAAGTGGAATTCGTTCAAAAAAAAGCAAAATTACAAAAAATGAATACGTTCTCGTATTAAAAAATAAATTTACTCTCGATTCTTTATTCCATTTTTAAACCAAACCTGACATTATCAGCTTCACCTTGCCAGATTATTTATACTGTCTGCGGCTCGCTTGAGTGTCGTGTTTAATTTGGAAATGGAATGCCTCAAAGAAACGATAACCTCATCACAGGCTAGTACAATGCTTCAAATACCCCAGCTGCTCCCATTCCACTACCTACGCACATCGTAACCATGCCATATTTCAGATGGTGCCGACGTAAGCCGTGCAGCAGTGTCGCGACACGGATTGCGCCTGTTGCACCAAGTGGATGACCCAGTGCGATAGCCCCTCCCAAAGGATTCACTTTAGCGCGATCCAGCCCTAACTCATCGATAACAGCGAGACTTTGTGCAGCAAATGCTTCATTCAGCTCAATCCAATCAAGATCGTCCAGTTTCATACCCACTTGTTTCAGTACCTTAGGAATCGCCTTGATTGGGCCAATTCCCATTATCTCAGGCGGAACGCCTGCAACTGTGTATCCAATAAACCTTCCGATGGGTTTTAAATTGAAGCGTTGTAATGCGGCAGCACTCATGAGTACTACCGCACCTGCACCATCAGACATCTGTGAACTGTTTCCTGCCGTGACCGAGCCGTTGACTGCAAAGACCGGTTTCAATTTCGCAAGCACTTCTAAACTGGTATCGGCACGAGGTCCTTCATCAGTGTCTTTCACAGATTCTACAGTTACGACTTCATGTGAAGTTAAATCCGGTCTTTTTTCTTTGATCGGGTAGGGGACAATCTCCTGGTTGAATTCGCCCGTTTCGATGGCTTTTAAGGCTCGTGTGTGGCTCGTCAGCGCAAACTCATCCTGTTGCTCACGAGAGATTTTCCATCGCTGTGCTACTTTCTCGCCAGTGATGCCCATTCCATAGGCAATGGCTACATTTTCATCGTGCAGGAACATAGCGGGATTCAGGGCAACCTTATTGCCCATCATTGGTATCATGCTCATGCTTTCAGTACCACCCGCAATCATCACATCTGCTTCCCCCAGGCGAATACGGTTTGCAGCCAATGCCACTGTCTGCAGTCCGGACGCACAAAAGCGGTTGACTGTCATGCCTGACACGCTATTGGGCAGCCCAGCCAGCAACAATGCTACACGTGCTACATTGATTCCTTGTTCTGCCTCCGGCATAGCGCAACCGACGATGACATCTTCGATTGCAGCCGGATCAAGTCCTTCACATTGTTTCAATACTGCTTGGAGAACATGAACAAGCATGTCATCGGGGCGAACATTTTTAAACATGCCGCGTGGGGCTTTACCAACAGGTGTACGTACAGCAGCGACGATATAAGCATCCTGAGTTTGTTTGGTCATGGTTTTCTCCATCAATCTTTAAATAAGGATCTCATCACGATGGCTAATTTCTAAGTGGTTTTCCTGTTTTCAAGGTGTGCGCGATGCGTGCTTGAGTTTTCTCTGTTGCCAGCAATTCAATGAATGCTTTTCTCTCCAGCTTGAGAAACCACTCTTCATCTACCAGACTGCCCGGCGTCAAATCGCCTCCACACATGACATAAGCAATTTTGCTGGCGATCAGGTAATCGTGCTCAGAAATAAAGTGCCCCTCTAGCATATTGACTAATGTTCCTTTGAGTGTCGCAATCCCGGTAGATCCCACTACTGGAATCCCGCGTGGCATCAAAGGCGGGCGATAACCTGACTCTGCCAGTGCAAGTGCTTGGGTTTTTGCTACGTAAAGAAGCTCAAAACGATTCATGATGATCGGATCAGCCGGGAGTAAATAACCCAGTTTTTTTGCTTCCTCGGCACTTTTTCCAAGTTGTGCCATTGCAACTGTCTGGAAGTACTGTTTTAGTTGGGGAAAAGGATCATCATCTATTGCATTTCGTGCTGCTCTCAATGCCAGCTCTTTGCACCCCCCGCCGGCAGGTAGCAAGCCCACCCCTGCCTCAACCAAACCGATATAGCTTTCCAAGGTGGCAACAGTTCGATCGCAATGCATCACAAATTCACAGCCCCCTCCTAAAGCAAGTCCATCGACAGCCGCCACCGTTGGAATCATGCAGTACCGCAGATGCTGGGATAGCTGCTGGAAGCGCGTGATCAGCGTTTCTACTTCTGCGAGTTTGCCAGCCATCAATGCATCTGCTAGATCCAGACTTCGCGCAGCTTGCAGAATGGTCGATTGAGCTGTTTTCTTAACTTTCTTCACGAATTGATCAAAAGCGGAGGGAGGTTCCTCACGTTTGGGCTTCTCTGTCGCTTTTTGCAGATTAGCACCTGCCGAGAAAGGAGGTTCGGTTTGCCAAATCACGAGTGCACGCCAGTGACGCTCTGCTTCCTCAATTGCCCGCTGCAATCCATTGAGTACTTCGATATCGATCGTATGCATCTTGCTCTTGAAGCTGACAATCGCTATTTCATCTCCAGTATGCCACATTCGTATTGCATCTGTTTCAAAGATGGTTTCACCATATACCCTTTCTTCACCCGCCAAGTGATCAGGAAATGCTTGTCTGCGATATACCGGCAATGTAGATCGCGGTTGCATCGCATGGTGTGCCGGTGCGTAGGAACCTTGCGCGGTATGGACCTCTGGCGCCGCATGTTGCCCTACCTCTTGTACCCAGGCAGGAAGAGGAATGTTGCTCATGCTTTTGCCAGCGGCAATATCTTCATTGATCCAGGCAGTAATCTGGTTCCAGCCGGCAGTCTGCCAGATTTCAAATGGCCCCTGATTCCAACCGAACCCCCAGCGGATCGCGAGATCCAGATCGCGCGCATTATCTGCGATGGATGATAAATGAAAAGCGCAGTAATGGAACAGATCCCGATGGATTGCCCACAAAAATTGAGCTTGTGGATGCTCGCTGAGTTGCAAAGCTGCAAATTTTTCAACTGGATTCTTTTGCTTGAGTAGCGATTCTACCTCGCTATCTAATGTGCTTTCGGAAAGATGATAAGTATTGGTAGCTAGATCAAGCACCTGAATTTCTTTATTAACTTTCCGATAAACTCCTTTGCCTGATTTCTGGCCGAGTGCGCCTTGATCGATCAAGGTTTGTAGCCAGTTGGGGATGACGTAATAGCGATGCCAAGGATCATCGCTCAGTGCTTTATGCATAGTATTGATGACATAGGCGAGAATATCCAGGCCTACGATATCTGCAGTACGGAAAGTAGCACTCTTGGGGCGACCAATGAGGGGTCCCGTCAACTTGTCAACTAGATCAAAGCCTAAGCCAAATTCTTTTGCATGATGCATAATCGCCAACATGGAAAATACACCTACACGGTTAGCGATAAAGTTAGGGGTATCTTTCGCACGAATGACGCCCTTACCCAGATAAGTCACTAAAAATGCTTCCAGATCATCAAGTATTCCGGCATCGCTCTCCTTGCAAGGAATCATCTCGACCAAATGCATATAACGCGGGGGGTTAAAAAAGTGGATACCACAAAAGTGATGACGTAATTCTTCAGGAAAAGCCTGCGCCAATTGATTGATCGATAGACCGGATGTATTGCTGGCAAAAATGGTATGCGGACCAAGATGAGGCGCAATCTTGGTATACAGATCGGTTTTCCAATCCATACGTTCAGCGATCGCTTCAATAACAAGATCACAGTCCGTGAGCAATCCCAGGTGCTGATCATAATTAGCCGGCTGAATAGAAGCTGCTTTGGAAGCTACTGATAGTGGAGCAGGCTCAAGTTTTTTCAGTTTTTCGATTGCTTTTGTGGCAAGCGCACTAGGATCACCATATTCAGTAGGCAGCTCAAATAAAAGTGTTTCAATATTAGCGTTTACCAAATGCGCTGCAATCTGCGCTCCCATGACTCCTGCTCCCAGCACTGCGGCCTTGCGCACAATAAAGCGATAGTTACTCAATTTTCTCCCTCCGCCTGATCTGGTTATTGGATGAAGCTGCTAATGCAGCACATTTCTGCATCATTGCTTGATTACATCTTATTTAAATGACTATTTCAAGCTTTTCGCTCAAAAGATTACAAGCATGAACCTCAAAGAGCAAGTGGGAATTTTTTCATCTTTGTAAAGATTGATGTCAATTACTTAAGCCAAATTAAGGTATCAGCATTTGTCATCCTATTTCTCTTTATAAATTGTTCAGTTTGTATTCATGATCCCCGCGATAAAGTAATCACCAACAGAAGAAATTCTGATCAATAAAAAAACAATTAAGGAGGTGTAACATGAAAACGAGAACTAAAATAGACTTAGTGATAAATTATTATCTGGAATGTTGCTAAGTATTGTTTTAGTGATTCCCATGGTGGTTGAAGCTGGAAGAGGACACCACCATGATCATTATCGCCATCATCATCATGATCATCATCGCCACCATCACCATAATCATTACAATACACGAAATATTTATTACAACCAGTCCTACTATCCTCCCGCTTATCCGCCTGCTTACGGTGGTTATTACGGTGTCGCCCCGAGAAACTTTTTCTTTGGCAGTAACACGGGAAATGCCCGTTTTATGTTAGGCTATTAAACATCATGGCCGGTAGCAGAAAATATTATTCTGCTACCGGCTGGCTTATAGCTATTGAAGAATGATGACCTATCGATATTGCTTGGTGATTGCTATTTTTTTTTTATTTATCATGCCTACCGCTACGCTTGCGCAGAAAGATTCTCTTTATTATCAACCGAGCAATCAGCACATGGAAATTTCCCAACAGCAAGCCGTTACTATTGCACAGCAGCATATTCCAGGGCGTCTTCTATCTGTTCAACGTGTGCCTGATAGTTATCGTGTCAAGATTTTAAGTAACAGAGGAACTGTACGCATCGTGACTATAAACGCTAATAGCGGCGCCGTTATTGCTACTCATTAGAATAGAAAAATTCCCATGTAATTCTGCCTATCTGAGTGATTGAGTGAAATAAGCTAGCTATGATCAAAGCTAGCTATGATCACGTTTGCAGATTTTTAGGTTTAACACAGTATTTGATTATTTAAGCTACTCGATTGACATCATGCGAATCTTGCTTATTGAAGATGAAATCAAGCTGCAAAAGCAAATTAGTCAGCAACTAGAGGCAGATGGATATATGGTCGATACTTGTGATAACGGCGAGGAAGGTTTGTATATTGCAAGTGAATATCCATTAGATGCAGCCATTGTTGATATTGGTTTACCTGGTTTATCTGGCCTTGAAGTGATTGCTGCTTTACGCAAGCGAGGCAGCTTACTGCCCATACTTATTCTTACCGCGCGTAATAGCTGGCAAGATAAGGTTAAAGGTTTGGAGATGGGGGCGGATGATTATCTTGCCAAGCCATTTCAAATGGAAGAGTTGCAGGCCAGACTCAAGGCGCTTCTACGCCGTGCAACTGCCATTCCGAGTACAACATTGAAGTATGGGCCTGTCACACTGGATACAGCCGAACAAACGGTCAAGTTAGGTAATGACGTGGTTGATCTGACTACTTTTGAATATCGCTTGCTGGAGCATTTAATGCGCCATCAAGGTGAGGTCATTTCCAAACAAACACTTACTGACTATCTTTATTCCCACAATGATAATCATGATAGTAATGTGTTGGAGGTTATGATTGGACGCTTGCGCCGTAAACTTGATCCTGATGGAAAACTTAACCCAATAGAAACATTACGTGGACGCGGTTATCGTTTTGCGATCAAATCCTCATCATTATGAGATCACTCAATCAGCGGATTTTATTCAGTGCCTCATTAGTACTTTTTATCTTTATTGTAGGTACTGCGTTGACGCTGGATCGTGCCTTTTATGATAGCGGCCAGAGGGCGCTACAGGACCGCATGCTTGGCAAGCTTTTTCTGCTGATGGGAGAGGTTGAAGTTGACCAGAAGGGTAGTCTATCCATGCCAGAAGAACTGCCAGCTCTGATTGAATTTGAGCAGCTCAATTCAGGTGTTTATGCCTTTATTACCGATCAAACCAATACTCTTGTCTGGAAATCGTTTTCTACTTTAAGTATTCCCATACCGTCACGAGCCCCTCTATTAGAAGGTGAGAAAAAATTCGAGCAGATTATGCTTAATGATGAGCCTCACTTTATCTACAGTTTTGCTGTAGCCTGGGAAACAGATGGAGGTGACTATCCCTTTACTTTTCATGTGATCATAGAGAGTGCATCGCTTGAGGCGCAAATAGACAGCTATCGTACAGACTTGTGGGGTTGGTTGGGAGTGATGGGATTTTTATTATTGATTATGCAGATGCTGGTATTGCATTGGGGGCTTCGACCGATGCGACAGGTCTCATCTGAGTTAAATGCCGTTGAATCAGGCGTGCAGGAAAGCGTGCAAGGGCTCTATCCAGTCGAATTAAAACGCCTTACCGACAATATCAATTCGCTCATCCAACACGAACGAAAACATCAGCAGCGTTACCGCAATGCGCTAGCTGATCTAGCGCACAGTCTTAAAACACCGCTGACTATCCTGCAGGGTACAATCAGAACTGAAAAGCTTTCCGAGAATATGAAAACTGTTCTCGATGAACAGATCAACCGGATGGATAGTATCATTCAATATCAATTACGTCGTGCGGCGACAGCTGGCAGTTCGCCTGGAACAAGGCTGATTGCATTACGTCCAGTCGTTGAGAAAATTGTGAATACAGTCAATCGTGCCCATTACGACAAATGTCCGCAGATTGTCATTGAAATTGGGTCTGAGTTTTGTTTGAGGGTGGATGAGGGTGATTTGATGGAATTGCTTGGCAATTTAATTGATAACGCTTTCAAATGGTGTCGGCGGACAGTCATCATATCGGCCCAGTGTGTGCACGATGATATCGTGCTTAAAGTAGAAGACGATGGTCCTGGTGTCAAGCAGGAAGAAATAGGCAGACTCACTGAACGTGGGGTCAGGGCTGATCAAGCGATGCCAGGTCACGGTATTGGCTTGGCTATTGTGCGAGATATTGCTCAGGCATATGATGGTGCCTTATCTATTGAGCCGGGCAAGAACGCTGGAGCATCTTTTATTATCAGAATAAAGCGTTAACAGAAATTCTTGCAATTCAGGCCATTCCAGTCTTAAATTGTGCGTCTTTTATTGATGCGCAAGGCTCCTCTGCCTGGATTATGGCGTGTTGAAAGACGTCAGATAAGAAAGGATATGAGATAATGACGAACAGATACTTTAATAAATAATAAGATACCATGAACTATCCGCAGCATTAAAGTAAGGTTGATTTTTGAGCTGAAAAAACGGAGCCTAAATATCGTCTAACCTTATTCCCATTAAACCAGTTGAAAAAAACAAGCATGCCTAGATTTATCGCACTAATTCCTGCTGCAGGCACCGGCTCGCGCATGAATAATGAATTACCAAAACAGTATTTATCATTGGCTGGGAAACCAATGATTTATCATGCTCTACACACCTTGTGCCTTTCCTCGCATATTTTTAGAGTATTTGTTGTTCTCGCCCCGGATGATCATGAATGGAGCCGTTACGATTGGTCATCCTTTGCTGATAAATTGACCGTGAAATATTGCGGAGGGGCAACGCGCGCTGATAGTGTATTGAATGGATTGAAGGCAATGCAAACAGACGGATCTATCGGTAAGGATGATTGGATTCTTGTACATGATGCAGCCCGCCCTTGCCTGACTATCTTTCAACTTGACCAACTCATTGATGCACTTGCACTGGATGAGATTGGCGGCTTATTGGCGATTCCGGTTGCAGATACCTTAAAGCGTGCCGATTCAAATCAATGTGTGATGGGGACAGAATCCAGAAATAGCTTATGGCAGGCGCAAACCCCGCAGATGTTTCGCCTGGGCCTGTTAATGGATGCACTGAGTAAAGTGGATAGTGCCGCTATAACGGATGATGCCAGCGCGATCGAAGCTTCAGGTCTTCGCCCCAGATTAGTGCAGAGCGATGCTTATAACTTCAAGGTGACTTATCCTCAAGATTTGGCCTTAGCCGAACTTGTCTTACAAAAAAGGGAAACAAAGTGAAGAATATAAGAGTTGGTCAGGGTTTTGATGTGCATCCACTGGTAGAAGGTCGCGATCTGATCATTGGTGGGGTAGCGATTCCTTACGAGAAAGGACTAATGGGGCATTCTGACGCAGATGTTCTGCTGCATGCGCTGTGTGATGCATTAATCGGTGCAGCTGCATTAGGGGATATCGGTCAGCATTTTTCCGACAAGGATGCGCGTTACAAAGATATTGACAGCCGCGTGCTATTACGTGAGGTGCATCGGTTGCTGATCAGCAAGCGCTACAGGGTCATCAATATCGATGCCACTATTATTGCTCAGGCACCTAAAATGGCCCCCTATATCTTGGCGATGGTAACTAACATTGCCCAAGATTTGAATATGTCTAGCAGCGACATTAATATCAAGGCAAAAACTGCGGAGAAGCTTGGCTTTGTAGGTCGGGGTGAGGGGATTGTGGCCGAAGCCATTTGTTTAATCACAAAAACTGACGATATTTGTGATTAAAACTAATATTTCTCCCGAAGAGACTATAAAAGTTTTTTTTGCAGTCTGGCCTGATGCCGCTGCTCAAGAAAGACTGAGCAAGCTAGCCAGCCAGCTCGCCAGCCTTTGTAGGGGGAGGGCCATCAATCTTCCTTTGATCCATCTTACCTTAGTATTTGTTGGAAATGTAACTGGTCAGCAACTTGAAACACTGCGCCAAGTAGCGAATCAAGTCAAACAATCAAGTTTCCATTTGACTATGGATGAAATTCAGTACTGGCAACATAATCGCATTGTCCATATTGGTCCAAGCCAATGTCCTGCTAAGCTTTCTGCATTAGTAAACGATTTACAGAATAGATTGTCTCAGGCGGGTTTTTCGCTGGAAAAACGCCGCTATATTCCACACATTACTTTGGTAAGAAAAGCGTTATGCGGAAATTTGCCAGATTTGACGGCTTCGGTTGACTGGCACGTCAATCAATGGGCATTAGTGCAATCCAAACAGACTGATCAGGGCATGGTTTATTTGTCACTTAATCGCTGGCCTCTGGAAGAAATCTGAATCCCGTTATCACATTATGCTTCATAAAGAATCTTTGAGTACCTAATGAAAATCCTAGCGCTCGATACTTCTACTGAATATTGCTCACTCGCACTCTGGCTGGATGGTAACGTGCTGTGCAAAGAAGTATTGGCAGGGCAAACGCATACTGAGTTACTGCTGCCGATGTTGCAAGCAATGTTGGCCGAATCCGGGCTGGCTTTGACACAATTGGATGGCTTTGCTTTCGGTGCCGGTCCAGGATCATTTACGGGTTTGCGCATAGCATGTGGCATAGTGCAGGGATTGGCCTTTGCGACAGACCTGCCTGTTATCGGGATTAGCACGTTGGAAGCTATGGCCCAAAGAATTGGGGCAAGCCACGTTATGGCAGCGCTGGATGCACGTATGGGTGAAATTTATTATGCTGCTTATACTCAAACAGTTGATGGCTGGTCAATTATACAAGCACCTATTCTCTGTTTGCCACAGCATATACCTCAGCTACCGGGCGGGCGCTGCTGGGTTGGGTGTGGTAGTGGTTTCGATCAGTATCATGAATTGCTAAGCCATCTTTACAGCAATAGTTTGTATCGGATTGAGCCGGGATGTTATCCCCATGCCCAGGAAATTGCGCGACTCGCTGCGCCAAAATTGTTGAAAGGGTTGGGCATCGCTGCCGAAGAGGCTGCTCCTGTTTATATACGAAATAAGGTGGCTTTGAAGGAAAATGAGCGATGAGCCATTCCTTGCAGCAAACCTATCAGATCAGGGAAATGCGCTTGGAAGATGTGCGTCGCGTCATTCTCATCGAACGTGAAATATTTCTTTTCCCCTGGTCAGAAATGAATTTTGCTGATTCGATCAGAGCAGGCTACCACTGCCGCGTGATAGAACTCAACGATTTGCTGATAGGCTATGCTATTATGATGAGAGGTCCCGATGAGGCCCATATTCTAACAATTGGCATTTCCGCTCAATGGCAGCATCAAGGCTTGGGTTGCAAGATGCTACAGTATTTCATTGATCTTGCCAGACAACAGCGGGCTATAGCAGTCTTGTTGGATGTGCGTGAGTCTAATATTGCTGCGGCCAATTTGTACCGACGACTAGGTTTTAAACAAATCGCGATACGTAAAGGATATTATCCTGCTATGTGTGGGCGTGAAGATGCACTGGTGATGAGGCTGGAGTTATGAGTCGACGACGCAAGGAGACACTGCACGAGCTTGGTTTAACCCCTATTTGGCATCGCAGGGCAGACAGCGCTTTGGAAAAATCAGCGCCCTCGACTTTGGCGAGTGATCAGTCTGTCTCAAAAGTCAATGCTGCAAAAGCAGTAATTAATGATCGAGAAGCGCAAATTTCAAGGATGGATTGGGCGCAGCTCAAAGCTACCGTTGCTGGCTGCATAGCATGTCGGTTATGTGAGTCAAGAACACAAACGGTGTTCGGGGTGGGGGGCGAACAGGCTAATTGGCTGTTTATCGGAGAAGGACCCGGTGCGCGAGAGGATAAAACAGGCGAGCCATTCGTTGGTCAAGCAGGTAAATTGCTTGACAATATGTTGAGGTCTATTCAATTACGGCGTGGCGAGGGAGTTTATATTACCAATATCGTAAAATGTCGACCACCTAATAACAGAGCCCCTGAACCTGACGAGGCTGAACAGTGTCGGCCCTATCTGGAACGACAAATCGTTCTGATTAAACCTAAACTTATTGTTGCGTTGGGAAAGGTGGCAGCCCAGAATTTATTGCATTCTAATGAAAATATTGGCAATCTGCGTGGCATGCTACACTCCTATGCAGATATCCCTTTGATTGTTACTTATCATCCAGCTTATCTGTTACGTTCGCTCTCGGACAAAGCCAAGGCGTGGGAAGATTTATGCTTCGCCAAAGCAACTATGCAATCATTATTGGCGCAATGATTTTCTCAGGAAGCCACTGATTCCATTGCCAAATCAAGCCTGGCATTGCCAGCTTCTCCTTGCTATATTAGTTTTTATACTGTTTGTAGCTCGTCTTCACCTTATTTCTGATGAGGAA
Source organism: Nitrosomonas sp. Nm34 (assembly GCF_900113925.1). GTDB lineage: Bacteria > Pseudomonadota > Gammaproteobacteria > Burkholderiales > Nitrosomonadaceae > Nitrosomonas. The sequence goes on from NZ_FORD01000019.1 coordinate 44,518, forward strand.
ATGGAATAGTGCGATCATCATTAATGGACTTTATGCATGCCAATTAGATGAAGTGAGTCCTCTTTGCTTTGATTGAACAGGTGCCATTTACGGATGAGAAGCATAGCGATAGCCACCAATAAACCAAATAGCGCAATCACAACGTAAATATGCACATCCAGTAGGATGAGCAGCGCATACAGCAATATCATCACCAGAATACTGGAATTCTCATTGAAATTCTGGACTGCGATGGAATGACCGGCGCCCATCAAAATATATCCGCGATGCTGTAGCAGGGCATTCATTGGTACCACAAAAAAACCTGCTAGACCACCGATCAAGACAAGTAACACCACCGCAATCCATAAGTCTCGCACAGTAATCATCGTCATCACGACGATACCCATGGCAATACCGAGTGGAATGACTTTTACTGAATCCCGCAAAGAAACTAATTTAGCTGCTAAAACCGCTCCGAGAGCAATGCCGACTGCCACTACGCCTTGCAATTGCGCGGCTTGATTGAGTGGAAAGCCCAGTGCAATATCAGCCCATTTCAAAACAATAAACTGCAAAGTCGCGCCTGCCCCCCAAAACAAAGTTGTGACAGCGAGCGAGATCTGCCCAAGCTTGTCGGTCCATAACAATTTGACACAGTGTGCAAATTCGTGAATCAGGAATGAAGGATTCTTTTTGAGTATGCGATGATCGACTCCTGTATTGGGTATGTATAAATTAAAAGTGGCTGCAATCGTATAACACACTGCAACAAGCAGAAGCGCTACTTCTATGTGGGTATCGATACCTGTATCCATAAAAGGAAAATCAAGCGATAGTAAAGCAGTCGAAATGGCTGGGGTAATGAGAAGCCCGCCAAACACTGTGCCAAGTACGATAGAAGCTACAGTTAATCCTTCAATCCAGCCATTGGCAATGACCAATTTTTCCGGGGGCAGCAATTCAGTCAATATGCCGTACTTTGCAGGAGAATAAGCTGCTGCACCCAGCCCCACTATGGCATAGGCACTGAGCGCAACATATTGGTCTATCGCAAAGAACAGAAGGGTACAGCCCACGATTTTAATCGAGTTGCTGATAAACATGACTCGACCCTTCGCCATGGAGTCAGCAAATGCACCTACAAAGGGTGCCAGCACGACATAGAACAGCACAAATACAAATTTGAGCATGGGGGTAAGAAAGGTAGGGGCTTGTAAGTCAGTCAATAGCGCGATCGCTACCACCAATAATGCATTATCAGCTAATGACGAAAAAAATTGTGCCACCATTATTGTATAGAATCCGCGCTCCAAGAGTCCTCCTTAATAACCTCGATTTAAATCTTTCCGGGAATACTTAGTAGAAAATAGTAGTGTATATCCTAAAGGGAATAGTACCTGTAAACGGAATAATACCTTTTATGTCTCTCATTTAGATGAAAATTTTATTTAGTCTTAGTCATTCCATTTCTAAATTAAACCTGATTTTGTTGGCTTTACCTTGCCCTATGATTGATGCTGTTGGTGGCTCGCCTGCACGTCATGTTTGATTTGAAAATGGAATCACATACAAAATATCAATATTATAGCGATAGCTATTCCGAACGATGGATCCGTGACAGTGGACTATTATGGATTGCTGGCCATATTTTCGAGGTATTCTACCCTTACTTCGGTAAGACCATGTAGACCAATCTTTTTAGCTGCACCATGTGATAGATCAATTAGTCTGTTTCTTTTGAAAGGGCCGCGATCATTAACAATGACATCTACAGCACGTCCATTACGGAGATTGGTAACTCTTACTTTGGTGGGCAGGGGAAGAGTTCTATGTGCAGCAGTTAAGCCTTGTGGATTAAAACGTGTACCCATTGCAGTTCGATTACCCGATTCCTTGCCATACCATGAAGCAATCCCTTTCTCACGATAGCCTACTGCTGAGGATATTGGATAATATGTCTTGCCTCCTACTTTGTAGGGTTTATTGTACGGTGCATTTTGCTTGCTTCGAGATAAGGATGAGGTAGAAGGTTTGGTAAAAATAGAACAGCCACTGGATAAAAAGGCGAACAGCAATATCAATACCCCGGTAATACTTGCAAGCGGTAAATTGATAGTCGTTCGCAATTCTATCAATTTGATTGCATAAAGTTTATAAACCGGAATTATTTCTGTTTTAAATAGAGTAAATCTTGATTCTATTCTCGTCATCATCCACCTTTATGAAATTTTTAAGGGTGCTCAATGGTCTTTTAATTCCAGCAAGAGAACATTTAGCTCAGATTGAACGTATTTAGATTAGCTTTGTTTCAGATTTCACACACTTTTCCAACTAATAATAACAATGAGAAATACTAAGTTTAATATCATAGCAATCGCTTCTGCTTTGGCCAAATATGTTAGAGCTAAATTATTGATAGCCGTAGAAGGTTAATTAATAGAGGCTACATTAATAGTATTTACGCCAGATACTAGAGTAAAAATTAATAGTATCATTCTAGTCTGCTTAATCCCGTCAGGAACTGAGCTCACCGTAATCAGGCAATTTAACCGAATAAACGCTACAATATTCCTTTGATTATTTATTTCGGATTGTAAACGTATGGAAGCAGAACAACTTAATAGCCTGATTCACCAACTTACGGGTCTCAATGATCGAGAAAAAGCATTGCGGAGGTATCTTTGACTTCGATAATAAGAGGTTACGTCTGACTGAAGTCACGCGGCAGGCAGAAGATCCCGCAGTCTGGAGCGATGCGCAGCGCGCTCAGGAGCTAGGGCGCGAGAAGAAGACACTGGAAGGTGTGGTATTGACACTTGAGGCGATCAACAGGCAATTACAGGATGCCGATGAATTACTGCAAATTGCGAAAGAAGAAAATGACGAAGCAACCTTGCAAAGCATCTTATTGGATGTAGCACAACTTGAGAAGGAAGTAGCGGATATGGAGTTCCGCCGTATGTTCTCAAATCCTATGGATCCCAGCAATTGTTTTGTCGATATTCAATCTGGTTCAGGGGGCACAGAGGCCCAAGATTGGGCAGCCATGCTGGAAAGAATGTATTTGCGCTATTGTGAGCGCAGCGGCTTTGGGGTAGAGGTGCTTGAAGAGTCTGTGGGTGACGTTGCAGGGATTAAAAGTGCTACGCTCAAGGTAACGGGTGATTATGCCTATGGCTATTTACGAACCGAAACAGGGGTACATCGCCTGGTGCGTAAATCGCCGTTTGATTCAGGCAACCGCCGCCATACCTCTTTCGCCAGTGTATTCGTCTATCCGGAAGTCGATGATAGTATCGAGATTGACATCAATCCGGCAGATTTACGTGTCGATACTTTTCGAGCATCGGGGGCAGGTGGCCAGCACATCAATAAGACCGACTCGGCTGTCCGGATCACTCATCTTCCTACCAATATCGTAGTGCAATGCCAAAGTGGTCGCTCTCAGCATCGGAATAGGGCCGATGCCATGGCCATGCTGAAATCACGCCTCTATGAAGCGGAATTGCGCAAACGTAATGAGACCAAGCAAGCTGTTGAGGACGCTAAAACTGATATCGCATGGGGCCATCAGATTCGTTCTTATGTGCTGGATCAGTCGCGTATTAAGGATTTACGGACTAACGTTGAAATTGGCAATACGCAAGCAGTACTGGATGGCGATTTGGATGATTTTATCGAGGCCAGCTTGAAGCAGGGTGGGACGCTGCCTGATTGATTTTGTTGAAATAGTGAGGCCAATTGGCAATCGTGAGTTTCACAAGCTACGTGGCAAGCTCAAGCTGCCTATGATTCAGAGTTTGAGCTTATTCTAGAAAAGCACAGATCGCAATCTCGTTTCTATTAGATTGCGGTCTGTTTACGGAGGAGTATCACATGTTAATTTTTAGCTCAGGGATCAGAGATCAAAGAATGAGTGCCAATGAGATGAATAAACCCATCTGGACCAGATTTAGCGGGTGTACCATTCGCTCTTTGACCAGTATTTATTATAAGTAAAAACAATTGCTGCTGGATTTCATCTGCCTCTCAGCGTTATCTCATCTTAGCATCAAAAAAGCGGGTGCAGTTCCACTCGTGTATTGAACTATCTGATTCAAAATCGCACCCGCTTCGCTTTAAGTATGTATCCTCCGACAGTTTTATTTAAAGGTTCAACTTAATCAGCCAACATAAAAATCTTCATTAGTCAGCGCAAGCCCACCCGTTAGTTGGGCAAATTGCTGGGCGCTAGCACCACCAATACCGTCCGCGTCATAGCTGAGAGCGCCAGTTTGTGTGTTATAAATAATTCGATCCGTGCTATCGTGTGCTTGAGTACCGATGTAGAAAGCTCTAGCGTTGAGAAAGTCTCCGCTGGTCAGATTGGTAAAAACATTGTTCTCCAAATAGATAATATCGTTCCCTGGGATAAAGTCCGTAATTTTGTCGACAGTACCGTCCAATTTCGTATCAAAAACAAAAATATCTCTGCCCGTTCCACCTGTTAAGGTGTCAGCATCTGCTCCGCCCCATAGAATGTCATTGCCGCTGCCGCCATCAAGGGTATCTTTGCCCTCGTGGCCATGAAGTTGATCTGAACCGCGCAAACCTGAGATGGCATCAGCGCCAGATGTTCCTTCCAGTTCATCTGAACTCGATGTGCCAGTGATTGTATTGAGTTGAGAACCCAACGTAGGCTGAGGAGTGGAAGTGCCGCCAGTCAAGACTGGATCAACCAGATCCTGTTCCACATTCTTGCTGTTAATGCTAACTTGATAGGTCGTTGCGGTTATCTCACTACCAGTAAAACTGACAGTATAATTACCGGCAGCAAGCTCCAATTGGTAGCCACCAGCGGGGCTTGTCTGCGTCGTTGTGATGGCGCCGGTGGTATTGTTTTTGGCAGTGACGGTGAGGTTACCTAATCCTTCATTGATATCATAGAACTTATCACCATCCAGATCATCGAAGGCGACCCCCACCAAAAAAGGATTGGTTGATGTTTTGGCAAAATCTTGGGTAATAAAAGCAGCGTCGTCGAATCTACTGTATGGGCCGACTTCCAGGCCAATCCCAATTTCACGAAAATTGTCATTTAAGATATTGGCTTTATGACCTGGTGAGTTCATCAATGAAATGTGCATTTGCTCTACTTCGTCTGCAAAACCGGATGGTGAGCGGGCGCTCCTCCAGGCAATATTTTCTCCCCAGGCCCAGGAGCCGGAAAAATCATAATTTGCTGCCTCCATGCGATCGCCTGGATCTGATCCATTCATGCCAGTATGAGAAAATGTGTCTGTATCAATCATCCAGCTACTATGATGCTCTGCTGCTGTATTTAGATTGTCATCGAAAGCGAGCGGTTGAGCGCCAACCTTAGCCCGTTCAGCATTGATGAGTTGTAGCATGTATTGTTCGTAGGCATTAGCTTGTGACATAAGTGAAGCTCCAGTTTTTCGGTTGGTAGAAATTGATGCGTAAAGCGACTTTCAAAGAAACGCTGGCTTTTTATTTTTTGCGATAAATATTTCCTAAGCTGAAAATCTTTTATTAGTTAAGAGCGTAGATAAAAGAAAAATTAGAGACGTTGAACGTCTTAAGTCCGGCCATTGATTACTCCCTCTCGCATTGGAATTTATAAAATCAAATTGAAGTATTTTGATGATTTATTCAATTAATAAATGCTATCGGCAATTCTTTTATGCACTTTAGGTGAGAAAGCATAAGGCCTTATTTCTGACTATCCCCGCGGCACTGCACGTGGGGATGATCTGCGCGTGATTATTGGGACCATTTATGTCATTAGGAATGGCCTGCAATGAGAGAATGAGCTCTAAGAGTACGGGCCGTACAACACGTGGTATAACTGCTTTGTGCGCTGGAGCTGGGTGGTTGTCTTCAACCATATCTTTGCAGAGCTGGTGGATAAGGCTGAAGCACCGGATCGGCTGATAATTAACGCTACGCACCTCAAGGCGCACTGCACAGCAGCCAGCTTGCTAAAAAAGGGAGTGCTCCCTACTATATCGGCTGTACAAAAGACTGCTTGAACTCAAAATTTCATGTCGTGTGTGATGACAACGGCAAGCCAAATGATCTGCTGCTGTCTGAAGGATAGATGAACGGTTGCAAGGACCCGGCTATGCTGTTGCCGTCTTTGACGAAAGCAAAAGGACTACTCACGGATCGTAGTTACAATGCCGACGGGTTCAGAATAGCCCTCATGAAAAAAGGCAACACTTCTTGCTCAGAATTGGGGATAGGTTGCGAATCAAGAAAAATAAGCAGAAGAGAATTGGGAAAGAAAGAGGCGGTTTAAATATATCAAACCAGTACAAACGGCTTATTGCAAAGCCTCTGTCGGAAATTGCGGCGTAATACAAAAACCGCAACACGGGGTGATTATTGTTGCTTATAAAATAGATACACAGCCAGCGAGAAATTGAAGAGTTTTATTAATTGCAATCAACGACGATTGAGGCTGTTGTTCGCAAGAACAAGAATTCTTGATTCTGTAGCTGACTCCTTTTGTTTGCAAAACTGGTTCTGAGGATGTGGATGATGAAGTTCAATTTCGATGCCGAATTGAGAGGCGATGACGGGGCTGTGCTTCCTGTCTATTGCGAAGTCCAGCCGCCTAACGTAGGTGGCCAAAAGTCGCTGATCCACGTTGCAGTGCCTGCCCAGCACATCACTAAAAAGCCACCTGCTAATCCATGCACGCTGTTGGGAAAAAGGGGTGCATTCACGATCAGTATGCAGGAAATTCATTGGCGCCGCTTCCCCACTTCTTCGCAAAGTACCCTCGGACTGGAAGCCATAGAGCTGCTCCACGTCGAAAGGCTGATAATCCGGCATCCTCCGATGAACGCTAGGAGAGAGATTCGCTTCTATCTAGCCCCATTTCCTACCTGCGATCGGAATCAAGCTGTGTTTCCTTCGGCGACAGATCCCACACAGAGGATCTTTTCATGCTGGATCTACCGGACCTTGGCGCGACGAGGTTCGTTGCGGAGTGGGGAACGATTTACCACCGAGACGCAGAGATTCCAGGTGCGACGGTGATTGCTGGTTTTAGTGCGGTAGCAGGTTTGCCACCGAACAATCCAATTGACGTCGACCAAATGGTTGTGAAGTTTAGGAACTCGCTCGAGATTCTATCGGTTCTGTTTCGGCAAGCCGTTATCCTGCACGGCTGGATGTACACCGACGGTCAGACCATCTCCACCTGGATCAATCTCCTTGAACCGAATGTGACGCAGTCCGCGCGTGAGGATCGCGGCGAGTTTGTCGCTAGGCCTCAAGACTTCGTGGAGTGCGCTACGCGCTTGGCCCACGCGTATGGAAAAGTCGATGCGAAAACCCGCTCGCTGGTGCGGCACCTTTCAGTGGCAGTCAATCCCCATACTAACTCGAGAACCAAAGATCGCTTTCTGTTCATGTTCTCCGCACTGGAAAGGGTGATCGAATCCGCTTGGACGCGTGACCAAACGCCAAACAGTCCTGCTGTCACAACCCACGCGGTGATTCAGCATCTCGAACAGCTGAAAGAAGCCGTGGTCGTGGAAGGTGGCGAGAACGCTTCTGAAATCTCAGCGCGACTGGGAGGGCTTATCGGTGTCGTGAATCGGCCCAGTGTTCGAGACAAGTTCGAAGCATTCCTCCGCGTGTACCCAGCGATGAATCATTACTGCACAGACCTCTGGCCTGTTCTAGGGTCGAACAAAAAGCGCGGCTTGAGAGAGGCCCGCCATGCACTGGCACACGGGAGCAGCTCTTTCGTATCGCTGGATGTTGTTGCGGTTGCCGAGTGGCACTTAGCGATTCTGCTGGAGCGGGTGATCTTCGTGCTTCTTGACATGATCTTACCGGACGGAATATCCCCTGGCTCGTTTCTGTTGCGAAATGGTGCAAGAGGATGGTACGAGAGAGACTGGTGGGCTCCCTTGCAGTCCAAGCCAGACCAGTCGATCTGATTTGACCAACCCGCGTAAGGCGCAATAACCATCGGGCATTGCGCCGTATGTGCTACCTTACCATCTGGTGCAATGCGTTGCACTTATTGCACCCTAGCCCGAATATTGCACGAGCATCAAAAATAAGAGCGAATTTACCGGAGATTCGTTTTTCAAGTGGATAAATCGGATTTCTATCCAGAATTTGTTGCTATGGAATGTGTTTTTCTGTGTATTTTGGGGGAATTATGACAGAAAAGAGATTTTTTTCTATTGTGAGGCGTAGCACATCCACCCCATAGCTACTTTATGCGGTAAACGGTAGTTCATAATCCTGGAAATGAGTTATCCAGAAGTAAGTCTTTCTGCCATTTGGAAGAATAGTTTCTGATAAGGGTAGCTACTTGCCAGTAAAAAGCGAATACGGCGGGTATTACGTAGCATAACGGCACCTATTTTGATCAGCTTAAGGCGCAATGTGCTCACATAGGCTTGAGCCAGTTCAGTGCCTTGCAGAGCAAGGCGCCGGATGGTTTCCAGCAGGATGTAAGCCAGGGAGGACAGGAGTAGACGAAATTGATTTGACCACCACCGGTGGCAACTGGTGCGATCTGCAAATAAATCAAGCTGTTGTTCCTTGATGCGGTTTTCCATTTCACCGCGTGCGCAATAGAGCTTATCATAGAGAGACTGAGGTTTGCCTGTCAGATTGGTGACGACATAACGCGGATTACTGCCTTTCTCAGTATGTTCGATTTTAACGATGATGCGCCGTGTCCGCTGCCAGCTTTTTGCAGCATATTGAAACTCGTCAAACCAGCGTACTTTCTCACCTGATGTGGCATATTGCTTCTCTGCCGCTTGCTGCCATTGCGCAGTGATCTCATTCAGTCGCTTGTTCTGGGCGATACCCACGAGGTAGCCCACCTCATGTCGCTCACACCATGCCAGCATTCTGCGGCGGCAGAAACCACTGTCACCTCGAAAAATGATACGAACTGCAGGCCAGCTCTGCCTGAACCGTTTTACCAGCAATGACAGAATGGCCCAGGCATGTTTTGCCCCATCAATATTGCCTGGCCGCAGGTAGCTTACCAGCAGTTGATCCTGGCAGAACACATACAATGGCAAAAAGCAGTAGTGGTCATAATAACCATGAAAGAAGCGGCCTTCCTGTTTGCCATGAACCGCATCATCAGTGGCATCAAAATCCAGCATCAGTTCTTTAGGCGCTTATTTAAATGAAGTCACAAACTGGTCTATCATCACTTGATGAACATGCCAGGCCGTTTGCCGATTCGCCCGGTTCTCCCAGCGGCATAAGGTAGAGCTGCTCGCTAATACCTCTTCGCGTTCAACCGCTGATTGAATCGCCAAATCATGGCGTAATTGCTGATGATCATTCAGGTCTTCATAGCCACATGCCAACGCATAAACCCGTTGGCGCAATAGCGTCAAACTATCATGCCTGCAACTTGCCTGCCGACGGTTGTCTTCCAGTACTTGAGCAACCGCTTTACTCAACCCAATGCGTTTATCCACCTGGCGCAATAACATGACGCCACCATCTGAAGTAATATCGCCACCCTGGAAATTCACTTCAACAGTACGCTTTTTTACCTCTGGAAAATTAAATGATTCCTGGGTACACTTTGTCACTGGCAATTCCTTTCTTTATTCAGCATAGGTAACTGAATGATAAAGAACTATAAGGGAATTGCCACTTCCCTTCGTGCAATATTGGGGCTAGTGTGCCCGGCATGGGCTAAAACTTGTTATCTGAGAGGAGATAACCGGAGTTAGTAGCGACAACCGTAGTGAAATGCAAGGGGGAAACCGCAAGGTCATCCTGAAAGAAGCGCGTAGCAAAAGCACGACCGTAGGAACACGAACAAGCAGTGAGGCCGAGTGCGGGCGATGAGTGTGTAGGGAACACAAAATCCGACCGTTACCGAAAGACGTACGAGATAGAACTTGGCGGCACGGGCAGAAAGTTTTAGCACCTTATCCGGGGAGATCTACCGAACGAGGTTTAGGGAGAAGTCGGTAGGTGTCAACATACTTTTCGCCTGAATACATTATTTAGGCCACTTTTTCCATCATAGTTTCTGGTTGCGTATTACCGGGATTAAGACTGACTGTTGATTCGTGCAACCAGTTTCTGGTTTTTCCCGACCAACGTTCCGGATGTTTCTTTTTTGCTTCATCATAGAGGCGTTTGCGCTGCTCAAGAATAGTTACATCATCACCATGATGACGCTGTGCCGGCGTCACATATTTTATGCCGCTATGGCGATGACAGTTGTTATACCAGTCAACAAAATGCAACACCCATTGGCGTGCCTCGTCAAGACTTTCAAAGAGTTTGAATGGATAAGCCGGTGCATATTTCAAAGTTTTGAACAATGCTTCTGAATACGGATTATCGTTACTCACCGAAGGGCGGCTGAATGATGGAACAACACCCAGCTTCTGCATTGTTGCCAGCATAGTGGCTCCTTTCATCGGACTGCCATTAGTCTTGCTGTAATACCACCTTATGTTTTACAGGTAATACCTCTGTCAGCCGAGTTTTTCGCAAGACATCAGCAGCTTGTTCCGATGATTCATTTTCATGGATTTCCCAGCCTACAATTTTACGGCTATAAATATCCATGAACAGATAGAGGTAAAAAAATACGCCTTTAAGCGTGCTGGCCAGATAAGTAATATCCTAATATCCCATGACCATACTTGATTGGGCCCATCCGCAATATAAGCTGTCGGCTTCTTTATCGTGGCTGGATTGGCTGTACGACCTCGGTGATGTAATTGACCGGCATCACGTAAAATACGATAGAAACTGCTTTCTGACGCCAGATAAATAGCTTTGTCCGCTAAGGCAGGGACAATCTGTTTGGGTGTCTGGCTGCAGAATTCTTTACTGTTACAAACATCGAGAATATGCTTTCTTTCCTGGGCACTGAGTTTATTGGCGGGGGTTTTCTTGACTGTTTGCCGACGATCTGTCAGGCCAATGCTATGCCAGTATTGTAGCGTGCGGCTGTTGATGCCGATAACCTCACAGGCCAATCGTTGCCGTACACCTTGATTTACTGCCTCTGTTATTAATTTTATGGCCATCTGACGATCCTGCGCGGATATCAATCTTCCTCGCTCACCCCCCAGATGGCTTCGCACTTTTTTGGCAGCACCAGCAGCGCGGCTGTTTCTGCCAGTGCCTTTTCCTTGCGTCTGAGTTCAGCTTCCAGACGCTTTATCTGCTTCCGCTCTTCCTGACGATAGCGATTCTTTTCTTTCTCAGCCTGGGCATGGCGTTGATACCCTGACAGTGCTGCCGTTTTCCATTGATCAACCTGTTCTGGGTATAGTCCCCTACTGCGGCAATACTCACTCAGTTGTGCGCTATTAAAACCAGCTGCTTCTATTACAACCGCCAGCTTATCTTCTGCTGTCCAGTCATCTGCTTTACTGTTATCTCCCGGCACTGCGATTCCCCTGTTCCTGTATTCTTTTCTCCATTTGTACAGCGTAACATCAGATACGCCTGTCTCCTGACACAATTGTGGAACAGATACTGCATTGGGTGGCATCATCTTCTTGATGACTGATTCCTTAAATTCTTTCGAATAACTCTTTTGCATCTTCCCCTCTCGCTTCACCCTTCAAGTTTCTAGGTTTTAATTGAGGCGAAAGGTATCCTGACACATAGGGAAGTCAGCAGAAGCCATATTAGTGAAGAAGCCTTGGAACAAGGTGGAGTGAACAAATAGTGGGGCCAAGTCTTGCTATATAACATCTAACTTTTTCATGCTTTTTTTAACAATCCGACTAATAGTGGAGTGATGCAACCCAAATTTGTCCATGGTCTGTTCTTAGCGGTCTTACAATTGCAGATGCTTTATTCTATTTCTAAATCAAAACTGACTTTGTCGGCTTCACCTTGCCGTATTATTGATACTGCTTGTGAATTGCATTCGTGTCATTTTTGATTTGGAAATGGTATTAATTCCACCGAATCGAAAAATAACTCATAAAAATTGTCACACTGTGGACGCAGGAGCAGGCCTAGATTCACAGTATCGTTCTTCCGGAAAACACGTATCTGGCAGATTGGTCCCTCTTGAGAAAACTCAGAAGCAGGAACTCCAGCCATTTCTCCTGAGCTACCAAACTTATCCAAGTTGGATCAAGCTCAACAATTCCTGCGTGCTGATCTTGCCGCTGATTTCACCACCTTCCAGGACGCTATCGGCAAGATCACGCTTGTGCTTGTGCAGCGACACGATTTGCTGCTCGATGGTGTTTTTTGTCACCAGCCGGTATACGGTGACAGGGCGTTGCTGACCGATGCGGTGGGCGCGGTCGGAGGCTTGATCCTCGACAGCCGGGTTCCACCAAGGATCCATGTGGATGACATAGTCCGCAGCCGTTAAATTGAGTCCTACGCCACCGGCTTTAAGACTGATGAGAAAGACATCGCCCTGTCCTGCCTGGAAGGCGTCTACCCGCTGCTTGCGTTCCGCTGGTTGGGTTTGGCCGTCCAGGTATTGATAGTCGATGCCTTTTTCGTCCAGATAGCGGCGAATGAGGTTGAGATGATCGACGAACTGGCTGAACACCAAGGCTTTATGGCGATTATCGAGAAGCTCATCCATAACCTCGCCAAACAACGCCAGCTTGCTACTTGAAAGGCCCAGCTCCGGTGCAACAAGCTGCACATTGCAGCAAGCCCGACGCAGCTTTGTGATGGCTGCTAATACTTTGAAGCGTTTATCTTCCTCGGCTGCCTGAGTTTCATTCAGCTCATTCAACAGATTGCGGCGCAAGGCTTCGTAAAATACTGCTTCTTGCTCACTCAGTTCCACTTGCAGCTCGATCTCGGTGCGTGGCGGCAGCTCATCCAGCACTTGTGTCTTAGTTCGCCGCAAGATAAAAGGTTGAATCATGCGTTTTAGCCGCTGGCGCGCTTCCCGATCCTGGTTGCGTTCGATAGGCCCCGCAAAGCGGCGGTTGAAGCTTTCCAGAGAACCGAGCAGGCCGGGATTGATGAATCGGAATAGATTCCAAAGTTCGCCCAGATGGTTTTCCATTGGTGTTCCAGTGGTGATGATCTTGAACAGGCCCTGGAGAGCCATGGCTTGCTGGGAACGCTTGGTTGCCGGATTTTTGATGAGTTGAGCTTCATCCAGTACGATGGTTTGCCAGATAGGTGCGGCTAGGCATTTACCGACCGATTCCTGCTGCAATAGAGCATAACTGCAAATTAACAGGTCCATTGGACGTAAGCTCTCGATCAGCTTTTGCCGATCACCGCCGCCCAGGATGTGAATGTTGAGAGTCGGCGCAAAACGTTGCGCCTCGCTCTGCCAATTCATGCAAACCGAAGTCGGCGCAACTACCAGCGTCGGCCCCTCGCTGGCGCGGCACAAGATCATGGTCAAGGCTTGCAAGGTCTTTCCTAAGCCCATGTCATCGGCTAAGCAAGCTCCTACGCCCCAAGTGGCCAGCCGAAACAGCCATTCGAAGCCGTCGCGTTGGTAATCTCGCAACTCCGCCTGTAAAGTGGACGGGAGCTTCGGTTGGATTTGTTCTGCCTGGCGCAATCGCTTCAATTGCGCGCGCCAAGCGGCATCACCTTGGAACTCACCTACTTCTTCGGCGATTTCATCCATGACCGGTAACGCCAACGAATGGAGCCGCTGATCTTTGCCATGTTTTTCCGAATAAGCACGCAGATCGTCCAAGCGCTTCTTGAATGCCTCGGTCAGGGCCAAAAAGCGGCCTTCATCAAGGCGGATGAATTTGCCCTGGGCGTTTTCCGTCAATTCCAACAAGTGCTGCATGTTCAGTACCTGACCATCGTCCAGCTTGAGTTCGCCGCTAACGCTGAACCAGTCACGTTGCTGCTTGACCTTAATGCTGAACTGACTTAATCCAGCTTGACCCAGTACTTTGAGTTTTTCCCCTTGTGGCCATTCGATCTGGGCCTTAGCGCCTGCTTCCCGCAGTTCCAGCAAAAACTCTAGGCTACTTTCAGTATCTCCCAACAGCCAGTGAAAAGCGGTTACCTCTTGCGCCTGAGTGCCGAGACTGGGGCAAAGCGCGATGAGTTCATTCGCCAGTTTTCGCTCCAGCTTGAGATCGCGCAGGGTTTGCAGGCGCTTGCCACCGATTTCCGCAATCAAGCTGGAACCACCGGAACCAGGGGTGCAATATGAACCCTGTTCGCCAAAGGGCCGGGTCAGGATAGCGACGCGTAGTCCCTCGCCTTCTGGAATCAGTTGCACGTGGGGACATGCATGAGCCGGGACTGTCTCGGCGGCAGCCAATTCTCCGCCACCGATGTCTGAATGGATGGTCACCAGGGCGGATACTGAGCCCAGGCTGGCTAGAATGCGCTCCTGGGCGGAGACCGGAGCTTCAATTCCTTTACCGATGATTTCTGCGAGACGATGGTGCTTTGGTTTAAGTTCGACAATCTTGAGACGGGTCAGGCCATCTTCGGCCAGCACCACACTTTCTTCCTCATCGCACAGCGGCCAGAATTCGATTTTGACTTGCTCGCTCTTAGGCTTTTTTCTAACCCGCAGTTCCGGCTCAGCAGCAACCAGCTCCACGGCGACGCCACTATTCTTCCATGACACATTGGGTGCACCCACCATCGCTAGCCAGCCACGGCTGGACAAGGCATATCCCCCTGTGTACGGGTCGGGAGCAATATGCGCGGCCACGCGGCGATCCTGCTCGGAAAAATAAGCTGTCGATTCTGCCATTTCAGCCACCTTCTTCATCGACAATGGCTTGCCCTTGCTCCAGCCGCCACCGGCATTATGTTTCTGTTCCCGTGCCTCCAGCGCGAAGCCAAGATAGGCGTGCTCGCGCAACAGCAACCAGGCCAGACGATATTCGGCTGTTTCGTCCCGCTTACCTGTTACCGTAGCACGCACTACGGTATTCTTGATGGCGTTCAGGGCGCGCTCCCAAGGTTCCACGTATTGACTACGATTGGCTAGCAGCCTGATACCCTTGGCGTGCTCGAACGCCTCGGCCGCACTTTTCATGTCGGTCTGCTTCGGTTCAATGCGCGCGATCAGTGCCGCCAGCTCCGCTGCAAGCCAGCCATAACCGCAATGAGTGGCTTGTTTCTGGTAAGCCTTCGCTTGCGATAGATAAGGGAATAATTTTGTGGCCTGCTCGTATTGCTGGAGCAGCCACAAGCCGATCCAGAAAACCCAGGGATTGATATGACCATACTGTAAGATCTGCTCAAATCGCATGTTCAATTGTGCCAGCGCACCGGACTGATTCCGTTCCAACGCTGGAACGGACTTCATCAGCATGAAGACTGAGCCAAAGGAATGATCTTCAGGAATCATCTCCAGAAGTTTTTGAGCCTCTTCCAGGTCGCCCGCTTGATTGCGCTGAAACAAACCCAACACGAAGAAAAATCCCGTAACCCCAGGAAAGAAAATCCTGCGTTTGACATGTCCCTTGCGCAGCAGGTTGAGACCTTCCCGATAATACTGCAGCGCATTGTCATGATCTCCTTCCAGCAGCAAAAGCAACCCATGATAGGCACGCTCACGGAAGCTGACCGGGCAACGGGACAATGCAGTCTGCGCGGCCTGCATCTCACCTCTTAAAATCGAGATCAGGGTCATGCATAGTAGCCAGTCTTCGGGCACCGACGCGGCTGATTTCTCGCATGTTTCGCGCAACACATCGAAAGCCGCTGCCTCCTGCTCCCAGCCTGCAGCCTGCTGCAGTAGAATCAATGGCAAGGCAGGTTCTCTGATTTTTGCAGGTAAGTGTACAAACCATTCCCGCTCGAAAGGGTTGTCACAAACCATTGCATAAATTGGCGCGGGTTCAGGCCAGCGTTGCGGCAGACCGTTCCAGTAGGAATACTGCACCCGCTCCAGCATCCCGAACAAGCGCTCAATGTAAAGTACGTCCGCCCGGTAAATACCGATGCGTACTTCCCGGATCAGTTCGTCATCGTCACGAAACTGGATGTCATCCTTGGCGGTTTTCTGATAGGCTGTTTGCAAAGGTGCGGCAAGATGCACCAGATCGACATAGCGTTCGAATGCGCCGCTTATGACAAGTCCGCGCGTTACCAGTTCAACGATAAGCTTATTGCACCTTAGGCGTTGATTATTCCACGATGTTTTCTCGATTTTGAGCAGACCGCTGTGCTGCAGATGCTCCAGCTTGATATTAGCTGCCTCACCCGCACTCAAAATTCTGCGTAATGGCGTGGTAATCTGCGATTTGCTAAGCCCGCCCCAAGCAACTGCCAATAAATTAACTGCGGCCTGTTCCGCAGGAGTGCATTGGTGATAGCGTTCAAATAGTTGCTGACGTTCTTCCTTAACTGAAGTTAACATAGCCTAGATTTTTAAGAAATTTTTGCAGTTTTGACACTTCTAATTACTGTTAGCACTGAATCGTCAATAGTGAAGAGGATATATAGCAAAATCAGTTAATAATGATTTAAAGAGTATTCTCATTGTCTTACCGAACACAAATGGAAGCAGACCAAAGCACTGTGTAGACAACAAAACAAAAAAACCATCGATATATTCTTTAAATTCTAAACCTTATGAATCATTATTAACTGGTTAGGCCATAGTGTTATTTTTCCATTTTCATTACGTCTGAAGTCTTATGGCGAGAAAATTTGTACCTACTGACAAAATTGATGCTAAAGAGAGCACCTTCCAGCATGAAAAGCTTTTCATGAGAGCTAATTTTATTCGTATTGAGGTAAAAATAGTGTAGATTATGCCGTTGGTTTTACTTGATGAGTAATTCAGACTTAAATTACTTAAAATAAACAGCCTAACCAGTTAAGAATGATCTAAAAAAAATTCTCATCTAAACCAGACATGACGTTGAAGGCAAGCTGTAGACAGTACCAATAATACGGCAAGAAGAGCCGACAAAGTCATGTTTGATTTGGCTGGTAGGGTACAATAAGTGTAACGCATTGCACCAGATGGTAAGGTAAGCACATACGGCGCAATGCCCGATGGTTATTGCGCCTTACGCGGGTTGCAGCAGGACGAAATAACTAATGTTGAAGTTAAGAGGCTACTTAAGCGTTTGTTAGCCACTACTTTTTTGATCATGACGGCTACTTTACTGACTGGCACTCGGCCTTGGTTCTATAGACACGACCATTTCTTGGCGAGACATATACACCATAGTCCTTGTCGTAGTTTCTTGGATGTGCGTGCCCTGGTACTACGACAATACAGCCAAAGTAGAGCACGGCGTAGAATTCGTTTTTGATGTCGGAATGATCGAAGCCAACCTTAGTATTTTATTTTTCTTTCTCGCTCGCAAGTTTCCACATACTTTCATACGCAGTTATTGAGGCTTGGCAATCCTTTATGTATTGGTGGGGAGTTTTTCCAAGCCTTGCAGCCTCAGTACTCCAAAATCTTTCAATGAATTTATCTCCACCTTCAAGTTTTGTGTTTACCTGAAAGGCTGACTGTGCTTGCAAAATGCCGCATGCGCCGGTCATCTTTGCAACGGAGAGAATCTCTTGCATCGAGAGCTCTTCCTTGGCAATAGCGGTACTAGGGCATAGAACCCGCCAAAAAGCAGCGTAGATGGTAAGCAGCCTTAAATTCATCTTCTATAGCATGTCTCCTATAAATTGATTATAATTTACAGATGACCTATCCGATATCATTTCGCCGTAAAGTATTATCCGTTCGTGAGAAGGAGAACCTCTCAATCGTACAAGTGGCCAAGCGTTTTGATGTAGGGGTCGCCAGCGTGATGCGTTGGATCAAAACTCCCGATCCCAAGACCACCCGCAACAAACCTGCCACCAAGATCAACATGGAAATGTTGGCGCAGGACATCAAGAATTATCCGGACGCGTATCAGTACGAGCGCGCCAAACG